>CAZULM010000077.1:0-28115 GCA_964621185.1 uncultured Saprospiraceae bacterium | reverse complement strand
GCGGAATGCGGAATGCGGAATGCGGAATGCGGAATGCGGAATGCGGAATGCGGAAAAATAAAACGGGCGATTGCTGAATTATCAGTAATCGCCCGTTATTTTTAATCTGACTATCCGCATATTGTACCCCAACTGCTTCACGGTAAAATAGTTGATCTTGTTTATCGAAAGGCATTCCCGTGTACTTACTCGTCGGACGGCGAAAAGCCGTCAGACGAGGTCTCACGTGGTCTGACGGCTTTTCGCCGTCCGACCACTACGTTATCACTCAATTCCATTCAATCGCATTGCTCTTGGGGAACAATATGCCGATAGTCATTATTTTTAATTTGAAATTGACCATTTTCAGGAATGGAAAACACCTTCGTTGCGACATTTTAGAAGCGCCCCTGCCATAAATTTTACAGCGCTTGGCGGGAATGGGGAAACACAACTCACATTGATCTCGCACAGGGTATATTTTTCTTTGGCGCTTTCGCTGTTTGCTTTATTGATAAAAAAATCGGCATCCCAAATAAGGGGCATCTTTTGATCATCAATGGCCATGCGCTTTTGCAAGGTCGGTACCCATTCGTTTTCCATGATGGATTTCAGGTCGGCAAACAAACCGCAATGCTCGGTGAAATAATAGCGTTTGCTCGGCGGGAAATGTGTGCGCGCGTCTTCGCTTCCCAAGGTGTAAAGGGCATTGATTTCCTGGTATCCGAAGCCCGCAACCTTCGTCCCCGACAAATAGCACCTGACCATGCCGTTGCTGATGTTTTTGTTCCACGCCTGGTCGATCAACAAGCCCTCGTTTGAAAAGAAGGGTTTGAACGCTGCATAAAACTCGGCCCAAGAATAGGTTTGGGCTTCCTGCCCCGAAATGGCATGGACTACGGTGAGCAAATTGTCGGTATCGTTGTGTGCGATCTTGAACACGCCATTGCCGCCATTGCCCCGGTATTGTTTCAGCACCCGGATACCTGAGCTGCGAACAGACTTGGGGAACCTCTCTACAAAATCTTCATAGTTGGCATACAATTGGGTGTCCCCGCCCCAGCCCATGTCCCTGGTTTTGTACAGCACGTCTTTCGTGCCGATTTTGAGGATTACCTCCGGGTGGGTGGAAACAAAACAACCTTTTTCCGCAAGCTCTACCAGCAAGGCATCCAGGCGATTCCGGTTTTTTCCCTGTTCGATTGGGTTCACCCAAACCAAAATAGCCTGGCATTGAAGCAGTTCTGTGGCTAAGGTTTCAGCGATGCCATCGTTGTACAGGACAGATTTGACCTCAAAGCCCTGTGCAGACAGCGCTGCGGCCAGGTCTTTGTATTTTTCCTCGTTGCGCGCGTCCCTGCCGGAATCGCTTTCGCCATAGATCATGATGGCTACGGTGCATGTTTTCATAGTGCGTTCAGATAATTTCGTTTACATACATCGTGTTCCTGCTCAATGCCGATTTTCTCAAGCGGTTGCCAATAAAACCTGGGCGTAAGTACCTAAAAATGAGGCGTTATTGTCTTTACCCAACATGGTCCTTTTTCTTTTTTTATAAATCGCCCATCGGGGGAATAGTATCTCGTGACAGATCGGTTGATTTTAATGCAGAAAAACTTTCTGCACTTCACCCGCCGCTCTAATTTGCCGCTATCATAATACTCCGACGAAACATTTCTCCAAAAATTTTCAATATCCGAGGAAACAAGCACTCCGTTGCTCAAGTAATGGCGCTCTTTTTCGGCCGAAAAAATCGAGTTGTACCGCAAAACTATTCTGGAGTGGATCAAAATGAAAACGCCTGCATTGTTTGCCCGGTAGGTGCGCCTCGACCAGCCTTTTTTGTACTTATGATTGTCATAGCGTTCAGAAATCAGCAGAACACTGTCCTTGTTATAGCAATTCCAAACTCCGACTTTTTCATAAATCCCTTGTTTCTTCACAACCCAGCCACCTTTCCCATCTTCGGAAATCAGGCCCCCGCCACTATCATACTGCCCGATGGAATAGCCCCCGTCAGCACGGTGTTCAACCCAATTACCCACCGGCAAGCCATGTTTGAAACGGCCTAGTATGTAACGATTTGTGTCCGAATAAACACCCTTACTATTGTCACTGTATAGATGAAGGCCTTCGTAATACCCTTCCCGATCCAGCTTGTTCATGGTATCCCCACGTACAGTTACAAACATAGATACATGGTAATACCCACTGGGATACTCTCTTCCGCACTGCCCAAGCAAGCAATGGGTGAGTAAAAAGAGGAAGATCGTGAAAGCTAGAGTACGCATTCAAATCAGCCCTCTCGACTTCAGCTCCAAATACTTGTTTATCGTATTCAAGGTTAATTCCTGGGGCTTGGTCAGCACTCCCTGGATACCGTATTGCCGCAGCTTGTGCACCATTTCCCGCTTTTCCTGCAAAAACTGCCGCGCTACCGTCTGCCTGTAAATATCGGCAGTATTGATCACTTCCTCCGAAGCCAGCTTTCTGATCTCTGTGTTTTCGAAAAAAATGACGACCAGCAGGTGCTGGCGGTTGAGGCGGCGCAGGGTGGGAAGGGCGCGCTCCAGGGCATAGCTGCTTTCAAAATTGGTAAACAGCAGCAAAAGCGAGCGGGCGCCGATAAGCCGCCGCACGCCTTCGTACAACAATTCGTAATTGGATTCGCCCGGCCGCTCTTTTTCCCGGTAAAGCGCCTCCATGATTCTGCTCAGTTGGCTGCTGTCGCGCTCGGCCTTGATGGTGGCACCGATGACGTCGGAAAAGGAAAGCAGCCCTGCCTTGTCCTGTTTTTTCAGGATGATATTGCTGATGGCCAGGGTGGTGTTGATGGCATAGTCCATCAGGCTCAGCCCTTCGAAGGGCATTTTCATGGCCCGGCTTTTGTCCACGATACAATACACTTGCTGGCTGCGCTCGTCCTCGTATTGGTTCACCATCAGGGTGCCGCGCCGGCTGGAGGCTTTCCAGTTGATGCTGCGGTAGTCGTCGCCCGGCACATAGTTCTTGATCTGGTCGAACTCGTAGGAATGCCCGATGCGCCGCATTTTTTTAATGCCCGTCTCGTGTGCGATGTGCTGCATGGCCCGCAGCTCGAATTGTTTCATTTGAATGATGGAGGGGTAAACCGCTACATCCTGCGGCTGTTTGAAAACCAGTTTGCGCTCCACTAAGCCAAGCCGGGTGGCGGCAAAAACGTTGATGTTGCCAAAGGAATAGACGCCGCGCGATAGGGGCGTCAGCTTGCTGTCGAGCCAGCGGCTTTGCCCGGCGGGCAATGGCGCCTGTACCACGCCGTCGCGCTTTTGGAACTGCACCGGGAATTCATCGGCAATGCTCAAGTCGAGGTGGATATTGCCCAGGTTTTCCACGTACATGCCGACCGGGTTGGGATCGCTCAGCGAAAATACGGGGCCCAGTTCCCGCTTGCAAACCAGCTTTGGCCTGCGCCAGTACAAGAGCGCCACATCGGCCAACGCCACCGTCAACACCAACACAAGCCCTGTCTGTGCCAACGGGAACAGCCACCCGAAGGGATACGCCAGGGCAAAAAGGGCAACAAGGAAGCCGGTGAGCCAGAAGAAGCGATTGCTTAAAAACAAAATGATGAATTGAATGATGAATGGTACTGTTAGACTAATTGGGGTTGTCATTCCGAGCAAGGCGAGGAATCTAGTGCCGCGTCCAGTAAATGGCGGGGGCCTGTGCTTTTCGTCTCAAGCAGTTCCCTCACTCCGTTCGGGATGACAGCCCAGTTTAAGGCTACTGTACAATATGTAAGTCAGAAAATATTTTTCTATCACAAAGCCAAGAACCCCATTGCGGGAGGGCTGAAACTCAAACGACCAAAAATAAAAGAAACGTCGTGCCAATTCATCATTCATCTCTCATCGTTCGCTCAATAAAGCTGACATACTTCTCCGCACGTTTCTCGGCGTAATAATCGAAAACCAGCATGATAATGCCCTGGCCGCACAAGCCGACACCGAGCCCCTTGCTGAAAACCATTTCTTTGTTGAGGAGGATCAAGGCAATGCCTATCACGATAAGCGCGCCTTCGAGCCAGCGGTAAAAAACAAAGCTGCGCATCACTTTGCCCATGCGCGGAGCTTCCTGCTCCACAAAAGCTTCCGGGTCGTCGCCCAGCAATTTTTGCAAATCATACGCCTGAAAATCGCTGCGCCGCGCAATGGTAGCCCCTACAAGCACCTGCACGATGCCGATACCCGCCATCGGCACGGCCAAGCCCGTAAAAAATGGCGGCATTGCGCCCAACAAGAAAGCGGAGCCAAAGGAACAGAATACCAAGCCAATCGCGCAGGCAACAAACCCGGCCTTTTTTTCTGAACTAAAGTAAGATTGAATCATGGGATGAGGGATCAAAATCAATTCATTGATATTCTTCTTTATTGCTCCAATCGAGGTTCCAACTTGCCCCTTGCATTTTTCCCTTTGCAAACTTGCCAACTTCCCCTACGCCCCCGTATCCGTCGGCACGCTCATCGCTTTCAAAATCTTCTCCAGCTCAGCCACTTTCTTTTGAAGCTCTGGCAATTGCTTGAACACCACGTGCGAGCGGATAAAATCTTTGTAGCCAATGGCGGGGCTGCCGAAAATGGCCGTCCCTGGCTCTGTCACACTGGATGCCAGGCCGCTCTGCGCCTGTATCTTCGTGCCATCGGCCACTGTGATATGCCCGGCAAACCCTACCTGCCCGCCCACTTGCAGGTTCCTGCCCAGCTTGGTGCTGCCCGCTACGCCGACTTGTGCGGCAAGCACCGAATTTTGCCCTACTTCCACATTGTGCGCAATATGGATCAGGTTGTCGAGCTTGGTGCCGCTGGCGACCCTGGTGCTGCCCATCGAAGCACGGTCGATACAGGTACAGGCTCCTATTTCAACATTGTCCTCTACTACCACATTGCCCAATTGCGGCACTTTTGCCCAGGTGCTATCTTTTTGCGGTGCGAAGCCAAAACCATCGGCGCCGATAACCGCATTGGCATGGATGACGCAGTTGTCGCCCACCACACAATCAAAATGGATGCGGACGCCGGGGTAAAGCCTGCAGCCGTCGCCGATGCGGGCGTTCCGGCCGATAAAGACTTGGGGGTATATGATGCAGTTGTTGCCGATCACTGCGCCTTCTTCCACCACCGCAAAAGCGCCCAGGGTAGTGCCATTCCCCACGCGTGCCGACGAGTGTACCGACAATTTGGAGGCATCCGGCTTGTCCAGGCCATTGCTTTGGCTGGATTGGTCAAAAACAGGGAGCAGTTTTGCCAAGGCGCTGCGCACGTCATCTACCCGTATCATCGTCGGCTTAACAGGTTGAACCGGTAAGAACGACTTTTGGAGCAGCAGGATGGATGCCTTTGTGGTGTAAGCGTACGATTCGTAGCGCGGGTTGTCGAGGAAGGCAAAATCGCCGTCTGCCGCTTCTTCAATGCGGGCGGGTCGGGAAACACTGGCATTGGGGTCGCCCTCAAGGGTGCCACCTACAATTTGCGCTATTTGTGCGGCAGTGAACGTCATGCCGGGAAGTGGAATGGACAAATGATGAGAATATTACAGGTCGATAATTTGGCAAAGGTACAAAAGCATAGCGAAGGTTCGCTGCATTGTGCAAATTCCGCTCGGATGCTGTACTATTCCTCACGCCGCTTGGTTTTGTGCATCCCGATCTTTGTAATCAATTGAACATCAGTCGAGTCATTCATACTCAATCACAAAAATCAGGCGAATCATAGTATAAACACGGCGATTGCTCGTTGGTTTTTCACGGTTGATAATTTCACTTCAATAATTCTATGGTACTTCCATACTTTTATCCCATGAAAGCAGCAGCGCATACATGCCAGCTATTCATTCCATTTACCGACACAAACTCATATTTTTTCACTCTCATACCAACATCCCATGCGAAAGCAAATAACCTACGCCCTTATCGCCATTGCAGGCATTGCAGGCATTTTTTGGTTGGCACAAAGCCAAAAGATCGTAAAAAACGAAGCTTACTTTGAAGCTGTTTCCAAGTATGTGTACGCCTATTCCGGCGGCGCGGTGAGCGCCACGGAGCCGCTGCGCGTCCGATTTGTGAACCCCGCCATCAGCAAAGAACAGGTCGGGCAGCCCGTGCCGGTCAACGTTTTCCACAGCTCCCCAAAAATCGACGGGCAAGCCGTTTGGGAAGACGAACGCACCATACTACTCAAGCCCGCCAGCCCCCTTCCTTTTGGAAAAAAATACGTGGTGAACCTCAACTTGAAGCGCATTTACAGCGACGTGCCAGACTTAGCCAAGACATTCCAGTTCAAGTTCCACGTCCGCGACCTGGCATATCAGGTGGTGACAGAAGGCATATCGGCCAGCCAAAGCGACCTGCGACAACAGGAAGTGCGCGGCAAGCTTCAGATCAACGAAGCTTGCGATGCTGCCAAGGTGGAGCAAATGCTCGTGGCTAAACAGGGCAATAAAACCCTCGATGTCAGTTGGAAACACCATGCGGATGGACGTACCCATACGTGGACGGTTGCTGGCGTGGAGCGAAGCGTGGCGCCGTCTTTTGTCAATTTGAACTGGAATGGCAGCCCGGTCGGGGGTCGCAAAAGCCTGAAAACCAAGCAAGTAGTGCCGTCGCTCGACGAATTTGTGGTACTTTCTGCCAATGCCGTCCAGGTAGAAGAACAATATGTGCTGCTCAACTTCAGCGACCCCATCGCCCCGGCGCAAGACCTGAGCGGCCTGATCCGCATCGAAGGGTACACGGGGAAGCTGCGCTTCGTCACCGACGGCAATTTCGTTCGGGTTTACCCCAGCGAGCGCATCGTGGGCACACAGCGGCTAAGCGTCGATCCCGGCGTGCGCAATGCCGCCGGCCAAAGCCTGAAAGAGACATTCAGCGTCAACATCGAATTTGAGGACCTGAAACCGGGGGTCCGTCTCGTTGGCCGCGGCGTTATTATCCCGCAACAATCCAATGGCGGCGTGATTTTCCCATTCGAGGCAGTCGGCCTCAGCGCTGTCGATGTAGAAGTGTTCAAAATATTCAATTCCAATATTTTACAGTATTTGCAGGTGAACGACCTGGAAGGAAACAACGAGCTGGAGCGCGTCGGGAAAATCATCTTGCAGAAAAAATTCGACCTCGCCGAGCTCAATCCCAACGCCACGGGCAAAACCTGGCAGCGCTACGCCTTCGACTTGCAAGACATGATCCGCCGCGACCCGGGCGCCATTTACCAGGTGCGCATCGCCTTCAGAAAAGATTACACCTCTTGTGAGGCATCCAAAGAACAACTCGTGCCCGTGACCGACGAAAAAGACGAGTTCGGCATGGCCAAAAGCATTCTGGGCGGAGAACGCGGCATCTACTGGAGCGACGACGACCCCTGGTGGTGGGGCGACGATGAAGATGGCGAAAACCCCAATGCCTTCCGCTGGGACAACCGCGAAAACCCTTGCGCCAAGGAATACTATTACCATGAGCACTTCGTAAAGCGCAACGCTTTTGTGAGCGACCTCGGCATCACAGGCAAGCTCGGCCGCGACGGCTCCCTGTTCATGGCCGTCACCGACCTTCACACCACGCAGCCGCTGAGCGGCATCGACATCGAATTGCTCAGTTACCAACTCCAACCCATCGCCAAAATCCGCACGGAAGCCGACGGCACCGTGCTGCTGGAAGGCCTGCGCGAAATCCCGTTTGTAGCAGTGGCCACTGCTGCCAACCGCCGCGGCTACCTGCGCATGGCCGATGGCAACACCCTGTCGCTCAGCCGCTTCGACGTGGCGGGCATGGAGGCGCAAAAAGGCTTGAAAGGCTATATTTATGGCGAGCGCGGCGTGTGGAGGCCCGGCGATTCCCTGTACCTCAATTTTGTGCTGGAAGACAAATCGGGCCGCCTGCCCGAAGGACACCCTGTATCGATGGAGCTGACAGACCCGCGCGGCGCCGTGCAGTACCGCAGCACCGTCAGTACCAGCGTCGGCGGCGTGTACCCGTTTTACTGTGCCACTCGCGAGGATGCCCCGACGGGCAACTGGAACTGCAAGGTCATGGTGGGCAGCGCGACGTTCAACAAAACCCTGAAAATCGAAACTGTCAAACCCAACCGCCTGAAGTTAGACCTCAATTTTGGCAAAAAATCGCTCACCGCAGCCGACTTTTCCCGCACATCCGATGGCAAAGGCGGCTTGTTGGGCGCCTTGAAAGTCAACTGGCTGCACGGCGCCGTGGCCAAGGATTTGAAAGCGAAGGTTGAAATGACGGTCGTTTCCCGAAAAACCGAATTTCCCAACTACAAAAACTTCTCCTTCGACGACCCAACGCGCTACTTCTACGCAGAGCCAGAAGTGTTGTTCGATGCAAATGTCGATCAAAATGGCCAGGCTACTTTGCCGCTGAAAATTGGGCAGGTAAGCGAAGCACCTGGCAAGCTCATGGCCAATTTCAAGGTTCGCGCCTTCGAGCAGGGCGGTGATTACAGCACCGACAATTTTTCGCTCGAAGTGTTCCCCTACGACCGTTACGTGGGCGTTTATATCCCCACGAACAAATGGGGGGCCAAATCGCTGGATGCGCGGGGAGAAAACGTTTCCTTCACAGTGGTTGACAAAAACGGGAAGCCATTGGCCAACCAGGAGATCAGCGTGGCGCTGTACCGTGTTGATTGGCGCTGGTGGTGGGACGAAGACGCCAACAGCGGGGTGGGCAACTTCAATTCCGGCGAACTGAACAACGCCATAGACGAAACCTCCCTGACCACCGATGCCCGTGGTATGGCAACCTGGAAAGTAAAACCCAATGGCTGGGGCCGCTATTTGGTGCATGTCAGCGACAACAACGGCAGCCATACCAGCGGCGACTTCTTCTGGAGCGGTTATCCCTCCGAACTGAACGACATGGCCAGTCGCAACGCCGCGGCCATGCTGCCCTTCACCGTGGAAAAGGAAAAATACGGCGTGGGCGAAACTGTTACCCTCAAAGTGCCTGCCAGCGAAAACGGCCGCATCCTCCTTACCTTGGAAACCGGCACCCGCGTGGCCAAACACCTGTGGTTCGATGCCAAAGCTGGCGACAACCTTTTGAAATTCACCACCGAAGCCACTATGGCCCCCACGGTGTATGCCCACATCAGCCTCATGCAGCCCCATGCCCAAACCAAAAACGACCTGCCCATCCGCATGTACGGCGTGATGCCCGTGAACGTAGAAGACCCCAACACCCGCTTGCAGGCACAGATCGACATGCCTGAGGTGCTCAAGCCCGACGAGTTTTTCAACGTTTCGATCAAAGAACTGGGCGGCAAAGCTTGTGTCTATACCCTCGACATCGTGGACGAAGGCTTGCTCGACCTCACACGGTTCAAAACCCCCAACCCCTGGGACGCTTTCTTCGCCCGCGAAGCCCTTGGGGTAAAAACCTGGGACGTATATGACTACGTTTTGGGCGCTTACGGCGCCGAACTGGACCGCATCCTGGCCATCGGCGGCGACGGCATCAACCAAAAAGCAAAACCGGCTTCGGTCAACCGCTTCAAGCCTGCCGTCGTGCATGTAGGCCCGTTCAAGCTGGAAAAAGGCCAAACGGCGCGGCACCGGCTTAAAATCGACAACTACGTGGGCTCCGTCCGCGTCATGGCCGTGCTTTCCGCACCCCCCACGGGTGGCGGTCCGGGCGCTTACGGCAACGCCGAAAAAACATGCCCCGTGCGCAAGGCCCTGATGGTGATGCCTACCCTGCCGCGGGTGCTGGGGCCGGGCGAAACCCTGCGCCTGCCCGTGGATGTATTTGCCATGGAAAAATCGGTGAGCAGCGCCTCGGTATCCGTGAAGGAGAATGCAGGCTTAGTGAGCGTTGGCGGTTCTGGCACCGCAAGCCTTGCATTTTCAGAGCCGGGTGAAAAAATGGCTTATTTCGACTTGAAAGTAGGAAACAAGACGGGCGTGGCCAAATTTGTCATCAGCGCCACAGGCGGCGGCGAAACGGCAAGCTCCGAAATAGAACTGCTGGTGCGCAACCCAAACCCGGTCATCACGCGGGTGTTGGACGGCATGATCGAGCCTGGCAAAACCTGGTCGCAAACCGGCAACCCCACCGATTTCACCGAGCTCACGAGCGCTACCCTGGAGATCAGCAATATCCCTCCCATCAATCTTTCCAAACAGTTAGAGTACCTGATCAAATATCCACACGGCTGCGTGGAACAGACCACTTCATCCGCGTTCCCACAGCTTTACGTTGACATGATAGCGCCTTTGAGCGACAAGCAGAAAAAAGACGTAGAGAAACACATAACCGCCGCCATCGCCAAATTACAGGGCTACCAGATGGCCTCTGGCGGGTTCTCTTACTGGCAGGGCGGGAACCAGGTGGCTGATTGGGCCAGCACCTATGCAGGCCATTTCCTCATCGAAGCAAAAGCCAGGGGATTCGCCGTGCCCGAGCAGATGCTCAACAAATGGGTAGATTATCAAACCAAAACCTCCCGCACTTGGGATCCCGGCCAAGACGACCCGAACCAGTACTGGCGCTACCACGGCAATGAAATGGCCCAAGCTTACCGCTTGTACACACTCGCCATGGCTGGCAAACCCGATATGGCAGGCATGAACCGCATGCGGGAAAGCGGCACCAGGTATGAAAGCAGCATCTCCTTGCTGGCTGCGGCTTATGCCTCCGCCGGCAAAAAAGAAGCCGCGCGCGACCTCCTCAACCTCGGCACTTTGCGCAAATACGTGTACGACTGGTGGGGCTACACCTATGGCTCCGACCTGCGCGACCAGGCCCTACGCTTAGAAACACTGACCGCCATCGGCGACAACAAGCGCGGCCTCGATGCCGCCTTGCTGGTAGCTTCCAATGTCGGCAACGCCGCACGTTGGTATTCCACCCAGGAAGTAGCCACCTGCCTGCGCGCACTCGCAAAGTTTGCCAACAAAGCCACCTTTGGAGACAAATCCGACTTTGTCATCAATACCGGTGGGCGCGAAATACCCGTCAATACCAATTCGCCGTATTACCTGTACACTTTTACGGAAGATGCCACGGGCAGCCTTTCCGTGAAAAATACCAGCAAACAGCGGCTGTTCGTGAGGGCGGTGTTCAACGGCCGGCCAGCCGTCACCAACCAGGGCTCGGAAGCCAAGAACATCACGCTCGATATCCGCTACACCGACCTGAAAGGACAAGTGATAGACGTGACGAAGCTGAAACAAGGCGCCGACTTCCTGGCCGAGGTGACCGTGACCCGCACCGGCGACATGAAGTTCGATTTCAATGACATGGCGCTCACCCAGATTTTCCCCTCCGGTTGGGAAATACACAACACCCGCATGAACCTCGTGGGCGGCGGCAGCTCCGACCCGATGGACTACCAGGACGTGCGCGACGACCGGGTGATGACCTATTTCGGAATCCCGTACAATTGGTACAACCAGAGCAACGTGAAAAAATCGCGCACTTACCGCATCCAGCTCAACGCTGCCTATTCGGGGCGCTATTTCCTGCCCACGGTTGCCTGCGAAGCGATGTACGACGATCGGATACGGGCGAGCGTGCCGGGGAGATGGGTGGAGGTGCTGTAAAGGTTTCGGGTTTCGGGTTTCAGGTTACCTAACTGGTTGATTTCGGCAAAGCATGGCACATTGCTGAAACCTGAAACCCGAAACCTGAAACCAATTAGCAAGTAAACAATATAAATTCCCGCATTATATTTCAAAATACCCGACTGGAAAATATTTTTTAAACCAAGCATACAAGTTCACCAAACATTTGCCAATATTTGTCGCCGGAAAAGCGGGCGCCTTTGGAATAGCTGATCAACCAATACAGGATTTTCCCTTGCAAGATTTTCTCAAAGTTTAATCACCAGTAGTTTAGGAATTGTGAAAACCGAATAAATGCAATCCCCTTATTACCCATCGTTCAGCATCCATCGATCCTTCAAATCCGGGCATAGTTCTTTAACAGTCGGGAACCAGTAACGCAACCAAATTAGGCCGATTACCTAAGGCCATCGTCCCCTTGCACCATCGCTTGCCCTACCAGATAATGCTAAGAAGATAAACTTTCAACATGTTTTTCTTTCATCTTAACATTATTAACAACATTCCACACGTATGATGCAAAAATCAATTACCCACTTTAGCAGGGTAGTTTGGACGATAGCCTTAGTGCTATTGACCAATACCTTGTTTGCCCAAGGCCAGCGCGTTACCGGCACCGTTGCCGATGCGGACGGGCCCTTGACGGGCGCTACCGTTGTCGAAAAAGGCACCAGCAATGGTACTACTACCGACTTGGACGGAAATTTCGTCCTGACTGTGCAGGGGAAAGACCCTGTGCTTGTCATTACCTACACAGGCTATCAAACTACTGAAGTAGGCATTGGCACCCAAACCTCCATCAGCATACTCCTCAAGCAATCGGAATCAGTATTAAACGAGCTCATCGTTACAGGTTACACGGTAGAAACCCGGAAACAGGCAACGAGCGCCGTGGCGACTGTCAAAACCCGCGACTTAGCCGCTGTGCCTACGGGCAACGTGGAACAGCAGTTGCAAGGCCGCGTGGCAGGCGTTACCGTTATCACCAACGGGCAGCCCGGCACCAATAGCCAAGTGCGCATCCGCGGCTTCGGTTCTTTCTTTGGCAACCAGCCCCTTTATGTGGTAGATGGTGTGCCCACCCAGAACATCGACTTCCTTTCACCTGAAGACATCGACAACACGACCGTCATGAAAGACGCGTCTTCCGCTTCCATCTACGGCGCACGCGCTGCCGGCGGGGTGGTCGCAATCTCTACCAAACACGGCGCAAAAAAGCCGCAAAGGCTCAAAGTGAATTACGATGCAATCCTCGGCTGGACCGACCCAGGGAAAGGCGCGAAATCACTGAACCCACAGGAGCAAGCCGAATGGACTTGGACAGCCTTGCGCAACGCCGGCGTTCCGCTCGAGCACAAACAGTATGGCAACGGCGCAACGCCGGTGCTGCCCGATTTTATCAACGTGGGCGGCCAGGCGGGCCTGAGCGCCAGCCAGGTGGACTTGCAGGCAGAATTGGCCAAGTACAACATCAACTACGACAATGGGAACATCTATCAGGTGGTGCGCGCCAACAAGGAAGGCACCGATTGGTACGATGCCATCACCCGCACCGCACCGATGACCCGCCACAACCTCGGCTTCCAGGGCGCTACCGAAACTTCCCGCTACTACATCGGCCTCAGCCTTCAGAACCAATCGGGCATCTTGTTGAACAACGATTTCAAGCGCTACTCTATCCGCACCAACACAGAATATGACGTTTTCAAAAATTTCAGGGTAGGACAAAATGCCCAGTTTACCTACCGCTCGGTCAATGGCCTGTTGGGCGGCGGAAACGGCGCCAACGTGGCACAAGACGAGAATCCCATCCTGGCAGCCTTCCGTATGCCGACCATTATCCCGGTTTATGACGAAAAAGGCGGCTATGCCGGCACCGCAGCCCAAGGCTTCAACAACCCGCCCAACCCCGTGGCGCAACGCGATGGCATTAAAGACAACAGGGCGCATAATGTCAGCGGGTTCGGCAACGTGTATGCCGAGTACGACATCTTGAGCGGCCTCACGCTGCGCACCAGCCTTGGCGGCAACTACTACAGCTACGGCGGCTTCGGTTACACCCGTCGCAGCTATGAGAACTCGGAGAACAACGGCAGCTCCGGCTACAACGAGTTTTATGGAAACGGGTACTCCTGGGTATTCACCAATACGGCCCAGTACAAAAAAATATTCGGCGCGCACAACATCGAAATACTGGCAGGGCAAGAAGCGCTCACCGACGGCCACGGCCGCAACATCAGCGCATCTGGCCTCGACCCTTTCACCACCGACCCAAGGTACATCACGTTGAGCACCGTGTCGAACCGCGTGGTGAACAGCTCGAACAACACCCACTGGAACTATTTCTCCCTGTTCAGCCGGGCGCACTACAGCTACCTCGACAAATACTATGTAACGGGCGTAATCCGTCGTGACGGCTCCTCGCGCTTTGGCGCCAACACCCGTTATGGCGTGTTCCCTGGCTTCTCCGCAGCATGGCGCCTCAGCGGCGAAGAATTCATGAGCAGCACCAGGTCTTGGCTCCAGGACCTGAAAATCCGTGGCGGATGGGGCCAAATGGGCAACGACAACCCGGTGAACCCCTCCAACCAGTACAGCCTCTACGCTTCCAGCTTGGGCGGTTCCGCCTACGATATCAATGGCTCAAACGGCAACGTCGCCAACGGCTTCTTCCAAAGCCAGGTGGGCAACCCGAACGCAAAATGGGAAGTCAGCACCACCAGCAACATCGGTTTTGATGCATTGATCCTGGATGGCAAATGGGACGTGATCGTTGACCTGTGGAAAAAAAGCACCACCGACCTGCTGTTCAACCCGCCGCTCGCCAACGTACTGGGCAGCTTCCCGAGCGCGCCATTCAAAAACGTGGCCGAAATGGAAAACAAAGGGATCGACCTGCAGATCATCAACAAAGGCAGGATCGCGCCAAGGGTAAACTATGAAGTGACACTCACCGGCTCGTTCCTCGACAACAAGATCGTCAAGATCGACGAAGGTCTCGACTATTTTGACGTGAACCCAGCCAGCAACCGCTTGGCGAGCACCATGGTGCGCAACCAGGTGGGCCACTCCATTTCAGCGTTCTTCGGATACCAGGTAGTTGGCCTTTTCCAAAGCCAAGCCGAGATTGATGCCGCCCCTGAACAAGCCGGCGCCGGTATCGGCCGCTTCCGCTTTGCCGACCTCAACGGTCTTGACGACCGGGGCAAGCTCACCGGGGTTCCAGACGGCAAGATCGACGCTGCCGACCGCACCTATATCGGCAGCCCGGTACCCAAATTCACGGGCGGCCTGAACCTGAAAGTGACCTTCGGCCAGTTTGATGTGGAAACATACATGTACACCTCTCAAGGCAACAAGATTTTCCACCTTGCCAAATGGTTCACCGATTTCTACCCCTCATTCAAAGGCGCGGCCATCGGCGAGCGCGTGAAAGATTCCTGGTCAACTTCAAACACCGGTTCTGAGAACCCGATTTTTGAAGACGTGTCGAATTTCAGCACCAACACGCAGCCCAATTCTTGGTACGTTGAAGACGGCTCTTTCTTCCGCATCCAAAACCTGACAATCGGATACAATATCCCGGCTGACATGATGCGTCGCTGCAAAGTTTCTCGTGCAAGGGTGTTTGCCTCTACCAACAACCTCCTGACCATTTCCAAATATCAGGGATTAGACCCAGGCGTCGGCGGTGCCGCCGACACCAACTTCGGCATCGACGTGGGCAACTACCCGATCACCCGGAGCGTAATGGTTGGCTTAGGCATAACATTCTGATCGTAGCTGCTTTTTAAGGCCAATCGTTGAAATCATTAAATTTTTCAATCTCACATTATGAAAAAATTCAGCAGTAAAATACTAGTTCTTGCATTGATTGGGCTGACGGGGAACATCATCTTCAGCGCCTGCAAGAAAGACTTTCTCGAAGTATCGCCGACCGCATCGGCTACCGAGACAGTATTGAGCAGCAGAAAAGGCCTGGACGGCCTTTTGATCGGCTGCTACAGCGTGCTCACGGGCCGCGACCAACTTTTTTATGCCGGTTTTGGCAACTGGTTCCACGGAAGCATCCTGGGCGGCGAAGCCAACAAAGGCACCAACGGCGGCGACCAAGCCATCGCCAACCCGGTCCAGCGCTTCGAAACGCTGCCCAACAGCGGCTTGCCCGCCCAAAAATGGGCCATCTGCTTCGAAGGCGTGTCGCGCTGCAACCAGGTGCTGCGCATCACCAACAGCACCACCGACCCGAACGTGACGGATGCCGACAAAAAGCGCTTCCGCGCCGAGGCCCGCTTCCTGCGCGGCCTGTATTACTTTGAGCTGCGCCGCCTCTTCGGCAATGTGCCTTTTGTCGATGAAAACATGGCCGCTGCCGATGCCGTGAAAGTGCCCAACAACGTGGACATCTACCCGAACATCGAACAGGACTTCCAGTTTGCCATCGACAACCTGCCGGAAACACAGGCTGCCGTCGGGCGCGCCAACTCCTGGGCAGCCAAAGCATACCTTGCCAAAGTCCACCTGTACCAACGCCACTTTGCCGAGGCAAAGACCCTGTTCACCGATATCATTGCCAACGGCAAAACCTCCGGTGGCGCCAAATACGCACTCACGCCCAGCTACCCCGATGCCTTCAACCCGGCATTCGAGAACAACGCCGAATCGGTTTTCGCCGTGCAATGCGCGGTCAACACCGGCTCCACAGCCAATGCCAACGGCGAGCACGTGCTAAACTTCCCGTACAACTCCGGCTCCGACGGCCCTGCCGGATGCTGCGGGTTCTTCCAGCCCAGCTTCGAACTGGTCAACTCCTTCCGCACCGATGCCAACGGCCTCCCGCTGCTCGACGGTTCCTACCTGAACGCCGCCAACGAGGTGAAAAACGACTTCGGCCTGAAATCAACCGATCCGTTCACTCCAGACGCAGGCCCGCTCGACCCACGCCTCGACCACTCCGTTGGCCGCCGCGGCATCCCGTACCTCGATTGGATCGAGCACCCCGGCGACAACTGGATCCGCGACCAGGTGTATGCCGGCCCGTACTCGCCCAAGAAGTTCGTGTTCTACAAAAGCAACACCACTACCTACACCGACGGGTCTTCCTGGACACGCGGCTGGACGGCCAACAACCAACCGCTCATCCGCTATGCCGATGTGCTGCTGATGGCTGCCGAAGCCGAAATCGAAGCCGGGAGCTTAGAAACCGCACGCTCTTACGTAAACATGGTGCGCGCACGTGCGGCAAATGCCGCGTCCTGGGTAAAAAAGTCTAACGGGTCCAATGCCGCCAACTATGTCATCGGGCTGTACAACACACCCTGGACTGACAAGGCCGCAGCCAACGCCGCCGTCCGCATGGAGCGCAAACTGGAGCTTTCCGGTGAAGGCCACCGCTTCTTCGACCTGGTTCGCTGGGGCATTGCCGACCAGGTGCTGGATGCCTACCTTGCTTATGAAGGCGCAAGGTTGGTGAACGCACTGGGCGGCGCCCAGTTCACTGCCGGCAAAACAGAGGTATATCCGATCCCGCAAGCGCAGATCGACATTCAGGGGGCTACTGTATTGAAGCAAAACCCTGGGTATTGATTTTGCGCGTTCACTAAATGGCCATCGGGGTTGTGTGAAAAGGTTTTCCAAGTCCAATCCTTTTGACACAACCCCGAATAGGTTTTTAGAATTTTGTCCTACAAATGATACTAGGGTATTCGTTATTCGAAATGCCGGTCAAAATGCAGGATGATTCTTGTTCCAAGCTCCAAACCAAACCCGCTCTTTATTGGAACTTCGTACAATTTTAGTTTCGGACGAACTTGGCGGCTAAAACGCCTCCGGTTCGTCCTTTTTTTTCGTTCTTTTGGCGATGCTTAAACCACTGCCCACACGCCTGTTTTTGTGCTGCCTGCTTTCGCTCCTTGCCTGCAACAGCGAAACAAAAATGTTTGTCCTGCTCGACTGCAAAAAATCAGGCATAGATTTCACGAACACCATCACCGTCTCCGATTCCTGCAACATCGTCACCAAAGAGTTTATCTACAACGGCGGCGGCGTAGGGGTAGGCGATTTCAACGGCGACGGGCTCCTAGACTTGTATTTTACCGGCAACCAGGCAGAAAACAAACTCTACCTCAACCGGGGCAACCTTAAATTTGAAGACGTCACGGCCCAATCCGGAGCCCAAAAACTACCCGGCCAATGGTCGTCCGGCATCAACGTCCTTGACATCAACCAGGATGGCCGCCCCGATATCTACGTGTGCAACACATTTGTGGACGACCCCGAAAAAAGAAAAAACCTGCTGTTCGTCAACCAGGGCAACGCCCCCAACGGCATCCCCCAATTCTTAGAAAAAGCCGCCGAGTACGGCATTGCCGATACCACCCACAGCAGCCAGGCCCAGTTCTTCGACTACGACAACGACGGCGACCTCGACCTGTTCATCGGCACGAATTTTATGGACACCAAGATCCCGAACCGCTACATAAAAAAGGTGAAAGACGGCTCCTCCCCCAACTGCGACAAGCTGTACCGCAACGACAACGGCCATTTCACCGATGTTTCCATCGCTGCCGGCATGTTGTTCGCCGGGTTCAGCCACTCCAGCATCACCGCCGATTTCAACCACGACGGCTGGACCGACATCTACGTCGCCAACGACTACGTGAGCAACGACCTGCTCTACATCAACAACCAGGACGGCACCTTTACCAACCAAATTGCCCGCATATTCAAGCACCAGGCCGGCTCGGCCATGGGCAGCGACATCGCCGACATCAACAACGACGGCCTGCCCGACCTCTTCACCACCGAGATGCTGCCCTATTACAACAAGCGCAAAAAACTGTTCCTGGGGGCCAACAACTACTCCACCTACGTCAACAACGAAGAATTCGGCTACGAATACCAGTACGGCAGGAACGTGCTGCAGCTCAACCGCGGCGCCGACCCCGAAACCAGGCTGCCCGTGTTCAGCGACATCGCCTTCCTCACCGGCACCCAGGAAACCGAATGGAGCTGGGCGCCCCTGCTCGCCGATTTCGACAACGACGGGCTGCGCGACTTGTTCGTCACCAACGGATTCCCCCGCGACGTGACCGACCACGACTTCTCTGCCTTTTTCAGCACCCAGCGCTACCTGTACACCCCCATGGATTTACAGGAAAACATACCCCAGGTAAAAACGCCCAAGTTCCTGTTCCACAACAAAGGCGGACTGCAGTTCGAAGACCTTTCTGAAAAAGCAGGGGTGGATGTGCCCGCCTTCTCCAACGGCGCCGTGTATGCCGACCTTGACAACGACGGCGACCTCGACCTGGTGACAAACAACATAAACGACCCGGCTTTTCTGTTCAAAAACACCACCAACGACGGCAAAACAAAGCCCGCCTTCTTGCGCATACACCTGAAGGGCGGCCCCAAAAACCCCGATGCCTTCGGCGCAGAAATCCGGGTGTTCTCTGGCGGAGAACGCCAAACGGCCATCGTACTGTCGGGCCGCGGATACCTTTCTTGCCCGGAGCGCACCGCGCATTTCGGCCTCGGGAAATGGGCAGGTGTTGACTCGGTTGAAATCTTTTGGGGCCGCGGATTACGCTCGATAATCAGCTCGGTTCCCATCAACCAAACCGTGGACATTGATTTTGCCAAAACCATAAAAACCGACATGCCAAAAAAAACGGCAACCCAAGCAGTTTTTCAAACCGTGCCGCCAAGCAGCACCGGCCTCGATTTCACTTCCGACGACTTCGATTACGTCGATTTCAACGCCCAACCAACCCTGCCCCACAAGTTCAACCAATACGGCCCAGGGCTTACCGTTGGCGATGTGAACGGCGACCATTTGGACGACCTGTTCATCGGCGGCAGCGCACAGCACGATGCCGTGATGTTCGTCCAAAACGCCAACGGAAAGTTTGCCCGCAAAAACATGAGCCTCAAAACCGAGCCGGGAAAAATGGAAGAAGACCTGGGCTCCCTGTTCTTCGATGCCGATGGCGATGGCGACCTCGACCTGTACATCGCCCGCGGGAGCCCGCAGCAGGCGCCAGGCTGGGCCTATTACCAGGATGTGCTGTACCTCAATGATGGCAAAGGCAATTTCGCCCCAGCCCCGCCAGGTGCGATCCCCGTCGAAAAAGCCTGCAACCAGGCCGCCAAAGCTGCCGATTTCGACGGCGATGGCGACCTCGACCTGTTCGTTGGTGGCCGCGTGCTGCCCAAAAACTACCCCAAGCCCGACAAAAGCTTTTTGCTCCGCAACGACACCAGGGATGGCGGCAAGCCCCAATTTACCGACGTTACCGAACAATGGTGCCCAGGCCTCTCGCTGATCGGCATGGTCAGCGATGCCCTCTGGACCGATTTCAACAACGACGGCCACCCCGACCTGGTTTTGGCGGGCGAATGGATGCCGCTCCGCTTTTTCCAAAACGACGGGCAAAAATTGCTGCCGATTGCCAGGCCCTTCGAATCCAGCCCCGTGTCGAACCCGCTGGGCTGGTGGACCAGCCTTGCCGCTGCCGATTTCGACAATGACGGCGACATGGACTACATCGCCGGCAATTACGGCAACAACACCTATTTCCAGTGCTCCAGCACCGAACCGCTGCGCGTTTATGCCAAGGATTTTGACCAAAACGGGGTTTACGACCCTTTCATCACCTGCTATTGGCGCGACTCGCTTGGGAAACGCCGCGAATACCTGTACAACACCCGCGACGACCTGCTCAAACAGCTCATCTCTATCCGCAAAAAATTCAACACCTACGGGCAATTAGGCGAAGCGACCTTGCACGACGTCTTTTCGGAACAAGACCTGCAGGGCGCACAGATCATGGAGGCCAACTGGATGTCCAGCAGCTATATCGAGAACTTGGGCAACGGCAAGTTCCGCCTCAGCGCGCTGCCCGTGCAGGCACAGTTGGCCCCCATCTTCGGCATGTTGCCATTCGATGTCGATGCCGACGGGCTCACCGACCTGATGATGGTCGGGAACGACTATGGCATGGAACTGCTGCAAGGCCGTGCTGACGCTTTTTACGGCTTAGTGTTGAGGAACACGGGCGGCGGAAAGTTTCAGCCGCTTGAAATTGGAGAAAGCGGTTTTTTCGTGCCTTACGACGGCAGGGCATTGACGCGCATTTCGCTGGCCTCCGGCCTGCCGCTTGTTTTGGCCAGCCAGAACGCGGCAGCGCTCAAACAGTTTTTTCCCTTAGCCGCAAGCGCAAAAGCACCCATACGATTGGCAGAAAATGAAGCCTGGGCTGAGCTTTTTTTCCAAAACGGGCAGCGGCAACGCCGGGAATTTTTCAGGGGAAATGGCTTCCTGAGCCAGGAATCGCGCACCCTGATGCTGCCAAACGGGGTGCTGGAAACAGTGTTGTACGACGGGAAAGGGCGCGAAACCAGGCGAGTAACAAATTGATTCTGTACAATCTATCAAAATACCATTACACATGACAAGAAGAGAGTCTTTCCAACGCATAGCCTTGCTGCTCGGTGGGGTTGCCATTGCACCAGAATTGCTGGCCAAAGCGCTCGAGCCTGTAAAACGGAACAGGTTGAACGCCGAGCGCCTGCAATTGCTCGACGAGATGGCGGAAACCATCATCCCGACCACCGATACACCAGGAGCAAAAGCAGCCCAGGTGGGCACATTCATGCTGCAAGCGGTGGAGCATTGCCTGCCTGAAAAGCAAAAAGCGCAGTTTTGGGCCGACTTGGAGGCCGCAGATACCGCTTGCAGCCAGGAACATGGGAAATCATTTGTGGATTGTAACGAGACAGCCCGAATCGCCTTTTTCCAAAAACTCGAAGCGCAAAAACCTGCCTTAGGCGAAGAGCCCGGCACCCCGCCGTTCTTCTACGCCCTGAAAATGCTGGTGCTGTACGGGTATTTCACCTCAGAAATTGGCGCTACCCAGGCACTTAACTACGACCCAATCCCTGGTGCCTGGACAGCAGACATGCCCGTCGGGCCAGACACAAAAGCCTGGACGCCAATGTTCTGAGCCCCTATTGTGCCCTCATAAAAAACTTTGTCGTGCACAAGCACCTATTATTATCTCAACCAAACATGCAAGCAACGTGAAGAATCATATCGATACCAGCAAAAAAAGGCGCTACGACGCCATTGTGATCGGCTCCGGCATCACTGGCGGTTGGGCAGCCAAAGAACTCTGCGAAAAAGGGCTAAAAACCCTGGTGTTGGAGCGCGGCCACAAGCTCGACCATATTACCGGATACCACACCGCCCTGCAAGCGCCCTGGCAGCTTGAAAACCGCAACATGCAGCCCAACAGCGACCGACGAGACTACCCCATCCAGTCGCGCTGCTATGCCTTCAACGACGGCACCCGCCACCTGTTTGTCCGCGATTCCGACAACCCTTACGTGCAAAACAAGCCCTTTGAGTGGATCCGCGGCTATCACGTCGGCGGCAAAAGCCTCATGTGGGCCCGCCAAACCTACCGCTGGTCCGATTTCGACTTTGAAGCCAACGCCAAAGACGGTCACGGCACCGACTGGCCCATCCGCTACGCCGATATTGCGCCCTGGTACAGCTATGTGGAACGCTTTGTGGGCATCAATGGCAACCGCGACGGGCTGCCGCAGATACCCGACGGAGAGTTTCTACCGCCCATAGAACTGACTGCGCCGGAGAAGCATTTTCAGCGCGTCATCCGCGAGCATTTCCCAGGCCGCGACCTCGTGAACGGCCGCAGCGCCAACCTAACCCAGCGACACAACGGCCGCGGCCCCTGCCAGTACCGCAACCTCTGCCACCGCGGCTGCCCGTTCAGCGCGGCGTTCGCCAGCCAATCCGCCACCCTGCCCGCAGCTGCTGCTACCAAAAAAATGACCCTGCGCACCGACAGCATCGTCCATTCCATCATTTACGACGAGAAAAAAAACCGCGCAGCAGGGGTGCGGGTCATCGATGCCAATACCAAAGAAATGGTAGAATACTATGCCAAAGTGCTCTTTGTGAATGCCGGTACGGTCAACACTACCCTGGTACTGCTCAATTCCGAATCCAGCCGCTTCCCCAACGGCCTCGGCAACGACAGCGGCGTATTGGGGCATTACCTTATGGACCACTGCTACCGCGGGCGGGCCTCCGCCTCCGTGGAAGGCTACGATGAACATTACCACAAAGGCCGGCGGCCTACCGGGTTCTACATCCCGCGGTTCCGAAACATCCTGAACGATAAGCAAAAAGACTTTGTGCGCGGCTACGCCATCGGCGGCAGCGCCGAGCGCGGGGCAGCTTGGCAAGGCGGCGCGGGCCAGCCGGGATTCGGCGCCGAGTTCAAGTCGGCCATGACCAAACCAGGAGGCTGGGACATCAGCTTGCACGCCCAGGGCGAATGCCTCCCCCATTTCGACAACAAGCTCAGCATCGACAAATCAAACCTCGACCCCTGGGGAATGCCCACCGTGGTATTTGATTGCCATTGGCGCGAAAACGAACTGGCACTGCTGCAAGACAGCTTCCAAACCATGCAGGAAATGCTCGACCGGGCTGGGTTCAAGAACATCCAAACCTACGACACCCATGAAGCTCCCGGCAAAGGCATCCATGAAATGGGCACGGCGCGTATGGGAAAAGACCCGAAAACCAGCATCCTCAACGGCAACAACCAGATGCACGCCGTGCCGAACGTGTTTGTAAGCGACGGGGCGAGCATGGCTTCTACGGGCACGCAAAACCCATCATTGACGTATATGGCGCTGACGGCACGGGCGGTCGATTTTGCCGTGAAGGGCTTGAAGCGGAGGGATTTTTAATTTGATAATTTGATAATTGCCACGGCGATAATGGTTCCTACTATCCGGAGCTGAAAAACATCCTTCCATTAATTGCGGGGCTTAAACTTTTGGGGCCTTATTTGTGCTACTATTCTTCCAAACTTCCTTCCCATTCCCACTTTTTCGCCGGACTTTTGCGCCCCAAAAACTGGCTATTGGTCATTAGCTGTTGGCAGCATATCATCGTACCATAACATTGGACAATGATTTCGACCCAACGGCTAATGGCAAATGGCCAACAGCTAACAGCTAACAGCCATGATAAAATACAACAAAAAAGGATTCAGCAACGAAACCCTCCTCCACCTCTACGAACAGCTCGTAAAACCCCGCCTGATCGAAGAAAAGATGCTCAACCTGCTCCGCCAGGGCCGTATTTCCAAGTGGTTCAGCGGCATCGGCCAGGAGGCGATCAGCGTAGGCGCAGCCTGTGCGCTAGAACCCGATGAAGTCGTTTTCACCATGCACCGCAACCTCGGCGTGTTTACCGCCCGCAACATGCCGCTCGACCGCTTGTTCTGCCAATTGCAGGGCAAAAAACTGGGCTATACCAAAGCGCGCGACCGCTCCTTTCACTTCGGCGCGCTGGAGCATGGGATTGTGGGCATGATTTCGCACCTGGGCCCGCAACTTTCCGTTTCCGCAGGCGTGGCTATGGCGCACAAATTGAATGGGGAGGGAAAGGTGTCGCTGGCTTTCACGGGCGAAGGCGCCACCAGCCAGGGCGAGTTCCACGAAGCGCTCAACGTCGCCTCGGTATGGAAACTTCCTGTCATTTTCCTCGTCGAAAACAACGGCTACGGCCTGAGCACTCGCACCAACGAGCAATACGCCTGCAAAGACCTCGTTGACCGGGCCATTGGATATGGGATGCGCTCGGCCAAAATTGACGGCAACAACATCCTCGAAGTGTATTCCACCATAACAAAGCTGGCAGAAGAAATGCGCCGAAACCCCGAACCCGTGCTGTTGGAATGCATCACCTTCCGCATGCGTGGCCATGAGGAAGCCAGCGGCACCAAGTATGTGCCGAAAGAACTGATGGAGGAATGGGCAAAAAAAGACCCTATCGAGAACTTCGAAAAATGGCTGTTGAAAGCGGGAATCCTCACAGAAGCGTATCAAAAATCCTTGAAAGAGGACTATAAAAAAGATATTCAGGTTGCCGTTGACGTGATGTTCGCCGAACCCGAGCCGGTTGCAGACACAGCGGAAGAATTGGCCGATGTTTATGCCCCAGCGCCCAAGCCCATCGCAGCCTCCAATGCCGGCAAAGACATGCGCTTCATCGACGCCATTTCCTCGGGGCTGCGGGAAGCCATGCAACGCCACCCCAAGCTTATCCTGATGGGCCAGGATATTGCCGATTATGGCGGGGTTTTCAAGATAACGCAGGGATTTACGGAAGAATTTGGGAAAGCAAGGGTACGCAATACGCCCCTGTGCGAATCGGCCATTGTCGGTATCAGCCTGGGCTTGAGCATGGGCGGCTACAAAAGCATGGTAGAAATGCAGTTTGCCGATTTTGTCACTTGTGGCTTCAACCAGATCGTGAACAACCTCGCTAAAATACACTGGCGCTGGGGCGCCAATGCCGATGTGGTGATCCGTATGCCCACGGGGGGCGGCACAGGCGCCGGGCCCTTCCATTCTCAATCGAATGAGGCCTGGTTTGCCCATACACCTGGGCTAAAAGTGGTTTACCCCAGCACCCCCGCCGATGCCAAAGGCTTGTTGCTTGCCGCTTTCGAAGACCCAAATCCAGTAATGTTCTTTGAGCACAAAATGCTGTACCGCAGTGAAAGCGGGCCTGTGCCGGAAGGGCACTACACCATTGAAATTGGGAAGGCAAGGCAGGTGCGCGAAGGCAGCGACGTGAGCATTATCACATACGGGCTTGGGGTGCGCTGGGCGCTACAACTAACGGAAACACTCGGTCTTGATGCCGACATTGTGGATATCCGCTCTATCGTTCCACTTGATTATGAAGCCTTAAAAGTCAGTGTAAAACGCACCAACCGTGTGTTGGTACTGCACGAAGACACGCAATTTGGTGGCTTGGGTGGCGAGATTTCAGCCTGGATTTCGGAAAACCTGTTCGAGCACCTCGATGCGCCCGTGATGCGGGCAGGCAGCCTCGACACACCCGTGCCTTTTGCCATTCCTTTGGAACAAAATTTCTTTCCTGTGGAGCGCGCAAAGGAATTGTTGTTGAAGCTTATGGCGTATTAATGCGCCGCTGACCTTTGGTCGGCGATAAGGAACAGCTATTCCCTAACCGAAGGTTGGGGTTACAGCACTTCCTCGTCCCCCAACTTGGGTATCACAATTTCCCCGAATCCATTGCTTTGCAGATAACTCCGCCATTTCTCCTGGCGGTCTAAGGTTCCGTGTACCAGCCACATTTTTTTGAGGGATATCTTTTGGTTGGAGATCACCTCCAGCATTTCCCTTCGGTCGCCGTGGGCAGAAAAAGAGTCCATTACGACCACATCAGCCAATACCTGCTTGAACTGCCCGAACACGCGGAGGCTTTTTGCTCCTTCGCGCAGTTGGCCGCCGGGTGTGTTTGGGGCGCAATACCCGACGATCAGAAATGTATTGCGCTTGCTTTCCATGTTGTTGAACAAATGGTGCCTCACCCTTCCTGCGTTCATCATACCTGAGGCGGAAATGATGATGCAGGGCTTGTTTCGATTGTTCAACGCCTTGGATCCTTCTGATTTTCGGATGTAGTACAAGTTGTTGAAGCCAAAAGGGTTGTCATCTTTCGTCATGTAGCGATGCAAATCGGCATCGAAGCATTCAGGGTGTTTTTGAAAAATCTCCGTCGCATTGACAGCCAAGGGGCTATCCACAAAAACCGGAACATGGGGCAATCTCCCTGCGTGTTCCAATTGGTCGAGCATGTACACGATTTCTTGGGTTCGGCCAATTGAAAAGGCGGGTATTATCACTTTCCCTTTTTTTTCGACACAAGTATGGCGGATGACTTCGATAAATTTTTCGATTTCAGCAGGAGCCGATTCATGTTCACGGTCGCCGTAAGTGCTTTCGCAAATCAGATAATCGAGTTCTGGCATCTGAAGCGGGTCGCCAAGGATCGGGCGATTGGGGCGGCCGATATCCCCTGTGAATCCAAACATTACTTTTCGCCCACCTTGGTTTATTTCAAGTGTTACGGATGCGCTGCCGAGTATATGACCCGCATCGCGGAACATCACGCGCACATCCGGGTGGATGTGGAACCATTGCTCATAATTGTAGCTGGCAAACTGCCGCATGGTGATTTGAACATCCTCCAGGGTGTATAATGGCATTTGTTCTGGTTCTCCCTCCCGAAGGTGTTTGTTGTGGCGCTCGGCATCCCCTTCTTGTATTTGTGCGCTGTCCAATAGCATTATGGCACAAAGGTCACGGGTGGCATTTGTAGCAAATATTTTGCCTCGAAAGCCGTCCTTTACCAATTTAGGGACGCGCCCGGTGTGGTCTATGTGCGCATGGCTCAATATCAAACAATCAATTTCATTCGGTGCAAACTGCCATTTTTCGTTGAATTTTGTCAATGGATGCCCATCGCCTGCCCTCCCGTCATCGTCGCCGCCTTGGTATAATCCGCAATCCAACAGTATCCGATACCCGTCATCCAATGTAAGGAGGTGGGAACTGCCCGTAACTTCTTGCGCTGCGCCACAAAATTTGATTTTCATACGTACAATGATTTTAGCGGAAAGATAAGTGCCGAATATGAAAAATGAGGTGTATATGGCCGATTATTCATTCCTTGCTTTTTGAATCCATCGTTATCGTCACAGGCCCATCATTCACCAATGACACTTTCATATCAGCGCCGAAAATGCCGGTAAATACTGGCCTCCCGGACACCTGGCGCAACTTTTCTACAAAATACTCATACAACGGGATTGCTTGTTCCGGCCTGGCAGCCTGGATGAATGAGGGCCGATTCCCTTTTTTGGTGCTGGCATGCAGGGTAAATTGGCTTACAACGATGATCCCACCTGCAATACCTTGTACCGACAGGTTCATCAACCCTTCCTTGTCGGAGAATATACGCAACCCAGCTGTCTTTTGGCACAACCAATTTGCGTCTTCCAGTGTGTCGGCCGTTTCAATCCCCAACAATACCAGCAAACCCGCCCCAATCCTGGATTTTTCTACCCCTTCAATGGTAACTGAAGCCGTGGACACACGCTGAATGACTACCCTCATTTTTGCTCGTTTTATGATCCTTTGGAAACATTATTTGTTTCTTAGCCGCCCAAATGTAGCAACATCAAGCCATTTTTCTCACTCTATAATTTCTCCTTTCATGTCACAAGTAAAAGAGTTCAATGAGTACCGCAGCCGGATGAACGATCGCATCCTCGCGCACGACAATAAAGTTATCAAACGTTTTTGGAGCCTCGACAATCAAACTTATCAGGAGGGCGCCTTGGATGTAAAAACCAAAGAATTGCTCGGCCTGGTGGCGTCCATGGTGCTGCGCTGCGACGATTGTATCAAATATCACCTCGGAAAAGCGCATGAGCTCGGTGTCACAACCGATCAGATTTTTGAAGTGTTTGCCGTAGCCAATATCGTGGGAGGCTCTATTTGTGTGCCACATACCCGGCGGGCGGTCGAATTCTGGGAAGCTTTAATGAATGATGAATGATGAACGGGTCCGACATACGGGCTTTGGCTTTGCTTTTGTT
>CAZULM010000076.1:0-29203 GCA_964621185.1 uncultured Saprospiraceae bacterium | reverse complement strand
AGGGCGTAATCACTAACCTCGGGCACCGCCCGAGGCGGAGGGCGTAATCACTAACCTCGGGCACCGCCCGAGGCGCTTCAACCCGACACCTCGCGGTACACCTCCAAGTGCGCCGCCACGCTTTTCGCCCAAGTAAAGCCCGCAGCCCGTTCCAGGCCCAGGCTTATCATGCGTTTCCTTACTGCGCTATCTTCCAATACGGTCTTCACGGACTTTACCAATTGCTCCCCATTCCCTTCGCTGAAATACAGGGCTGCGTCTCCCCCGACTTCTGGCAGCGAACTCGCCATATTCAGCACACAGGGACATGAGCAGGCAAAAGCTTCCAGCACGGGCATTCCGAAACCCTCGTAATTGGAGGGAAAGACGAAACAAGCGGCGCGGCTGTACAGTTCCGCCAGGTCTGCATCGGTGCGTATATTTGGGCGCAATACCTTGTTTGTGAGGCCCAAAACGTTCATTTGCGCCCTTTCATTCCCGTCAAAGTTTGGCCCGCCGGCACATACCAGGTACAGGTTGGGGTCGTCGCGCAGCAGTTGGGCCAACTGCTCCAGCATCCAGGAAAAATTTTTATAGCCGCCGCGCTGGCCAATGAACAGCAAAAACTGTTCAGGCAGCAGCAGGTTCTGCTTGGTTCCGGGCACGGGCGCCCGCATGGAATTGCCGTGGTGTATGGTGTGGATTTTTCGGGCATCGAGGCCGGGGATATAGGCCAGGACGTCGCGCTTGGTATTTTCAGAAACGACTATGATCGCGTTGGCATGGACGGCGAGCAGCTTTATGTTCTCCGCAACCTCTGCATCTAAGGAAAAATAGCTATTGCTGCCGTGCCCGAATTTCGCGTGGATCATATCGTGGATGGTAATGACGAACGGGGTGCCTTGCGTTAAGATGGTTTCAAGGTAATAATCGCCAAAGTATGTAGGGTGGAACACATCGGGGGCGGCATTGCGCAAGGCTTTCAGGGATGGGCCGCGGCCAAGACGCTCTTGAAGCCATTTTTTCCCTTTGAAATGGAATGCGGCGAGCGACTTTGCCTTGAAACCTGGGTAATGGCGCATATAAACATTGTCGCTGTAGAAAGCTTCCGGGAAAACCGGGGCGTGGCCCGATTCCCGCATCCCTTTGGCGAGCTCAAAAAAATAGCGCGATATGCCGCCATAAGCCTGCCAGGAAAACACTTGATGGTCAAAAAGTACGCGCATGGCGCAAAATTGCGGCAAATCGGCGCCGAAACGAGGAGATTTTGAATTTTATGCAAAAAAAAATGACCATCCCAGTACTTTTGAGTCTCAACAAGCGCACAATTGCCCTTTTTTGACCGCTCCATCGGCGGTGGGAAGGCGACGCAAATATCCATTTACCATAATTTTTACCATGTCAAAAAAAGACAAATTTGTTGCAGATATTGAAGCCGGCTACACCTTCAAAGGCGCCTCCATGGTCATGGGCGGGGCCATGCTCGACGGGGAGGCCATCCAAGGATTGCAAGTGAAGGTGCCGCTGCGCACCATGAACCGCCACGGCCTGATTGCCGGCGCAACGGGTACCGGCAAAACAAAAAGCCTGCAGGTGATCGCCGAGCAGCTCGCAGCAAGCGGGGTGCCGTGCCTGCTCATGGACATAAAGGGCGACCTCTCTGGCATTGCCATGCCGGGCACCGACAACCCAAAGATCACCGACCGGGCAGGCAAGATCGGCATCAGCTGGAAGCCAACAGGCAATAGCGTTGAATTCCTTTCCTTGTCGGAAGAAAAGGGCGCCAGGCTCCGGGCCACCGTCAGCGAGTTCGGGCCGGTGCTTTTCAGCCGTATCCTTGGGCTGAACGATACCCAGGGGGGCGTGATAGCTGTTGTCTTCAAATATTGCGACGACCGGAATTTGCCGCTGCTCGACTTGAAAGATTTCAAAAAAGTGCTGCAATACCTCGGCAATGAAGGGAAGGAAGAAATGGAGGCCGAGTTTGGGCAGTTCTCCTCGGCTACGGCAGGCACCATTCTGCGCAAGGTGGTAGAGCTGGAACAACAGGGTGCGGAGGCGTTCTTTGGGGAAATCTCCTTCGACGTGGGCGACCTCACCAGGATTGATGAAAATGGCAAGGGCGTGGTCAGCATCATCCGCCTGACCGACATTCAAGACCGGCCGAAACTCTTCAGCACCTTTATGCTGCAAATGCTGGCGGAGATATATGCCTCGTTCCCGGAAGAAGGCGATATGGAGCAGCCCAAGCTTTGCATCTTCATCGACGAGGCGCACCTAGTTTTCCAGGAAGCCACCCCGGCCCTGATGCAGCAACTGGAGGCCATCATCAAGCTTATCCGCTCCAAAGGTGTCGGCATCTTTTTCATTACCCAAAACCCGGCGGATATTCCCGACAGCATCTTGTCGCAGCTCGGCTTGAAATTGCAGCACGCGCTGCGGGCATTCACGGCAAAAGACCGCAAAGCCATAAAATTAGCTGCGGAAAACTACCCCATCACCGAATACTACCAAACCGAAGATTTGTTGACCTCGCTCGGTATCGGGGAGGCGTTTATGAGCGTGTTGAACGAAAAAGGCATCCCGACCCCGCTCGTACACACCCTCATGCGCCCGCCTGAGAGCCGCATGGACATCCTGACGCCCACAGAAATCGACAACATCCTCAACCGCTCGGCCCTTATGCGGAAATACAACCAGGATATTGACCGGGAAAGCGCTTATGAAATATTGAACGGCAAAATTGCCGAAGTAATGGAGGCCCAAGCTGCACAACCCGCTGCCAACCCTGGCCGCCCGATAAAAGAAGAACCCACCATGATCGAAACCATTGCCAAAGACCCGCTCACCCGGCAGATCGGTCGCACGGTCGCCAGGGAGCTTACCCGTGGGCTTTTGGGGGTTTTGGGATTGGGCGGCAGCAGGCGAAGCACTGCTAAGAAGAAAACGGGGTGGTTTTAGGCCGTCTGAATCCTTTCGCTTCTGAAAGTGCATTGTAGCCTCCGATCGGGGCTTGGAAAGTATGGGCAATCCTACTTTACTGCGCCGTGAAGCTTTACCTTTGTAGGACAGACGGCTTGACCGTTTGAATCCGATCTATGTCCAAAACCTTTCTTGTTTTAATATTGGCTTTGCTGTCAGGGTTATTCGGATGCATTTCCGAAAAGCCCTATAAAAAATATCGTATTGGTTTTTCGCAATGCTGTGATGACCCATGGAGGGATGTCATGAGGCAGGAAATGTACCGTGAACTGGCCTTCCATCCGGAATTGAATTTGGATATTCGGGTTGCTTTCAATGACAGTAAACAGCAAATAGAGCAAATACAGGAGTTGGTCAAAGTGGGCATTGATATTCTGGTAGTATCTCCGAATGAATCGAAACCCCTGACGCCCATCATTGAGGAAGTTTACAAATCTGGCATCCCCGTTATATTGATTGACCGAAAAACGGAATCAGAACAATTCTCCGCCTACATTGGAGCCGACAACTACGAAATTGGCACAACCGCAGCCAAGTACCTCGCCAGCAGATTTGAATCTTCCGGCAAAATCATGGAGCTCCAGCTGGGGATGACCATGACACCGGCTCGCGACCGTAGCAAGGGCTTTCATGATGCATTGTTGAAGTTCCCAAAAATGCAAATAGTAGCCCAATTGGAAATGGCAAATGGCTTAGACTCCCTTAGAGCCAACTTTTTGAAAACTTTGAAAAACCACCCTGAAACCACTATTATTTTCGCACACAATGATTACCTCGCAGAGAATGCCTTCAATTGGGCTACAGAAATTGGAATGTCTGACCAGCTTTTCTTCGTTGGTATTGATGGCATACCCGGTATTGGTAAGGGGATTCAGGCTGTTGAAGATGGCACACTAAATGCTTCATTGCTCTATCCAACAGGCGGTGCCGAGGCCATTCGATTGGCGCTTTCCATATTAAGCAACCTCCCATTTGACAAAAAGAATGTATTGCAAACCATCGTGATCAACGAGGACAACGCCCGTATTTTGCATTTGCAGATGAAAAAAGTAGAAAGCCTGCAGCGCAATATTGACGATCAGCTCAAAGCTGTTGATGACTTGAATTCTATTTACAGAAACCAGCGCATCTATATATTGGTTTTAGTTCTTAGCCTTTTATTGGCTATAGTTTTGGGCGGTATTTTATACAAATCACTGCGCACAAAAGAGGAAATCAACAGGAGTCTTGAACAAAAGACAAAAGAGGCGCTTGAGCATGAGCAGCAAATCATGCAAATATCGGATGAGCTCAGCCTTGCCACGCAAGCCAAGGTAGATTTCTTTACCAATATTTCGCATGAATTCCGAACGCCCCTTACGCTCATCCTAGGTTATCTGGAAGGCTTAATCAAAACAGGAATCAATGGCCCGGAAGCAAAACAAGACCTCGGGCTGGTTCGAAAAAACGCCTTGCGACTCCTCCGATTGGTCAATCAGCTCATGGATCTCCGAAAAGTGGAAAGTGGCAAAATGGCTATCCGAGCCACAGAAAACGATTTGGTTGCGTTCTGCCAGGAAATTGTAGGCGCCTATCAAAAAATGGCTGAAAAGCGCAATATCCAACTCGGCTTTTTCTCTGTCGAAAAGCACGTCCCCGTATGGTTTGATGTCAATATGCTGGACAAAGTGTTGTTCAACCTCCTTTCAAATGCCTTTAAATTCACACCCGACGGTGGGAAAATTCAAGTGGCAGTTGTGGTTGATCCCATTTCAGGCAATGCCGTCGTCAAGGTTGAAGACACGGGAAAGGGCATGGCAAAGGAGCATATTGACCATGTCTTTGATCGTTTTTTTCAAGGTTCTGCCAATAAATCTTCCGGCACAGGTTTGGGGCTTTCTCTTTCGAAAGAACTCGTTGGCCAACACAGCGGCTCCATCAACCTGTGGAGTGAACCTGGAAAGGGTGCAAGGTTTGAGGTGATCATTCCGCTTGGCAACAGCCATTTTCGCCCCGATCAATTGGTGGCTGACACACCAGAAGGCATATCCTACGACGAAACGTTGCTCTATTTTGAAGGAGAAAGCGCCGAAAATGCCTTGCCTTTGTCCGATAAAAGCCTGGGAGAACAGACCATCTTAGTCATAGAAGACAATGATGACCTCCGGCGCTTTTTACGGAAACAATTTGGCAACTACTACCAAATTATTGAGGCTTCTGATGGAATAGTCGGGTATGAAAAAGCACTGGAAGACGTTCCGGATCTCATAATTGCAGACATTGCCATGCCGGGAAGAGACGGCCTAACTTTGGCCAAAATGCTAAAATCAGACCTGCGCACCTCCCATATCCCCATAGTTTTGTTGACAGCCAAAAATACGATAGAGCAAAAAATTGAAGGCATTCAAACAGGAGCAGATGCCTATGTCACCAAGCCCTTCAACTTGGTCTTTCTGTCAGAAGTAGTCAAAAATCTGTTGCAAAGCCGTGAAAACTTGCGGGAACTTTTTAGTGGAGCCTTGCACCCAGGAAAGATACCGAGCGGCATCGGCGAAATTGACCAGAAGTTTTTAAAAAAGTTTACCGGCTTCATCGACCAGCAATTTGCCGATCAGAACCTAACCGTAGAGCGCTTGAGCGAAGAATTTGGGCTCTCCAGGGTACAACTGTTCCGAAAGACAAAAGCGCTGTTGGGAGAAAGCCCCATTGATTATATTCAACATATTAGACTCACCAAAGCCGGCGAATTGCTGCTCGAAAGCCAACTCACCATTGCCGAAGTAGCCTATCAAACCGGCTACAATTCCCCAGGTTATTTCTCCACTGCGTTCAAGGGAAAGTATGCCTGCTCTCCAACGGAGTGGCGGGATCGGAATCATCTGTAGAGCACAACAGCAAAACAACTTTTTCTTGGTAACATTATTAAAAATCAAGGTAACATTATTGAAGGCTGCACCTGTTGCCCCAAAAAAACAGCTATGCAAAAATCGAAATAAAAGCCCTCGAAACAGCTTTATTTCAATCAATAATTCAGTTTTAAAGCCGATGTAACATATTCAAATACATTTGGAATAATTCTGAAATTCCCTCCTGTTGGTTTGGAGAAAACTTTGCGAAACAAACCAACAACATGAATTACCGTAAAGTATTTTATTGGTCAATCGTCGTTTCTCTTGGCGGTTTTCTTTTTGGGCTCGATACAGCCGTTATCTCTGGTTGCGAAGGTACCGTTCAAAGTCTATGGAATTTAAGCGATACAATGACCGGCCAATTGGTCGCCATGGCCTTATATGGCACCATAGTCGGCGCCGTGTTCGGAGGTTTGCCAGCAGAAAGGATTGGCCGAAAAAACAGTTTGTTCTGGGTTGCCCTGCTCTATCTGATTTCGGCTGTCGGCTCTGCCTTGGCACCGGATGCTATTTGGCTGATGATTTTCCGGTTTATGGGTGGGCTGGCAGTCGGTGCATCTTCCGTAGTGGCGCCGATGTACATTACAGAGATTTCACCCAGGGAAAAACGTGGCCAATTGACCGCCATGTTCCAGTTCAATATCGTATTTGGCATCCTCGTCGCCTATTTTTCCAATTGGCTCATCGGCGCTGCCAATCCGGATGCATGGCGCTGGATGCTGGGCATAGTAGCCTTCCCTTCCCTGCTTTTTGTCATCCTCATTTTGTATGTGCCTGAAAGCCCCCGTTGGCTTGTGTTGAAAAAAGGAAAGAATACTGAAGCGCTGGCAATATTGAATATCATCAATCCTTTGACTGCCGATCAATCGTTGGCTGATATAGAAGCAAGTCGCCATGAGGAAACTGAAAGGTCTGGCCTCAAGGAATTCTACGCTGGCCGTTATAGATTGCCCATAATGCTGGCTTTTTTGATTGCATTTTTCAATCAGGTTTCTGGGATAAATGCCGTTATTTACTACGCACCCCGCATTTTTGAAGATGCTGGTTTAGCCAAGAGCTCCGCCCTTTTATCCTCCGTTGGCATTGGGGCCGTCAACCTTGTTTTTACCATGCTCGGCCTGTCCTGGATAGACCGTTTCGGTCGGCGGTTCTTGATGTACATCGGTTCCTTTGGATACATTCTCTCTTTGTCAACAGTTGCTTTGGCTTTTTACACGGGCAATGCTGGAGGTTTGATCGTCCCGATACTCCTATTCGTTTTTATCGCTTCCCACGCCATAGGGCAAGGTGCCGTGATATGGGTCTTTATCTCTGAAATTTTCCCAAACCAGGTTCGATCGTTTGGCAATTCGCTTGGCAGCAGTACGCATTGGGTTTTTGCGGCCATCATCGCCGCGACCTTCCCTTTGCTTGCCGGCCGCTTTGGACAAGCTCCCATTTTTGCACTATTTGCTTTAATGATGGTGTTTCAACTGCTGTTTGTTTGGAAAATGATGCCTGAAACCAAAGGCGTTTCTTTGGAAGATATTGAAAAAAAATTGGCATTCAAGTGAAGAATCAAGTCATCTGTTTTGGCGAAATATTATGGGAGTTGCTTGCCAAATGGGCGCATTTGTCGCTACAGAGCGCAGTGGTGCCCCTCCATTAGACCTAACCACACCATCTAAATTTTTTCAACCTAAAATTGTATGAAGAAGAATACAATACTTGCCATTTGCTGCTGCCTGATTTCCTGGGCAGTTGGCGCACAAGAAAACATTCTGGTACAGGGAGTAGTAGCCGACAAAACAGGCGAATCACTGCCCGGCGTAACCGTGGTGGAAAAAGGCACCACCAATGGGGTCACCACCAATATTGATGGAGCCTATAAAATCTTTGTACCTGCCACAGCCATCCTTGTTTTTACTTACACAGGAATGGACCGTCAGGAAATTGCTGTTGGCGGGAATACAAACCTTAATGTCGTACTGACAAGCAACAACCTTTTACAGGAAGTTGTCATCGGCTATACAACGCAAAAGAAAAAAGACCTGACCGGCGCTGTCTCCATTGTGAACGTCGAGCAAGTTTCCAAAACGCCTTATGCCAACGTCCTGCAAGCCATGAATGGCCGCGTGAGCGGCGTTACGTTTACCCAGGACGGGCAACCCGGCACCGGGCGTACGTCGGTGCGGGTGCGCGGGGTCACGACACTCAACAACAACAGTCCCTTGTATGTCATCGATGGCGTTCAAACCCGTCAGGAAATTAGCAACCTCAATCCGAACGACATTGAAAGCATTCAGGTGTTGAAAGATGCTTCCGCCGCTTCCGTGTATGGGATTGGAAGTGCAGGGGGTGTCATAGTCATCACCACTAAAAAAGGGAAAGCCGGAAAAATAGCCATAGAAGGCGGCACCGTAGCAGGCGCTCAGCGCTTGGGTAAAAAAATTGAATTGCTCGATGCAACACAGTGGGGAGAAGCCTTTTGGGCTGCTACCGAGCAAAATCAAAGCAGGCGCGGTTCTTGGTCCGATTTCTACGGTGCCGGGCCACAAGCTGTCGTCACCGCTATCCCCTATACTGCCAATCAACGCCAGGTGTATATCTTTTCCCCAACCGGAACCAATTGGTATGACGAGGTGTACAACAATGGCGCAACCAACCAACAATACTACTTCAACGTATCCAAGGCCACAGACAAAGGCCAAGCCTATTTTGGCGCGTCATGGTTCGATCAGGATGGCTTGATCCGAAACACCAATTTTAACCGCGCCACCATTCGGCTCAATTCGGATTACAAAGTAACCGATTGGTTGAAAATAGGGGAAAACCTGAGCACTTCCCGCAGCGACCAAGTACAAACAGGGACCCAGCGCGGGCAAGACGGAATGCCAACTGATGTTATCCGTCAGCATCCATTGCTGCCGGTTTATGATGCCTTTGGCCAATTTGCTGGCAAAGTAGGCCCCTTTCCGGATGTCCGGAACATGGTGAGTGTTTTGGAAAAAAACAAAGGCAACACCTCCGACTCCTGGCGTATTTTGGGCAATGCATTCGTTGAATTTAACCTACTCTCACTTGTAAAATTCCTTCCTGAAGCCCATCGGCTCAAGCTGCGCACCAATTATGGGATAGAGTACAGCAATTACTATACGAAACAATTCGACGCCAGTTTCCAGGAAGGCGATTTTGACGTACAAAACAACTTTCTCAACAACGCATACGGAGATGGGCTGAACCGGATTTGGACCAATTCATTGGAATACAACTTCGACAACAGACGGCACAGTTTCAAGTTTTTTGGCGCTTTGGAATCAATCCAGTACAAAGGCCGGTTCTTGAGTGTCGGCCGCAGCAATTTTGAAATTGAATCTGATCCATTTACGGTTATCGGGGCAGGCACAGGGTCTCCGGTTGCCTTTGGCGGGGGCACCGAAACCGGGCGCTATGCACAAATCGGTCGGGCAGAATACGGTTATGATGATCGGTACCTTTTGACCGCAACCATTCGTCGCGACCAATCCTCTCGTGTGAAAGGTATTGGCATTTTTCCAGCGGTTTCTGCTGGCTGGAACTTGAGCAATGAAGGCTTTATGGCACATTTTGTGGAAAGCTCACCCCTGAGTGTCATAAAAATTCGGGGCAGTTACGGAGAGCAAGGCAATGAAGCCTCTGTCGGTACCGATTTCCCGCAGCTTTCCACTTTTGGGCCAGATATCAACCACGCAGATTATGATATTGACGGTACCAATACCAGCGTTTTTTCTGGTTATGTGGTTCAACAACGGGGCAACCCAAATATTAAGTGGGAAACTACCAAACAATCTAATGTTGGCCTGGATTTAGGTCTGTTTGGGCGTTCAATTGAGCTGTCTGCCGACTATTACATCAAAAACACAACGGACATCTTGCTCCAAAAACCTTTGCTCGCGGCACAGGGGGAAGGATCTCGACCCAACGTGAACATCGGCGCGATTCAGACAAAAGGATTTGATTTAAGCCTGGGATATTTTTATGATCAGGGCGACAAACCGTTCAAATTTTCTGCCGAATACCAGTTTACAACCTTCAAAACCACCGTGCAAAGATTTGGCGAAAAAATCGGCAGCCTTGGCACAGAAGGGGAAACATATCTCCCAATTGATGGAAATGCCCGCTATGCCACTGGCAAGCCAATAGCTTCCTTTTATGGTTATGTGGTGGAAGGAATTTTCCAAAACGCAGCAGAAGTCACGGCACACGCCAATCAGCAGTTTTCACAGCCAGAACTCGGTGTTGGCCGATTGAAATACAAAGATATCAACGGCGACAATGTGATTGATGACTTAGACAGAACTTACCTCGGCAGTCCTTTCCCAAAATACAGCATGGGATTGAATTTGTCAGCCAGTTATAAAGGCGTCGGCTTAACCGCGTTTTTTTACGGTTCCGTCGGTCAAAAGATTTACAACGAACTCCTGTGGTACACAGATTTTTTCCAGTCAGGGAATTTTAACCACAGCACCCGAATCCTGGATGCCTGGACGCCCAACAATACGGGTTCCAGCATACCCGCTTCAACACTCGATGATTACGGCAACAACGAGCAGCGCGCCTCTTCATATTACATTGAAAAAGGCGATTTTCTTAAGCTGCGCAGCCTCCGGCTATCCTACGATCTTCCCGCAAAATGGGCTTGGGGCGGCAACGTCAGCGTCTTCACAGAGGCGCAGAACCTCATGACGCTGACAAAATATTCAGGAATAGACCCAGAAGTCCCTTACGCTGCCGACTCCAATGTGCCCGGAGTGGACAGGGGCGCCTACCCGCTTCCGCGCATTTACATGGGCGGGATCAATATCCGGTTCTAAGAGATCACGACCATTTTTTTAAGCATAAATCAAATTATATGAAAAACATAAAACTCTCCATAGCCCTAGTGCTGCTCTCTGTACTGCCTTTTGGCTGTCAAAAAGATGTCCTGGACGTTTCGCCCCAGGGTCAATTGGCAGAAGGGTCGCTTTCATCTGCCTCTGTTGTTGACAAACTTGTTGTTGCCACCTACCAAGCTTTGGGCGCGCACTTTTTTGGGAACGACGAATCTTTTGCCGGACCAAGCACCAATTGGATCATAGACGTGCGGAGCGATGATGCTTACAAAGGCGGCGGCGGCATCAACGACCGGTCGGACATACACCAATTGGAGGTGGCGACTATGGATGCCACCAACTTCGCCGTGGCGCAAAAATGGCGAAACCCCTTGTTCGGTATTTCAAGGGCCAATTATGCCATCCGGGAAATACAAAAACTCGAGTCCACCACGTATAAAAAAACAGAACGTACCGCAGAAGTCCGGCTGTTGCGAGGCTATTTCCACCACGACCTTAAGCGCAATTTCAACCAGATACCTTATCTATTGGAGGACACCGACCCGACCGCGGCCAAAAACACCGACTATCCTTCCGATGAGCTTTGGCGACTGATCGAGGCCGATTATCAATTTGCCTTCGACAACCTGCCGACCAGCAATGGTTCGGTAGGGAGGGTAAATAAATACACGGCAGCCGGACTTTTGGCAAAACTCTACATGGACAAGGGCGATTGGTCTAAAGCTATCACGATGTGCGATTTTGTCATGGCGGGCCCTTTTTCGCTGCTGCCTCAATTTGACGACATTTCTTCGCTTCAGTATGAAAATGGGCCAGAATCCATCTTTTGCATCCAGTACGCTACTGCCAACAATTTTGCCAACCACAATTGGAGCAACCTGTTGAACGTGACCCGTGGGCCTGGCATCGCCTCAGGAGGCTACGCCAATGGCGATGATTTCTACGTGGCCAGCCAAAATTTGGCGAATGCTTTTAAAACAGATGCCAACGGCCTGCCCTTGTTCGACAGTTTCAATATAGGACAGGATGTAGAAACTGCCACCTATAGCGGTTCGCTCGACCCACGCATCGACTTCACCTTTGGGCGCATTGGTATTCCATGGAAAGGATCGGCTATTTATTCCGAAGATTGGATTCGGAGCTTAGATTATTACCCCGGGTTTTCCGGGAAAAAGCATGTCATTTCCCCCAACGATCCCAATGTCCACAACTCTTTCCCCTGGGCCGCTTCGGGCTTAAACTTCCAAATTATCCGGTTCGCAGAGATTTTATTATGGAAAGCAGAAGCCATGATTGAAACCAATCAGAACCTGGATGAAGCGCGAAACCTGATAAATCAAGTGCGCAATCGCGCCAAAAACAGCACTTATGTTCAAAAATTAGACGGTTCAGGGCCAGCCGCAAACTATTTGATAAGCCCTTACCCTTCAACGGGCTGGACACAGGATTATGCCAGAAAAGCGGTACGGTTTGAGCGTCGCCTCGAATTGGCGATGGAGGGTGGACGGTTCTATGACCTGCTTCGCTGGGGAACGGCTGCGACCACCATCAATGCCTATTTCCTGGTAGAAGGCACCAAACGAAGCTACCTGGCTGGGGCAAACTTTGTTGCAGGGAAACATGAGGCTCTGCCAATTCCACAAGGTGAAATAGACTTGGCGCCAGGGCTATACACACAAAATCCAAATTATTGAGCAACCGCTCTTCACATACATTCCAATCAATTTTAACAAAATTTTCAAACGATGAAAAAGCATGTCATTAAATTACTGCTTGTCCTTTTGGCCGGAGCAGTCTTTACAAATCAATCTTGCAAAAAAGAAGACCCACCAGAGGCCAAAATCACAGCTGTGAACATCTCTTCCCCAATTGTAACGGTTGGCATCGTGGACGAATCTGCCAAAACAATCACCATTAGTGTTCCTTTTGGAACGGACTTGACCAGCATCAAAGGAACAATTGTAGGTACTTCCGGCGCGACGATCACGCCGAACTTTGCCGCAGGTGTCGATTTCAGCACTGGCCCAGTGGTATTTACAGTGGTGAACGGCACAACGACGACGACTTATACAGCTACTGTGGTGGTTGGCGCCAACCCGCTTCGGATAGCACTCGTTGGGCCTTGGGCTTCTTTGAGCGCTATTACTGACAAAGAAATAAAAACCGCTTATGAGTGGGCGATTACCACCTACAAAGAGAAAGCAGGATATTTTTCCTTCGACAACCTGAAAGCAAGCGACCTGTCGACAGCAAAAGCAATTTGGTTCCACCACACCATATTCCCAAACCCTGGCCCGGATAATATTTTCCCGGCAAGTGCGCTTGGAACAGCAAAAACAGTCATCAGCGATTTTTACAAAAATGGTGGAAATTTGTTGCTGACAGGCCTTTCTGGCTCCTATGTTGCACAAGTAGGCCGTATCACAGCCGATCTTGGCCCAACAAACCTGGACATCGGCGGCGACGCTTTTATTACCAATCCTGATGATTGGGGCATATCCTTCACTGATGTTACGGATGCGAACGATTATCCAACAAACAATGAGACATCGTATCTTTTCAAAAACCTGGCGACCAAAAGTGTGACGTTCGATGGGCACACCTACAATGCAGTAATGCTCAGCGATGCCGGCGCCAAAAAGAACCGGGCACACATTTGGGACTTCAACAAGTTCCACCCGGAAATTATGGGCGGCGATGTCGCGCCAAATGGCCGCAAAGGCGCTTGGGAAACAGATGCAAACGCAATTGTACGCGCATCATTCGAATGGGATCCGTCCTTGAACGGTGTTGAATTGGGCGCCATCGTAGAGTTTAAACCCACCGCAACCTACAAAGGCACCAGCCTGGTCATCGGCCTGGGCGCTTACGAGTGGTATCAGGAAGACGCTCAGCCAAATGCTTGGCAAAACAACGTTTCTGGCATCACCAAAAATGCACTGGACAATTTTATCAACTAATAAAGTTTTTAAATACTCCATACAATAGGATTGGTTACCTCCCCCATTTTCGAATTCGCTACGGGTCTGAACCGATATTGCCCTTTCGGTTTGCCCGTAGTGTCTTCGGTGGATGAAAAAACATTTCGACATGAATGCAAGGACTCAGTTAATTTTGGCCGTATTGATCTTTGGTGTTACAAATGGCTCCTTTGGGCAAAACCCGATAATGGCCTGGCACCTGGACCAAACATCCGGTTTGCAAACAACCGAATCTGTTACCAACAGTTCTTTCACCGTTCGAAATGATTACCCCAAAATGGCCGCTGAATGGGCAATTGGGGTTTCTGGAAACGCGCTGCGCTTCAATGGCTTTGCCACATGGGTCGAAGGCAATTTGACGAATCCCATGCCTGGCCAACATCTTACCATCAGCGCTTGGGTAGCGCCCGAAGTGTATCCTGTCAATACGGCTGCGATTTTTACCAACGCCAATTTGAGTGGCGGCGGCGCCTATTTGGCCATTGACAAATATGGTCGCCTGGAAACCGGTGTTACGGTTAATGGCCTTGTCACAAAAAAAACGAGCACACAAAAAATACCGATTTATCAGTGGTCGCGGATTGCATTGACGGTGAATTCTGCGAACGGCCAAATGTTCGGCTACATCAATGGCGATTTGGTATTGCAGCAAAGCATTAATTCTGGAACCTTGAACTGGGCATCGCCCAACGCCGTAAAAATTGGCAAATTTCATACGCAATCCTTGTCTGGCATATATGAGACCGGCCTTTTCTGTGGATTGATTGATGAGGTGAAAGTATATGATCAGGTGCTATCTCAAAACGATTTATCCCTTCTGTATGCCAATGAACTTCCGGCGAATGTTCCGGACATGACCATTCCCCCAAGCCGATTTGAAGGCGATATCCATCGCCCATTGTTTCACGCCATGCCCCAGGCCAATTGGATGAACGAACCACATGGGCTCATTTTTTACAACGGCCTTTATCATATTTTTTATCAGAAAAACGGCAATGGGCCCTATTGGGGCCAATTGAACTGGGGGCACCAAACCAGTGCCGATCTGGTGGTGTGGAAAGAACAAAAAGTCGTTCTATGGCCAGATCCGGATGGGTATGACAAAGCTGGTTGTTGGTCGGGCGTTTCATTTGAAGACAATGGCAAGCCTTATATCATGTACACTGGCGTGGATGGCGCAACAGCCCAAATGTGCTTGGCCGAAGGCAATGCTACCGCTTCCGACTACCAAAAATTCTTGAATAATCCAGTTGTGCCAAACCCTCCGGCGCCCTACACTTCCAATGACTTTCGCGACCCCTTTATCTGGAAAGAAAATGGCAGTTTTTATATGATCATTGGTACCGGAAACAGCATTGGGGGTGCCGCATTGTTATATAAATCAACTGACCATATTAATTGGACGTACCTCTATACGCTCAAAAAGGGTGTACAGGCAACTGACAACACTGGCGTTTTCTGGGAGGTGCCCATGTTCCTGAACTTTGGGAACAAGAGGGTTTTTACTGCCCAACCCATCCCATATAATGGCCTTCCTGCTCGTATTTTGTACTGGACTGGTACTTTTGAAAATGAATATTTCACCCCCGACCAAACGCAACCCAAACAATTGGAGCCTGGTGATGCCCTGCTCGGTGTCACCACTACTACTGATACACTTGGGAGAACCATCGCTATTGGCATTATCCCGGATATTTTGCCCGATTTTGAGCAGCGAAAGAACGGCTGGGCACACGTTATGAGCCTTCCGAGGGTATGGTCGCTTTCACCAGATGGGCTTACCCTTTTGCAAAAGCCTTTGCCGGCTTTGGAGAAATTACGTGGCACGAACCATCATTTTGACAACCTGGCGGTATCGGATGGGCAAACCGAACTGCTCCCAGGAACCGAGGGGCGGCACCTTGAGTTTGAAACCACGATTTCTCCTGGAAATGCTTCCAAGGCGGGCATTATATTGGCCAAATCTGCTGACAATTCAGAGCGAACCCGAATTTACTGGGACATTGTTGCCGGTATTGTAGTCATTGACCGGAATAATTCCAGCGTCAACAACAATCTCCCTAAATCCTTCCTGACCGCCGTGCTTTCCCAGCCTGCTGGCGTACCGCTGAAATTGCGGGTATTTCTGGACGGATCAGTTTTGGAAGTATTCATGAATGATGAAAAAGCGCTTTCTACACGGATTTACCCCGAAAAGCCGGAAAGCAATCAAATAGATTTGTTTACCCAAGGTGGAATGGCAACCTTTGAAAGTGTCGATATCTGGGAGATGAAAAGTATGAATGATCCTACTATTTTGGCCACTAGGGCGCCTGTGGCACACTCCAGGAAAATCATTGCCAGTATTCAGCCCAATCCGACAAATGGCGCATTTCAGTTGGATTTCGAACTGCCAAAACCTGCCGAGGTAAGCATCCTTGTGCTGGATGTACATGGAAAATTGTTTGAGTCCAAAATGCTCGGCCAACGTCCGGCCGGTCAAAACCAATGCTCCCTCGATAGTGAAACGCTTCCAGCAGGCACCTATATCATCCAATTGTTGACAGACCGGATCCCGGCCGATTCTACCATCCTGATCAAACAATAAGTTCAGATTAAAACCCAAAAACCACCCGCTCATGCGTCAAAAACTATTGATAGTCTGCCTCGGAATCGTTTTTTTTACCTGCAATACGACCCATAAGGTTATTGCTCCCAATACCTTGGAGCCCCACCGCCCCCACTATCATTTCACGCCCCCCCAAATGTGGATGAACGACCCAAATGGCATGGTGTTTTTTGAAGGCGAATACCACCTGTTTTATCAGCATTATCCCGAGTCAACCGTTTGGGGCCCAATGCACTGGGGCCATGCCGTCAGTACCGATTTGGTCCATTGGGAGCATTTACCGATTGCGCTTTACCCCGACTCCTTAGGCTTGATTTTCTCCGGCAGCGCAGTGGTTGACTGGAACAATACCAGTGGGTTTGGGAAACCTGGCAAACCGCCGTTGGTAGCTATTTTCACCCAGCACTCCATGGAGGGCGAAAAAGCAGGAAAAACTGATTTCCAATATCAAAGCATTGCTTATTCTAATGACAGGGGGCGAACATGGGCCAAATATCCGGGAAATCCTGTCATCCCTAATACACAAAAAATCAAAGACTTCCGCGACCCAAAAGTGATTTGGGACGAAAAATCAAAACAATGGGTTATGGTGTTTGCCGCCCAAAACCACGTAAAATTCTGGGGGTCTCAGGATATGAAAAAATGGACGCATCTGAGCGATTTTGGACAGGAATGGGGCGCCCATACCGGCGTTTGGGAATGCCCCGATTTGTTCCCAATTTCGGTGGAAGGTTCATTTGCGAAAGATGGCAACCTTGAAACCAAATGGGTGCTCCTGCAAAGCATCAACCCCGGTGCACCCAATGGCGGCAGCGGCACACAATACTTTGTCGGTGATTTTGATGGAAAAACCTTTGTGCTCGATCCCAAATTCAAAGAATATGTAGCCCAGGAAAAAGGCGTGTGGCTGGACTTAGGCCGTGATAATTATGCTGGTGTAACCTGGTCTGATGTTCCGAAGGGCGATGGCCGGCGAATTTTTATGGGTTGGATGTCGAATTGGGATTACGCTACCGTAGTGCCTACTGAAAAATGGCGCAGTGCCATGACAATGCCTCGAACCCTAAAATTAAGGCGGACAGCAGCAGGATTTCGGCTTTTTTCCCAGCCTGTTCAAGCGCTGGAAAAACTGCGTAAAAAACAGTATATAATTGACAATCAAACAATTTCGGGAAATCTGGATTTAACACACAAACTGGGAATCGAACCGACATGTTTTGAGCTCAAACTGGAGATTGAATTGCCAGAAAATTCCCAGGCAACATTCCAGGTAATTGTTTCAAATTCAAAGGGAGAAAAATACAGCGTTGGGTTTGATGCAACAAAAAATGACTATTTCAGTGATCGGACCCAGTCAGGCCATTTGGCTTTTTCAGATAAGTTTGCGACAAAAAGGCATTCAGCGCCAAGAACCTCCACGAACAAGATTCTGAAGTTTCATCTTTTCTTCGATGTGGCGTCTTGTGAGCTGTTTGCAGATGATGGCGAAACTTGCCTGACGGAGACATTCTTTCCAACTTCGGACTTTACCAACATCAGGTTGATGACCACACATGGTGCTGCATTGATTAAATCTGGAGAATTATTCACGCTAAATTCAATCTGGTAACGTATTGTGCAAATAATTTGCCCTGCGATTGGCTCAAACTCATGTTAGCAACCTGTGGATAACAAGGGGATAACTTCCCGCCAAAATGTTCCACGCTTTGGAATAACCAACGCTACCTTTGCCTACTTTTCAAGGCAAAACCAATCCACTGATATGCTAAAAGACATGGGCAAAGTAATCACCATTGCCAACCAAAAAGGCGGCGTCGGCAAAACGACCACTGCCATCAACCTCGCAGCGTCTCTGGCTATCCTGGAGAAAAAGGTGCTGCTCATCGACGCCGACCCCCAAGCCAACGCCTCTTCCGGCGTAGGCCACCTCGACGACGACGACCGGGTCAGCCTCTACGACTGCCTCGTGCACGGCACCGACCCCCGCGAGGGCATCCTGGCTACCGAGACGCCCAACCTCTGGCTCCTGCCTTCCAACATCGACCTGGTAGGCGCCGAGCTCGAAATGGTGAACATGCCCAACCGCGAATACGTGCTGCGCGGCGTGGTCGGCGAGCTGCGCAACGATTATGACTATATCTTCATCGACTGCCTGCCCTCTTTGGGCCTCATCACCGTCAACGCCCTCGTCGCAGCCGACACGGTATTGATCCCGGTGCAGTGCGAGATGTTCTCCTTCGAGGGCCTCGCCAAGCTGAAAAACACCATCGACCTCATCCGCCAGGGCTTCAACCCCACCCTGCAGGTAGAAGGCTTGCTCATTTCCATGTACGACAGCCGGCTGCGCCTGGCCAACGCCATTGTGGAAGAGGTGCGCAACAGCTCCTCTGACTACGTTTTCGAGACCATCATCCACCGCAACAGCCGCGTGGCAGAAGCGCCGATGTCGCACACGCCTGTGGCTTTGTACGACGTGACCAGCAAAGGCGCGACCAATTTTTTCAACCTGGCAGAGGAATTCCTCAGGAAAAACCCGAATTGAGCATGGGAAAGACAAAATTCGATACCGGCGGCATCAAGGCCCTTTTGGGGAATCCCCGGCAGATGGACAAGGCGGTGCAGGAAAACCCGCAAAACGTGGTGCGCGAATTGGCCACCATGGTCGCCATGATACCCATCAAGCAAATAAAATCCAACGCCGGACAGCCGCGCAAAGCATTCGATGGCGACGCACTGGATGAACTGGCGGCAAGCATCAAAGCCCACGGCATCATCCAGCCCATCACCGTGCGCCGCATCCACGGCAAAGAATACCAGATCATTTCCGGAGAACGGCGTTTCCGCGCCAGCCAGATCGCCGGGCTGACGGAAGTGCCAGCATACATCCGCCTCGCCAACGACCAGGAACTGCTGGAGATGGCCCTGATCGAGAACATCCAGCGCGAAGACCTCAACGCCTGGGAGATCGCCGTTTCGTACGGCCGACTGGCGGAGGAGTTCAAGCTCACCCACGAAAACCTGTCTGACCGCGTCGGCAAACAGCGCAGCACGATCACCAACTACCTGCGCCTGCTGAAATTTGAAGGCGACCCGGACATCAAGCAAGGGCTCATCGACAACAAGATCAGCATGGGCCACGCACGGGCGCTGGCCGGCGTTGACGACTACGCCATGCGCAATTCCCTGTACCAGCAGATCGTGGAGCAAGACCTTTCGGTGCGCGCCATCGAAGCGCTGATCGCCTCTTACCAAGACAGCCGGAAACCAAAAGAGCCAAAACAAGAGGCTGGTTTGCCCCCACAACTTCGTGAAATCCAGGACCGGTTCAATGCTTTCTTTGGCAGCAAAGTGTCGCTCAAGCGCGACGAAAAAGGCAAGGGCCAATTGGTCATCAAGTTTTCCAACGACGCAGAGTTCAACCGGTTGATTGATGCGATAGAAAGGAACTAATTTCCAATATCCAACATGGAATGTCCAATTTCCAAATGGTGCAACTGCTCGGGAATGTTTGGAAATGCCAAGAGCTTTAACCATTTGGAAATTGGACATTCCATGTTGGACATTGGACATTTCGTATAGAGCATTGGTCATTCTGCCGCCACATAAAAGCATTGTTTTCAAGCCTGAAACTCCAACACAAACTCTCCCGCATACTTCCCATTGCCCAGCACCCACTGCTCCGGCATCGGCAACATTTCTTCAACATACACCCCGTTTTCCCCGCCCGACTCCAATATTTTTTCAAAAACCAACATCGAAATGGGGCTTCCCAGATCAAAATACTGTGGTTTTTCGCGCAGGTTCAGGCTTCTGGCAAAAAAGTGGCGCGGCACGTTCAAAGCGGCAAGCGCTTCCCGCAACAACCTGAACCGCGCTGCTGACTTGCGGGGATGCGCCATTGCGGTTCCAAAGTTAGCTTTTCCTATTTCCCATGCTTCCCGTGCCAATACAATGGAGCCGTATTCCATGCGTTGGCGCCGCTTTGCTGTCCCGGCAACTTGAATCCAGGAGCCTTCCATGCCTATCAAAGTCAAGGAGGAAACAAAAGGGACTCCCAGATGCCACAATACCTGCATCGAAGGCGGGCGTGACTCCGGCGATTCAAGGCCCAAATCAGTCAGCACAACCCGTTTCATGCTGCCTTTTTCCACCAGTACCGGCTCGCTATCGATTAGGCAGACACCCAGTTCGCTCAACAATAACGTGTCTCCGCCCGCTGTTCCGGCTACCCGCCCGTCAGGCACTATTAAAGTTCCGCTGGATTGCAGCGACTGAAAATTGGCGTTCGACCAGCCCTGCCAGGGAAACAGGATGGGCGCTTTTGGCAGTGATTCTTTAAAATCGCTGGGGAAAAGGTGCAGCCAACGGGCATACAGCTTGCCGCCACCGGGAAACATGCCGTTGACAACAGCACGGTAGCCTTCATGGGTATGGAAAACCTGCAACATGGCGCCCAATTTCCCAGTGTAACGCCTGGCGGTAGCCGTTCTTTCCGGTGTTTTGTCTTCAAAAAAAAGCCTGCAAAACGCTTGAAAATCAATGGTTTCACCCGGTTTTAGCAGCAGGTTTGCACAGTTGTGAAGCCTTGCGCGAAAACCGGTGAGCACATCTGCTGTACGCGCACCCCAGCAGGCCGTCAAATCATGGGCAAATTGCCGGATAGCGGCTTCAGGGCAATCGTTGGGCAAGCTGCGCGACACGTCTTCAAAAAAAACTTGCTCTGCAGGGATGGGCGGCGCTTCCGCCTTGTTTTTTTCAAAAAAAGCCTCCAATTGGACTTTGGCATCCCGTTGCGTTTGCTGCGCGGCTTCAAGCTCCTGATACGGTATGGCCCGGGCGGCTAACCGCAGCGACTGCAAAAGGAAAGCGGCATCCGTCAAAACCGGGTCGGAAGGCAGATGGCCTATGTAATTGCCCAGGTTGCCGGCCCAGGCAGGCGTCAGCCCCATTTCCGGGAGCTGCCAGGAGAGCAGCCCGAAATCTATCAAATCCCGCAACAAAGATTCCAATTGCGGGGTCGGGGCTTCCACCGCATCTGAAACCAGGACCATTAGCCTGGGGAAAGGCAGTTTTCGCGCGTTCCTTAGCAATATTTCGACCACCAGCTCCGCTACGGGGTTTGCGGCAAGCTGCTGAAAAGCTTCCTGCTCGCCGTCGAAATACAGCCAGGTCAAGGCCCCTTCTTTTTCCGTTGAAACAGAGGGGTTTAGCAGCACATACAGCGATTCGTAAAACCTCGGGATGCGCAACAGCACTTCGTACAAGGCCGGCAGCATGGCCACATTGGGCGTCACGGCGATTTTATCGGCTACGAAGCTGAAATCTTGTGCCTGGCCCATGCGCCACAGCTGGACAGTGCAGAACCTGCTCAAAGGTGTCGTTTTAAAAGTGCTGCGATTGCGGTACTGGAGCACGGAAATTGCCGTCTGGCGGTCCCTTTTGCCGAACGCTGCTGCGGGCTTCGCGCAAAAATCGGGCAAGCGGTCGAGCAGGTCGTGGCTGGCGAACAGCAGGGCGCGGCGAAAATCAGGGTCAGCCGCAGTTTGTTGGAGCCTCGAAAATTCCGTGGCCAAGCGCTGTTGGCAGGCAATGCCAAACCTTTCTTCCCATTGCGCTGCTTGCTCCCAAGCCCGCAAATGCCGCAACAAGGCTGCTGCTAAGGGCGCCCCTTTCCGGCCATCCAATTCCTTTAAAAGCTTTTCAGCGGGCATTTTTCGCTTCAGGAAAAACGCCTTCCGCGCATTGTAAAGGGCGCTGCGAAAAGGCGATTCGGGCTGCTCGGCGAGCAGGGCGTCGAAAGCGGCTTGAACCTGCGCTGCGGTTTCTAAAGCAGCCGCTTGTTCAAGTTCGGGTTCCAAGCCTTCCTCAAATTCATTCGGCTGGAAAGGCAACCCTCCAGCCCTAATCAGTATCATAGGAAATATCGCCATCCTGTGTGCTTTGATGCGCAAGTTGGCGCTTACCTTCGAATTCTTCCTGATCTTCCGATGAAAAAATATTTATTGCTGCTCTGTTGCTTCCATGCTCTCCTCGGTGTCGCCCAGGAGCGGCAAAAGTACGCCGTAAGATGGGGCTTTGTCGTGGGACTGGAAACACAAACCCTGGGCATCGAGCCGTTGGACGACAAGCTGCCGGAGGAAAGCGCCGTCCAATCGGGAAGAAACCAGGCGGGGGCGACCCTCGGCATTTTGGGCGAAAAAAAACTTTGGCGCGGCCTTGCTTTCCAATCCGGCATTTCGTTCTCTTACACCCACAACCCGGTAGATTTCAGGCCCGATGGCCGCAGCCGGTACCGGTTTGCCGATATAGAGCTGCCTCTTTACCTCAGCATCGCCAACCAAAAAAACGGCGGGCTGCCGCTGCGGGGGAAGATTCTGTTCGGGCCTCGCTTTGGCTGGAACCTGGCAAACAACGCCAACGAGCGCCTGCATTTCCTTCGGGAAAGGCTCGGCATCGACCTTGGGCTCGGCGTTGAGATAAGGTTGGGGAACCTGAAGGTTTCACCTGAAGCCATTTACTCGCACGGGTTGAACAACCTCCACGATTTCACCGGCACCAATTACGACTTCCTCGTAGGCCGAGCGGTGCGCGACAAGGTGGCTTTTCGCGTCGTGATCCAACGATTTGATTGATTTTCTGGTTTCTTATTGAGCGAAGTGGCTACCTTCCCAGCCTAAAAATGTCCGCGTATGCTCCGTTATCTACTTATAATCCTTTGTTGTTCAGCAATATATCCGGCCTTAGGCCAAGAGCCAAGCAGCGACCAGGTTTCGCCTTGCGGCACGCCCAACGGCATTTCACCCTGGCTGAGGGCCTACAAATCCAGCCAAATCCCCGTTTTTTCGGAACGCTCGGAAGATACCCTCTGGGTTGCGATAAAAGTGCACCTTCTGGCGCGAGACAATGGCGTTGGCCGGTACCCCTATGACAAAGTATTTGAATCCATCTGCCGGCTGAACAGCGATTTTGGCCCTGCAAATATCCAGTTCTACCTGAAAGATTCTTTCAACCTGATCAACAATACCGGCTGGTATGCGCACAGTAGCATCCCGCAAGGCATCGACATGATGTTGAGCAACAATGTGGACGGGGCCCTGAACGCCTATTTTGTGAGCGACCCGGCCGGGAACTGCGGGTACAACCTCCCGTATGCCGGCGTGGCGATCAAACATTCATGCGCCGGACCAAACGCCCATACCTGGGCCCACGAAGTGGGCCATGCCCTTGCCCTGCCCCACCCTTTTATTGGCTGGGAAGGGAAAACCTACAATTACAACACCCCAACGCCCACCATGTTGACATATGACTATACCTACTTCCACGACAGCATAGAAACACAGATACCGGCGCCCTTGGACACAGCCTTAGTAGAGCTTGTAAATGGCTCCAACTGCAGCATTGCCGCCGACCTGATCTGCGACACCAAACCGGATTACCTGAGCTACCGCTGGAACTGCAACAACCAGCAGATGAGTTCGGTGAAGCAGAAAGACCCGCTCGGCGTAGATTTTTACTCCGATGGCAGCCTGTTCATGTCGTATGCCGACGATGCCTGCCAAACCCGGTTCTCGCCGGAGGAAATCCAGGTGATGCGCGCCAACCTGATGACAGAAAAAGCCGACTGGGTGGCGCCCATTATGCTGGAATCGCCTCCATTGGGTGTGGCCGCAGCCATTGAACCGGTATCGAACCTGGCGGTACCATACACAGGCACTACACTGAAATGGGCATCGGTGCCAAACGCTACCCATTACATTGTGCAAGCTTCCCGCTTTTCAAGCTATGTGTTGAAAGAAGTGGACGTGCTCACGACCGACACCAGTTTGTTCACAGGGCCTTTGGTGCTGAACAAAACCTACTATTGGCGGGTGAAAGCGTACAACAAGTGGCATACCTGCGTAGATTTCAATACGGATGCTACCTTCGTGACGGCCCCCACTACATCGGTGTACAACCCCGACTGGGAAGGCTGGCGCTGCTACCCCTCTTTGATGGCGGCGGGAACACCCCTGCAAATGGAGCTCCCGAAAACATGGAAGGGGAAAACCGCGCAAGCCCGCATTTTCGATGCCGCCGGAGGATTGGTCTGGGAGGAATACCTGTACCTGCAAGAACAAAAAATGCGGCTTGAACTGCCAAGCAGCACCTGGCAAACGGGCTTGTACCATTTTGTGCTGACTACCGAAAGGGGGGTAAAAAGACAGACATTATTTGTCCATTGAGCTTTTGCCGCCCGTCGTGTCGTTGTGCCGTCGTGAGAAACAAAAACCTTCGCAGCCAAAATGTCTCAAGCTGGCAAGCCCGAAAAAAGCCTTGCTGCCATCTGCGAACAAAAAACGACCTTTGCGGCTCAAACAAATTTTCTGTATTCTCAATGAGGTCAAATTTTCGTCTTCTGGTGCCTGCTTTGTTGCTACTTGCGCAACTTGCCGGCGCCCAACAAACCCCCGATAATTTTTGCGGCACCCGCGGCATGAGCAAATGGTTCGACTGGTACAGCCAAAACCGCGATGCGCTGTCGGCCGATTTTGGGGGCGACACATCCTGGCTCTACGTGCCCATGACCATCCAGCTCACGGCCAACGACCAGGGCTCCGGCTATTTCAACCTGGAGCAGGCTATTATCGCCACAGACTTTATGAACCAGCGCTTCACCCCGGCCAAAATCCGCTTCTATTTAGTGCCAGGCGACCCGTTCCGGTTTTTGCCTAACGCTTATTGGCATGACCATCAATGGGATGGCGGGGCCGACCTGATCGAGAACAACCGGCTGCCCAACCGGCTCAATACTTTTGTGGTAAGCGACCCGGCCGGCAACTGCGGCTATTCCTGGCTCGACGCAATTGTGATGAAAAAAAGCTGCTCCGGCCAATACAACAGCACTTGGTCGCACGAAGCGGGGCACCATTTCTCACTCCCCCACCCCTTTTATGGCTGGGAAGGCGAAACATGGAACTATGCGATGCCTGCACCGGCATCAATTGGCGGCTACCCCGTCGAAAAAATGGACGGCAGCAACTGCTACAACGCTGGCGACCGGTTTTGCGACACCCGACCCGATTACCTGAACTACCGCTGGAGCTGCGACCAGAATGGCGAGAGCTACGTGGTGCAACACGACCCCAACAACGTAGAGTTCAAATCAGACGCCACCTTGATCATGGGCTATGCGAGCGATGCCTGCTCCAGCCGCTTCACCCCGGAGCAGATCGCAGCGATGCGCACCAACATCCTGACAGAACACAGCGACTACCTCCAAATTTCCCAGCCTTTGCAGGAAATCTCTGACGACGACCCAGTGACGCTCGTCAGCCCAATCGACACCGCATTTGTGCAGTACAACAACGTAACTTTCAACTGGAACCCTGTCCCCAACGCTTCCTTGTACACCATTGAAGTTGGCTTGAAGGAAAATATCCAGCCGAAATTTATCTGGGAAACCGTGTACAACGCTACCACCTTCACCACGACTAAAGGCTTGCCGCAAAACCGCTTGCTCTACTGGCGCGTGCGCCCCTACAGCGAATGGGATTTGAGCAAGCAATTGGCGCCGCAACAAGTTGGCGTGTTCAGCACCATCGTCAGCACAGGAACCAATGAACTGGAGCGCGCACTGTCTGCCGATTTGTCGCCAAACCCGGTCGCTCCGGGCGCAGCGTTCACTCTGTCGCTCCTTTCAGACAAAAACATGGACGTTTTGCTGTCGGTGGCTGATGTGACCGGGCGCGTGCTGCATGTGGAAGGGAAGAGTGTCCGGCAAGGCGAGAACCAGATCAGCGTCGAAGCAGGGAGGCTCAATGCGGGCATTTACTTTGTTTCCTTGCAGAACGGCCTGGGGAAAGTGGTACGGCGCTTGGTGGTTGGGGGATAACGCCACCTTGCCAAACATTTTATTTCGCGCAGATTTGACGCAGATTTATTTTCACAGATTTTGCGCGGAAAAAATCTGCGCCAAACCTGCGCGAAACATGCCCGGTAGGGGGAGGAAAAGCCCCTGATTTTTTATGCCTACCTTCGCCCAAAATCTGTCAAACCCATGGGCGTAATCCGCCGTCAAAGCCTCAAACACGCAACGGTCAACTTAGTCGGCCTGGTCGTCGGCGCGGCAAGCACTTTCCTGGTGTACCCGCACGTCCGCGAGGATTTTGGACTTGTGCAGATATTGTTGCAAGTAGGGCTGCTGGGCTTGCCTGTGATGTCGCTGGGGGCTAATACCGTGGCGATCCGCTTTTTCCCGATATTTCAGGACAAGTCTCTGGGCCACAACGGCTTTTTGCCCTTGTTGTTGCTGCTTTGCGGGATGGGCTTCGTGCTGAGCGGCGCCATCGCCTGCATTTTTTGGGAACCGTATATGGCAAGCGTTGAAGGAAAATCGCCGCTGATACGGCAATACCTGTGGATGGCCTTTCCGATGGCATTCTTTTACGTGACCAGTACCGTGCTGTCCATGTATTCCGCCAATTTCAAGCGCATCGTGGTGCCTTCCATCTTGCTGGATTTTTCGCAAAAATTAGTGCTGCCGGTGCTGATGATCGGCGTTTGGCAACAATGGATCCGTTTGGACACGGCGCTATGGTGCATGATGGCGCACGCTTGCTGCGTCAGCATCGGCATGGCGCTGTACCTCCGCTGGCTGGGCGAGTGGCATTGGAAGCCCAACTGGAAATTCCTGACACCCAAGCTGAAAAAGGAACTTGCTGCTTACATCGGTTTTTGGGCACTGGGGGGCTTTGCTTTGTTGGTGGCCGCCAAGGCCGACGTTTTTATGGTCGGCTCCCTGAGCGCGGTGAAAGCGGCCGGCACCTTCACCATCGCGGCGGCCCTGGCCGCCATCATCGAGCTGCCCATCAAAAGCCTGTATTCGGCCAGCGCCTCCTCGGTGGCCAAGCACCTGGCCGAGGACAACATGGCCGAATTGGACAAACTGTACAAAAGCGTGTCGATCAACCTGCTGGTGGCGGGCTTGCTGCTATTTGGGGGCTTGTGGGTATGCATCGACAGTATATTTCATTTTTTCCCAGACAGCCAGCAAGCAGAAATGGCAGCCGCTACAGGGGTGTTCTTTTACATCGGCTTAGCCAGGATCGTGGAGATGAGCACGGGGCTGAACAACAACATGATCTACTATTCGCCGCATTACCGGTATTCCTTCGTCTCGCTCACGATCTCGGCGGCCTTGACCATTGGCCTGAATTTTTTGCTCATTCCCCGCATCGGCCTCACCGGGGCGGCCATCGCCACCCTTGTCTCGGTGTCCTTTTACAATGGCTTCAGCGTGTGGTTGGTTTGGGCCAAGTTCAGGTTGTTCCCGTTCACCAAAGCGACGTTTTTAGCCTTGTTGCTGGCCTTGATCGCTTACGGGGCGGCTTGGTGCGTGCCGTTCACTGGCTATGATCTGCTGGATATACTGCTGCGCGGCGGGGTTTTTGCCCTTGTTTTTGGGGGTTTGGTGCTGCGGTTGAGGGTGTCGGGGGAGTTGAATGATTTGTGGGGGGTGATGTGGAGTAAAATACGCTGAGCGCATCCGTCATGGATTGGCAATTTAATATTTTGCCGCTCTTGGTGCGAATTCACCAAGAGCGGCACAAAGAATGAGAGCATTGGTTTGATTTTGAGGCAATTTATAGACTGATTGGCCAAATTTTAAAATCCCCTCAATGAGTGTTGGCATTTGAAAAGCCTACAAGCTAATTTCGAGTAATCTTATTCTTGTCGCCCGTGCTCAAGATACCATTGACCTCAACAATTGACATTAAGAAGAGTGCAACCCCGGATGATTTTTCATTTTTAGCTTCAAGTATATAATTTTTTCCTACTTGACCCTCCAAAATCACTCGAGGCCTAGTATCAGACCCTGATTTGCTTCCCAATATTTTGGCACTTGTCTGATCTTTAATAGCCAAATCAATTTTCTTAGCATTTGGGTCGCCAGTGGCAAGCACTACTGTGGTTCTGTCCTGCAATTTGATGTTTTTGATACCCATTACTCCTCCTTGGCCATATATCCCACCATAAAAACTCCATTGATTGGTCGTGGACAAGAAAGAAATGTCCAGTTTTTCACACAAGGCGATCACCTGTTCAAACAAGGCTGCAGCCGCCTCCGAATAATTGTCGGTTGGCACAACATACCCATTTTTTTCAAGAAGCGCCAGACTGACAAAACTTCCTGATTCTGAGGAGTTGTACAGCTTCACGGTAATCGTGTACTTTTTTGTTTCTACAGGGGCAAATACCACAACTGGTTTGTTGTCGATGCTTTCGTCCTTAACCAATGTTGTGCCGTTTGCATTTAGGACATAAATATCCAAGTCAACGGCAGAGTTATCACCGCCGCCAATAAAAACATATTTCCGGCCGGCTTTAAGTTCAGTGTCCCATGACACGGAACTGCCTGTCGCAAGGTAGGCGCCCATAATTGATGTACCCTCCATTAAACCCAAGTTGGTAATTTCATTAAGTTGTTTAACCCTCGCAATTATCTTCGCGAATGATTCTAACATTTTGTTGGCAGGCCTGCAATCAGAGATTTGATTTGATTTTGATGCAACCTGTGCTTGCAATGCAGGTGCAATAAATAGGAGAAAAACAAAAATGTGTTTCATGCTGAAAAATTTTATGGTTAAAAATGAATTAGACTAATGCTTAACTTTGAACAAAAGTCAAGTCATATTCCCTGGCTCTCACAAATCCGGGACGAAATCAAAAAAAATCGGGACGTAATCTTTTTGAAAGGGCGGCAGATGCGTATTTTCGCCCAAAAACAAAATGTATATCGTCAATAATCAAGAAGATATCTTCTCTGCCATAGATCAAGGCATTGTTCACTTTGATCTTTCTAGACTTGATTACATGAGTTGGCCTAACCCGCATTATTCATGGTCGCTCTGTTTTTTCCCCTCCTTCCGGGATTTC
>CAZULM010000075.1:0-29574 GCA_964621185.1 uncultured Saprospiraceae bacterium | reverse complement strand
CGAACGCAGGGGACTCGTAGGCGCCGATATCGACGGTGGATTCCTGGATGCGGGGGGCACCGGCGATGTCGGTGAGCAGGCCTGCGGCAACGGCGTTGGAGCCGGCGTTTATGAGGGGGGAGCAGGGGGCAAGGCGGTAGTCGTGGTTGGCCGGGTCGATGAACTGCGGGTCGAAGTTGAACAGGTTGCCCGGGCCGCATTGGGTGTTGACGGGCAGACCGCTGCAGCTGAACTTAGAGAAGAAATTATGCGACAGATAGACATATTTGGGGTCGGTGAAGGAGTAGATAAACGAATAGTTGTACAGGGAATCTGTGATCAGGTTATTGTACAGCAATAATGAATCCACGTTATTGAAACCCATAAATTGGATCAGGTTTGGGGTTTGAAAATCGTTGAACAAAAATGAAGAGTTTGTCACTGTGACAGACTTGGAGCTGGATACACCGAAATATCCCAGGAGCTTACTATTAAGTTCAAATATGCAATTTTCGAATTTTAAGGGATGGGAGTTGCCGCCTGATACAAATGATTTATATAAAATTTGTGTAATTTTATTGTTTGAAAAAGAACAATTTACGAAGGTATTACTTGTTGCGTTCGACACTATCAAGGCTATTCCAGCAATATTGTTATTGTTATTAATTACGTTGTTCAGCCATTTCACCTTTGCATTTTCCCAACCTATTAAGTGTAGAACTTTATTATGTTGGGACATACTTGTATTCTTAATGCTAATTTCAGACCCGACAGTGCTTAATATATCGTTATATACCACAGAACTGTTATTATTCGACCCTATACCAATATTGCCTTCAAAAACGCAGCTGTCCAGTTCAAAGTACCCATCAAAATCCAGGCCGTTGGTAAATAAAATCAATGCCGTGGCGCCATCAGAGCTGTTTTCTGTAAAATTAGACTTGCGAATGGTGACACCGCCAGTCTCCTGCTTGCCCAAAGAAAGGTAAGCTCCGCCGCCGGCTAATTTGGCATAGTTCTGCTTAAAGTCACAGGACGCTATGCCCACGGTGTTGACGCCCTTTGTATCGGCATAATAAAGCGCGCCGCCCCTCTTGTCGGCGCTGTTTTTCACAAAAGTGCAGCCTTTAAGCTCATCCCCCCGTTCGATCCCGCTGCCACCGTACCGGCCCATCCCCCCGCCAGTGTCCCCGGCATGGTTGCCCTCAAATACGCAGTCGATAAACCTTGGGGCCACCCGGCCATCCAGGGTTCCGTTCAACATGACACCGCCGCCCTGGGAATGGGCAGTGTTCTTGTAAAACCGGCAATGCCGCACCGTCGCAAAGGCGTCCCAGTTGCCGGATTCCATGTACAGGCCGCCGCCGCAGACGAACCTGTCCCTGTTGTGGGCAGACATGGCCACATTGTCCGCCTGGCCATACGCGACAACGAACCCGTCCAGCACGGTGGTGGAGTCCGGCTGGAGCATATAGACGACATTGTAGCTGTTGTCGGTGCTGTCGCCAGGGGCGCCGATGTCGCCGCTTAGCACTACGGGGCTTGCCAGCCAATCCCGTTGGGTTATGTCCGTTTCGCTGCCCGTAAAGCCCCCATAGAGCTTTATGCCGCTGGGAGGGGCAAAGGACTTCCCCCTGTCTGTGCCTGTTGTGGGGTAATATGTCCCTTGGGCCACCCATACCTCGTCGCCTGACTGGGCGGCGGAAAGCGCTGCATCCAGTTGTGTGAATGCATCTTGCCAGCTCAGGCCGTTGCCCGAGCCGGAGGCAGATTGGCTGACATAATAGCGGGTTTGGGATGCCAGTGAGAATTGGCCGAAGATCATGGCCAGGAGTATCAATTTTTTCACGAGAGTCAAGGTTTGCCCGCTTGATTTGAGCCATCCCGAATTTTCGAAAGGAAAAAATAAGGAAAAGCGCAGCTTATGTTTAAACTTATTGGTCAGACCACGAAAAGTGGTCAGACCAAGGGCCATCGTCTGACCGCTTTTCGCGGTCTGACGAATAGGTTTTCACAATTTTGCCCTACAAATGATGCCACGTTTTTCGTTATTTGAAATACCTGTCCAATTCGGGATGGCTCTCGTTCAATTGCGGATGGAACAATGGTTAAGTGCTTCCAAGTGTTAGATTTTGATCAGGTGCCCCTGTGTTTTGGCGCTGCGGGTGAACACCTTCCACAGGTACACCCCTTTCGCCAGGCCCTCTGCTTCCTGGAGCAGGATATCTTGCCTGCCTTTTTGGAGCGTTATTTCCTTAAGGGCCAATTGGCGCCCAAAGGCATAGTAAACCGCGACCCGGCAGGGCCCTGCCGTTCGCGATTCGATGCTCAACAAGGCTTGCCCGGCAGTGGGCGTGGGCCGCAAGGTAGCGGTCAGCTCGTTGCTTGGCTCAGCACGCTCGCTCACTGCTGCGCTCTGCTCCAGTGAAAACTCCCGACCGGCTGCGTCCCAGGCGGCTGCGTCCAGCAGCGTTTTGTCCAATTGCAGGGGCAATGCGCCACCGACAGTATCGATGGCTTCAAAGCTGAGGTAGAACAGCAGGGTATGCGGGGCGATGTTTTCCCAGTTCTCGTTCATGGGCAGCCAGAGCGTGCGTATATGCCCCGATTCCGGTTCCAGATGGAAGTTGCCGGGCAGGTAGCTGTCCATATCGCCCTGAGAAACGCCCAGGAAACGGAGCTGTGCAGGGTCGAACCGCAGGCCCATTTGCAGGGCTTCTATGGTGTTTGCGCCCTCGTAATAAACGGGGAGCGTGACCACCTCGCCCGCGGCCGGGCGCATGGCCGGCCAGGAAATATGGGACACGGGGCGCTTTCCGGGCCTGCTGTTGGCCACAGCCGTGTTGTTCACGTCCCCGACCTTGACCGCCACAAAATCCATGTCGGGCGCGGGCAGTTCGATGCAGTCGATGGTTTCCCAATTAACATTCGTTTGACCTAGAATAACAAAAGGGTTTGGTGGATTTGTTGGAAACGTTTTAGATTTATCAAAAAAGCGCCAGGAAGTGTTGTTAGGCAGGTCTTGATAAATCCCGAGGATCAGCTTTCGCAGCTCCACATTATCAAGGGTTGTAATGGTGTTGCTCTTATTTGCGTCAGCCGCTATCATTTTATAGGGCGACCCAAGCGCCTCGATGCCCAAGATATGCTTGCTGATCAACACCAGGTCGTAGGTGGTCACGCCGTTCAAGGGGTTGTCGTCTTTCTCGGGCGTGACCTTGAAGCGGTTGCAGTTCGGGCAGAGCGCGCAGGAGAACATGTATTGGCCCGGGTCGCCGGTCAGAACGGTCGGAGCTGTACAGCCGCCCGTACAAACAAGCGCCGGGCAAGCGCTGCCCCCGGTCGCCGCTTCAAAAGTCACCGTAACTTCCTCTACCCCTTCCAATAGCTCCGTTCTGATCTTGCCCTGTGCCATATCGGCCAAATCCCCGCCGCATACCTCAAACCCGTCTGTAGGGTCAACCGCAGGGACACAGATGTTTGTCCCGCCCACAAAACTGACCAACAGATATTTGACTTTCACGCCGGTGATGCACTCCCCTGCCGGTGTGTTGAACACCAGGCCCATGGTCACAGGGGCGCCGGTGGGCAAGAGCAGGTGATAAGGCCCATTGGGCCCACTGTTGAGACAAAAATGAAGGCGCTTACTTACTGGGTCCCAGGTATGGCAACCCTGGCCATTGTTTCCTGGTATGCACCCGTACGCCGCACAATCTGTTGCGCCAAAAGGCAAGCCAGGCGAAAAGTTTATCCCATTAAAGCTTATGTTTGGCGAAGCCCAGGTGAAATCCAGCACAAAATCCAAGCCTGTAATTTGATACTGCTCCGGTGGCTGGGGAGTCCTAAACCCGACGTTCACCGTGGAGGTGCCGCAGGAAATCTCCCCTGGGGAAACGGTAAAATTCAACAGGAAATTGCATGTCGCAGGCCCTGGGATGGGGTTGCAAGCTGCCGCAGTATTGATGTTCAAACCGGTGCAGCCCCCCGTAGCTGTCCTTATCCTGAAGGTCTGCGGGGCTGGGGCCAGGTTGTCCAGGTTGAGGCAATAGCTCCAGGACAGGTTGTTGGGGATGGGGGGCGGTATCTTGATGGTGCTTATGGTCATTGTCGTGCCGCCGCCGTTGACCGTGATCGGGGTCTGGATGGTATAGCGCAGATACCTTAGCGGCGACATTTGTACGGTGAACTCGTCAGCCGTGAGGCCGTCAAAGCCTAACGGCCCTGTGCTGTTCGCGATGCTCGCTGTCACCACGAACTCCAAAAAACTGATGGTGACCGCAGCGGCATTTGTATTGGTCAAATTCACGTGCACTTTCTCGGTGCCGTCCGCATCGGGCGCCCCGACTGCGAGAGACGCCACAATATTGGTATTGACCGCACTGGTAGAGAACGAAGGCGGCATGGCGACCACTAACGGTGAAAAACCGCTGTTGGCGCCAATCATAACTTCTTTGATATCGCACGCAGTGTTACCGTAAGGCTTGAACAAACTGCCATCTGTTTTGAGGCTGACTGTTTCGCCGGCATAGGTATTCACAACGACCGTGAAAAGCTCGGCATAAAAGCACCTTTTGCCGAATGGACATTGGCCCGCCTGTGACATCGGCGGCCTGTCGGGCAACATCAGGATACGGTTCGACCCGCCGTTTGCTGAAGTCCCACAAGCGCTGGTGCTGCTCTCATTTTGGAAATTGATGTCTATGCGTTTTTTTGTCGGCTGAAAGATCACCTCGTCGTCCGTATTCAGCGCATTCCACATCATGCCCTGGGGCGAGCTGTCGTACAGGCACTGGGTAGCGGCCGCGTCAAAATGGGAGAACTGGGGGTTAGATGCCGGGTTTAACTTTAACCAAATGTGTATCTGGCTGTACCCGAGATAAAAGGTGCCCTGGGTCGGCAATTGGCTGTCAGAATACCGCAAATAGACTTTATAGGTAAGCTGATGGAAGTTGTTGACACCACAAGTACCGCTTGCGGGCAAGCATTGGGCTGAGACGTTTGGCTCCTGCCTGATCAGCTCAAGTTCCACCTCGCCGCAACCGGCAGGCAGGCAAATATCCTGCCCTCGGAGCTCAGGGGCAAGAAAAACCATTTGGAGCAGAAGCAAAAAAGCCCCCCCCCGATTTTTTACAAAAGAAAATTCTGTGTGACATGATGATTGTTGTTTTAGTAGTGAAAAATTACATTCGGAAGCCATAACATGAGATAAAATACTTTGAACCTTATTCAAAAGCAAAACATAAGCCCCCGCGCCTTTTGGCGGAGAACAATAACACAGGTAGGAAAAATTCAGGGAACTCAGGGCCTTGCCCATTCAAGGCTGTGGAACCTTTTGCGTACTGGCGGCAATATCGTCGGAAAAGTGTCGGAGCGGTGGTGGATTATCAGGAAAAGCGCGGGCCGAAACGGGTCGGCTCGCCGCCGTGGCATGTGAGCGCGCGGGCGGGTCAGTTGAATGTCGGGTCATGCAGCCCGCACCAGCTATTTTCTGGAAAAGGCTGGGGCGGTGAGTGCTGCGGCGTGCAAAAAATCGGATTAGTCCATAAAAGTCTCTGTGCAGGGTGATGGGTCGTTTGATCGCAAAAGGCGGTGACAAAGATAGCGCGGGGAATGGAAAGGCTAAGCCCTGATGGGAAAAAGTGTGGGACATTAACATAAAGTGCCATCCTTTATCGGTCATGGCTGGTGGCCGCCGGGCACGCCATGGTAGCGCGACTTTAAAGTCGCCCGAAAAAGGCCATTTATGGCCGTACAAGCGAGGCGCTAGCCTTTGGTTTGTATAGAGGCTTAGCCTTTCACGCCCTTTTTCACGGCCATAAATGGCCTTTTTCGGGCGACATAAATGTCGCGCTACCGAAGCACCTTGCCCCGCGCCAGCGCCCCGCCCGCCCCCTCCAAGGCCCAGCAGTACGCCCCCGGCGACAAGTCCCGAACGTCCAGCACGGCACTATCGCCCGCCACGTCAGCCGACGCAACTTCCCGCCCCAGCGCGTCGCGCAGCACGAAACGCCAGGGGCCGGAGGGCAGGCCCGCGGCCCGCAGCGCCAAACGCTCCCGCATGGGGTTGGGCCATACCTGCACCTGGATGCCTGCCAGGTCAACCGTCCCGCTCACCAATTTCACCTCCGCCGAGGCCGTGGCCGTGCAGCCGTGCGCGTCGGTGACCGTCACGGTGTAGATGCCCGGCGGCAGCCCGCCGATGGTCATGGTGCTGCCCAGGTTGCTCCACGCATATTCGTGCGGGGGCGTGCCGCCGCTCAGGGCGGCCGTGGCGATGCCGTTGGGGCTTTGCAGGGAGCTGCAGTGCATGGCCAGCACTGCGGCCTGCAGCAGCGGCGGGTCGCTGATGGTGAAAGTGTAGGTGGCCGTGCAGCCGTAAAAGTCCGTGGCCGTGACGGTGTAGGCGCCCGGCCCAAGGCCGGTGAGCAGGGAATCGCTGCTGCCCGCGGGCGACCAGAGGTACTGGTATGGCGCCTTGCCGTTCACGGGCGCGGCGCTGATGGCGGCATCGGCAGCGCCGGTGCAGCTGATGGGCTGGCCGTCGACCATGAGGGTGATGTTGCCCTGCTTGCCGACCGTGACCTGGGCAGCGCCCGTGCAGCCGTTTCGGTCGGTGACGGTGACCTGGTACTGCCCGGCGGGCAGCATGGCGCGGAGGCTGTCGATGGCGCCGTCCTGCCAAATGAAGGAATAGGGCGCTGCGCCGTTTGTGACGGCCACAGTGGCGCTGCCGCCCAGCGGGGAGCCGCACTGCAGGTCTTGGCCGACGGGCGCGAGCTGCGGGCTGGGCGCGGGGAAGATGCTGAGCGTGTCGGTCAGCTTGCGGCCCCGGGCATCGGTGACGGTGTAGGCATAGTCGCCCGGCGGCAGGCTGCTTATCTCCGGGCCGTTGCCTGCGGCAGGCTGCCAGTTGTAGGTGTACGGCTCGCAGCCGTTCTCTGGGCTGATGGTGATGGCGCCGCCGCTCGCGCCCGCGCAGGCGGGCAGGATGTTGGGCAAGGCGGCCAAAGCGAAGGCAGGGGACTCGTAGGCGCCGATATCGACGGTGGATTCCTGGATGCGGGGGGCGCCGGTGATGTCGGTGAGCAAATTCAAGGAACCAATTATGGCATTATTGCCCATATCGACACCGGGAGAGCAAGGGCGGAGGTGGAAATCACCAGTAAGATAATTTACAAATAAAGGTGTCGTATTAAATTGGCAACCTGCATCAAAATTCCAATTACTATCTGGATATCTATCAAATAAACAAGAGTACAAGTTAAGCCACGATGAGTAGTTTATTAGACTTCCAAGCGCGCTCCCATCTGGCCTCTTATTTCCAAAAGAAATGCAGTTGTATAATTCGGGAGGTGTACCCTGACTATAATTCCCTCCTCCTGTATTTTGAGCAATCGTAGCATTGGCGATTTTTACAGGGTTAATTGCGCTCCCCGTCAAAAAAGAGGCTGTGTTGTAGCAATTATGTATCAAAACATTGCTTATATATGCGAATTCCGAAAATGAATTTACTGCTAAAAAAATCCCAAATGAAGAGTTTTTTTCAGAAATGTTGGATAATATCGAAGAGTTTTCTAAATAGAAATTGGAAAAGTGAATTGAATTTGAAATAAAAATATTTTTTATCACATTAAAGCCTGTCAAATCACTTCCACTAACACTTCCAATGCTATAAACATTACAGCTGTCAATAATGCAATTGGTGAGCTTAAAATTAAAATCTCCAAAAATGAAGTCGCCTCCAGATAAACGAAATTGAGTGTTGCTTAATTGAAGGTTGTTTTTAAAAACGCAATTATCTACAGACAGGTCAAGGTTTCCAGAACTTGAAAACTGATCAGTTAGAATACAACCAGAATTATAGTGCGCTTCAAACCATGATTGAAATATTGAGAAATAGGAACGAGACATTCTACGAGATCCAATACAGACTGCGTCAGCTTCCAACCTTGCTTCATTCGCATAAAACTTGCACCCCCGCACCTGAAAAGAATCGCTTCGCGGAGAATCGGCAAAATAGACAGCCCCGCCGCTCCTGTGGGCATAATTTCCCTCGAAATGGCAGTCGGCCACGTCGTTCGGCCTCTCCACCCAGCTGCCGCCCATTTTATACAGGCCCCCACCGCTGCCACCGGCACTCCGGTTGTACAAAAATCGACAGCCCTCGAACACGGGCGCTGCCGAGCCGCTGCCGCCGCCGTTCACAAACACCGCGCCACCGTGCCACTGCGCAGTGTTGCGCTCAAATATGCAGTTTCGGATGTCGGGGTAAGCTAAGCCGTTGAAAGCCATGATGTACAGCGCAGCGCCTGACATGCCCGCCGCGCCGTTGCTCACCATCGTGTTGTTGGCCAGGGCAGCTTTAAAAATGAAACCGTCCACAATTGTCCCAAAATCGGGGTTGAGCAGGTACAACAGGGTATAGGAATTGTCCAAAGAATCACCCTGCACTCCAATGTCACCGCTCAATATGGTCGGGCTCGCCTGTATGTCGCGCTCGTCCAAAAAGAACTCGCTGCCGGCAAAGCCTCCATACAGCGCCACCCCAGACGGCAATTGGAAACGGGCGTTCCGGTCGGTTGCGGCCGAAGGCTTATAGGTGCCAGAAGCTACCCAAACCTCGTCGCCAGGTTTTGCCAATGCCAGGGCATCGTGGAGGTTGTTGAATGCGTCCGACCAGTTTTGGCCGTTGTCTTGGCCAAACGCGTCGTCGTTGACATAATATCGCTGCGGCTGAGCCAAAATGGCTATGGGAAAGAAGATAAGGAGAAATATCGATCTGTTCATGTGCGAAGGTTGAGATGTGTTCGGAAATTAGGGAATCTGTGTCCCCATGAAAAGGCAGAGGCTGCCCGGGCAATCCTTGTACGCCCGGACAGCCTGGCCCAAAACGTTAAATTTTCACCAAACGGAGCGTCTTCCTGCCATAGGCGCTTTCAAACTGCACAAAATATTGGCCCGGGGCCATGCCTTTGCCCAGTTCGGGAGTGAAACTGTTATATCCTTCAGCCATTGAGGCTGCAGACTGCCAGAGCTTCCGACCGAACAGGTCAAGGATGCTTACCGTGACATCTGCGGGGCTTGGCAACTGCAGCTCCAAACGAAAATGACCGCTGCTGGGATTGGGATAGATACCGGCTCCCCACGCCTGCGCAATAGGCAATTCGACTGCTATAGGCGCCTGTCGGAACTCAGACAACTGCGCTGCCTCGATCAAGAGCGGTATTTCAACGCCATCCACACTATAGGCGATGTTTTGGGTCGTGTCGCTCGAAAGGGCCAGGCCCAAGCTTGGGGCATCGGCCTTAAGCTCAAACTTCAAGTAAAACAAGGGATTGCCTGACCCGAATGAGGATGCCTTGCCTTCCCCATCGTACCAGAGGGCATTGACCGTGCCGGGAACAGGCTCGTGCCAACCCTGCGCCTGATATTCCCCGGCAGCATCGGCCCAACTTAGCCCAACAAGTTTCGCCTTCCCCACGTCATAGCGGAGCGACATCTGCCAAGCGACCTGCTCCATATCCTGACGGGCAAATATGGGCACCTCGACCACCTCCCCAACTGCCCCTCCAACAAGGCCGTAACCCATGCTCCTGGTTTGGGGGCTGTGGCCCTCGGGGCGCGTGGCGACGGTCTGGTTGACATCGCCGACCTTGATGCCGTAGAATTCGATGGTTTGGTCATTTGGCGGCACTGTGAAGTCCACTGATTCTGGAAACATAGTTTGAAAAGGGTTTTGGGGGTTCGGGAAAACGTAGCTTTTGGGTACAAACCGCCAGGAAGTGTTGTCTGGCAGCTCCTGGTATATCCCCAATATCAGCTTCCTTAGCTCGACGATATCGGATGTTTGTACAGTATTGTCTTTTTTTGCGTCAGCTGCGATCAGCTTATAGGGAGAGCCTAGCGGCTCGATACCTAGGATATGCTTTGATATCAGCACCAGGTCATAGGTCGTCAACCCATTGAGCGGGTTGTCGTCTTTAAATGGGACGAGCGTTTGTGTGCCCGGCAAGGAGCAGGGGCGTATCGACTCGCTGCCGTATGCCGCGGCAAGGCCATGAACAGAACAAGCCCCGACCGATGCCGTATATTCGATATCCTTCATTTTGGTGCCGTCAAATACGGTATATTTCATCACCAGGCTCTTGCTGCACACATCGTCGGCGTTGCTGCCCTTCAATATCGAAGAGGCTGTGCTGGGCAGGCAATATTTGGCCGCACCGATTTCATGTAGCAGGCCATCGACAAAAGTCACGGCGCTGATACAGCAATTGGTAGCGGTAAAGCCAAGCCTTGCCAGCTGGATTGGCCCTAATGCCGACGACACGACAACGTTGGCGGTGCCATCAATCGAAAAATCGAGCCGCAAACTGCCTGTGGGCATGGCGGTCGTGGTCACGCAAAAAGGCATGTTGCCACAGTAATTCGACGAAGATTTGGCGCTGCTCCAGGACAGCGTGCCCGAATGCTCGATAATTATGCTGAAACCGGCCTCATCATAAATTTTTTGGGCAAGGGTGGCGCCGATCAGCACGTCCAGCAATATGTCGTTGCAATAGACCGCAGGGGGCAAAAAATTGGAAGCCTCGGCAATGGAAAGGGTTGTCCGGGGACAATAACCAGGGCAATCCCCAGCATCCCATGTGACCTGGCCGCTGTTCCCAGTCCGGGGCTGGCAACAGACCCCCGCAAGAACCATGCGCCGATACGGCGTAAAGATCAGATCGACCGTGCTGCAATCCGACTCGAGCTCGGGGCCGTCCATCACGATATAGAAAAGGGTGTTACCGATAACTGGGACCGTAGAAGTGGAGGCAGCCACCTGCAAGCTGTTTGCCTTTGCATAGATCCGCTTGTCAAGGCCCGATGTCTCGTCATAGAACAATATGGCGTTGGACGGAATTTTTCCGCCTTCGATCATATAGGAGCCCATAGGTTGCGTCGCGGCCATCCTGACAAGGAAATCCAGGGACTCCAAATTGTACACGGTGGGCGCGACATCGCTCGATGTCACGATGACCGGTACCTTTTTCCGCTTCGGATGGCCAAGGACGGGGTCGTCGATCGGTGTGGCAAACCGCAGCAACAGGGGGAACCCGCAAATATCGGGGACGGCAACTTGCTTCCCCAGCGGCCCTCCCCCTGGGTTACAAAATGTGATCAACTGGGTATTGTTGCAAACGACACCGTTGGGAAAAGTAAAGCTCCAGGCAAGCCCGCCCAGGGTCACTATTTCGCCCGGGAACGCGTCCACGGCCACCACGAACAACAGTTTTCTGTCGGTGAAGGCCCAGTTGATATCGAGGTCGTTGTTGTTGATGACTTGGTACGAAAAATCCCCGTTGGCAGAAACACTGTACGTCGGGCTGGCTGGGTCGTTCGGCTGGTTGATCTCCGAAGGGGAGCAGCCCAGCGACTGGGCCTCGTTCGGCACAGACAGCACCTTTGTCGTGGCCAGGATGTTTGGGGTGACATTCAGGTGGCCAACAAAATTGAACTGCCTGAACGAAAAAGTGACGGGCGTGCCGCTTCCGACACTGCCGGTGCTTTTCAGGTAAAAGTAAAAATAGACCGGCCTACAGTCATCAACATCGGTGCAGCCTCCGCCGATTGACCCCGGTGGGAGTGGAGATTCGCATATTTCGACCACCCAATCGTTGCAACTTTGAGAACCAGGGCTTTGGGCAATGAGCAAGCTAACCGAAAGGAGCAGAAGCAAAAAAGCTCCCCCCCCATTTTTTACAAAAGAAAATTTTGTGTGACATAATGAAATTGGTTTTAATAGTGAAAAATTACATTCGGAAGCCATAACATGAGATAAAATACTTTGAACCTTATTCAAAAGCAAAACATAAGCCCCCGCGCCTTTTGGCGGAGAACAATAACACAGGTAGGAAAAATTCAGGGAACTCAGGGCCTTGCCCATTCAAGGCTGTGGAACCTTTTGCGTACTGGCGGCAATATCGTCGGAAAAGTGTCGGAGCGGTGGTGGATTATCAGGATAAGCGCGGGCCGAAACGGGTCGGCTTGCCCGCCGTGGCATGTGGGCGCGCGGGCGGGTCAGTTGAATGTCGGGTCATGCAGCCCGCACCGGCTATTTTCTGGAAAAGGCTGGGGCGGTGGATGCTGCGGCGTGCAAAAAATCGGATTAGTCCATAAAAGTCTCTGTGCAGGGTGATGGGTCGTTTGATCGCAAAGGGCGGTGACAAAGATAGCGCGGGGAACGGGACGGCAAAGCTTTGCCGGGAGAAATCGTGGGGGTTTAACATATTGCCTTGCGCGTGTCGCCCGTCGTGTCGTTGTGCCGTCGTGAGAAACTCGAGTATGCCGTGTTGGATTGACGATTGCCCCCCCCTTTCCCACAAATCCATCCGGGTTTTCCCGGAATCTTCCCAGCGCCCCCGAAGTTATTCCGAAATAAATTTTTCAATCTTTAAAATTTGGAAAAAAATCCGCGAAAACATGCGTAATTTTGCCCGCTTTATCGGAAAAGCCCCAAATTTGCCGATCATTGCTTTTTTTTGAATACGTCCCCATTGTCAACTTGCCTCACTTTTTAAACAGCCCATTGTGTTTAATTTTCTCAAACTTTTCAAGCAGGAATTAGCCGTAGATTTAGGTACCGCAAATACGCTCATCATGGTTGACGACGTGGTCGTAGTGGATGAGCCCTCCATTGTCGCCATCGACCGCCGCACCGGGGCCACCATCGCCACCGGGCACCGTGCCATGCAGATGCACGAAAAAACCCACGAAAACATCAAAACGGTGCGCCCGCTCAAAGACGGCGTCATCGCCGACTTCCAGGCTGCCGAAGCCATGATACAGAGCATGATCAAGATGGTGGGCCGGCGCAACAACTTCTTCAGCCACCTGAAAATGGTGATCTGCATCCCCAGCGGCATCACCGAGGTGGAAAAACGCGCCGTGTTCGATTCCGCCGACCACGTGGACAGCAAGGAAACCTACCTGATCCACGAGCCCATGGCCGCCGCCTTAGGCATCGGGCTGAACATCGAAGAGCCCGTGGGCAACATGATCATCGACATCGGCGGCGGCACCACCGAAATCGCCGTCATTGCCTTGTCGGGCATCGTGTGCGACCAAAGCATCCGCATCGCCGGCGACGAGCTCACCAACGACATCATGAGCTACATGAAGCGCGAGCACAACATCCTCATCGGCGAGCGCACCGCCGAGCAGGTGAAGATCAACGTGGGCTCTGCCCTCCACGAGCTCGACAACCCGCCGCCAGACTACCCGGTGAACGGCCGCGACCTGATGACCGGCATCCCAAAACAGATCAAGATCAGCTATCAGGAAGTTGCCTATGCCCTCGACAAGAGCATCAGCAAAATCGAGGACGCCGTGTTGAAGGCCCTGGAGCTCACGCCGCCGGAACTGGCTTCCGACATCTATAAAACCGGGCTTTACCTCACCGGCGGCGGCGCCTTGCTGCGCGGCCTCGACAAGCGCTTAGAGGCAAAGACCAAGCTGGTGGTTCAGGTGGCCGACGATCCGCTGCGCGCCGTGGTGCGCGGCACCGGCCTTGCCCTGAAAAACTCTGAACAGTACTCATTTCTAATTGATCGCAAAAGCGTTTAACAGAGAGATGAGAGATGAATGATGAGAGATGAGATTGCACAACACTTTCCCTATATCAGGGCGTTGCCTTTCAGCACTTTAACCAAATGTACAGCTTAAGTGCTGAAAAACAAATTTAGAAAAAAAGCACGATTGATGTGCTATCTCATCTCTCATCTCTCATCTCTCATCTCTCATCATTCATCTCTAAATAATGGGTCGGTTGTTCCAACTCCTGCTCCGCAACGGGGGCTTTGTCACTTGGGTATTTGTGGAGTTGTTTTGCTTCGTCGTTATGGTGCAATACAATACCACACAGGGGGTGATATGGGCCAACACGACCGAGATATTTGGGGCCAGGTTACTTGAAAAAAGGCAAAATATCGCCGACTACTTCAGCTTGAGCGAGCGCATAGACAGCTTGAACCATGTGGTGGACAGCCTTCAGACGCGCCTTGCGAACGCCCGGGTGATGCAGGTTTCCATCCGCGACACCCATTTTTTAGTCTCTTACGATTCGCTTTCACTTAGTGATTCCATCCGGCGCAGGACAATTCGGCCAGAATACGAATTCGTCACGGCCAAAGTGATCGGCAATTCCATCACCAGCGCCAACAACTGGCTCATCATCAACCGGGGCAGCAACGATCTGGTGGCGCCACACATGGCCGTGGTGAGCGCCAACGGGATCGTGGGCATCGTCCGGCATGTCAGCCCCAATTTTTCCATCGCCATGTCGGCCCTGCACCGCCAGACGAAGATCACCGCATCGCTTAAAAAACAAAAGACCTTTGGCTCCCTGATATGGGAAGGCGGCGACCCGCAGGTAATGACGCTCAAAGACATCTCCAAGCACTTTGAAGACCAGATACAGCCCGGCGACCCGGTGGTGACCAGCGGCTATTCGGTGATGTTCCCCAAAGACATACCCGTAGGGAAAGTGCAGGGCAAAGCCGCGCCCGACCCTGAGAACCCTCACTTTCTGGTAGTTCAAGTGCGGCTAAGTCAGGACATGTCGAACCTTAACGATGTTTCCATCGTGCGCAACCTGTATTCGGCCGAGATAGACAGCCTGAAAGCAAAAATAAAGCAATGAACAACAGTACGCTCCCCAATATTTGGCGGTTTTTTGGCTTGGTGGCCGCCCAAGGCCTTTTGTTGAAGCAGATGGGCTTAGCGGTGGACTCTACTTATTTCAACGTGCTGTTATACCCGCTTTTCATCCTTTTTTTGCCCATGCAGATGCCCGCGCCGTATTTGGTGTTGTTGGGCACGCTGGTCGGGGCAGCTGTTGATATTTTTTATGGCTTTCCCGGAGTCCATGCCAGTGCGGGCGCTTTTTCAGGGTTCATGCGCAGCGTCGTCATCGGCATCTTCTCGCCAAAAGGCGGCTTTTCACCCAAAGAACTCATTTTTTCGCCGGCGCATGTTTCCTGGCCCACCTACCTGCGGGGCGCCGCCCTGTTTTTTTTCCTGCACCTTTTCTGGTATTTTTCGGTGGATGCCTTCTCTTTTGTCTATTATGAGTCAATTATTGGCCGAACTGCCGCTGCTTGGGGATTAACTATGGTATTTGTTGTACTTTACGGCGCTTTGTTCAATCCGAAAAGCTAAAAAAGGTTTCGGGTTTCAGGTTGGCTTCGCGCTTGGTGCTGGGAAGGCAATTTGACAAAATAAGCACCTGTCTCTTTTCTCATTCACAAAAAATCCCAAGCGCGAAGCCAACCTGAAACCTGAAACCTGAAACCTCACTTTTTTATGAAATCCGGCTTAGATCGTCAAAGAAACATCCAGATTGTGTTCCTCATTTGCGCCATTGCCCTGGTAGCAAAGGCGGCGCATTTGCAGATATTCGACGACTCCTTCCGTCGGCGGGCCGATGCCACCACCATTGAAAACCTGACAGTTTACCCGCCCCGGGGCTTGGTTTATGACCGCAACGGCGAGCTCATTATCAACAACGAAGCGACTTACGATCTCATGGTCACCTATAACCAGGTGGACATGCAGACCATGAATATTGCCAAGTTCTGTGGCATCCTGAACATCACGGAAGAGGATTTCAGGCTTTTTTTGAAGAAGGACTTCAGCAGCGGGAAGTTTTCCCGCTCTGTGCCTTTCGTATTTATGAAAAAACTGGCCCCCCAGACCTATGCCCGCTTGCAAGAAAGCTTGTACGAGTTCCCCGGCTTTTTTGTCCAGGTGCGCAACATCCGGGGCTACCCGCACAGTGTAGGCGCGCACGTGCTGGGCTATATCAACGAGGTGGACCCGCGCGACATCGAGCGCAGCAATGGCGTTTACGAAACCGGCGACTACATCGGCGCTGCGGGCATTGAGGCTGAATACGAGAATTATTTGAAAGGGAAAAAAGGGGTGACCGCTTTGCTGCGCGACAACCTGGGCCGCATCGTAGGCCGATACCAGAACGGGGCGCTCGACACCGCTGCCGTTGCCGGCCACGACCTTATTTCCTCTATAGACATACGCCTGCAGGAATACGGGGAGTACCTGATGCAGAACAAAACAGGCAGCGTCGTGGCCCTTGACCCCAAAACCGGCCAAATACTCTGCATGATCAGCGGCCCGACCTACGACCCCAACCTGCTGGTAATGACCCAAGAGCGCGGCCAAGAGTTCAGCCGCCTGCTCACCCACCCCCTCAAGTACTTTTTTGACCGCACGGTGATGGCAAAATATCCTCCCGGTTCAATTTTTAAAACCGCAGTTTCTCTCGCCGGCATGCAGCAGGGTGTTATCAACCCAGACGGTGGTTTCAGTTGCAGCGGCGGCTATTTCTATGCAGGAAGACTGTATAAATGCCACCACAGCGGCCACCTCAGCGGGGTTGTAGATGCCATTGCGCACTCCTGCAACACCTATTACATGAACAAATACCGGGATATCATCGACCAGTTCGGGTACTCGAACCCCCATCAGGGGCTCGACAAGTTCAATGAATACCTCAAAGCTTTTGGATTCGGCCAGAAACTGGGCATCGACTACCCCAATGAAAGCCCGGGCGGCTTCCCGACATCGGCCTATTACGACAAGCTTTATCCGAAAAAGCTCGGCGGCTGGCACTCCCCTACCATCATGTCTTGTGGCATCGGCCAGGGCGAATTGCAGCTAACTACCCTACAAATGGCCAACCTTGCGGCCTGCATCGCCAACAGGGGCTATTGGTATGCGCCGCACTTAGCCATGAAGTTCAAAGACGGCACCCCCATCCCGGAGCGGTTTTTCGTGAAACACGAGGTGCCGGTTGACAAGCGCCATTTTGAAACCGTGGTGGAAGGCATGTCTCAGTGCGTCATCCGCGGCACAGCCCGCATCGCGCAAGTGCCAGGCATCGACGTGTGCGGGAAAACAGGCACCAGCCAGAACCCGCATGGCGACGACCACTCGGTGTTCTTTGCGTTTGCCCCGAAAGTGAACCCCAAAATCGCCATCGCCGTGTACGTGGAAAATGCAGGCTGGGGCGCCTCGTATGCCGCGCCCATCGCCGGCCTTATGATCGAACGCTTCCTAAACGACACCATTTCAACCGCCCGCAAGCATATCGAGGACAGGATGGCACAGGCCAACCTGATCGAAAAATTCATGGCGAACAAGGAAAACGCGAAAGTCAAACTAAAAGCACCCGCCCCCAAGCGCGATACCCTGCCCAATCCGGAGGACGTCCCAACGGAACAGCCCGTTGGCGTCAACGCCGTGGGGCAATCCGAAAACAAGGGCCAAAAGAAAAAGGGTTAAGCAGCGGCACACTTTGCAATATGGTCTGTTCGTTTGGGCATAAAAAAACAACATGACCATCTGCAATTTCAAATTCCTGGCCATCCTGGCACTTGCCGCGAGTTCCTTCCTTTTTTCAAATTGTGCCAAAGAAGCCGGTACAGAAGCGGCTTCCCTGCAGTTCAAATTCAAATTTGACGCAACCCAGGCGCGGCTGAACAACATCGGCCAGCCTTCCACCATTCCCGCCGGCAATGCCGCCCAAACCCCCGAATTCCATGAAATGAGTGTGCATTACATCGAGCTCGCGCCCGGCGCGCTCACGCCACTGGGCGAAGGCGCCATCGTGTACCACGCTGCCGAAACCAGCAAAGGCGGCGAAACCGCAGTCGATTTCGACCAGGCTGCCAAAGGGGCTGAGGCTGAAGTTTTTACGAAAATAAGTTTGAAAAACGTGCCGCCCGGCACCTACGAGTGGCTGCGGGCCAGCGTGACCTACCAAAACTACGATGTCACTTTCAACATCAACAAAGTGCCGCTGGCAGGCGACTTGCTCGACCAAAAAGGCACCGTCGCCTCCTTCGTAGGCTTTAACACCTACCTCAGCACCGTGAAGCCCAGGGAAAAGAGCATCGCGGTGAACGACGACAAAAAGCAGGGTTTCTGGGCGTTTGAGACCAACCTGAGCGCCCCGTACAGCGCATACAGCCAGGTGTATTCCGGCGAAGCCCCTGCGGGCGCCACCACGGTGGTAAACCCACTGTTCAACAGCAGCCCCGTGCCGGCTGGCTCTTGTGTCGTGACGGGAAAGTTTGCTCAACCGCTCGTCATCACCGGCAACGAAACCGGCGACATCACCGTGACCCTGTCGTTTTCCATCAATAAAAGCTTCGAATGGAAAGACACGAACGGGAACGGCAAGCTCGATTTCTACGCAGACGGCAGCACGCCCTCGGAACAGATCGTTGACATGGGCTTGCGGGGCCTCATCCCAAGCTGGGAATAGCGTTTATTGAAAGTTTACCAGCTCTATTTCAAAAATCAAAACCGAGTTCGCCGGGATGTCGCCCTGCGGATAAGGGCCGTACCCGAGATAAGACGGGATAAAAAAGGTGCCTTTGCCGCCTTTTTTCAGCAGCGGTATGCCTTCTATCCAGCCATCAATGAGGTTTTTGAGCGGGAAAGTGGCTGTAGCATCGCCTTGGGTCTGGTCAAAAACCCTTCCTTTGAGGCAATACCCTTTGTATTTCACAGTAACCGTAGAATTGATGTTGGGATGCCCTCCCGTGCCTTCCTGGGTAATGATGTAATACAGGCCGGAAGCGGTGGCGGTGGCGCTCAGGTTGTTTTCTGTCAGGTATTGTTCAATCCGCTCCGTATCGCTCAGGTTGTTATCAGGGTTACAACGGTCTTTGTCGCAGGAAAGGAAGCTGAGGCTAACGAGGCTCAGGAGGGAAAAAAGATAACGCATGTAGTGGATTTTTTTTTGAGGGGCGAAAGTAGTGTAAAAGCAAATATTGCACTTTCCAAAGATCCTTTATTTTCCGGATTCTTGACAGTTACGAGCTTTACCAGGCACTGATTCCAACAGAAAATTGTAATGTTGTGCCCCGTCCGTCCACCGTCCACCGTCCACCGTCATGGAAAACTCCTCCGCCCCCATCAAGCCAAGCGAAAAGAACAACCCCCGTGTCATCAACGGCTGGGCCTTTTTCGACTGGGCCAATTCGGCCTACGCGCTGGTGATCACCGTCGCCATATTCCCCGGCTATTTCCTCACCCTTACCGACGACACGGTAAATGTGCTTGGCTTCCGCATGTCGGACAGCACCCTGTACGCCTGGAGCATTGCCTTGGCTTATTTGGTCATTGCCCTTGTGTCGCCCATCCTGTCGGGCATCGCAGATTTTGGGGGGCGGAAAAAGTCGTTTCTGCGCTTTTTCACCACTTTGGGCGCGCTGGCCTGCATATCGCTGTTGTTTTTCACCAGTATGGACACCCTCTGGGTTGGTGTGCTGGGCTTTATCCTGGCCACGGTCGGTTTTGCGGGCGGCATCGTGTTCTACAACTCCTTTTTGCCGCTCATCGCCACGGAAGACCGCTACGATGATGTCAGTGCCAAAGGGTTCAGCTATGGGTTTATTGGCAGCGTTATTTTGTTGGTAATCAATCTCGTGGTTATTATGAACTTTGGCTGGTTCGGTTTCTCCGACGGGTTGCGGGCGGTGCCGACAGCTTTTGTGATGGTGGGACTTTGGTGGCTGGGCTTTGCACAGATACCCTTGAATCGCTTGCCGGAAGACAAGCCGCAGGGGCCAACTGAAAACCTGCTTGGGAAAGGTTATCAGGAACTGAAAAAAGCCTGGCGGAATTTGCGCGGCGACGCCAACACCTTGTCTTTTTTGATCGCTTTTTTTTGCTATAACGCGGGGGTACAGGCGGTGCTGTTTTTGGCCTCCACCTTTGCGGAAAAAGAATTGAAATTCACCACTTCAGGGTTGATACTCTTGATATTGGTGCTGCAAATCGTGGCCATCGGCGGGGCTACTTTGTTTGCCAAAATATCGGGCCGGAAAGGGAACAAGTTTTCCCTGATGGTGATGCTGGTAATATGGACGGCCATTTGCATCGTGGGCTATTTCGTGCAGACAGGCGCCGATTTTTACCTGCTTGCGGCGGCGGTGGGCGTGGTGATGGGCGGCATCCAGTCGCTCTCGCGCAGCACCTATGCGAAGTTGTTGCCCAAGGACACGCCCGACACGGCCTCCTATTTCAGCTTTTACGACGTGATGGACAAGGTTTCAACCGTAGTGGGCACCTTCACGTTCGGCTTTGTGGAGCAATTAACCGGCGGCATGCGCAACAGCGTGATGGCCCTGGCGGTGTTCTTTGTCGTGAGCCTGGTGGTACTGGCTATGGTAAAAATCAAACGGATGGCCACTAACGGTTGAACACCCCAAAGCCCCGGTTCCCAAGGACCACCCCGCCTTCAATCAACACAGCATAATAAATGCCTGTGGGCAGCGCCGGGATCGGGATTTGAGCGACGCCTGTCGCCTCCTCCCCCATGCTGAACAGTTCCGTTGTCAATATCCGGCCACTGCTGTCCATCAATTGCAGCAGGAAATTGTGTTCTCTGGACAGACCTTTCATCTGCACCTGCAATTGCCGTTGGCTGCTGTCGAGGGTGATTTGCAAATCGAGTGCTGCTGCGGGGTTGTTGACAGATACCAGGTTTTCGTAAGGGTGCTGCATCCATTTTACCCCCCCGTTGCCCAGCAAGTTGTTTTGAAAGTCAAAAAATGTGGCGTGTTCCTGATGAGAGCCTTGCCCCCAGGGCGTCCAGCAGGTGGAAGACACCCAAGCAGGCTCCCAATACATGACCCCGGTTGCACCTTTATTGAGTACTTCCTGGGTCATATCAATCAGCCAGCGCCGCTGGTTCTCCGGACTTGCAGGGGCATAATCGGGATGCACTGCCGTGATGATATTGGCAGCATTATCGTTGAATTGGTTCGTCCAAATGTACCCGGTTTCAAAAATCATCACTTCTTTCCCGGTATATTGTTGTTTCAGCTGTGCCACCACATTTCCGGCATCGGCGATGGAGGTCGGTTTGTGCCAGGCCCAATAATAGGAAATGCCGATGACGTCGAAATCCGTAACGCCGTTGTTCCAAAAGCCCTGCATCAGCCAGCCGGCGTCGGCGGGGCCGGCGATGTGGATGGCGACCTTCACCTTTTTCCCAGCGGCAGTTTCCACGTCGCGCACGGCTTGAATGGCCCTTTTGAACAGCTGGCTGTTGCGGTTCCAGTCGAGCGACCATCCCGCCGCATCTACAGCGGGCGAAAGCATGATGCCCTTGTTGGTTTCGTTGCCGATCTGCACCATTTCGGGCAGCAAACCCTCGGCGTTCAAACCGCTGAGCGTTTTGTGGACGTAGTTGTAGAGCGAGTCTTTTAGTAGCGGCAAATTGTTCACTACACCCAGCCAGGCGCTCGGGCAAAGCTGTCGCTGCGGGTCGGCCCAGAAATCGGACAATTGAAAATCGAGCAGCACAGCCATTCCCTGGGCTTTGGCGCGGGCGATGCTTTTGCGCACGTCTTGAAAATCGGAGTACCGCTTGCCCATGTTCAAGGTGTCGTACCAGGAGGGCGTGTGCCAGAGCCGCAGCCTGACGAGGTTGCCGCCGTGATCCTTAAAAATCTGATATACGTCTTTGGGAGCTCCGTTTTCTTTATAAACCACCCCGCAATCTTCCATCTCGTTCACGTAAGAGAGGTCGTTGCCAAAGTAGAAGTTTTGGGCGCCCGAAATGCTCAAGTTGAGCAAGAAGGCCGCAATAAGCACAATAATCGTCTTGAAATTCATCGTTAAAGCTTTGCACAAACATACACCAAATATTGAGCCTCTCTGACTATACCCAACAAAAAGTGCTTGGCGAAAAAATCAGGGAGTAAATCTTTGAAAATCAATATGATCCACCTTGAAAATCCCGCAAATCACTGGAATCCTGCTATAAGGAATGGGTCTGCCGGAATCACCATAAATAATGGTTTTTCTCAAACATTCGAAGAAAAAGCTGATCTTTGGCCACACTATTGAACATTTTTCGCGCAGGTTTCACGCAGAAAAAGATACAGATTTTACACAGATTTTTTTCCGCGTAAAATCTGTGAAAACAAATCTGCGTGAAATCTGCGCGAAATAAAATGTCCAGCAGTGTGATCTTTGGCCCCATTCCGCACTCCGAAATCCGCTATCCGCATTCCACACCGTGTCGCGCAAGAACAAGCTCCGCAAATTCGCCGAAGTACTCTCCTTCCCCAATGTTTACGAATGTTACGACATTCAAAACCCATCGCTCGTGGGCGTGGGCATGGAACCGGTAGATTTGAAAGGGCGATGGCATGAGCAGCATTTCAAGAACAACAACCCCATCACACTCGAACTGGCCGCCGGCGGCGGGGAGTACACCGTTGGGCTGGGGCGCATGTTCCCCGACCGCAACTTCATCGGGGTTGACATAAAGGGGAGCCGCTTGCACGCGGGCGCGAAGGCGGCGCTGGAAGAAGGCCTGGCCAATGTGGCCTTTGTGCGCACCCGGATCGAGATCATCGAGCATTTTTTCTCGCCCGGCGAAGTGGATGAGATATGGATCACGTTCTGCGACCCATTCCCCCGGCCCAGCAAGGAGAACAGGCGGCTCACTTCGCCATTCTTTCACAGAAAATACCGCCAGATACTGAAACCCGGCGGGCTGCTGCACCTCAAGCACGACGACGACGACCTGGTGGCCTTCTCCTTAGAATCCATCCAACAAGACCCAAACTGTACCTTGTTGTACCAGAACCTGGATATCTATGCCGGCGAACCGGCCATGCCCGAGTGGGGCATCCAGACGCTTTACGAAGGCAAACACCTGGCTGCCGGGAAAACGATCAAGTACCTGCGGTACACGATTCACTGAAATAAGGCGGGATAAAACCGTTACTTGGCATTGTAAGCCGTTATTTCATCGAAACTGCACATTAAAAAGCAATTTGCCAACGTTATTGCCGAAATTTGTCGCTTGGTTCAAGTGACTTCTGGCATTCTTTATGTCCAGCGCTTCCCGTTACTGCTAATCAAATACAGTTGTTATGTTGCTTGTAAAAAAACTCTTTTGGTTCTCCCTTGTGTTATTTGTTGCCCCCCAATTCATGCTCGCACAAAAGGATGCGCCGATCTATTTGAACAACCCATCGTTTGAAGACGTGCCACGCGCCAGCGCCACCCCTTCCGGCTGGTACGACTGTGGCCAGATGCGCGACAGCCCACCAGACGTGCAGCCCGGCTTTTGGGAGGTTTCCACCCCGGCATATCACGGCAGCAGCTACATGGGCATGGTGGTGCGCGACAACGAGACCTGGGAAAGCGTCGGCCAGCGCCTGAGCCGGCCTTTGGAGATGAATTCCTGTTACGAACTGAGCATGCACCTGTGCAAAGCCCCCAAATATTTGAGCAAAAGCCCTATGTCGGTAGATGTGGTGGATTTCGCCACGCCGGCCTGCATCCTGATCTGGGGCGGGAACGGTTATTGCGACAAAGCAGAGCTTTTGTACAAAACGACCATTATCAACCACTCACGCTGGGTGGAATACAACTGCCGCTTGAGCCCAACGACTGGCAACTATTCCTTTATCCTGATCGAGGCGTACTACAAAACCCCCGTGCTTTTCCCCTACAACGGCCACGTGCTGGTGGACAACCTCTCCCCCATCACCACCGTGGCTTGCGGGCCGGAAAAAATGCCCGATCCAAAACCCAAAAAACCTGTTGTAGCCAGCAGCAAGGAAGCCCCAAAAAAGCCCGTCACGATCACCTCGAAAGGGCCAGTGGCAACCGCCAAGCCTGAGCCCAAGCCCGCCAAAAAAACAGAGGAACCCATCGGCAAGAACTCCCGGCGGAACGTGATCTACAAGCTCGAAAAAGTCTATTTCGAGGCCGACAAGTACGACCTGAGGCCCGAAAGCGAGGCCCAGCTCGAAGAACTGGTGCAGTTCCTGCGCCGCCGGCCCGATGTGGTGATCGAAGTGGGCGGCCACACCAACAACCAGATGTGGCCCAACGACGCTTTCGCCCTGGAGCTCTCCACCAACCGCGCCAAAGCCGTAGCCAACTACATCATATCGCGTGGCATCCCGGCCAGCCAGGTGCAGTACAAAGGCTATGGCTGGACGAAGCCCATCTACCCGAACACTACGGCAGAGGGGCGGCAAAAAAACCAACGGGTAGAGGCGACCGTGATCAGCTCGAACGGATAGGTGCAATCGCCGCAACTTGATCTGACATTGGATCAATGATTTTTCATGTGCCCTTGCGGATGGTGCGCGGAAATCTCCAAAATTCCCGCGCGCCAACCCAACCTTACCCTCAGCGCCCTGCGTGTTCCCCAAAAAATTTCAACTGACATGAATAAAATCAACCGATCCCTGCTCTCGGCATTCATTGCCCTGCTCTCAACTGCTCAACTGAGCGCCCAACAATTCTTTTTCTCCTCCGAACTGCCCGCCACCTGCGGCTCATCCGACGGCATCGTCACCATCGTCCCCACACGCGGTGTGCCACCGTTCTCCTACCTGTGGAGCAACGGGGCCACTACCCTCAGCCTGCGCAACGCCCCAAAAGGCAATTATGCGGCCACCTTGACCGATGCCACAGGTGCTACCGTGGCGCACAGCTATATCCTGAACAGCAAGGAGTTCGACCTGAAGCTGAGCAACAGCCTGCCCGCCAGCTTTTGCAACCCCAATTCCGGCTTGCTTGCCATCGACCCGCTGGGCGGCGCCGCACCCTTCACGTTTGCCTGGAGCGACGGCCAAACCGGGCCGACAGCCCAGAACCTGACGCTCGGCACGTACAGCGTCACGGTGTTAGACGCATCGGGCTGCAGCGCTGCCGGGGAATACAAAGTAGGCCCAACCCACATCCAGTACTACCCAATCACCGAAATAAAAGTGGACGACGAACCCGACTGCGTAAACACCGCCAACGGCGCACTCCAGGCGGTGCTGCACCAGAGCGGCTACCTGCCCTACAACTACCAATGGAGCAACGGCGCTACAAGCCAATCCATCAGCAACCTCCAAACCGGCACTTATTCGGTGACCGTAACCGATGCCCTGGGCTGCACGTCAGCCAAACAGCTCGACCTGAGAAAGGAAATGACCATGACAGGGAGCGTTGTCTGCACAGGCAGCAACGCGGGGACTGCTAGTGCCCTCCTGGTAAATGCCAGCGCGCCCGTCACCTACACCTGGAGCAACGGCCAATCGGGGCCAAACCTCGCCAACCTTCCGGGCAACTACTACACCGTGACCGCCACCGATGCCAATGGCTGCAGTTCAATCGGGAGCACAAGGGTCACCATACCAAGCCTGAACTTGTTAGACCAGTCGCCCAAATGCTACACCGGGAACAGCGGTTCTGCTTATTGCTACGTCAACAACGACCTGGCGAGCAGCTTTCAGTGGGACAACGGCGAAACGGATGCCTGGGCCACAGCCCTCAGCCCTGGCACGCACACCGTGACCGTCGCCACTGCCCTGGGCTGTGTGCTGAATGGGAGCCTGAACATCCCTGCCCCGCTCGGGGCGCCCGTTGCCATTGCCAGCGCCCCTACCGCAGCGAATTGCATCAACAACCAGGGCGGCGCCATGAACCTTTCCGTTTCCGGCGGCTTCCCGCCTTATTTCTATTCGGTTTATGGCCCGAACGGGTTTGTCACTTCCGACCTGAACAGCCTCCAAAACTTGAAAGCAGGCGACTATTATGTCTATGTAAATTCGGCAGCCAATTTTTGCAGCGCAAGCGCGAATGTCACTATCCCCGAAACCAATGGCTTTGAACCAAAATTGGTGGTGGACAATATTGACTGCGTCACCGGTGTCGGCTCGGCGGCCATCATAGACGTCAACATGCCCGGCGTGAGCTATTCCTGGGCGCATGGCCCCAGCACGCCCGCGCTTTTCAACCTGACAGAAGGGCTTTACAGTGTCACCGTTACAGGCGCTGGATCATGCCTGAAATATTTCCAGTTCTACATGTACCAGGACGACAGCCTCCAGGTAAACGGCTGCGCGGCAGGTGTGTCTGGCCAGCTTGTCAACGACCTGGGGGCGACGGGATGTGCCGGCACGGCGGGCATCCCATACCAGGTAATCCGTGCTCAGCCCTCCGGCGCCCTGAATTTCACGGATGCTGCCGGGCTTTTTACCGTAAACCTCCCGACGGGCACGTTCGACCTGGAGCTGCCGCAGTACGACCCTGCGGATATAGCCTGCCCTGCCACGGGGAAGCACACGGTGCATGTGGTGTCTGGGAGCAATATTTTTGGGATGGACTTCCATTTCCTGTCTGGCAGCAACACCGACCACCGCCTGCGGCAGCGCCCATTGCGCACGGCCCAGCCCGGCTATCCCTACTCTTTGCGCTTAGAGGTGTGCAACGACGGGCTTACGAGCAATCCCGGCACCCTTGACATTGACTATGGGAACTTCCTGGGCACGGTTACTGCCAAGCATTTTGCACAGCACCCCGGCGCGTTCGTGCTAAACAGCGAACTGGCCGGCACTCCCAACAACAGCGCCCAGTTCGGCTTTCCGGCCATCAGTCCTGGCAATTGCGAGCTGCTGCAATTAGACCTCGCCACGCCGACTGGCACGCCCCTCAACACCGAATTTGTGAGCAACGCCGAAGTATCGCCTTCCAGCGGCGACCCAACCCCTGCCAACAATATATCGAAGCTGTTCAGCACCGTCGTGGGCGCATTCGACCCCAACGTGGTGCTGGCATACCCTGCCCGGAACGGAAACCCCAAAGATGGCGGCGAGATCATCCGCTATGAAGACAACAGCATCGTTTATCAGATTTTCTTCCAGAACACGGGCAACGCCCCCGCCGACCTGGTAGTGGTGAAGGATACCATCGACAGCCACCTCAACCTGGCTTCCATCCGCAACATCACGGCATCGCACAACATGAAGGTTTCGACAGAAGAAGGGAACAATGTGCTGGTGTTCAGGTTCGATAATATCAACCTGCCCGATTCCACCAGCGACTACGCGGGCAGCATCGGCTCCATCCAGTACGAAATTGACTTGAAGCCCGGGCTGGACCTTGGCACCGAGATCGACAAAAGCGCCGCCATTTTCTTTGATTTCAATCCCCCGGTGATCACCAACCGGAACACGCTGGAATTAGTGAGCGCCTCGCGGGTGCGGCAGCCGCGCATGGGCAGCACGCTCACGGTATTGCCCAACCCCGCAGATGCGTTCCTCGGCGTTTACTGCGACGAGCCAGGCGCCTTGAAAATGTACAGCGCCTTAGGCGCGCTCATCAGCACGCAGCAGGTGGGCGCGGGTTTGAAACAGTTGGACACAGCTGAATTGCCCAGCGGGGTTTATCTGTTAAGCCTCGAGTCGGGGAAAGTTGTGCGGAGCGGGAAGGTAGTGGTGCAGCATTGATTCGGCTTTTTTTGCGATTTTTGGAAAAATGGGCCGCCCTGGGAGACGGGGCGGCCCTGTTTTTGTCGGTGCGAAACAATAGAGGTGATTCTTTTCAGGGGATATTGCATTTGAAAAAGTAGTATCTTTGTAAAAAAGAGAAACGATGACCGCGCTGCAAAAAATTGAAAAACTTCTGCCAGACATGTCTCCTGGAGAAAAAGCTCAGTTAATCCAATGGGTTGTGAGCGATATTGTCGGCACCTTCCCCGGAATAGAAAAAACACCTAGTGTCTGCGGGGGTGATGCTTGCATAGCCCGCACACGCATTCCTGTTTGGTTGTTGGTCAGGCAACGGCAATTAGGGCTTTCGGAGATCGAAATTTTAGCTGGTTACCCAAACCTTCGAGCGGAAGATTTAAGCAATGCTTGGAATTACTTTCGAGCGCATCGGGAAGAGATTGAGGCTCAAATTAAGGAAAATGAAGAGGATTAAATGTCAAAGTTTTATTCTAATGAAAACTTCCGGCTTCCGATTGTTATAGCCTTGAGAAATCATGGGCACGATGTGTTAACCACGAGGGAAGCTGGAAATGACAACAAAAAAATGGGAGATTTGGAGGTGCTTGAGTTTTCAATTCGCGAACAAAGGATACTGCTTACTTTCAATCGAAAACATTTTATTGTCTTGCACCGCGAACATCCGATTCACCCTGGTATTGTTGCTTGCACTGAAGATAAAGATTTTGAAGCTTTGGCAGCGCGAATCCATCAAATGGTTACAGAATTGGGCGACCAAATTGAAAACCAACTGGTGCGTATCGTGCGGCCAAATGTTTAATCTGTCCGCCCCAAAACATCTCCCCCCAAAAACGTTCTCCCTCAAAAGTTGTTAAGTGTTTTTACGCGTTGATACACAAAAATATCCGCTCATGCTGAAACAACTCATCCTCTCCAACCTCGCAGCCGCCGCGCTGCTGCTTTCCTGCAATGCCTTTTCCGGCAAGAACGATGCCCCGAAAACCATGGAAAGCCAACCTGCCGAAACCGCGCCCGTCGCCTACGGCAAGCTCGACACCGCCACCTTTGCCGCCGGCTGCTTCTGGTGCGTGGAAGCCATTTTTGAAAGCCTCAAAGGGGTGAAAGAAGCCGTTTCCGGCTATTCGGGCGGGCATACCAAGAACCCCACTTACGAAGAAGTATGCTCCCACACCACCGGCCACACCGAAACCGTAGAGGTTTACTACGACCCCGAAATGATCTCCTACCAAACCTTGCTGGAGGTTTATTTCGCCTCCCAAGACCCCACCCAGGTGAACGGCCAGGGCCCCGACCACGGCGATTCCTACCGCTCTGTCATCTTTTACCGCACCGAAACCGAGCGCAACCTGGCCGAAGCCTACAAAAAACAGCTGAACGATTCCGGCAAGTACAGCAAGCCCATCGCCGTCATCATCGAGCCGTTCAAGGTTTTCTACATGGCCGAGGCGTACCACCAAAACTACGAAAGGAACCACCCGGAAAACGGCTACGTGCGCAACGTGTCCATCCCGCGCATCAACCGGATGAAGGCGCAGTTCCCGCAGCTCTTGAAAAGTCAGGAGTGATTAGTTCTTGATTGGCGCTGGCCAAAAAGGTTATTAAAAAGGTGAAATGGGCATCCAATGGGCACCTTTTCCTCTTTTTGTCTGTGGCTTGTTGCAAAATGTTATCTTTGTAGGAAATTAACGAGCTATGACAGAAGTATTGGTGAAAATACCGGACAACCAATTGCCCTTTTTTATTGACCTGCTTGAACGGTTGCAGTTTGCAGAGATAGAAAAGATAAATGACCAGAAATTTCTCAAGAGGGAGTTTCTGAACCAATTCAGCGAAGCCTTGAGTGAAGCCAAGCAGCATTTGGAGGGAAAAGCGAAACTTCGGCCAATTAAAGAGGTTCTGAATGAGCTTTGAGATAGTTGCCACAAAAATCTTTGGCAAAGAGCTCAAAAGGTTGTCGAAACGGTATCCTGCAATCAAAAAAGACATCCTTGACCTTGTGGAACAACTTCAAGACACTCCAATTGTTGGAACCCCACTGGGAAGTGACTGCTATGAAATTCGTATCAGGATCACTGGAAAAAGTAAAGGAAAAAGTGGAGGAGGCCGAGTTATCACTTGTGTGAAAATTATCGACGAATTAGTGATACTCTTGGCAATTTATGAAAAATCCGAATTGGAAAACATAACAGACAATTTTGAAAGGGTACACATTTTTGTATCATTTCTTCTTAGGAATTGTGCGAAGTCT
>CAZULM010000074.1:0-29646 GCA_964621185.1 uncultured Saprospiraceae bacterium | reverse complement strand
TGAATGATGAATGATGAATGATGAATGATGAATGATGAATGATGAATGATGAATTATTGCCCTGAAGGGGCAGCATCACCAATATCGGGCAGCGCCCGATGATAAGGATGCCAAATTAATAAGCGCCCTGAAGGGGCTTTAGTGCGGATTATGGTTACTGGGCGCCCTTTTATGTAGAAGAGCCTTTTGTCTGTACCGCTTCACATTTTGCATTAACCAAGATGCTTGAAATAGCTGAACTGCTGGAACAACGTGGCGCATGTCCCTTGCTCGATGTGCGTTCCCCCGGGGAATATGCACAGGGGCATATCCCCTGCGCAGTCAGTTTCCCGCTGTTCAGCGATGCGGAGCGCGCCGCGGTGGGCACCCTGTACAAACAAACGGGCAAAGAGGATGCTATGGAATTGGGGCTCCGCTATGTTGGGCCCAAGCTCGAATCGTTCGTGAAAGAAGCCAAAGCGCTTGCTCCGGGGCGAAAAATCATGGTGCACTGCTGGCGCGGGGGCCAGCGAAGCGGCGCCATGGCCTGGCTGCTGCGCCAGGCCGGCTTTGAAGTGGAAACAATGCCGGGGGGCTACAAGGCTTACCGGAAATGGGTGCTGGAATGCTTTGAAAGCAGCCCGCTGCAGTTGGTGGTCTTGGGCGGGCAAACGGGTTCAGGGAAAACCAAGATTTTGCATGAGCTCGCCAGGCTCGGCGAACAAGTGATCGACCTGGAAGGACTGGCAAACCACAAGGGCTCCGCTTTCGGGTTTATCGGCGAATTGCCCCAACCAACCGTGGAACAGTTTGAAAACGACCTGTTTGACCGTATCTTAGCCCTTGATCTTACAAAAAGGATATGGGTCGAAAACGAGAGCCACAGCATCGGCCGCGTTTTTATCCCGGAACCTTTTTGGAAAAAAATGAAAATCGCGCCTTTGGTCAACATCAAAATCCCCGACGAAGCCCGCATCCAGAACCTATTGGAAGATTATGTGTTGACCGACAAGGCCGACCTAGTAACCGCCTTCAACAAGATCGGCAAAAAATTAGGCGGCAACAACCTGAAAACCGCCCTGGAAGCCCTGGAACGCGACGATTACCCCAGCGCCGCAAAAATCGCCCTCTGGTATTACGACAAAACCTACCAACACGGCATCGACAACAGCATTTCCAGCGACCTCAAAACCGTCCCCTTTGAACATGCAGACGTGCAAAAAATCGCCCTAAAATTGAAAACAATGTAAACGAACAACAACAACGAACAACATAAATAATGCACTACCATCAGCTCGGCCAAGTACCACCCAAGCGCCATACCCAGTTCCGCAAGCCCGACGGCAGCTTGTACCACGAGGAACTGTTCAGCACGGAAGGCTTCAGCAACAACTACTCCCTGCTGTACCACTGCAACGCGCCCACACAGATCGTGCAGGTAGGCGAGCCTTACAGCGTTGCGGCCAAGACCGTGCACGACAAACAGTTGAAGCACCGCTGCCTCAAAGGCTTCCAGGTCGCACCAGAAGACGATTACCTGCGCTCCAGGAAACCGGTGCTGGTGAACAACGACTGCAAGATCATACTGGCATCGCCGCGCAAGAGCATGGCGGATTATTTCTACAAAAATGCCGACGCGGACGAAGTGATCTTCGTGCACGAAGGAAGCGGCGTCCTGCGCACCATGTACGGCAACCTCCGCTTTGAATACGGCGACTACCTGGTGTTGCCGCGCGGCTCTACCTATCAGTTGAGCTTCGATACCCCCGACAACCGCCTGCTCATCGTGGAAAGCACGGGCCCCATTACCACACCCAAGCGCTACCGCAACGAATTCGGCCAGTTGATGGAACACTCGCCCTTCTGCGAGCGCGACATCCGCAAGCCCGTCGATCTGGAAACACACGACGAAAAGGGAGACTTCCTGTTCTACATTAAAAAACAGGACAACATGTACCCCTACCATTACCTCAACCACCCTTTTGACGTGATCGGTTGGGACGGCTTCACCTATCCCTTTGCCTTCAGCATCCACAACTTCGAGCCGATCACAGGCCGCCTGCACATGCCGCCGCCCATACACCAGACCTTCGACGGGCATAACTTCGTGATCTGCTCCTTCGTGCCGCGCATGTACGATTACCATCCCCTGTCCATCCCGGCCCCCTACAACCACTCCAACATCGATTCCGACGAGGTGCTGTATTACGTCGATGGCGACTTTATGAGCCGCAAGCACGTGGAACGGGGCATGATCACCCTGCACCCAGGGGGTATCCCGCACGGCCCGCACCCCGGCACGGTAGAAAAAAGCATTGGAAAAACAGAAACCCGGGAACTGGCGGTCATGGTGGACACCTTCCGGCCATTGTTGATGACAGAATTCGCCGCCGGCATCGAAGACGGAGATTACTACCGCTCCTGGCTGACGGAATGAACTGGTAGCGCGACATTTATGTCGCCCGAAAACATGGGTCATCCCGAATTTTCGAAACAATAAAAAGTTATGAAAAGTGCAGTATTTGTTTAAACTTATTGGTCAGACCGCGAAAAGCGGTCAGACCAAGGTTCATCGTCTGACCGCTTTTCGCGGTCTGACGAATAGGTGTTGACAATTTTTACCCTAAAAGGGCTACTGCGGCATTCTTTATTTGGAATGCCTGTCAAAATTCGGGATGGCTCCTGTTTTCGGGCGGCCTCAAGGCCGCGCTACCAATCATAGGCAAACAGAACCAGCATAATGACAAGCAATTTTTTGGTTTTTTACATCACCCACCCCGACGAAGCGACCGCTAAGCACATAGCTGATGCCCTGCTCCAGGAACGCTTGATCGCCTGCGCCAACCTGTTCCCCATGACGAGCGCATACTGGTGGGACGGCGCCATCGCCCAGGAAAGCGAGTGGGTGTCGATTCTAAAAACCAAGCTGTCCCTGGAAGCGGCGGTAGAAGCAGCCATTGCCGCGATCCACCCGTACCAGACCCCCTGCCTGATGCGCTTTGAGGCGCGGGCAAACCAGGCTTATTGCCGATGGATCGAAGAGAATACCCGGGAAATTCCTTGAATATCCAGCTCCTGCATACAGCGGAAATGGCCTTTTGGGCAAGTTTTATGCCCAATTTTAGAGCAAGGACGGCAGTGCAGGCCCTTTACCTCCGCCGTCGTATTCAAGTCCATGCCATCGGGATAGAGCGGGTACATGCCAAATGCCGGCACTGTGCTGCCCCAAACGCTGACCATGGGCTTTCTCAATGCCGCCGCGATGTGCATCAGCCCCGTATCGTGGGTTATCACGCCGGCTGATTGCTCGATCACGGAAGCTGATTGATGGATGGACAGCTGCCCGCACAGGTTTACCACGTGTCCGCCACCGTTCTCCGCCAGGTATTTCCCGGCTTCTATTTCTGACCTGCCTCCCAGCACGGCAACCGGTCTTTGCAGGTTTTGGCAAAGCTCCAGCATCTTTTCCAAAGGCATGCGCTTGGTAGCATGGGTAGCGCCGATAACGAAGGCGATGAATTGGCCTTTCAGGAGCTTTTTGGAGGCCTGTTGCAGTGCCACTTTCTCCGATTCAGGGATAAAATGATCGAGCCCTTGACCATCGTATTCGATGCCAAGGTGCGCGGTGGCGGCCAAATAGCGCTGCACGATGTGGGCATCGGGCAGCAAATGGATGCCCAAGTTCACCAGCAGCCATTTTTCGAGGTTCAGTTTGTTGAAAGACGATGCCGGGCGGCCCAGCGCTAATTTCACCCACATACTGCGCAGGTTGTTGTGCAGGTCGATGACGCAATCATATTTCTCGGCCTTGAGGGCTGGCAACACCGCGTTGAGCCCTTTTTCAAAAGAAAAAATCTTGTCGATATGGGGATTGGGGCCAAGCAGGCTTGAGAACGCCCGCTTGGTGAGGAAATGCACTTCTGCGCCCAGTTGCTTTTTCAGGCAGCGGGCCACGGGCGTGGTGAGCACGATGTCGCCAATGGAAGAGAAGCGGATCAGCAGGACTTTCATAATTGTATATGGGGCGCAAACTTAGCTCAACCTATCCTTTTCAGGCTGAAATTCTGCACCCGGCGCAACACGAGCGGCACGTTTTCCAGCACTACGGAGTCGCTGTCGAGCCCAAACCAGTTTTGTGGCGAAGCAGTAAATCGCTTCAAAAACAGGTAGGCGCTCATCACGATCTGTTCGCCCAGCGGCAGGTCGTTCTCGTGCGACAAGAATTCCTGTATGAGCACGAACCTGAAATCGCCCGTCGTGATCTCATCGCGGCTGATATGGTAGCGCGTGTGCACTTTGAGTTCGTCGTTCTCGATGAGGTTTTCCACCACTTTTTTCAAGAACAGGTTCATGCGCTGCTCCACCCGGAAACCGAGGCGGAAATGCACCTTGTAAACATCGTCGTGGGAAAGGGCATTCACCTTGTACTCCATCGTGTACGGCTCATCGGTCACCTCGATGTGGACGAACCAGTACACATCGGCGCGTTTTGGCTGTGTCTGCAAGATGGAGTACAAGATCTTTTCTTCTACTTTTTTGAGCGATTTGGCGCTGCTCAGGAATACGAGGTTGGATGCGTATTTGGGTATTTCGGGGTCGTTGCTCAGGGAAATCAGTTGGTCGATGTAATCGTTAACCTTTACATTTTGCACAAACCGAGCCTTGATCCGTTTGGCAAAAACCCATATCAGCATCAAGCTGAACAAGATGGAGCCCACCAACACGGTAATGAAGCCGCCATCGGCGAATTTGATCACGTTTGCCGTAAAGAACGCGCCTTCAAAACAGAGGTACCAGGCCAAGAAAGCCCAGATCAGCCACGATTTTACCCTCTTCACCACAAAGAAGTTGGCAAGCAGGATGGTTGACATCAGCATGGTGATGGTCACGGACAACCCATAAGCGGCCTCCATCGCCTGCGATTCCTGGAAATACAAGGTGACGGCAACACAGCCTATCCACAGCACCGTGTTCACCGCAGGCAAATAGAGCTGCCCCTTTAGATGGGTGGGAAAGATCACCGTCAACTTCGGCAACAGCCCCAAGCGTATGGCCTCGCTGACCAGGGTAAATGACCCAGAGATCATTGCCTGGCTGGCAATCACCGCCGCCATGGCGGCGATGGTGATGCCGAAAGGCAAAAACCAGTCGGCCATGATGCCATAGAATGGGTTGACCAGTTCGTTTGGCCGGATTTCGGGGAGCATCTGGCCTTCAAATTGCAGGCACCAGGCTGCCTGGCCCAAATAATTGATCAACAGGCAGGTTTTCACGAACACCCAGCTGATGCGGATATTCTCCTTGCCGCAGTGCCCCAGGTCGGCGTACAAAGCCTCCGCGCCCGTTGTGCACAGGAACACCGCCCCCATCAACACGAGTGCATGGGGGTGGTGCAGCAACATCTTTGCCGCGCAAACGGGGTTCAGTGCCTGAAATATGGAAACATCGCCCACTATTTGCGCCAGCCCCAAAAAGCCCAACATTGAGAACCAAAGCAGCATGATCGGGCCAAAGAGCTTGCCTACCGCTGCGGTGCCAAATTGTTGGAAGGCGAACAAGAGCGAAATGATCGCGATGGTAAGGTGCACTACCGGGACATGGACATGCGACAGGCTTTCCAGCCCCTGCAAGCCCTCCATCGCCGAAGAAACCGTGATGGGCGGGGTTATCATACCTTCCGCCAGCACGGCAGCGCCCCCGATCATGGCCGGATACAACAGCCAGCGCCGGCGCCGGCGCACTAAGGTGTAGAGCGAAAAAATGCCCCCTTCGCCTTTGTTGTCGGCCTTCAGCACCAAAAATACGTACTTGAAGGTTGTTTGAATGGTCAGCGTCCAGAACACAAGGGATACCGCCCCGAAAATCGTCTCCCTGCTCACCATGCTGCTGCCCACGATCGACTTCATCACATACAATGGAGAGGTGCCAATGTCACCATAAATGATGCCCAGCGTGATGAGCAGGCCGCCCATGCTGAGGCGGTGGTTCAAACTTTTTAGATGATCGCCGTTTGGTGACATTATTTGGAGCAGGTCATTCGATCAAGCCATTGTGGCGCACGGATCAGAAACTTGTTTAAAACGCAGCAAAAGAGATTGCGTCACTTGTTGGTCATTACAATGTATCCCCAGGGCTTTAAATTAAGCTGCATTTCTTTGGTAACTTGGATGGTGCTGGCGCCAAAGACGTTCAGATATGAACCCAGTGTGCCGTCGTTGGGCGAAAGGGTCACTACACAGGGCAAATTGCTCAGGTTGGTGACAACCACTACGCGCTCTCCGTCTTTTTCCCTGGTAAAAGCATATACCCGGTCGTCTTTGTCTGATTTTATCTTCGCCAGCTTGCCGCCGTCCAACCCCGAGCGCAGCGCCTTGTTGTTGTTCCTCAGGTCGCATAGAATCTGAAAAAAGGGCGTCCGACTGTATTGGCCCCACCGGATCGGGTCTTTTTTGAAAAATGCCAGGCGTTGGGAAAGGCCGTCTTCCTGACCGTTGTACAGCATCGGGATGCCTTGCCAGGTGAACATCAGCACGTCAAACACTTCAGCCGCATCCCCATACAGCTCGCGCTCGGTGCCGCTCCAGGTATTCTCGTCGTGGTTTTGGGTGAAATACACTTGTTGGTAGCCCTCAGGGTAAAAACCGTTCAGGTAGTCCAGCAAGGTATCGAGCGCAAGGGCATTTTGCTTGCCTGCCGCAATGTCTTTTGTTACGTCTTTCCATTTCCAGCCATAGTTGAAATGAAAGCAGGATTTAAAATGAGCGGGTTCATCCTGCCATTCCGACAGCATAAAAACCGGCTTGATGGAATCGAGGGCCGGCCCTACTTCTTCCCAGAAGTCGTTTGGCACCAATCCGGCCATATCCACCCTGTAGCCGTCAATATCAGCTGTGTTGACCCAATATTGCATGGCTTCGATCATGGCCTTGCGCAGGTCTTTGTTGCCATAGTCAAGGTCGGCACAATCGTCCCAGCCGGTCGAGCCGCCGTGCTCGTTCAATGGCGCTGTTGGCTTGCCGTCAATTTTGGTATAAAATTCCGGGTGTTTCTCCATCCACACGGCATCCCAGGCGGTGTGGTTAGGCACCCAGTCGAGTATCACCTTCAGCCCAAGTTCGTGCGCCTTGGCCACCAGGGTTTTCAGGTCTTCTTCCGTGCCAAAGTCTGGGTTTACAGCGTAATAATCCTTTACAGAATAAGGGCTGCCCAAGTCGGAAGGGCTTTCTTTGCGGTTTTTTTCGCCGATGGGGTGGATGGGCATAAGCCACAATACATTTACTCCCAGGTCTTTTATGCGCTGCAATTGCTTCGATACGCCTGCCAGGTCCCCCTCCGGGGAAAACTGCCGGACATTGCACTCGTACAAGATGGCGTTTGAGGCCCATTCCGGGGCTTTTGGCTTGTTTCCCATTGCTTTTGCCGTTGAATTTTTGGGCGAATCCCCAGGGGGGCTGTCTGTGCAAGCGACAAGCATCCACGAAAAAAGGATCAAACAGGCTATTTTATTCATTGCAGGCAAGTGTTTCGCTTACTGGGTGAGAAGGTCGTTTTCCCCAACAGAAAGTGGTTAGCGATAATATCAGGAGTTAAATCGTTTATAATCAAAATGATCTATCCATAAAATCTTGCCAATCACTAAAATCCTGGTATAAGGCGCAAAAATGCAAAATTATTGCCCGCCCGGCGGGCTTTTTGAACCGTCCAGCCGTATTTGTATGCCTGTGACGTTGATGTCGGTATTGCCCAGCCAAACCATGCGGAACCCGTTCTCCTGCAATTTCCAGGTGTTGTTGAAATACGTGTTGTTGCAGGCGATATACAGCACCTTGTTGGGGTCGTCATAAGCCCAGTGGCCGCTTTCCTGCACTTTCCCGTCTTGAAGTATGTCGAAAGTCTGGTCTTCCCTGAACTTGAGCGACTTGTCTGCGTAGTGCTTGTGCACAGTGGTGTCGGATGGCTGGTAGGCCATGCGGACGTTCCACCACCCGGTGGCCATGTAAGCCCTGCGGCTGGTGCTTGGCGGGGTTATTTTGTCCCAGGGCACAACCACGCGCGCCGGGGCTTGCGACACTTGGTGGATGAATGCGCCCTCGTTGTCGCCCTCAATCACCCGTGAGGCTTTCCAGTTGTAGCCCGAATTGGAATAGCTGGCTGTCTCATCGACGGGTTGGGGGGCGGCTGTTGGCGGCTTTTGGAGGTTTTTACACGTGGCATAAGAGGCAACCACGACCAATGTGGCGAGAAAAAGGTTGACTTTCATAGTTTTATCAATGTGCATGGTGCAAGGACTTTAGTGATAATGGGCAGGTTTGCAGCCAAATATTAAAGCACTTTCGTAAAAAAAGCATGAGCCATCCCGGATATTGGGAATGACTCATGGTTAGTTTTTGTAGCCCCGAGTGGAATCGAACCACTATCTTAGGTTCCGGAAACCTATATTCTATCCGTTGAACTACGGAGCCTTAGGGCCGCAAAGGTATGGGAACTCTTGCGAATTTCTAAGCGTCAAACAAAACTCTTTTGAATTGCCTGGAGTTGCGCGTTTATCCAGCTCTTTGCGCTTGTTTTCAGGTATTCCGGGTCATTGCCCTGCAATGGGCTTCCATAGTGCACGGAAACCCGCATTTCTTTTTCCGCGAAGCGCCTAAGGAAATGTGGCAAGAATGTGTCGTTGCCGGTCCAATAATCTTCTGGCGTGCGGTATTCAATGGCAACCGGCACAATTGGGATGCCTTCTTGCGCGGCAAGCTTGAACCCGCCTGGCTTGAAATCGTGGCACAAGGGGTCGGCATGGGTGGTGCCTTCCGGGAACAGCATCACGGCAAAGCCCTCGCGAACCTTTGTGGCGATGCCGTTGAGCGTTTTTTTCCTGCTGCTGTTGCTCTCCCGCTGCAAGAACAAGATGCCCGTGACCTTGGCCCCGTACCCTACAATGGGCCATCTGGCGACTTCTGCTTTTGAAACGGGGTAAGCGATCACATCGTGAATCAAAACGATGGGGTCGAGGTAGGAGCGGTGGTTGCCCATCAGGATGCAGGGGAAATCAGGCACTTTCCCCTGGACGTCCAGCCTTACGCCAATGGCCGGCAACAGGTGCCGCGCCCAGCTTTTCCTGATCCGCATAGAGCGATGCAAGCTTTCGCCTTTCATGAGGCTGAGCAGAAGTATCTGGACAATTCTCAGGCTTGTGTACCCGGCAAAGTAGAGCAAGCGCGAAATGGCGCGGAGCGTTTTTAAAATGGACATTTTATCGTTGATCAGGCTGGGTTTGAAGTTGCGCGTCTATCCAGGCTTTTGTGCTGCTCAGCAAGTCTTCTGGAGCGTCACCTTGGATTTTTGGGCCGTAATGTACGGCGACCTTGATTTCTTTTTCCCGGAAGCGCCTGGCTGCGTGGCGGAGAAATGATTCTTTCCCAACCCAAAAGTCTTCTTTTTTCTCGAACAACAGCGCCACGGGCACGATCGGGTGCCCCATTTTTGCCGCCAGTTGGAACACCCCGCGCTTGAAAGGCAGGGTGCCTGGCAGCCCCGAAGTGGTGCCTTCTGGGAAGATTATCACCTGGAACCCGGCCGCAAGTATATTGTTCATGGCCTGCAAGGTGCCTGCGCGGCTCTTTGCGTTCTCCCGCTTGAGGTAAAGGATGCCAGCCATTGCAGCCCCCCTGCCGATGAGCGGCCATTTTTCCAGTTCGGCCTTGGCTACCGGGTACGCGTACAGGTGCTGGAGCATCAAAATCGGGTCGAGGTAGGAGCGGTGGTTGCTGATGACGATACAAGCTGATTCCGGGGGCTCGCCCAGCACCTCCAAACGCACCCCGATGCCGTGGAGCAGGTTTTTGGCCCATCGCTGCCTGATGCGCATGGCGCGGCGCATATCCGCGCCCAAGAGGAGCTTCTTGAGCCAAATCTCGGCTACAATCATGGCGGTGTACCCTGCAAAGAACAAAAATCTGCCAATTGGCCTGAGGCTATTCACGTTGCAAAATTATACCCCGATTGGGGAAATTTAGAGGATTTAAGGATAGCTATCTGCCTAAAATAAACCGAGCCGTCGGTTTCCCTGACGGCTCGGTTCAAATCTGGCGTGTTGTTATTTTGCTAGGGAAGATACTAACTGGTGGTTTCCAGCTCCATTGCCGTTTTTAAAACCGGGATGCTTATGTCCAAATGCGATGCATCAAAAACACATTCGCCCTTGTATATCAGCAAAGCTTGTGGCGATTCGTGGCGCACGGAAAAAGACTCGGCTATGTAATTCGACACTTCGCGATACTTGATCAAATCCAAAAAGTAAGCTTCCAACGTGTCCTCTTCGATAGACCAACCTTCCTCCAGCCGGTATTTGGCCATCGCGCTGATCTCACAACGGGTGCTGTGCTTGAACAGGAGGCAGGGCACTGAAAAAGAACGCCGGACCACATCGTCGATATCACCTGTTGAGCGGAGCTCCAACCAATTGATTCTCATGTCAGGTTGCCGTTGGGTTACAAGTCAGCACCCGGGCAACCATAGCCCCGGTTGCAGGATTCGAGAACAAAAAGTGCCGCAATAAATGCGAATGCGAGGAATTTTTGCCAATTTTTCATGTAAGGACTGTTTGAAATTCGGTGACGAATGTTACTGGATATTTGAACCGTAGGAACGGCAATGTTAACGGCAATATTGTGGCAAAGGTTGTGCCACAAGCGTAATTTGCTGCAAAAATACGAAAAAACTGCTCTGGTTGCAAAATTATCACAAATACAGGGCGATATTTTAACGCTCTGGCAAAATAAAATTTTATTTCTATGGGCTGTTTGCATGCCGAACAAGGCCAATTGCCTGTGGGAACGGGGAATGTTCGGCCTGCGCCCCGCTACCGATATTCTGGATTGGCAAAGGTTTGTGCCTTTTCATCGGGCAAATAAATAATTTCAGGCAATAAACTTCCGTGTTTCAGGAAAAAATCATATAACTTTGCTTGCGTGAATAAATAATTATTGGAGGCGCTAAACGGGAGGGCAATACATTGAGGTAACAAGCAGTTCCTGCAAGGCGGCTGCATATTGGTGCCCCAATCACATTTTGTTAGCAGCTTTCGATGGTTCCGGACCAGACAAGGCTCTTTATCCAAAAACTGAACAAAATCTCTACCGTGATTTACAAGGTCAAGCTCAAAAATTCAGAAGAGTCCGTTCTCTTGGACAGCCAAGCCTATGAATGGCTCACAACGGATCCATATCTTGTCGAGATAGATCTGATCCACAATCTCCGAATGCATTCCAGCGGCTGCGCTGTTTTTCAAAAGACATGGCGCAAGGCTGACGGGACGTTCAAAACCGAGACACATTACCTGCACAAGATCATTGCCGAAAAGTTTCTCATAGACCAAAAAGACAAGGTTCGGCGGCTGGTCGGCGCGAAAAATGGCGACAAGCTCGATTGCAGGCTTGAGAATTTGACGTACCGCTCCCGATCGGTTGCCAGCAGGCAGCGCAAGACAAGCAGTGGCACAGGGTACACGGGGGTTTACCGGGAGCACAAACGCTACAGGGCCGTTATCTCCATCAACGGCAAAGCCAAGCACATCGGCATGTACGACACGGCGGAAGAAGCCGCTGCCGCCTACAACAAGGTCTCGAAGGAGCTTTTTGGCGATGAAGGGAAGATCAACAAGGTAAAGGGCTGGAATTGAAATGCTGCCGGTTCAATGCATCCGGTCGCTACGGGGCGCCAGGTTTTGCATGATGGCAGCTTCAGCCAGCAGGTACTCCTGCCAGCGCGCCCAGCTGCGCTCCTTCCCGAAATACAATTCTGCCAAATCGAGGAACATCCGATAGTGCTCTGCTTCTGCCACCATAAACTTGTGGTACCAGCGCCGCAATGCCTCGTCGGAACAATATAGCGACAAAAGCCTGAACCGCTCGCAACTGCGGGCTTCGATCAGCGCAAACATTAGCAGCTTTTCCAACAGTGCCTCCTCCCGCGACAGCCCTTTGGGCTGAAAGGCAAGCAGTTGGTTCACGTACTCGTCTTTGCGCTGCCGCCCCAGGGGCAGGCCCCGCTTGTTGAGCTCTGCCAGCACCATCCTGAAATGGCCCCATTCTTCGGTGGCAACGGGGGCCAGTTGGGCAACCAGCTCGCTGCGCTCGGGGTATGCCTGGATCAGCGAGATACAGGAAGAGGTCGCTTTCTGCTCGCAATAGGCGTGGTCGGTCAGTATCTCGCCCAGGTCCATTTCCGCCAGGTGCGCCCAACGCGGGTCGGTGGGCAGCTTGAGCCCCAATTTCGTGTTCTGCAAGGCGTTTTCCATGCCGCAAAAATAGGGCGCTTCAAATTTCATTCGGGCACATTCCCAAAAAAATCCCTAATTCGCACTCACAATGAGCGGATCAACACTTGCATTTTTATCCCACCCGAGGCTGCGCCTGGCGTTGGCGAGCCTGGCTTTGGCGCTTTTGATAGCCTATGTTTTCCTATTGCCCCACAATCCCGGCGCTTTCAGGGCCGTCCCTTCCCAAACCTCGGTGCTGCTTGAGTTCAATGGGCTGGTCAAGGCAGGGAATATGGTACAAAAGGCAACAGACAAACCGTGGAAGGATGTGCTCCACAGTTCGTTGTTCAAAACCTGTTGGACAGAAATCGCAGCGGCAAGCCAAGTGTTCCAGCACAAAGCCGATGCCCGGGCTTCGTTTGCCAAGAACAAAATGCTGGCCGCTTTTTCCCTGCATCCTGCCGACAGCATGCAGGCTTTGTTCGTGCTGGAGCTGGAGGCGGCATTCTCCTTAGAAAAAGCCTTGAAAAGCAATACAATAACCAAAAAAATCTTCCCATACCAATTCAGGGGCCAGACCCTTTATACTGTGCACCTGCCGCAGAACGGCCGCATGGTAGTGGCCTTGAAAGGCCGGCTCCTGCTTTTTTCCAGGTTTTCTTACCTGGTAGAAGATGCCATGACCCAATTGGAGAAGCACCGGGGCTGGTGGGCCGACAACCGGTATTTGGGCGATTTGAACCCGGACGCCTGCCTCAAGCTATTCTTCAGGCCGGAAAAATGGCTGGCCCAGAACAAAGGCAGCCTGCACCCGATGGCCAGGTCGGCAATCCAAACCGTGGCGGACAATATGGCATGGGCCGGCATTGCCTGGGACGGGCAGAAGACGGAGGCCATGTGCGCGCCGCGCGCATTCCTGGCAGATTTGGGCGCCTGGAAAGGCAGCGCCAGGTCAGAAATCTACAACCTGCTTCCCGACAATACGGCACTTGTGGCTTGGGCGGGATTTGACAATAAGTCCTTGTTTTTCAAACAGCTATTCAAAGGGGCTGATGCAGATTTTGCAAGGTTTGTGCTGCCCTGGGTTGGCCATGAAGCCGCTTTTGTCGTCACAGAACCGCTGTCGGAATCGATGGCTGAAGACAGGATTCTGCTGCTTTCTGTCCGCGACAGCACAAAAGCTTTAAGTTGCCTGGAGTCGTACGGCCGAGCAAGGGGGCTTTTGGCGCGTGACAAGATCGGGATGTTCGACGCACTCGGGTTTCAGGGCAGCGCGCTCTTGGCGCCTTTTTTTTCAATGGAGGATATGGCGTTTCAAAACCCTTATTTTGCGCAATTGGGAAAGTATGTCGCAGTGGCGCCCAACCGCGCTGCCCTTGAACTATTTATCGAAAAATACATCAGCAACCAAACGCTTGCCCAAAACACGGATTTCCTGCAGTTGGCGCAACAGTTGCGGCCCGACGGCCGGGGCTTGCTGGTGTTGAACGGAGCGTATTTGTCCCGTATCCTGCACCAGTTGTTCCAAGACAGGGAGCGGCTGGAAAACTGCGGCGCCGACATTGGGGCATTGGCACAGATTGGCTGGGTAGCCGCCGAGCTCAGGCCATCTTTTGGGCGAAAGATCAAGGTGCGCTTGTCGGCGCAAGCACAAAAAGTCGCATCCCCGAAGTCAAATTTTTTGTGGAAAACAGCTTTGGGGGCGCCGGCCGAGGGCTCCGTGCATGTCATCCCTCAACCGGGCATGCCCGAAGGGGCGGCCATCCTGGTGCAAGACAGGCAAGCGCAGCTGTATTGCATGAAGCCTGACGGCAAAATCGTGTGGGAGAAACACATCAGCGATCGGATAATCGGCGCAGTCCATGGCTTAGACTTTTATCAAAATGGGCGGAACTGCTATGTGTTCAATACCAAGTCGCAAGTATGGATCATCGACGAAAAAGGGAAGGAGGTGCAGGGGTACCCGCTTCCGCTGAAAGCGCATGCGCGAACCGGCCTGAGCGCCGTAAATTTTGACAAAAACCGCTCGTTCTGCTACTTTGTCTGCTGTGCAAACGGGAATGCTTATGGGTTCGACGCCTATGGCCGAGCGCTGGACGGCTGGAACCCGCAGGCGAACATCGGAACCGCGGCTTCTGAAATCCTGCATTTCCAGCACCTCGGCAAAGATTACCTGGCAATACTGGCCGAAAAGGGAGAGCTCTCCGTTTTCGGCCGCGACGGGCGATTGCGCTTCCCCAAAGTGCAATTGCCGGGGGCGTTCGGCCCTTGCCTGTTTTTGGATAGATCCGCTGGAAAGCCCCGCATCGCCTGCCTCAACAACGACGGGGTGCTGTTCAGTTGTGACCTGGAAGGCAACCATTCGGCACAAAGATTGATCGGGGCGCCTGCCCGCTCGCCCATGATGGCTGCCTGCCTGTCGGGCGGGGACAAACAAGCAGTTGCGATCCTTTCGGGGAGGCAACTGACAGCATTTTTCATGGTTGCTGGAAAAGCTCAAAAAGCCTTTTCTCAACAAATCAGCTTCGAGCCAGATGCCATATTCCCTTCAGAATCAGGTTGGGGCCTTAGCGTGAGCGCGCAGGGGAAAATCATGTTGCTTGATTGGGCAGGGAATCCAACCAAAGGCTTTCCATTGGCTGGCAGCACACCGTTTGGGATTAGCCAATCAGGCCATCAAAAACTGCTGGTGACCGGAAGCGGGAGTGCGGTGTTCGCCTATAAAATGGGCGAATAGGCTGCCACCCCTGATCAACTTTGTCACCAGAATTGCAATTGTTCAGAATATCATATTTTGCCAGAAGCAATCCGAACAATTGTTCTATATTTCCGCCTTGAATTTCACCACAATTTTTCCCTGTCTTTTTTATGAAAAGAATTTTACTGCTCTTCGCCTTCTGCCTGAGTTGTTGGGGCATCTCATTGTCCCAGTTGCCCAACGGCAGCATAGCCCCGGATTTTACCGCGACCGACCTCGATGGTGTCACCCATAACCTCTATGACCTGTTGAACGCCGGGAAAACCGTGTTCATCGACTTTTCTGCCACTTGGTGCGGCCCTTGCTGGAATTATCACCATAATGTCCAGGCCTTCAAGAATTTATGGGAACAACGGGGCCCTGGTGGCACCAACGAGGTGTATTGCTTTTTTATCGAAGGCGATGCCGCCACCAATACAGCCTGTCTGTATGGCCCCTCCGGCTGCGTAGGCGGCACCCAGGGCGACTGGGTGACCGGCACCCCTTACCCGATCATTGAAAGCGCTGCCATCGATAACCAATACGCGGTTTCCTATTACCCTACCATATACTGTGTATGCCCCGACGACAAAAAAGTGTACGTGGCGGGCCAATTGTCGGCAACTGGCCTGTGGAATTTCAGGAACCAGAAATGCGCCCCGCCGCCTATTTCCTACAGCCTCAACAGCACCCGAAACGTGAAATGCATCAACACCAGCACGGGCGCCATCGACATTTCTCCCGGAGGCGGCAACGGAACATATACTTATTTGTGGAGCAGCGGGCATACCACCCAAGACCTCAACAACGTGCCCGCGGGAACATACACAGTGACGATCTACTCCGCTGGCATCAGCCTGGTTTCCGACCCAATGGAGGTGCTTGCCCCCGACCTGCCTTTGAGCGCAGAGGTGGTCGATATGTCGCTGGTCGGCTGCAACGGTGTGCTGGCGAGCATCACCATCTCCGGCATCGGCGGATGGGATGCTGATTATACCTACCAATGGCAGCATGGCCAAAATACTGCCACCGCCACCGGCCTCAGCCCAGGGGTGTACAGGGCAACCGTGACAGACGCGGGCGGCTGCACCACTACCATTGTTCAAACGGTGGCGCCGCCTGTTTACCCTGTGGCCGTGATTGCCCCGCCAGGCACGATCACCTGCGCCCAGACCAGCATCCAGCTCAACGCCACAGGCTCAGACAGCGGGCCCGACTTTTCGTACCAATGGTATGCCTCCAATGGCGGCAACATTGTTTCCGGGGGCACCACCTTGACACCGATTGTTAACGCCGCCGGCAACTATACCTTCCAAATTACCAATGCAATATCAACCTGTACAGCCTTCGCCGCTACCGTGGTCGCAGAAAATGTGGCCCAACCGGCAGCAGATGCCGGGGCGCCAGGCGTTGTGTCATGCCCCATCCCGCTCGACACCCTTCAGGGGAGCGGCTCAACTGGAAGCAACTTTGCCTACAGTTGGACAGGCGGCACCATCGTCTCCGGTGGGAACACCCTCAACCCAGTTGTCGGAGCGCCGGGAACCTATACCCTCGCGGTTACCAATACGGCGAATGGCTGCACCAAAACATCCACTACGAGCGTGACAGGTTTCAATACCCCGCCAAGCCTTGCTACCACCAGCGGCGCGCTGACCTGCGTTGCCGATACTTTCGTGCTGAGCACCACCACCAATTCCAACAACCCGGTATTTGCCTGGACGGGCCCGAACGGCTACGCATCCACCCTGCAAAGCCCCGTCGTTGACACCTCCGGAACCTACAACGTTGTCGTGAACGATACTATTACAGGATGTTCCAATACGGCGACCGCAACGGTCATTGTCAGCATGGAAGGCCCGGGCGCAACGGCCTCGGCCGATGCCATTACCTGTGTGCTTGACATGGCCACGGTATTGGGCAGCACCCTCGACACGAATGCAACCTACGCCTGGACAGGCCCTTATGGCTTCACGTCCGACACCTCAACCTTCACAGTGGGCATCCCCGGCCAGTACAACCTTGTCGTGACCGACCCGGACAACGGCTGCACCTCGGCAGTTGCGGCGATTGTCGGCGACAATACCATACCGCCCGTTGCGTCAGCCGTGGCGCCGGGCAACCTGAACTGCAACACCGCCCAAATGGTGCTGAACGGCACAGGATCGGCGCAGGGCAGCAACATTTCCTACAGTTGGACAACAACCGACGGCAATATTGTAGAAGGCGCGAATACCGATTCGCCAATAGTGAACGCCGTGGGAAGCTATGTACTGCTGGTTTCAAACAGCGGCACCGGTTGCACGGCTACGGCGGTAGCCACCGTCGCACAGAGCGCCCCGGTTTCAGCCGATCTGTCTGCCCAAAACAATGTGTTGTGCTTTGGCGGCTCCAGCGGTTCTGCCACCGTGTCCGGATTAGGCGGAAACGGCACTTACACATATGCCTGGAGCAATGGCAACAACACGGCCACAAACCCTAATCTGAGCGCTGGGGTGTACCTCGTGACGTTGACGGATGGTGAAAACTGCACAGCCTCGGCTTCGGCGACGATCACGCAGCCAGCTATTTTACAAGCCAATATCACCGTCGGCCACCAGAGCTTGAGCGGGGTGAATGACGGCTCGGTGTCTGCAAACCCAAGTGGCGGCACGGCCGGCTACACCTACCTTTGGAGCAACGGCGCCACCACGCAGAACATAACCGACTTGGCGCCTGGCAACTATTCGGTGTCCATTACCGATGCCAACGCTTGCACTGTCGTGCGCACCGTTACCGTCAACGCGTTTGACTGCGCCCTTGCCGCCTCGATTTCAGGTCAAAACGTCGCTTGCTTCGGGGAAGCCAATGGCAGCGCCACAGTCGATCACATTGGCGGCGCTGAGCCCTTGGCCTTCCTATGGAGCAATGGAGAAACGACACAGTCTGTTTCCGGTCTGAGTGCAGGTACCTATACTGTTAATGTCACAGACGCCAACAACTGCCCGGCATCGCTCGACATCGAGATACTGGAGCCCACGCCGTTGTTCGGCAATGTCAGCGCGACGCACGAGACTTTTGCCGGGGCTGACAACGGAACCGCAACAGCAAACCCGACGGGCGGCACAAGCCCTTACACTTACTTGTGGAGCAATGGCGCCACTACGCAAAGCATCGACAACTTGGCGCCAGGCACTTATACCGTTGAAGTGACCGACCAAAATGCCTGCGCTGTGGTGCGGACAGTCGTAGTCAATGCCTTCTCTTGCGCTATTGCCGCTACCAATACAGTCTCGCATGTGAGCTGCCCGGGCGGCAACTCCGGATCGGTCGCCCTGGCATTGACCGGCGGCACCGCACCTTACACCTACTCCTGGAGCAATGGCGCGAGCACATCCAGCATTTCAAACCTGGCAGGCGGCACCTACACGGCCACCATCCAGGACGCAAACCAATGCCAGACTGTCATCGAAGCGATTGTGAGCGAACCCATTCCTTTCACGGATTGGGACCTGCAGGTGAGCAACACTACTTGCCCGAATGATGGTACAGGTGCAGCAACAGCTTCCCTTGCTGGCGGCACCGCCCCTTATTCATTCCTTTGGAGCAATGGCGCAACAGGCAACAACCTGACCAACGTCAATGCAGGCGCTTACACCGTCGTCGCAACTGACGCACATGGCTGTACTAACAGCACTGCTGTGAGCATAGGCTCCAACGATCAGGAGGTTCCGCTGGTTTCTGCCCAAAACACGACGCTATCCCTGGATCATTCCGGGAATGCAATTGTCACTGCTGCTGCCATCGGCGCACAATTCAGCGACAATTGTGGCATTGCCAGTGCTGTCATCGCGCCCAACAACTTCAGTTGCGCACAACTGGGCGAGCAAGCGGTTACCATTACGGTGACCGACTTGTCAGGTTTGAGCAGCGCGGCTACCGTGACGGTAACCGTTGTTGACGCCGAATTGCCGGTCGTGACCTGCCCAAGCAACGTAGTTGTATGCCCAAGCGAGAACCTGGTCAACTACCAGCCCGCCACCGCGCAAGACAACTGTTTGATCCTCAGTGGGCAATGGGCGCAAACCAGCGGCCTGCCAAGCGGGGCCGTTTTCCCTGTCGGCACCACGGAGCAAACATTCCAATTTACCGATGCCAGCGGCAATGTTGGCACTTGCTCCTTCTCGGTGACGGTCACGCCGCCTGTCGTATTTGAAAACGTAGCCATTACCAATGACCATAACGGCATGGGTGTTGGGGCCGTCAACATAACCTTCTCCGGTGGCGTGGCGCCATTTGCCTTCACCTGGACGCTGGGCGGCACTGTCATTGCGACAACGGAAGACCTTGAAGGCCTTACGCACGGAAATTACGACCTGATGGTCACCGATGCACAGGGTTGCACCTACGCTTTGGCGGGCGTTCCGGTAGGCAATACAGTTGCCGTGAAGGAGCCGAGCTGGATGAGCGGGCTGAGCCTTCAGCCCAACCCGGCTAACGAATCGACGCAAGTGGTCTTTGCCACCCCGTTGACGACTCGGCTTGAAATTGCCGTTATCGATGCCACCGGAAGGGTCTTGAAAACGCAGATCAGCGAGCAGGCCAAACAGGTGACAATCAACTGTGCTGAGCTGCCCAGCGGTATTTATACCCTGCGTTTTCGTGCCAACCAGGAAATTGGCGCCCGAAAATTGATGGTGATAAAATAGTGCGGGCATAAAATTGGATAATTTGGCGCGGCTTCCCTTTCTTTGGGAGGCCGCGCTTTTTTCACCCCCCTAAAAATTCTCAACATAAAACTTCCATTGCCTATGCCCATCACAAAATTCTTTATTGCTGCTGTCCTTCTTTCTTTGGCATATTCCAGCCAGGCCCAACCAGGCTGCCCAGACCCACAAGCCACCAACTTCAACCCAGCGGCGACGCAAAATGACGGCTCTTGCCTTTATCCGCCCACAAGTTATTCGGCGAGTTTCGTTGCCAACCTGGGCACTGAACTGGTAGAAATAAGCGGGCTGGAATTTGCCAACGTTGAATGGTGGGCGCACAACGACAGCGGCTCCGCACCGGAATTTTTCAGCATAAACCCGCAAAATGCGGCGGTGATTAAAAAAATCAAGTTGCAGGATGCCGCCAACAAGGACTGGGAAGACGTATGCTCCGACGGTGCAAACCTTTATTTCGGCGATTTCGGCAACAACAGCAACAGCCGCCAAAACCTCGGCATCTACAAAGTACCGTTCAGCGCGATCGGGGCGGGCAGCAGCCAAACCATCGATGCCACAGAATACAGCTTCTTGCCTTTCGCCTATCCCGACCAGATCGATTTCACACCGGTGCCAGAAGACAGTACAGTTTTTGACTGCGAAGCAATGCTCTATGCCGAAGGTAAGCTGCATCTGTTTGCCAAAAACAGGAAGGAATACCGCACTGCACATTATGCGATCGACCTTCAGAGCAACAGTGTTCAAAAGGTAGAGGAGTTTGATTGTCAAGGGCTTATTACAGGAGCTGACATTTCGCCCGATGGGAAAACCATTGCCTTGGTGGGCTACGACCTGCGCGGGCTGCCAACAGTTTTCTCCTGGCTGCTCTGGGATTGGCAACCGGGGTCAGATCAGTTTTTCAGCGGGAACAGGCGCCGCATCGAATTGGGCAGCGCCTTGACGGTTGGCCAGGTGGAGAGCATCGGCTTTGTCAATAACCGGAGCGGCTATCTGGCCAACGAACGCACCCAATACGGCGGCATCTTGTTTGTGCCGCAACGCGTTTGGGGCATCGATTTCAGCGCCTGGCTGCCGGAAACTGTGGGCACTTCAAGCCCTGCAACCACCCCAAAAAGCTTTTCTGCATATCCCAACCCATGCCGGGAAACGGTGTACATCAAGGCAGATGAGTCGAGTCTAAAAATACGCAGTTTGCAGATAATCAATCAATTGGGCGTAAAATCATCGATAGGCCGATCGGAAAGGGAAATAGATTTCAGCCTTTGCCCAACAGGGCCTTACACCTTGCTTGCGGTTTGGGATGATGGCAGCACGAGCGCGCAGATAGTGATTCGGCAATGAATCCCGCTTATTTTACGGTTGTGCCGCCAAACATCAACTCCTGCACATTGGCAGAGCGCAGGAAATCGTGCGGGAAGCCCAGCTCTATCTTGCTGGCCTCGTCGAGCTCCTGAAGGTATTTGTCGGGGATCACAAAATCGAGGCAGCCCATAGAAGAAACTACCTGGCTTTCCTTTGAAGCCCCTATCAGTGGGATCACGTTCAGGCCCGGGTTCCACTGCCGGATCCAGTTTATGGCAACCTGCACGGGAGGGACTTTCATTTTTTCTGCCACTTTGACCACTTTTTCGGCAATCTTGTTCGCACGGGCACTGCGGCGGGCGCTGTGCTCGGGCAAGCGCCCCGTTTCTCCTTTCAGGTATTTACCCGTAAGCGCCCCGCCCGCAATAGCGCCCCAAGGTGTGACCGCCATCCCGAAATGCTGGGCCATGGGCAGCAGGTCGCGCTCGGGCGTGCGGGCGAGCAGGGAGTATTCTACTTGCAGGGCGACAAAGGAGCTCCAGCCGCGCAGCTCAGCGATGGCGTTGCTTTGGCTCACGATCCAGGCAGGTGTGTCGGAAATGCCGATATGGTGAACTTTCCCACTGCGCACCATGTCTTCGAGCCCGCGCAGCAGCTCGTCGGCGGGGATAGTGCCATCCCAGGCGTGAACCCACAGCAAGTCTATGAATTCGGTATCCAGCCGTCGCAGGCTTTCCTCTACGGAGCGGAACATATTTTTTCGGTGGTTGCCGGCAAAGTTCGGGTCGCCCAACTTGTCGCGCAGCGTAAATTTGGTAGCCAACACAAAATGGTGCCGCTCGGCTTTTATGAACTCGCCGAGCCAGCGCTCGCTGGTGCCTTCCGTGTAACGGTTGGCAGTATCGACAAAGTTGCCACCGGCTCCAGCATAAGCCTCGAATATTTTCTGGCTTTCTGGCTTGTCGGCGCCCCAGCCCCATTCGGTGCCGAAGGACATGGTGCCGAGGCAGAGCTCAGAAACGCGGAGGCCGGAGCGGCCGAGCAATCGGTAGCGCATACAAATAATTTACTGGTCTCTCGTTTTCACATACGCTTGGAAACGGGCTGCATTTACTTTGTGCGCCTCGAAAGTTTCGGCAAAGGCATGGGTGCCAGATTCGTCGGGCTTGGCGCAGAAATACAGATAATTGTGCTTTTCAGGGTTCAGCACCGCGTCAAGGCTGGGAATTGAGGCCATGCTGATGGGGCCTGGCGGCAGGCCCTTGTACATATAGGTGTTGTAAGGCGAATCGAAAGTGGTATGGTATTCCGTGACGCGGCGGGTGCTGAAATCGCGGGTGGCGAACACGCTGGTGGGGTCGGCCTGCAATTTCATGTTGATCCGCAAACGGTTGAGGTAAACGCCGGCGATGGTGGGCTTTTCGCTTACTGCATTGGTCTCGCGCTCCACGATGGTGGCTAGGATATACACTTGTTGTGTAGTGAGCCCCAAGGCCTTGGCTTTTTCTATGCGGTTGTTTTTGCCCCAAAAAAGGTCGTGCTCCTTCACCATCCGGGCGACAAAGCCTTTTGCGTCGGTATTCCAGTACATCTGGTAGGTGTTGGGGATAAAGGCTGTGAGCAGGGTTTCCTCGGTGAGGTTGTACTGCCGCAGGAAATTCTTGTCCCGGAACACCTGCAAAAGCGACAGGGAATCGGCCTCGATGAAGCGGGCGACCTTTCCGGCGACTTCTTCCGGCAGGCGCTCGTTGTTGAGCACCAGGTTCACGGTGGCCTGCTCCCCGTTGCGCAGGTGCTGGATCAGCTGGCGGTTGGTCCAGCCCGGCTGTACCTCAAAGCGGCCGGCCCGCATCTTGTCCTTTTTGTAGTTCATCTGCTCGGCGAGCCAGCGGAAATTGACCTCGTCTCGTATAAAGCCGCCGCGCTTCAATATCCGGACTACGTCTTCGAACGAGGCGCCGGTCGGGATGCAAACGAAAGGGTCTTGAATATCTTGCGCTACTGCCGGTAGCAAAAAAGCCTTGATGGGCTGAATGGCGAAATAACCGCCGACACCAATGGCCAAAAGCAACATTATCAATATGTTGCGAAAAGTAGAGGATTTTTTAGACATGCTGTTTTGGATGTCGCTGGGTAAGGTTGAGATTGTTTGTTGCATTTGATCACGTAAATTATACTATGATTCGCCTGATTTTTGTGATTGAGTATGATTGATTCAACTGATGTTCAATTGATTACAAAGACCGGCAAAACCAAGCGGCGTGAGGTATAAATGCCATTAGGCGCATTATTTCTTCTCAAAAAATGCGAGCAGGTCGCCGACTGTCTCGCGCAGGTCTTTTCGGTTCACCACCAGATCGACAAACCCGTGCTCCAGCAGGAATTCTGCGGTTTGGAAGCCTTCGGGCAGGTCGCGCTTGATGGTTTCGCGGATTACCCGCGGGCCTGCAAACCCGATCAAAGCCCCTGGCTCTGCCAGGTTGATGTCGCCGAGCATGGCAAAAGAAGCGGTTACGCCGCCCGTGGTGGGGTCGGTCATCAAAGACAAGTAGGGGAGCCTGGCTTTCGCCATCAAGGTGAGCTTGGCGCTGGTTTTGGCCATCTGCATCAGGGAAAAAGCGCTCTCCATCATGCGCGCGCCGCCGGTTTTTGAGATGATCATCAGCGCCGCTTTCGACTCCAGCGCATGGTCGATGGCCAGGGAGATCTTTTCGCCGACCACGACACCCATCGAGCCGCCAATGAACTTGAAGTCCATGGCAGCCACCACAAGGGGGTGGCCTTTCACTTCGCCTGCGCCGATGGCAAGGGCGTCGTTCAGCCCGGTTTTTTTGCGCGATTCTTCCAGGCGCTTGTCGTAAGGCTTCAAGTCGGTGAACTTCAGCACGTCCACTGCGATCATGTCGTCGTGCAGGGTTATGTACTCGTGGCCGTCAAAAAGCAGTTCAAAATACTCTTCCGAACCGATTGGGGTGTGGAAGTCGCATTTCGGGCATTTGTAATAGTTGTCGCGAAGCAGCTTCGTGGTGCTGGTTTCCTTGCATTTCTTGCACTGGAACCACAAGCCTTCAGGCACGTCTTTTTTCGACTTGGTCGCGGTGGATATGCCTTCCCGTAAACGTTTGTACCAACTCATAAGATAGGTTTGATTGTTCTGGCCAATTTGGTTGGGTTCGGCAAAGATACTGCGCTGAACAACAAATCACGCCCGACTTTTGTGCGTTCCTTTAATTTTCTATCGCGCTGGCCCCCAGTTTGCGAGTCCACTTTTTATCCGTTTTTTTGTCCTTAAATTCACTGGCTATATGCATAAACTGTTGAACGTCACTATATTTTTCGCCTTCTCAATGGTTGGCAAAGCGCAAGAAGCGAACATCCATTTCCAGGTAGGGCATTTAATGGCCCAGGAAGTGCTGATCGGGTATTACCAGGGCGGGAAGGCATACCGCGTCGATTCCGTAAAGGTGGATACCAGCACCGGGCGCTTCCATTTGCAAAAAACTGGGCTTCGCCCTGGCCTTTACTTCTGCGGGGCGAACAACGCCAAACTTTTCAATTTCATCCTGAGCGGCACGGGCGATTCTTTTGATATTCAGGCGGATATGGGCCGCATAGAAGCGGTCACTTCGCCAAATTCAGCTCAAAACGAAGCGCTTTTTCGCTTTGAACAACAGCGCAGCGCGATAGAGCAGGCCTTCGAGGCTAAAAAGGCCATGCGCGACATGGTGGCAAAGGCCACGAAAAACGACGCAGAAGCCCTGATGCCTTACGACACGGAACTCCAGGGATTGTTGGCCCAAACGGATTCCCTGGCGCTGGATTTTATCCAAAAACATCCAGAACACCTGTACGCGAAGATGCTCCAGTCGGTGCGGCCGCCGCCGCCGCCGGCCTCCTTGAAGCCCTTGCTGAAGACGGGCAAGCCAAACCCCGCATATGCCCGTTGGTTGCGCCAGCACTATTGGGACAATACCGATTTCAACAACGAAGCCCTGTTGGCCAACACCTACTGGCAGGTGTTTTTCGACAATTTTTTCGCCCGCTATGTGCAGCCCAGCCCGGATTCCCTGATCCAGGCCATCGACGAAGTGTTGGCAAAGACCCCGCGTGGCGGCACTTTTTTCCAATTCATCGTGCTGCGGGTCACCCAGTTCTACGAACAGAACGACGCGCCGGGAGCCGACAGGATTTTCGTGCACATGGTGGACAAATACCAGCGAAAAGGGGAAACGCCGTGGCTCGACAGAGCCACCCTGGAACGGCTGGCGTACAAAGCTGACGCGCACAGGCCCAACCTCACGGGCAGCCTCGCCCTGAACTTTTCCATGCCCGACGAGACGGGGAAAATGGTAGAACTGTATGAGATAGAAGCCCCAGTGACCATGTTAATCTTCTACAGCCCGCTCTGCGCGCACTGCATGGAGTTCATGCCCGCCATCTACCAGGTGTATCTCGACTATCAGCCCAAGCACCTTGCCGCCATTGCGGTCAACACCGATGACCAGCGGGAATACTGGAAAAAATTCGTGGGACAGCAAGGATGGGCCTGGCACGACCTGGACGACCAAAAGGCGATGGAACAGCTGGAGAAACAGTACAACGCCTACAACCTGCCCGTCATCTATTTGCTCGACAAGGATAAGCGGATTTTGGCGAAAAGGGTGAAGCCGGGGGATTTGGGAGCGACGTTGGGTCGGCATTTGCGCTGAGCTGGTGCGTGCGCAAAACAGAGGGGATTCTCGTGGTATGAAAAACGAGCTGGAAGGGCAGAAAAACAAAAAAAGCCGCTCTCCCTGTCAGAAAGCGGCTCGGTCACATAAATTTCCTACATCTACCCTTTAGGCGCCACATCCTTGAAAACGGGCATGTGTGCAGCCATTTTATGCTTTTTTGCAAAACGATAGGTAAAACCAACATTCACCAGATAATCGGCAAATGCCGCGTCGCCGTGGCGCTTGCCTGTCGGGTCAGACAAATCGCTCACGCTTTTTACCCGGTTGCGGTACAGGGCATAAGGCACACTGGCGTTCATGCTGACGTTGCCCATCTGCCAAGAAAGCCCCGGCTCTGCCGAAATGATGTACCCGGGGCGGCGGAAGCCCCAATCGCCGCCGATAATGTCTTTTGAAGGCACACCCTCAGCCCGGACCCCGAAACTGAAAACTAAGCCCTTGGCCGGCCAAAGCACGCAGCTGCTGCCAAAACGCAGGGCAAACTGGTCGGCAATAGAGTGAAACTGGGTAATCGAATCGGACAAGGTGGAAGATGCCGTGAGGACGCGGGCTACCGTTTTGTTGGTTTCCTGTGGGTTCGACATGTAAAAGCCGTTGAGGTACAAGGAAAAACGCTTAGACAGGACAGCGTAGCCCTGCAGGTCCAGCGTGATGCCCACGCCGCCGTCGCCCAGCTGGATAGACTGGTCAACTGCCTTGACAATGATGGTGTCGGAGCCGTCGGAAGACTTTCTTTTGTGGAATTCGCCCTGTACGTTGGCGTTGCCTGTTGGCAGCTTCACGCCAAGCCCAACAGCGAGGTTCCTCTTCAGGTGCTTCGTTGGGTTCAACAACCAGTAAGAAGCGGAAAGGCGCAGGTCGCCGATGCCCTTGGCCCCGGTATTGAAGCGGAGTTGTTGTGGGTTGGCCGTGGTACTGTTGCCGTAGTGCTCATAGAGGGAAGAGCGGTCGTAAAAAATCAGCGGCAGGTTGCCTGTGGCGATCAACCGCTGCGAAAAAGCATAGCTAACGCTGAAATCAATGGAGTTGGCGGTGTTGATGACCTGCGTGCCGTGTTCCACCCGCTCTTTTTCTTCCGAATCGCCCCGGAAATGCTTATAGGACTCAAAATACCGGTATAGGATGCCAGCCTGCCAGTCGCCTTTGTTCATCAAAAAAGAACTCGAACTGGCATTGGCGCCGCCGCAGCCCATGGGTCGGACGGCGACACAACCTTGCGCCTGAGAAAAATTGGGCGCCAAAAATGCGAGGACAAAGAGGAAAAACAGTTGGGTGTAAAAGAATTTGGACATGATGAACAAGAGGTTGTTGCTAAAAACAAATAGCAGATTAAGGAATCTTTTTCAAAAATCTGGAGCAAAGGTCGCTCCACAAGGCACGAAGGCTGCTTAGAAAGTCTTTAGAAATGGCCAAACAGCCTTAAAAAGGCACCGTGCGGCGAAAAACGGCCAATTAAGCGAAAACTTTGGCCTACTTTGCAGGAGCAGTAGCCCACATTCTAAATTTACCCATCATGAAGTTCATAGCCTTTTTGTTGCTGCCGTTCTGTAGCCTTTTTGGCCAACAGGTGGCCGACACTGCGTTTCAATTTCAGATTGCCAAGCCCCGCTTCGCTCAAGGCCGTGGCAGCGTGGTGCAGTTAGATGCCGCGCACCACAATTTTCACACCATGGAAGGGCGTTATGCCCCGTTTGCCAAGGTGCTGCGCCATGATGGGTTCCGGGTCATTTCCAATGACACCCCGCTCACGGAAGGCACGCTGGCAAAAGGCAGGATTTTCGTCATCTCCAACCCGCTGGACAGCAGCAATATCGGCAGCTGGCAATTGCCCACGCCATCGGCCTTCAGCCCTTCGGAAATAACGGCGCTCAACAATTGGGTGAAAAACGGCGGGCGCCTGCTGCTCATCGCCGACCACATGCCCTTTGCCGGGGCGGCTGCCGACCTGGCGCGCTCCTTCGGGTTCGAATACCTCAATTGTTTCGCCATGGACAACCGCAGGCGCAGCGTCGAGCGGTTTTACAGGGGCGACAAAAGCCTACTCGACAATGAGATTACCCGTGGCATTGACACCGTTGTGACCTTCACGGGCAGCGCTTTCCACATACCCAAGGCGGCAACAGGCATATTGGCGCTCCACAACTATACCTTGTTGTCGCCTGAAACGGCATGGCAGTTTGAAGAAAACACGCCAGCTGTTGACAGCAAGGGGTACTTCCAGGGCGCGTATATGCCTTATGGAAAAGGCAAGGTCGTGGTCATGGGCGAGGCCGCTATGTTCTCGGCGCAATTGAGCGGCCCCAACCGATTCCCTGTGGGCATGAACAACCCCAATGCCCGCCAAAACGCCCAGTTGCTGCTCAATATCTTGCACTGGCTGGATGATTAAAAATAAAAAATTTCCAATGTCCAATATGGAATGCCCAATATTCAAGTGGGCATGACGCTTGGCTGAGCTTCGTTGGGCATTGGAAATTCCATGTTGGGCATTGGAAATTTCCCCCTTCCTTAAAACTACCTTTGCCCTCAAAAAACACCCATGCGCTGCTACTCCTGCATTGTTGCGATCCTCGCTGCCTTTAACCTCGGCGCCCAAACCCTGGAAACCCAAATCCAGGCAGCTTACCAAAAAATACAGGCCATAGATGCCCAGAAAAAGAGCGTCCAGGCCGAGATAGAAGGGCTGAAATTCCAGAAGATACAGCGCGACCTGAACGCTGTTGGCCTGCCAAACCTCCTCCCTGACGATGCGCTGGTACCACATTCGGCCATGACGCTGGCCTACTGCGAAGAACACGAGCAGGCCCGCTGGGTAGCCCATATCATCCTGCCCGATGTGATGAGCGGTTCGGTTTTCCGCAGCAACGACTTCCGGCCCGACCCCGACGTGAAGACCGGCAGCGCTGTGGAAGCCGATTATTTCCTCAAACAACTGCAGCCCGACAGCACCTGGAAATACGACGGCTTCGGCTACGACCGCGGGCACCTGGCCCCATCCGCCGATTTCCGCTGGTCGCAAAAAGCCCTGTCCGAGTCCTATTTCTATTCCAACATGTCGCCCCAGCGCGCAGAGCTGAACCGGGAAGCCTGGGGCGACCTCGAAGACAAAGTTCGGGGATACCTGTACCGGAACCCCGACGTGCAGCTCTACGTTGTCACCGGCCCGGTACTGGAGGCCGACCTGCCCGTTATCGAGCGAGGCTTGAACAAGGTGAGCATCCCAAAATCCTACTGGAAGGTGGTGCTAGACCTGCAAAACCAGCGCGGTATCGGCTTCGTGCTGCCCAACCGGGGGGTGACCGAGCCGCTTGCGTCTTTCGTAATGAGTATCAAGGAGATAGAAGCCCTTACGGGCCTGAATTTTTTCCCTAATCTGCCCGACGACATCGAAAACAAGGTAGAAACCCAAAAGAACCCTGCCGACTGGCTCAGCGAATCGGCCCTGGGCGACGTGGCGCCGCTGTTCGCGCCCGACTTGCCGCGCAACCATTTCAACACTGCCCAGGCCAAGCTGTACAAAGGGAAAAACGACGTGGTCTATGTTTGCGGCACCGTCGTTGGCGCCCGCCGCAGCCGTGCCGGCAATATCCTGCTCAACTTCGACCGGCAGTTCCCCAACCAGGTATTCACCGTTTTTATCAAAAAAGAATTCATCCCCAATTTCAGCTACGACCCCGAGCACGTGTTAAAAGGCAAGGTCGTCTGTGCCAAAGGCCGGGTAGTTGACTTAGACGGCACCGCGGCGATGTTCGTGGAAGGAGAGAGTGCGTTGGAACGATTTTGAGTGCGGAATGCGGAATGAGGAGTGCGGAATGCGGAGTGCGGAGTGCGGAATGCGCCCAGCATTTGTACCAAGTTTGGCATCCAGCTTCGGCACGTTTGGCCAAGAGGCCGGATGAAACTCTACAATAAACGATGTGTGCATTCCGCACTCCG
>CAZULM010000073.1:0-29719 GCA_964621185.1 uncultured Saprospiraceae bacterium | reverse complement strand
AAAAAAAATTGAAAAAAACTCACTACTTGATCACAGTTCATCTGCGCGAAATAAAACTCAACAATCTGCGTGAAATAATACCCAACCCGGAACCAAGGTGTAAGTTGGTATAGTGACCTTAAAAAGGACATCTTCCATTCACCAAAAAAGAACACCAATGACAGCTTTCCCATTTACACTGCCGCTGAACAGCGAGCTTTTTCCAAACATTAAAATCTCGCCTGCCAGCCCTTACTTGTACTATACCCTGTACGAATTGCATTTGCCAGGGCTGCAGCAAGGCGACATTGTTCAAGCTTCCGGGCAATGCGCCGCCACCAACAATTACAACAAAAACGTGATGTTCGCACACGCGCTCGTGCTGCGCCCTGCTGCCGTAACCATCAATCCACAGGGTACGCGCCCGACGGGCCTGGTATTGCCCTGCGACTATGCAGGGGAAAATATCACACCGGGCAACCACCATACGGTCAGGTCTTTCTCTGGGGTCAAGGTGATCGACGCTGCGGGCGACTGGTGGCTTTCCCTGATCGGATATGCCGCTTCTTCTGCCGCCAGCGCCGATTGGAAATTGAAAATTGACAAGGGCGGTAGTTTGTGCGCTGTAGTTTTGCGCAATGATTGAGTGGGACAAGCATTGCACAATAAAATCAGATAACACATGAAAAACCTCCTGCCTGTGCTCGCCTGGCTGCTGCTGCTCCCCATGGCCGGCCTGGATTTCATCAACAGCCAATGGGAGTGCCTGCTGGTCATGTTCGCCGCGCTGGTGTTGGTGCCAAAGGGTTTGGGGCTGATGGGCCTGAAATACCCAAGCTGGTACTGGCTCGCAGCGGCGGGCTTGTGCACAGGGTATCTGCTCGACACGCCCGGCATCGGCTATTCGGATGCCTTGGCGCTGCCCTATTTTTTGCTGGCGGTATGGCTGACGATGCTGCAGGGCGGCGAAATATTCCTGGCTCCCCACAAACGCAGGAGCGATTGGTTAGCACTTTTTGCCCTTGGGTACTGGGCCACAGGGGCTTTTTGGGCGCTTTGTTACCTTGCAGGGTTTCAGCCTGTCGGGTTTGATCCCGTGATCGTTTCCCTGACTGCCGCGCATTTTCATGTGGCGGGCTTTGTGCTCACGACCGTGGTGTGGTGCTTGTACGCAGATCAAAAAAATACCGCCAACCGGGTTTTGACCATCGGGGTCATGGCCGGCATGCCGCTGGTGGCACTGGGCATCACCCTGTCGAAACTGGATTGGCCCAACTGGATTGAAACTGCTGCTGCAGTCGGCTTCGCAGTCCTTGCCCTGCTTGTGGTATGGCAGCACCTGCGCCTGGCTTTTGACAAAAAATACGCGCAGACCGCCCGCCTGTTTTGGCTGGCTGGCGCAGCCTGTTTACTGATTGGCGCGGCATTAGCTGCCCTTTATGGCATGCGGTTCCAATGCGCTGTTGCGTGGGTCAATATCCCGAACATGAAAATATGGCATGGGAGCTTGAATGCGTTGGGGTTTGGGTGGCTTGTGTTACGAGGATGGGAAGTCTATTGGGTCAAAGGTGGACAGCTTTGATGCGAACCATCTGAAACACCATGAGTATTCTACCACAATGGTGGCGTTGTTTTCATGGTTACGTGTTTTGTCTATTGTCTAACAATGCAACAACTTCAATTTCGTCAGGTTGGATTTGGTAGTACAAAGATGTCTGAGGTGTCACTACACAGCGACGCAAAGCAGGGAATTGTTCAGAAGGAGGATAGGAAAAAGGAAATGCTGAAATGGTCTCAACCGCATTTTCAATTTTCAAAAGGAAGTTATACCTGACTCTTGGCGACCATTCTGACTCAAGATAATCAGCCAAATCACTCAACTGTTCGGCAGCCTGAAGGGTAAAAGTTACCTTCATCGCTTGAGCTTTTGCAATAGCGTTTCAAAGGCAACTTTTTCCCCTTCTTTTGCTTGCTTCACACCGTTAAGTATGACCTTTCTTTCTTGTTCGCTGAGGTCTTGCCACCAATCATGTCTTGGAAAAAGCAGGTTTTCGATTTGGTTGATCACCGCCTCATCGTTCACTTCGGCCAAGTGTTCGAGTATGTTGAGCTTGCGGGCTTCGAGTGTGGCTGCCATCTTTGGTGTCTTTTGTGCAAAGATACAATTTCCCAGGAATGGGAAAGCTACTTCAATTTTATAACCGGCTTCAATTTATACACCCCGTTCCCCTGCACCAGCACCGATGCCTCGGCATCAAAATCGAGCACAAAAGTGTTGATGTCCAACCCGAGGCTCTTGTCGATCTTCACTTTGAGCCCCGATTCCTGTGCGCTCGGCGTTACCAAAGGGTAGATAATGCTGTCCTTCATGATGGAGTTGTCGGGCCCCAAAACAAAGCGCACTTCTTTGAGCACGACGGGCGGCACCGGGCCAAAAGCGAGCAGGGTGTCGATGCCGTTTTGAAAATCGAGGAGGTTGTAAATGCCCGCATTGGTTTGGAGCAGTATCCACTGGGCAGTGTCCTGGGCAGTTTTCACCCTGACTTCCCGAATGTCCACATTGACTTGCTGGTAATCGCCGGGGCCATCGGTGAGGCGGATATGGAGGGTGGTTTGGTTGGGGTCTTTTTTGCAGGCCGCAAAACTAAGGGCCATCGCGAGTGCGGAAAACAGAAAAACGGATTTGTTCATGATTATCGGATCAGTTGATGGTGAGAAAAGTGGGTAACGCAATTTTGGGGAAAAGTATTGGAGGCGGATGGGCACAATTCACACTTTTGGTTTGGGTTCCCTGCTCCTTAAAATTCGGCCCGATGCATGTTTCCTTCTCCCAAACTGCACATTTCAGCGAAAATTAGCCGATTATCGACTAACTTTGCCCCTGCTTAAGTTCCTTTCCAGTTTTCGTGAAATCGCCAATAATCGGCGCAAACACTGGTTTTTTTTGACATCATCATCCCTTCGCTCTGTGAAACGAGTCCAACTAGCCGCCGTAGCATCGGCGCGCAACACCGATAATATCGTCATCCTCGCCGAAAAAGACAGGCTTGACACGCTGGAGGCTGCCTTGGCGCCCCAGGAAGCAGCGTTTCTCCGCCAAGCAGCCGCCCAGGAAGTAAGCAGCTTTTTTTTCCCCCGCAGCGAAGGCTCCGTATTTGTGCGCGTGCTGAAACCCGAGCCCGACCCCGCCATTGCCGCCGAAGACGCGCGCATCGCGGGCAACGAAATGCTCCGCGAACTCCGGCAATACAAAATAGACTCGGTGACCCTGCGCAACCTTTGCGCACACGACCGCTCCCTGCCCTTTGCAGAAGGCCTTGCCTTGGGCAGCTACCAGTTCCTGAAATATTTTTCAGAACCCGCCAAAAAAGAAAAAGCCCTGCATGAAATCCGCATTGAGGGCGATGCCTTGCCCACAGAAACCATAGCAGAAGCAAATGCCCTGCTGGAAGCAGTATTCCTCACCCGCGATTTTGTGAACGAGCCACTCTCCCACTTCAACGCCCTTCAATTAGCTGATGCCGTAAAAGCTGCCGGCGCCGAATATGGCTTTTCGGTGGAAGTTTTCGGGAAAGAAAAGATTGAGGCGCTGAAAATGGGCGGATTGCTGGCTGTCAACCGGGCGAGCAGTATCCCGCCCCAATTTTGCATCCTCGAATGGAAGCCAGAAGGCGCAAAGAACGCCAAACCGCTGGTGCTCATCGGCAAAGGCGTGGTGTACGACACCGGCGGCCTCAGCCTCAAACCCAGCGAAGGCATGGACTATATGAAATGCGACATGGCAGGCGGCGCTTCGGTGGTCGGCGTCATGGCCGCTGCAGCAAAAACCAGGCTCCCCCTGCACATTATCGGCCTTATACCCGTCACCGACAACAAGATAGGCGAAAACGCACTGGCGCCCGGCGACATCATCACCATGGCCTCCGGCACCACCGTGGAGGTTGTCAACACCGATGCGGAAGGCCGCCTTATCCTCGCCGATGCGCTGCTTTTTGCCAAAAAGTACGACCCGGAAATCGTGCTCGACTTAGCCACCCTCACCGGTTCCGCCGTGCGCGCCTTAGGCACCCAGGTGATCTGCTACATGGGCACAGCGCCGGAAAATGTAAAATCACAACTGGAAGCCAGCGGATTCGCCACCTACGAACGCTTAGTGGAGCTTCCCCTCTGGAAAGAATTTGGCGACGACATCAAAAGCAATATCGCCGACCTGAAAAACATGGGCTCCAGCAACGCCGGCATGATCACTGCCGGCAAATTCCTGGAACATTTTGCCAAGTTTCCCTGGCTGCACCTCGACATCGCCGGGCCTGCCTATCTTCGCGTCGCTAACGGCTACCGCACCAAAGAAGGAACGGGGGTCGGTGTGCGGCTTTTGTACGACTTTTTGAAAAAACAATATCTTTAATGGGTAACATAACCATCGGAATATCCTGCGGCGACATCAATGGCATCGGCCTTGAGGTTGTGCTCAAAGCGCTGGCCATTAAAAAGGCCGGGCAGAAATTTAAAATTGTGATCTACGGCAGCACCAAAGTTGTAGCCTATCATAAAAACATCATTACAGAAGAAAACATCCAGTTCAATACCATCAATACGCCCTCGGAAGCGCAGGTTGGTCGCATCAATGTGATCAATTGCTGGCCCGACAACGTGAACATCACCCTCGGCAAACCCAACGACGTTGGGGGCAAATGCGCGATGGATGCGCTCGCCGCTGCCGTGAAAGACCTGAAAAGTGGCGACATCGACGCCTTGGTGACGGCGCCGGTGAACAAAAAAGCCATGCAGCTCGGAGGCTTCAAGCACCTCGGGCACACCGAATACCTCGCCGAAGAATTCAAGGCAAAAGAAACTTTGATGCTCCTGGTCTCGGACGCGCTGCGCGTAGGCGTCGTCACCAACCACCTGCCGCTGCGGGAAGTGGCCGCAGCTGTCACCAAAGAAAAAGTGCTGCGCAAAATACTCATCATGGCCGAAACCCTCAAGGTCGATTTCAACATCGACCGGCCAAGCATCGCCGTGCTGGGCCTCAACCCACACGCCGGCGATGACGGCGCGATCGGCCATGAAGAAGAAAAGATCATCCTCCCTGCCATCATGGAGGCAAAAGCCAAGGGTGTGCTGGCATTTGGCCCCTACCCTGCCGACGGCTTCTTTGGCTCCGGCCAACACCACAAGTTCGACGGCGTCCTGGCCATGTACCACGACCAGGGCCTGGTGCCTTTCAAAGCCTTATCCTTTGGCGCGGGCGTGAACTACACTGCGGGCTTGCGCGCCGTGCGCACCTCGCCCGACCACGGCACCGCCTACGACATCGCCGGAAAGGGCGAAGCCGACGAGACATCGTTCATCAAAGCGTTGTACCTTGCTGCCGACATCGTGCACAACCGTACCGAATACATCGACATGCACGCCAATTCCCTCGAGCGCCGCAAACAAAAATCACTCGTCAGCGAAACCGGCGACGACGAAGTGGAAGAAGCCGTTATCCCTGAAGATTGAACAACATGAATATTTTAGGAATCGATGTAGGCGCCTCGGGCATTAAAGGGGCGCTGGTAAGCTTAGAGAAAGGCCAACTTTCCGGAGAGCGGTACCGAGTGGCTACGCCGCAACCATCAACGCCCGAGGCTATGGCTGGCGCTTTTGCCGAGATCGTGCGCTTTTTCGACTACAAAGGCCCCGTTGGCTGCGGCTTCCCTTCCATCGTAAAAAATGGCGTGGCGCTGTCAGCAGCGAATATCGACCACAGCTGGAAAGGCGCCAACATCCAAAAAGTATTCGGCGATGCCTGCGGCTGCCCGGTTTTCGCCACCAATGATGCCGATGCGGCGGGCGTGGCAGAGATGCGTTTTGGCAAGGGGCGCGAAGCGGAGGGGCTCGTGATGCTCATTACCATCGGCACGGGCTTGGGCTCTGCGCTTTTTTACAAAGGAGAACTGATCCCGAACACGGAGCTGGGGCATTTATTGTGGAAAAAAGGCAAACCCGCCGAGCAATGGTGCTCCTCGGGCGCGCGCGAGCGCCTGAAGATCAGCCGCAAGAAATGGGCCGACCGCTTCAACGAATACCTCCTGCACTTAGAACTGCTCTTTTCTCCCGACCTGTTCATCCTGGGCGGCGGGGAGAGCAAGCTGTTCGACCAATACAAAGGCCAGCTGCACACCAAGGCGCCCGTGGTACCCGCCAAGCTGCTCAACAATGCAGGCATCATCGGCGCCGCAGCGTATGCTTTTGAAAACCACTAATTTGCGCAAACTATGGCCTGGGTCGCCCTCGAAGGAATGTGTTTTCACGCTTACCACGGTGTTTATGAAGCCGAGCAAATCCTCGGTGCGGAATACATCGTGGATGTATATGTTAGCACCGGCATTGCCCTGGCCGCCGCCAAAGACAGCATAGAAGAAACCAATGTCAATTACGAAACGGTCTTTCAAATTTGCTTAGTAGAGATGGCAAAGCCCCGCAAGCTGCTCGAAACCGTCGTCACGGGCATTATTGCCAATATGAAGCGCCAATTCCCGAACATGAAGGCCGTGAAAGTGCGGGTAAAGAAGCAAAACCCGGCCGTTTTTGGCAAAATGAAAACCGAAGAAAAATTTCAGGCTGTTGCCGGGCAGGCAGCTTCCGCCTGGGTAGAGGACGAGCAAGACCTGGTGGCCAAATGCCCCCGCTGCAAACAAGATTTCCTGTGCTACAAAGACGATACCTGTTGGTGCAAAGCCTTGACAAACGTACATCCGGCCACCATTGAAACCCTGACCCGGCAGTTTGGAACAAGTTGCCTTTGTGGGGTTTGCCTGAAATTGTATGCCGGTTAGCACTTTTTGCCGCTGCTCCCCTCAAAACCCAGGCCCATTTTGCCAAGGATGATTACCTTTATTTTCCGGTAATGTATCTTAGAGCCTTCACAACCTTATTTCCCTGTTCACACATGATTGCAAAACCTACGCACTTCCCAGCTTTCACCCTGTTATTGCTCCTTGTTTGCTTACAACAAAACATTCAGGCACAGGTGCTGAATGACGATTGCACGACAGCCAAACATATCGACAACGCCAGCCAATATTGTTCCGAACCAGACGCGGAGTCGAACTTTTTTGCGCTCCCCGGCACTATCCCAACCCCAACCTGCTTCACCAATGCGCAACGCGATGTCTGGTACAGCTTCGAGGCTACAGCCGCCAACATGGATGTCTTTGTGTCTGCCTCCGTCCTTTCCTCCATGGGAAACCCATCCATTGCTATTTATGGTGGCAACTGCCCCAATGGCCTTGTAGAGCTTGGCTGCGCCCCAAGTTTGACGGGCAGCGACTTTCAACAATTAAGCGCTATTAACCTTACCGTGGGACAAACCTATTACATCCGTGTGGATGCCCTCTTCCCCGGGGAATTTCAATTGTGTATCTACAATGCCAGCGCTGGTGATGAGATTACGGGCGACTGCCCCACGGCGATTAAGGTGTGCGACAAATCGCAGCGCGGGGTTCAATTTGTGGCAGGGCCTGGCAGCGACCCCTTTGAGTGGGCCGGCGCCACCTGCCTGATCGGCTTCCCGGGTGAGTCGAATTCTTCCTGGTTCACTTTCACCGCAGCCACCAGCGGCACCCTGGAATTCACCCTCACCCCTATCGACCCCAATGACGACCTCGATTTTGTGGTGTACCACCTGCCGAATGGCCCGGGCGATTGCAGCGGAAAAATACTCGAGCGCTGCATGGCCGCCGGCGACTTTTTTGTGCCAAGCCCCTGCATGGGGCCAACAGGCCTGAACGCTACCTCCACGGATATCAGCGAAGACCCGGGGTGTTTTAACGGCAATGACAACTTCTTGCAGTACATGGACCTGGTAGCCGGCGAAACCTATGCGCTGTCTGTGAACAACTTCACCTCCAGCGGCAGCGGCTTTACCATTGATTGGGGCGGCACCGCCGAGTTCGAAGGGCCAAAAGCAGATTTCATCACAGACGATGCCGACAACATTATTTGTGTGGGGGAGGAAATCAAGTTTACCGACATGAGTACCGCCACCAACGACATTATTGATGCCTGGAACTGGAATTTTGGCGCCAACGCCACCCCATTCACCGACACCACCATGGGGCCGAACACCGTCCAGTATCTGAACAAAGGGCTGAAAACAGTGGAACTCAGCATCCATTCAGAGCTGGGCTGTACCGTTAAAAAAAGCATCGAGATACAGGTGGATTCTTGTTGCGCCCTCATGGCGTCCGTCGATTTGCAGCCCGATTGTCTGCCCGACACCAGTTGCCAGCAAGCCGTGGCTGTTGTATCCAACTTCATCGCGCCCCTGCAATACAACTGGAGCACTGGCCAAACCGATTCCATCGCAACCATGCTGCAAGGCGGCGATTACAGCCTCATCGTAAAAGACGCATTCGGCTGTGCCGACACGGTAGCATTTACGGTTGAACAAGTGCGCATATTTGAAATACCCAACGCCTTCACCCCCAACGGCGACCAGGCAAACGATATATTCGGGCCCGTCAGCAAAGCATCTGACATTCAGGTGCTCAACATAGAAATCTGGAACCGCTGGGGCTCCAAGGTGTACAACGGCGCCAACGGCTGGGATGGCAAGATCAATGGAACGCCTGCCCCTTCTGAGGTATATGTTTACCGGATAAAACTCCGGATGGCCAATGGAAAAGAGACGGTGAGGGCAGGAGAAGTGACGTTGTTGCGGTAAAAGGGAGGTTTCAGGTTTCGGGTTTTTCAAAGATCCCCCAATTGCGGCCGCAGCACTAATTCCTCTACAACGGCAGCACCGGAAAGGGTGTAGCAGCCCCAGATGGCTTGGGCCACATCCGAGGCGGGCATGAGGCGTTCCCGGGGAATGGTGGCGCCTTTCCAGGCATCCGACCAGGTATTGCCGGGCATCACGGCCGTTACCTTGATACCAGCCTCCTTCAGTTCCTCCCGCAACGCCCTGGAAAAACCCAGCAGGGCAAATTTCGTGATGCTGTAGGAACTTGCATTGGGGTAGGCCATTAGGCTGGCGATGCTGCACATATTGAACACATGGCCTTGTTTATGGGGCAACATCAGGGGCAACAAGGCCCTTGTCAGGTGATAGGCGCTGTACAAATTGGTGTCCATCAAGGTTTCCAGATTGCCATCGGGCTCCTCTGTGACCAGGCCGGGAAGGTAAAGTCCGGCATTGTTCAGCAATACATCCAATTTCGGGCAGGTACTTCGCACAAAATTGCCGAAGGCCAACACCTCCTGTTTCCGGCTCAAATCGGCGCTGAAAATGCGCAAATCGCGGCCCGGGTATTGTTGCACCCAATCCGCTTTCATCGCTTCTAAGTCGCGCGCCGTTCTGGCACAGACACAAAGGTCGAAGCCGTTGGCCGCGAATACCTCGGCGGCTGCGCGCCCCAAGCCTTTGGTAGCACCGGTGATTACTGCTGTTTTTGCCATAACTGTTTTTTGCTTGCCGCCGTAGCTTTAGCGAAGGTGGGTTTGTAGCTTGCATGCCTGCACTTGGCGTTTTTTCATAGCCCAAAGTTTTTCAAAAAAAACTGACCTTTTAAGCCGAATTTTGCACCTTCGCGAAAATATCAGGATGTAAATCCTTAACATTCAATATGATCAATCCCGAAAATCTTGCAAATCACTAGAATCCTGGTATAGATGCTTCAATTTCTCAAAAAATACAATTACCTCCACGACCTGGGCCAGTATCTTATCATGATGCGGCAGGCATTGCGTCGCCCGGAGAAACTTTCCATGTATTGGAAGGAAACCGCGCGGCAGATGAACGACATCGGCGTGGGTTCGCTGCTCATCGTGTGCCTTATCTCCATCTTTATCGGCGCGGTGGCGGCCTTGCAGTTTGCCTATCAGTTGGACGGCCAGATGGTGCCACGCTACTACATCGGCTATATCGTGCGCGATTTGGCGCTGATCGAGCTTTCGCCGACCATCACGGGCTTAGTGCTCGCGGGGAAGGTGGGCTCCAACATGGCGGCGGAGATTGGCGGCATGCGCCAAAAAGAACATATCGATGCTATGGAGGTGATGGGGGTGAACACAGCGGCTTACCTCATTACGCCCAAGATAATCGCTGCCCTGCTGGTAATCCCCTTGCTGGTCACCTTCTCCGCTTTTGTGGCCGTGATCGGCGGGTACTTGTCCACTGTGCCAACCGGGCTGATTACCGATGACGAGTACATTCGCGGGGTCCGGTCTTTTTTCGTGCCTTACAACGTGTTTATGATGTACGTCAAATCGGTCGTGTTTGCCTACATCCTTACCTCTATCTCCTGCTACCAGGGCTATTTTGTGAAAGGCGGCAGCATCGAACTGGGGCACGCGAGCACCCGCGCGGTGGTGTTCAGCGATATCTTTATCTTGTTGGCCGACTACCTGATCGCGGTATTGCTGACCGGGTAAACGCAGGTTTCTTTTGTGTATAGTCAACGCAAAGTGGTTGTGAAAGTCGTGATCGCATAATCATTTGAGAATCACATGTTTTTAATCGCTCAAATCATACAAATCACTTTAATCAGGGTATAATTTCTCTTAAAACAAACATGACAGCGCACATTGAAACAATTGAAGCAGCTTGGGCTGACCGCTCCCTGCTCAAGAGCCTGGAAACCCAAAAAGCGATCCGAGAAGTGATCGAGCTGCTCGACAGCGGCGCGATCCGGGTGGCGGAAATGGAGCAAAACTCCGGGCTGTGGATCACCCATGAATGGATAAAAAAAGCCATCGTGCTGTATTTCCCGATACAGGAAATGCAGACCATTGAAGTGGGGCCGTTCGAATACCACGACAAAATTCCCTTGAAAAAAGGGTATGCCGCCAAAGGTGTGCGGGTAGTGCCGCAAGCCATAGCGCGTTTTGGCGCCTTCATCGAAAAAGGCGCCATCCTGATGCCCTCGTACGTCAACATCGGCGCCTGGGTCGGCAGCGGCACAATGGTGGACACCTGGGCGACAGTCGGTTCTTGCGCCCAAATTGGAAGGAACGTACACCTCGCCGGCGGAGTGGGCATCGGCGGCGTGCTGGAGCCGCCCCAAGCCACACCGACCATCATTGAAGACGAATGTTTCATCGGCTCGCGCTGTATCGTGGTGGAAGGTGTACACGTTGGCAGGGAAGCTGTGCTGGGCGCTAATGTGGTGCTCACCCAAAGCACCCATATCATCGATGTGACAGGCTCGGCGCCCATCGTCCACAAAGGCAAGGTGCCGCCCCGCTCCGTCGTGATCCCGGGCACCTACACCAGGCAATACCCAGCAGGGGAATATCAGGTGGCCTGCGCCCTCATCATAGGCCAACGCCAGGAAAGCACTGATAAGAAAGTATCGCTGAATGAGGCGCTGCGGGAATACGCGGTGGCTGTTTGATATTTTGGTTTCAGGTTTCGGGTTTACTCGATCTTTTGGTGGCTTTGAAATAGTTTTTCAAATTTTACAGCAAACGGCGTAAACCCGAAACCCGAAACCCGAAACCTAACAAAATGTACCATTCCATCGACATCACCACCTCCCAAAACGTAACGATAGAGTACGAACTGGCCTCGATGCGCGAGCGCATATTGGCCTGGCTGATCGATTTTGTGGTCGTGGTTTTTGGCTATCTCCTTTTATTCCAGTTGGCGCGCCTGATTTTTGGGGCTTTATGGGATCGAGGCTGGTCGGTTTTTTGGGTCTCCATGCCTTTCTTGTTGTATTTCCTGTACAACAGCTGCATGGAAATATTGAACAATGGGCAGTCTTTGGGCAAGATGGCCTTGAATACCCGCGTGGTCAGGCTCGACGGGAAAGACCCGGAATGGATGGATGTCGTGTTGCGCTCCATCCTGCAGTTGGTGGACTCGCTGTTCTGCTTCGGCATCATCGGTATTTTGCTGATAAAGACAACGCCCAAATTCCAGCGCCTGGGCGATATGGCAGCCAATACCACAGTGATAAGGCTCCAACAAAGCGGCTGGCGCTTCCGCCTGGAAGACATACTCAACATCTCTACCCTTCAAAATTACCAGGTCACCTACCCACAGGTGCGCAAGCTCAGCGAACGCGACATGATATTCGTGAAAAACGTGCTCGCCCGCCAGCAGCGATACGCCAACCAGGCCCACGAAGCCGTGGTAGAAGACCTCGTAACCCACCTCATGCCCTTGCTGGGCATCGAAAAAAGGCCAAACAACCGACTGGAATTCTTGAAAACCTTGTTGAAGGATTATATTGTCCTGACGCGGTAAACTGTCCACCATCCAACGTAAAAAATGTTCCACTTAAAAGAAGGCGATCCCGCCCCCGATTTTGCAGTACCCAACGAAAAAGGCCAAACCGTGCGTTTGGCCGATTTCAAAGGCAAGAAACTGGTCTTGTATTTTTACCCTAAAGATGATACGCCAGGCTGCACCGCACAGGCATGCAGCTTGCGCGACAACTACCAAACATTCCTGTCAAAAGGGTATGCAGTGCTCGGCGTAAGCCCCGATTCGGTGAAAAAGCACGTCAAATTCCAGGACAAGTATAGTCTCCCTTTCTCCCTGCTGGCCGATGAGGACCACGCCCTTTCTACAGCGTATGGGGTTTGGGGCGAGAAGAAATTCATGGGGAGGACTTACATGGGTATCCACCGCACCACCTTTGTCATCGATGAAAACGGCAAGATTGAGCGCATCATCGCCAAAGTAGATACGGGGAACCATGCGGAGCAGGTTTTTGAGCAGTAAAAAGGTTTCGGGTTTCAGGTTTCAGGTTCACATTATGTGATCTTACTTTGAAAAAGCAATTAACGCAACCACAAATCGAATAAACCTGAAACCCGAAACCCGAAGCCCTTAATTTTTAACCACCCGTTTCGAGAATATCCCCAGCTCATTGGCCAGCCGCACCAGCAGTATGCCATCGGGCAGCCCGCTCAGATCGACGCGAATGGTTGCGCCATTGATTGCGGTAGCATCCTGCTCGAGCAGCAATTTGCCGGAGGCATCGAAAATGCTCAGTCGGCTGTTGCCTGCGTCTTCACCTGTTTTAATGAAGACTTCCGATTGTGCCGGGTTGGGGAATACCTGCCATTGGAAATTGCGCGCCGGTTCGGTAGTAGCCACGGAATTGCTTACAGTGAATACGGTGCTCATGAACATACAGCTGTTGGCATCTGTGATTACCAGGGAATATTGCCCCGGGAACAGGCCAATGAGGTTCTGCGAGCTCGCAAAATACTGGCCGTCTTTCTTCCATTGGTAGGTATATGGAGCCGTTCCGCCCGTCACGGAAACCAGGATGCTTCCAGAGCCAATATTGCCCACATCGTTGTTCACCACAAAGGAGCTGATCAGCAGTGGGTTCGGCTCGGTGATCTGAACCGTCTGCATTTGCTGGCACCCATCGCCGTCGGTTATGGTAGCGGTGTAATTCCCCGGGCAAAGGTTGCCGATGGCAGGGCCTGCGCTGCCGTTGTTCCACAATATACCGAAGGGGCCTTGGCCGCCGCTGACGTTTATACTTGCCTGACCGTTGCACAGGCTCGCGCAGGTCACGTTCGTGGCGGTCTTATTGATGGCAGGTGGAAGGTGAATCGAAACGCTGAAAGAACATTCCCCTATGTTTCCACCGCTGTCGGTGTAACGGAAAGTTTGCGTGCTCAGCCCGGTTGGGAAAACAGATCCGGAAGGCAAGCCGGACACCTGCTGCAATTGCTGCAAATTCACGGCACAGTTGTCAAACACCTGGGGCTGCGGGAAAGTGACTGTAGGGTTGCAATATCCAGCTACAATATTCGCCGGGCAAGTCAAGGTAGGCACTTGGGTGTCAACCACTTGCACGGAAGCGGAATAAGTTTGGGTACATCCCGAACCATCGGTCACTGTGGCAAAATAGCTGCCTGCGCAAAGGTTGACGGCGGTCAGCCCCGATTGCCCATTGCTCCAAACAACCGATGTAGGGCTTCCGGCGCCCGTGAGCGTTATGCTGCCGTCGCAGCTTCCCGTGCAGCTCGCCGGCTGTATGGAAGGCGTGTAGCCCGATTGGCCTGTTACGGTGATGCTGAACTCGCACGTAGCCGTATTGCCACCGGCATCGGTATAGGAAAACTGCTGTTGGGTGACGCCTATCGGGAAAGCTGAGCCGGAAGGCAGGCCGCTGGTCAAGGTAGCCGTGCCGACGACGGTGCAGTTGTCCTGAATCTGCGGCAGGTTGAAGTACAGGTTAGGGGTACAAGGCGCGCCCGATTGGCTTGGCGGGCAGATCAGCACTGGCGCGATGTTGTCGAGCACGGTTACTGTGGCTGTCCCGGTAGAGGTATTGCTGTTTTTGTCCGTTGCGGTAAGCGTTACGGTCCGGGCGCCAATTTGGTCACAGGTGAAGGTGGTCGGGCTGATTGTCCAATTCACAATGCTGCATTGGGCGTCGAAGCTGCCGTTGTCGAACATGGCCGGCGTAACCGTTGCGCTTCCGCTGGCGTTTAGGGTCACGCTGGCGTTTTTGAGGATCAACTGTGGGCCTACGTTATCGGTAGCCACAATTTGAGCGCTCAAGTTTTTGCTGCAGCCATTGGCATCTGTGACGGTGCAGGTATAATTGCCCAGGCCCAATCCGCTGGCAGTCGGGCCGGAGGCGTTGTTCGACCAGGTATAGTTGAATGGTGCGGTGCCTCCGGAAGCATTCATCGTAATGGAACCGCTTTGGCCGTCGATACAAGGCACATCCACTTTTGTCAGCACCGCCAGGGCCACTGGCTGGGGGCCGCTGACAACCGCTGTTTGGGTGGCCGTACAGCCTTTTGAATCGGTTGTGGTGCAAGTATAGGCGCCGGCGGCAAGGTTGCTTGCCGTGGCATTGCTTCCGCCATTCGACCAATTGTAGGTATAGGCTGGCGTACCGCCGCTGGCGTTTACCGACACGGCCCCGTTTTGAAGGCCAGCGCAGGTTATGCTGGTGTTGGAAACCACGGCCAGCGCCAGGAGCGGCGGCGAGGTCACTTGGGTTGTCAGCACGGTAGAGCAGCCGTTGGCGCCGGTGGCAGTCACGCTGTAATTGCCTGCGGGCAAGTTGGATGCCGTTTTTGTGTTGGCGCCATTAGACCACAGGTAAGTAATTGGAGCCGGCACACCGGCAACGTTTGCCGTTGCGGTGCCAGTCGGGATGCCGGCGCAATTCAAGTTGGTAGCCACGATTTCCCCACTGATGGAGCAGTTGATGCCGTTGACGTTGGCGGTATTGCTCTTGGTACATCCTTTGTTGTCGGTCACGGTAACGGTGTAGGCGCCTGGCGCCAGGTTTGAAATGGTCATTGTGGTGGCGTTGTTGCTCCACATTACGGTGTACGGTGCAGTGCCGCCAGTTGGTGTTACGGTGGCTGTACCGTTGTTCAATCCGACTTGGGTTTGTCCCGTTGCGCTCACGTTGGCCACCAGCGCCCCAGGTTGGGTCACGGTGCCCGTGCTGGTTTTGCTACAGCCTTCCGTATCCGTTACGGTAACGCTGTAAACTCCGGCGATCAAGTTGTTGATGGTCGCCGTTTGAGCGCCATTAGACCAAATATAGGAATATGTAGTGGAGCCGCCATTAGCATTCGCCTTGAGCGAGCCATTGTTGCCGCCATTGCAAGACACCCCGTTCAGCTGCGTAACGTTGAGTACCAATGGTGGTGTCTCTGCAACCACCATGCTGTCCTTTGCGACACAGCCGCTTTGGGTGTTTTTTACGGTCAGGGTATAATTGCCCACTGCGTCGAAGCGCGCGTACAGGGTATTCGCGCCGGAAACGATGTTGCCATCCCATGTCGTCCACAAATAGGTGATGTTGTTCCCGGTAGTGGTGCCGATCGGGTTGGCCAGGATAGACGTGAAGTTGCAATTGAGCACGCGGTCTTCGCCGGCATACACATAAGGCGTGTTCAGGTTTTCAGAAACATAGATGGTGGTAGCAGCCGTGCAGCCGTTCGCAGGGTTGGTCGCCGTTACCGAATAAGACCCGCTGACGGTCACCGTCGGGTTGGCGATGTTGGAAGTAAAGCCGTTTGGGCCGCTCCAAGCGAAGGTGGCCCCATTGGTTTGGGAAGAGGCCACCACGTTGGGCGCAGGATTGTAGCAGGTGATGGTGGCAGTGGTGGCGGTGAGGGTTGGCGGGGTGAAGTTTTGTGTAACGCTGGCCTGTGCGCCGCTCACGCAGCCATTGGCAGGGTTAACAACCGTCACAGAATACGTGCCAGCCAGGGTGACCACCGGGTTTTGCGCCTGGGAGCTGAAATTGGCAGGTCCGCTCCAAAAATAGTTCACCCCGCCGGTGTTGCTCGAGGCTTGCAGGGTGACATTTTGGTTGGCGCAGGTTTTCACGCCACCGGTAGCTGAGGCGCCGGGAGGCGTATTGTCCAACACGACGGTAGCAATGGAGGAAGCCGTGCAGCCGTTGGCCGGGTTGCGGGTGGTCAGGGTATAGGCGCCCAGCGCCGAAACAACTGGGTTCTGGAGATTCGAAGTAAACCCGTTAGGGCCCGTCCAGGAATAAGTGATGCCCATTGGGCTTCCGCTGCCCATCAGCGTCACGGAATTGGAGACACAGGTGATGGCGCCGTTGGCTGTGGCGATGGCGACAGGCGGGTTGAAATCTGCCGTGATGGTGGCGCTGCCGCCGGTCGTGCAGCCGCTGCTGGGCTTGGTCACGGTAACGCGGTAAATGCCCGCAGCCGATACAACCGGGTTTTGCAAAGTGGAAGTGAACCCAAATGGCCCCGCCCAGGAGAAGGTAACGCCCGCAGGCAAAAAGGTGCCCGTAATGGCGCGGGTTGGCTGGCTGCAATTGATCACGCCGCCAACGGGCAATACCACGGGCTTGGCGGTGTCGGCAGCCACAACAGCATTGGCCGTATTGATACAGGTGGTGATGGTATCGGTTACCTTGAAAACAAAGGTTCCAACAGCGGAAACCTGTGGGTTCAAGGAATAGGAGACGTAATTGTTCGGGCCGTTCCAAACGAATATGGTGTTCGGTTGCTGGTAGGTAGCGGTCAAAGTGACGCTCGGCTGGTTGCAGGTAAAAGTGCCACCGGTTGCCGTGGCGGTCGGCGGTTCGTAGGTGCCGGTCACATCCATAGAGGAAGTAGCCGTGCAGCCATTTACAAAGCTGGTCACTTTCAAAGTAAAGGTGCCATCGTGCTTGATCGTGGGCGTCAGGGTGCTGTCGCCCGATTTAAATGCCCCGCCGTTGGTAGCGGTCCATTTGTACCAGAAATCGGGTCCCGTTGAGCCGCTGCCACTCAAGGTGACGACGGAGTTGGCGCAGGTTACCGTCAGGTCCGGCCCGGCATCGGCGGTCGGCGGGGTCAGGTCTTGCAAGATGGTCACGCTTAATGAAGCAGTGGCGCCCGTGTTGTCCGTCACGGTAATCTGGTAGGAACCAGGGGCTAGGCTGGTGGCCAAATTGCCGGTATTGCCGTTGCTCCAGTTGTAGGAGTAAGTCGGGACGCCGCCCGTTGCAAGCACCCGAAGGTAGCCCGTAGCGCGCCGGCAGTTGACGTGGTGGATCGAATCCAACGAAAGGTTCAACATAAGCCCTTTGGCGTTAAGCGGCGCTTTGTCGAGTGCCGCCCCGATTGCCGTGTTGGCATTTGGGTCAGCATCGTTGAAAGTGAGCGGGGAAGAGAACGCAAGGCCGGCGGCCTGCAGGAAGAAACTCAGGCAGGAAACAATAAGTAATCGCATCGTGTAAGTGGGATGATTAGAAAAACTGAATGTAGAGAAGAAATTTGTCATGGCAGTTACTATGTAAATTTCGTGCCGTAAATCACCCTAACATTAAAAGCCCATTAAATGACCGTTAAAATGCCCATAAACAGGCGATTTTTTAAAAAAAAGAAGGGCGTTCCTGGTTGGAACGCCCTTCAAAAACACACAAATACCTTTTTTTCAGTATAGGCATCAATTGCCTTTCATCAGCAATTTTGTGCTCACCGCGTCCTTGCTCATCAGGCGCACCATCAGCATCCCGTCAGGAAACGCGCTGAGGTCAAGGTCGATTTTGTAGGTGCCGGCAGCTACCTGCTGCTGGTGCAGCAAACGGCCCGAGGGGTCGAAAACTTCCAGCGAGACATCTTTGCTCAGCGCTTCTTTTATGACAACAGCGGTGAAATCCTTGGCCGGATTCGGCTGTATCTGCCAACTCGAAGGCGCAATCGGTTCTTTCGTGTCGCTGACAATCACGGTGGTGCAACTTGAAATCGCGGTGCAGCCGTTGGCATTGATAACAGCCACGCCGTAAACGCCAGTCACTGTTGGGGCATAGCTGCTGCTGTTGGCGCCGATAATAGGCTGTACGCTCGAACAGTCGAACCACTGGTACCCGACAAAAGGCGTGGTGACGGACAGTACGCCGTTGTTCAAGCTTACCGATACATTGATGGCGTCCACTGTAAGGGTGAGGGTAACGGTCGAGTCGCAGCCGTTCACATCCTTGTAAATGGCCGTGTAGGTACCGGCCATGGTCAAGGTTTCGCCCCCAAATTCATAAGAGCCGCCCTGGCAGATGGATGCGTTGACAGACGAGCCAGAAGCCGGCAGCACCGTCAGGTTGAGCACCAGCAAGGAGTCGCAGCCCGTGGAAGAGCTCAAGTGCACCGAATATTGGCCGCTTTCGTCGTAAGTCTCGCCCTGGAATTCATAGGATTCACCGGCGCATACCGTGGCGTTCTCAATCGTCGGCGGGATTTCGGGGAAAATGGTCAGGAACAACAGGACCATCGAGTCGCAACCGTTCACCGCACCTTGATCAATGACAAAGGTATAGACCCCGCTTTCTGTCAATATTTCACCGTTAAATTCAAACGGCTCGCCTTCGCAGACCACAGCCGCAAACACGCTCTGCGGGATTGGCAAGGCGGTCAGGGTGAGCACCACCACCGAATCACAACCGTTTCCAGCTGTGTACACCGTGGTGTAGGTGCCCGATTGGGTCAAGGTTACGCCATTGAAGTCGTATTCGTCGCCGGCACAGATCGTAGCCTCGGCCGTGCCGGTCAATGCCGGCAGCACGGTCAAGGTAAGGGTCACGGTGGAATCACAGCCGTTTGCCGCCGTGAAGACGCCTGTGTAAACCCCTGATTCGTCTAAGTTGGCCCCATCAAAATGATAGGTCGAGTTCGCACAGATGGTAGCTTCCACATCCGCAGTGGCCAAAGGCAATACGCTCAGATACAAGACTGCGGTAGAATCACAACCGTTCCCGTCTGCAAATACAGCAGAATAAGTGCCTTCTTCCGACAAGTCGGCGCCGTCAAAGGAATACGTCTCGCCCGCGCAGATAGCGACATGCGTTTCGCTGGTGTTTTCGGGAAGCACCGTCAAGGTCAGGGTGATGATGGAGTCGCAATCGCCCACAGCCTGCAAGGTCATCGAATATTCGCCGCTTTCCGTCAACAAGTCCGTGCCAAATTCATAAGAAGCGCCAGCGCAAATGGTGGCCTCGATGGCCGTTTCAAACAAGTTGACAAAATTGAGGTGCAGCACTACGGTGCTGTCGCAGCCATAAACGCTTGTAAGGTCTGCTGTATAGGCGCCAGAGACATCGAGGGTCGCCCCGTTGAAATCATAGGTAAGCCCTTCACATTGGGTCGCGTTGATGGTGGTGGTGTGTACGGGGTGCACGGTAAGGTTGACGGTAACGGTAGAGTCACAGCCATTGGCCCCTTCAAATACAAAGGAATAGGCGCCGCTGGCCGTCAACAATTCGCCATTATAATCATAGGCATCGCCTGCGCAAATCGCTGCATCGATGGGCGTGTGCTGCACCGGAAGCACCGTCAAGTGGATGGTAACGAGAGAATCACAGCCGTTTTCAGCGGTCAGGCTAAACTCATAATCGCCGGCATCGGTCAGCAGGTGGCCGAAGTAGTCATAGGCAACGCCGTCGCAGGTGCTGGCGTCAAATTCGGATGCGAAAGTGGGCAATACGGTCAATGTCAGGTTCACGGTGCTGTCGCAGCCAAAAGAGCTGGTCAACACTGCGGCATAAACACCGGCATCCGTCAGCGAAACGCCGTTAAACGGATATGACTCGCCATTGCATATAGTAGCTTCAACATCCACCTCCTGCAATGGAAGCACCTCCAGGTGCAGCGTCACGGTAGAATCACAGCCATGTATATCGGGATATACCGCGCTGTAGGTGCCGGCATCAGCCAGCAGCACACCGTCGAACTCGTAGGCATCGTTGGCGCAGATGGCGGCATCGATATGGGTGCTTTGGACTGGCAGAACAGTCAGGGTGAGGGTGATGGTAGAGTCGCAGCCAAATTCGGAGGGCAAAATCATGGAATATTCTCCTTCCTGCCCTAAGAGTTCCCCGTTGAAATCGTAGGCATCGCCCGTACAAATAGTGGCTTCGATCGCCGTGTTTATCTCGGGCAGCACGGTCAGTATCAGCGAGATGATGGAGTCACAGCCATTTTCTGCAGGGAATATCTGCTCATAAACCCCTGATTCCGTCAAAGCTTGACCATAGAACACAAAAATCCCATCGTGGCAGATAACTGCTTCTACGACGGTTTCGAAAATCGGCAGCACGGTGAGGCTAAAGGTGACCGTGGAGTCGCAGCCATTCTCGCCCGTCAGCACGAACAGGTAGTCGCCCGGTTCGGAGAGCGTTTCTCCGTGGAATTCTATCGATTCTCCGTTGCAAATCGTAGCAGCCTCGGCTCCGCTGGAAGTCGGCAATACGGTCAGGGTGAGGGTAACGGTGGAGTCGCAACCGCCCACTGCGATGAAGGATTCGGTGTAAACTCCCTCTTCGCTCAAGATTTGAGTGCCAAAAGGGTAAGTTTCCCCCTTGCAAATAGTGGCATCTGTAGATACTACAAAAAACGGCACCATGTCGAGCGTAAGGTTCACAATAGAATCGCAGCCATTGGAAGCGGTAAAGGCGTATTGGTAAAAGCCAGCATCGCTCAAGGTGTCGCCGAGGTAAATATAGGAGGAACCTTCACAGATAACGATGGACAAGTTGCTGCCCAATGGGGGCAGAATGGTGAGCGTCAGCGTCACCGTAGAATCGCAACCGCCGATCGCTTTGAGCGAATCCACGTAAACGCCCGATTCGTCCAGTATTTCTGTTCCAAAGAGGTAGGTTTCGCCATGGCAGATCGTTGCATCCAAGTGCACGTCGAAATAATCAACTGCTTCCAGCTTGAGCCGCACCAGCGAGTCGCAGCCATTGACATCGGTCAATATGGCGTGGTAAGTGCCGCTTTCGGTCAGTGTATCTCCTTGGAAAATGTAATTGGAGCCATTGCAAATGCCCGCATTGAGGTTGGTGATTTTCAATGGGTGCACCGTCAGGTTCAGGGTGATGGTGGAGTCACAGCCGTTAGAGCCGGTCAGCACGGCGTCGTATTGGCCGCTTTGGGTTAGCGCCAGCCCGAAAAAGGGATAGGCCTGGCCGAAGCAAATAGCTGCGTTGACCGTTTCTTGCAGCAGCGGCAGCACCGTCAACTGTAGGGTCACAGTAGAGTCGGAGCCATCTGAGGCGGTATAGGTCGCTGTGTACTCCCCGCTCATGTCGAGCTCCAGGCCGTCGAATTGGTAAGTTTCATTGGCGCAGATCGTTGCGGTGATGAGGGTGTCGCCGGGAAACAGGGGTGTTGCTTTGGCCTCTGTTGCCATGCCCAAGAGGCATAACCAGAAGCACAGAAATGGTGTTTTTAAGGTTTTTTTCAGGGCTTGCGTCACCGGAGGCGATGAGTAAAAAGATGTAACTTGTTGAATCATAATAGATTACATTTTACAATGATGAAAACAGAAAGTAAGTTGAAAGCGATCAGGTCAGACCCGATCCAGCATGTCACAGTGATTGTGATTGTTACAACAAATAAATGGGGGTGGCCAAATTAGGAACCGCAAATGTGTGGCACCACAAAATTGAACGCCTTAAAGTGGCATTAAAAGAAAATTAAAATTACTTGGCGCGTAGGAGCGGGAGCCTGATTTTGAAGCTGGAACCTTTCCCAGGGGAAGATTCCAGCTGTAGTGTGCCGTTGTGCAATTGTACGATGCGCTGGCAAAGGGAAAGGCCGATCCCATAGCCTTTGTTCTGGGAGCTGACGTTGCTGCCGCGAAAGAACGGGTTGAAAATCTGCTCTTGTTCTTTTAATGGGATGCCTATGCCCTTGTCTTTGAAAGATATTTCGATAAACTCGCCTATCGACAAAAAACCGATACGGGTAGTATGGTCGGAAGAGAACTTGCAGGCGTTGTCCATCAAATTGGAAAACGCGGTCTTGAGCAGTTGTTCATTCCCTGAAACGATCAACCGGGACTCGTCTTCGGGCATCACGTCGTATTCTATGAGGAAATGGTAATGCGGCCGGGATTTGCTCAGCTCGTTTTGGGCTGCAAAAAGCGCTTCATCTACCCGCACCGGCACAAACAGGGCCTGCTGGTTTTCTATGCCCGACTGTGCGAGATTCAACAGCCCGTTGGTAAGGTTCACCAGCGAGTGCACATCGTCCAATAGCGATTGCAACACCTGTTCGTATTCTTCCAAGGAGCGCCGCTGGGCCAGAACAAGCTGTAGCTGGCTTGAAATAGCGGCCAAGGGGTTGCGCAACTCGTGGGAAGCATTGCTGACAAATTGCTGCTGGATGGCAAAAGCGGATTCGATCCTTTCCAGCATGTGGTTGAAATTCATGGCCAATTGGGCAATCTCGTCTTTTTGGTTCCCTTCATCTAAGCGGATGGCGAGGTTGCCGGCGCTGATATCGGATATTTCGGCGTTCATACGCGCCAACGGCTCCAACATTTGCTTAGAAAAAAAGATTCCGGCAAGGATGCCGAAGAATATGCCGATGCCCAGTCCGATCATCAGCACGCGGTACAGGTTGGCCAATTTGCTGCGCCCATAGCGATCGTAAGCCGAAGCGATGACCACAAATGCCCCCTTTTTGTCGATGTAGGAAACCCCTACTATCTCATTGCCGTTTTCTGCATACTCAACTTTGCCATCTCGTCGGATTTTTTCGATGAGCTCGTTGGAATAATTGACATCAAAATCGTCCAAACTGCTGTAAATAAGCTGGTTGTCTTGATCAATTATCAATACTTTTTCTTGAAACAGCGCATAAATAGAGTTTTTGTCGATGATGCGCAGCAATTCTTTGTCAACCTCTTGAACCGAAACCAACAAACGCACGGTGGATACGGCCCGGCCTTCCAGCCGCGTGTAGAACTCTTCCCGTCGATAGTTTTCAGACAACAGATAGATGGCCACGGAGAATAAGACCAAAATACTGGCTACGATCAGCGAAAACTGGAGGATAAGCTTGGTGCGGATATTCATGAGATGCTGCGCAATTGTGTTTGCCCTACAACACTTTCATGTAGTAGCCCATCCCTTGTTTGGTATGGATCAGCTTGGGTTCGAAGTTTCGGTCGATCTTTTTGCGCAGGAAATTGACATAAACATCGACCACGTTCGTTCCGATGTCAAAATTCACGTCCCATACGTTTTCCACGATCTCATGCCTGGAAGCGACGCGGCCGTTCCGGCGAAGGAGGTATTCCAACAAGGCAAATTCTTTGGCGGTAAGGGCAATCGCCACATTTCCGCGTGTAACACTTTTGAAGCCTGTGTCCAGTTCCAAATCTGCCAAGCGCAGTATCTCGGCGCCCTCAGTTTCTACATTGCTTGCCTGGTTGCGCTTCAACAAGGTTCGGATACGCGCCAGTAACTCCCTGAAATCAAAAGGCTTGACAAGGTAATCGTCGGCGCCAGCTTCGAAGCCCGACAATTTTTGCTCGATCGCATCCATGGCCGTGACCAAGATAATCGGAAGCCCTGGATGCACCGCCCTGATGTCGCGGCACACCTCATTGCCGCTTAGAAATGGAAGGTTCAAGTCCAGCAACACAATATCGTAGCTATTGGTCTGCGCCAGGTGCCGGCCAACAGCCCCATCGGGGGCAACGTCCACGATGAATTTGTTTTCCTCCAGCCATTTCTTTACGGAAATAGCCACTTTGGCTTCGTCTTCTATGATAAGTACTTTTGTCATAATAGAAGGACATTAAGGCCCGGTTGTCAGTTTGGGTACACATACTTGCGCACTTCCTCGGCACTGACAGTTTGGTCACAGAGTATGAACAATCGTTCCACAACGTTGGCCAGTTCGCGAATATTACCGGTCCAGTTGTGTTCCTGCAAAGCTTTGATGGCTTCCGGGGCAAAATTTTTGGGCGGGTGGCCATAATCGTCGGCGATGCGGCGGTTGAAATGTTCCAGCAGGAGCGGTATGTCTTCCCTGCGTTCGTTGAGTGAGGGCACGTGCACAACGATCACAGCGAGGCGGTGGTACAAGTCTTCCCGGAATCGGTTGGCGGCAATTTCTTCGCGCAAGTCTTTGTTGGTGGCCGCCAGCACCCGCACATCTACCTTGATTTCCTTGTTGTCGCCCACGCGGGTAATCTTGTTCTCCTGCAGGGCGCGCAGCACCTTGGCCTGGGCATCCTGGCTCATGTCGCCGATCTCGTCGAGGAAAAGTGTGCCACCGTTGGCGGATTCAAATTTACCGGGCTTGTCCGAAATGGCGCCAGTAAAAGAGCCCTTTTTGTGGCCAAACAGCTCGCTCTCGATCAGTTCGGCCGGTATGGCGGCACAGTTTACCTCAACCATTGGCCCTTCGGAGCGGTTGCTTTTTTCGTGAATCCAGCGCGCGACAAGCTCTTTTCCGGTGCCGTTCTCGCCCGTGATCATCACGCGGCTTTCCGTAGGCGCCACCCGCTCTAGCATTTTTTTTATTTCCCGGATGGGCGCGCTTTCCCCGATCATGTTCACGCCTTTGTTGCCTTTCACCTGTTTGCGCAACACCTGGGTGGTGTTTACCAGTTCGCTGCGGTCAAGGGCGTTGCGCACCGTGATCAACATGCGGTTGAGGTCGGGCGGCTTGGAGATAAAATCAAAGGCGCCTTTTTTCACGGCTTCAACGGCGGTGTCAATGGTGCCGTGGCCGCTCACCATGATGACGGGCGTTTCCGGTGTGAGTATCTGCAGGCGCTCCAGCGCCTCGATGCCGTCCATCTTGGGCATCTTGATGTCGGTGATAATCACGTCAAACTTGTCCTTTTGCACTTTCGATATGCACTCAAGGCCATCTGAAGCTTCTTCCACATCATATCCCTCAAATTCGAGGATGTCGCGAAGGGTCCGGCGGATAGGGGTTTCGTCGTCAACGATTAGTATCTTTGCCATTGGTTTTGATGTATTAAAAGGGTCACAAAGGAAGGCCATTCATTTCAAATTCCCTAATAATTGTGCGGTGTTGTGGACAAAAAGGCAATAGCCGTCCCGAAAATCTTCGAGACGGCTATTGCCATCAAATCGATATGCGCACAGGGTCACTCTCCCGAATCGAACGCGTTGAAGTCGAACAACAGCGAAAAGCGGAGGGTGTTGTCGAGCGGGTTGCGCTGGTTGCTGGTTGGCACTAAGTAGGAGAAGTTGAGGCCGAAAATATTGTATTTCACGCCGAGGCCGACGCTGAAGTATTTGCGGTTGCCCTTGGAATAGTGCTCATAGAAATAGCCCATGCGCACGGCAAACTGGTCGTCATACCAGTATTCGGCGCCAAGGCCGTAAGTCATCTCCTTCATTTCTTCGCTGAAGCCGCCCGGGGCATCGCCAAAGGATTTGAACACGCCACGGATCGGTGAGTACTGCTTGTAGTCGGGGATGCCGTCGCCGTCGTCGTCTATTTCCGGGCGCGGTGTTGGCACCATGAGCTTGTTGATGTCGGTGCTGAAGGTGATGGAGTTGAACTCATCGAGCCCGATCTTCAAGGCGCCGCCCAGCCCGAGGTTTGTGGGGATGTAGTCGCGGTTGATGGAGTTGGTGTACGTGATCTTGGACCCGAGGTTGCTGATGGCCAGGCCAAAGGTGAAATCGCTGTCGTATTTATTGACCTTAACCGGTGTTTTGTAGGTGAGGGAAAGGTCGGCAGCACCGGCCACCCCTGGCTTTATCTCGTTGCCTTCTACAATGCGCCCTGTGGCCAGGTTGGAGTAAATGAGCTTTGCACCAACAGCTGCCGAGAATTTCTCGGAAAGCTTGCGGGCGTAAGCACCGGTGAGCTCAAACTCATTCGGGTTGCCTTGCCCCAGCGACTCGCCCTGGTCGTTGGTAAATTCAATATTACCCAGGGAGAAATAGCGCAAGCTGCCGCCAATGGCTTGAAGCTCGTCAATTTTGTAGTACCCGGAAAGGTAGGCCAGATAAACGTCGTTGAGGCCCAAATTGCGCATCCAAGGGGTATAGGTTGCTGATATTGCGACATTCTTGTCGGAAAAAGCCAGTTTGGAAGGGTTGTAGTGCATCCCGTTGGGGTCGGCAGAAGTAGCGATACCTACATCGCCCATGGCACCACCGCGGGCATCAGGCACGATTCGGAGGAAAGGAACCGCCGAAGTTACCGAGTTGGCGCATCGTTCGCCGGTAATAGGGTTGTTGCCATCCACGCACTTTGGCGAGAACTGGGCAAACAGCGCATTCCCCGAAATCATTGTCACGATGAGGGACAGCGGCAGTGCGATTGAATTTTTCATATGATACAAGTTAATTTTAGCCGTTTTGGTTGTGTGTTAAAGTCCATAAATGGCCTTCTGTACGGTTGAGTGCTGAATTGACGCAGCAAGTGCTGGTTGGGTTGTCTGCTGCTTGAAAAAAGTAAAGAGCGATGAATGATGAATACGCACTTCGATCAATAATTGATTTTTCAGCACCTTAACGGCTTTTGGGGCTTTAGTGCTGAAAAACAAATACTTGATATTCTATGATTCGCCTGCTTTTTGTGATTCATTATGATTGATTCAACTGATTTTCAATTGATTACAAAGGTCGGCATACACAAAACCAAGCGGTGTGAGGAATAAATAACAAATGGTGGCAAATTCATCATTCACCATTCATCATTAACAAATCCCCCCCCGTCATTTCTTGCCCCTTTTCCAGCTTCATAAGCGCCAAAATGGTCGGGGCTACATCCGCCAAGCGGCCATTGCGCAGTGTTTTGACCTCTGGGTGCTGATTGCTAACAAGAATACAGGGCACAGGGTTCTTGGTATGGGCAGTATTGGGAGTTCCATCTTCATTTATCAGGTAATCGGCGTTGCCGTGGTCGGCAATGATGAGGCATGAATAGCCTTTTTCCAGGGCAAATGGGACGATGCGACTGAGGCATTCATCTACTTTTTCCGCCGCTTTCATAGCCGCACTGAACACACCGGTATGCCCAACCATATCTGTATTGGCAAAATTGAGGCAAATAAAGTCGGGGGCATGATCGCGCATGTCGCCCAAGATGGCCTGGGTGATGCCTTCGGCGCTCATTTCAGGCTCCAGGTCGTAGGTGGCCACTTTGGGCGAAGGTATCATGATGCGGCGCTCCCCGACGAAAGGCTCCTCGCGGCCACCGTTGAAAAAAAACGTAACATGAGGGTATTTTTCCGTTTCGGCGATGCGCACCTGGGTTTTGCCGGCCTGCTCGAGTACTTCTCCCAGGGTCATCGTCACATCGTCTTTTTCAAACATTACCTGTACATCCCGGTAGGTGTCATCGTAGCGGGTCATGGTGACGTAATACAGGGGCAATGTGTGCATGTTGTACTCGTGCATATCCTCCTGCGTCAGCACCTGGGTTATTTCCCGGCAACGGTCGGTGCGGAAATTGAAACAAATCACCACGTCTCCGGGCTTGATCGTGCCTTTGTTATCGGCGAACGAGCCATTCCGCATGGGCTTCAGAAATTCGTCAGTTACGCCATCGTCATAACTTTTTTGGATGGCTGCCTTGAAATCCATTACCGGCTCCCCTACCCCGTTCACCAACAAGTCGAAGGCCAATTTGATGCGTTCCCAGCGCTTGTCTCGGTCCATGGCATAATAGCGGCCTACGACAGAAGCGAGCGCAACAGGCTTTTTATCAATATGTTGCAACAAGTTTTCGATAAATTCTGCACCGCTTTTGGGGTCGCAGTCGCGGCCGTCAGTGAAAGCGTGTACGTATGTCTCCGGACAGCCGCATTCTGCGGCGATGTCGCACAATGCTTTGAGGTGCTCAATGTGGGAATGTACGCCGCCATCGCTGACCAGCCCGATAAAATGTACCGCTTTGCCCGCTGCCTTGGCATGGTCGAATGCTTTGAGCAAAGTTTCATTTTGGTGCAATTCCCGCTCCCGCACAGCTTTGTTGATGCGGGCCAGTTCCTGCCACACGATGCGGCCCGCACCGATGTTGAGGTGCCCAACCTCTGAATTACCCATTTGACCCTCGGGCAAGCCGACATCCTCACCATGGGTAACTAAGGTGCTGTGCGGTCGGGTTGCCCAGATTTCGTCAAAAAAGGGCGTGTTTGCTTGAAAAATGGCGTCTGCGGATGGTTTAGGCCCCAGGCCCCAGCCGTCAAGTATTAGAAGGAATGCTTTATTGCTCATGTTTTCTTTGTATTCGAGGCAAAAATAGCAAAGAAAAGCGGAGGCACTGGATAGTGCATGGGCATTTATCCTGTCGTAAAAAAGCCCGCCTTTTGCAAAGGCAGGCTTTTAGTTAACTCAAAGTTGGCTTAGGGGCGCCCCGTCTTTACGGGGCACCCCCTCATGTCAAGACTTACTACTTTGTTTGTATCATCATGCGTACCTCCAACTTTCAGTAGGAGCGCCACTCGGCCCAACCAAAGGTTGGCGTTACTTGGTCTGTATCATCGTGCGGGCAGCGCTGTCGGTGGATGTTTCCACCCGGTACCACAGCGCCCCGGTAACGCCAACTAATTGGCGATCAATTGTAAACACGTTGTAGCCCTTGGGGAACTCGCCGTTTTGGCTGTAAATGAGCCTTCCGTTTTCGTCGTAAACCGTCAAGGTTGCGCTGGCAGCCTCGGGCAAATGGAAGCTGATCGATGTTTGGTTCACAAACGGATTTGGCTGGTTCTGGTACAGCTCGAAACCTACACCGCTGACAGTCTTGCCGTCGAAACGCAAGGCTACGTCCAAGTGTTCTGCATTCCGCACTCCGAAATCAGCATTCCGCATTCCATACGCTTCTGCTCTGGTGATCCGGCTTGAAACATGCAGCATCTGGCTCAGCTTGCCGGCTTTCACAGCCCTGAACTTCACAGTGAACATGTTTGCTCCGTCTATCGAAACTGTCAAGGCATTATTGTCGGCAAACACCCCGAAGTTGGCCGCCGTCACTTTGTCGTTCTCGACGATGGATGCTACTCCCAGACCATCAAGGCTCAGCGTCATTTGGTAGCCCTGCGCCTTCTCCGAGGCTTTGAAATCCACCTCGAATTCCTCGCCTGCCGCCACGTCGCGGTCTTGCACGTCGAACATCAGGGTTCCCGCGCCGCGCTCATCTGCCGACATTGCGACGTTGGCTACCACGGTATTGTTCACGTCGCCGATCTTCACGCCCACGAAATCCTGGTTCAACTGATGTCCCTGAGCTTGAGGAATTGAAATGTTCTCGGGGAACTGTGTCTGGAACGGATTGGCCGCGTTCGGGAAAACAAAGCTCTTGTCCACAAAACGCCAGGAAGTGTTGCTCGGAAGCTCCTGGTAGATGCCTAAGATCAGCTTGCGCAGCTCCACGATGTCGAAGGTCGTGATCGAGTTGGACTTGTTCGCGTCTGCGGCGATCATCTTGTACGGGCTGCCCAGCGGCTCGATGCCCAGGATGTGCTTCGATATCAGCACCAGGTCGTAGGTCGTCACCC
>CAZULM010000072.1:0-31075 GCA_964621185.1 uncultured Saprospiraceae bacterium | reverse complement strand
ATCCAGCATCCAGCATCCAGCATCCAGCATCCAGCATCCAGCATCCAGCATCCAGTATCCAGCATCCAGCATCCAGCATCCAGCATCCAGTATCTATATTTCAATATCCCCCACCCCATCCATGCCGCCGCCCATGACGTCGTTGGCGAGGTCGGCAAACATGTTGGAGTCCATCGCAGCCACTTGGGCGTGCGCTTCGGGCGACCAGATTTCGATCCGGTCGTCCATGGCCACGAGCACGGCAGCTTTGCTGATGTCAGCGTAGTCCAATAATGGTTTCTGTAAAAGAATCCGATCCGCGCTATCGGTAGCAATAGGATAGGCTCCAAGGTAAAAGGAGCGAAGAAAGGCGCGATTCCGGTCGTTAAAACGATTGAGACGGCTCAACTTGGCAGCGATAGCATCCCAGACCGGCTTGGGGTAAAGCGTGAGACACTTTTCAAAACCCCGGTTTACCACAAATTCATACGTCGCAGCCTCGCCATCCAGGTTTTCACCTAATTGACGGAGCAGCGCGGTTGGAAGGCGCATGCGACCCTTGTCATCAAGGGCTACTGGATATTCGCCTATGAGTTTCATGAATGTGTGGGACCAATTACTATTTCTGCTTTGTTGGCTGCCTGCAAGCGCAAATTGTGGGAATGCGGCTACAATTCGCCAGCACAAATGTAAAGGTTGTTCCCATATTTTACCACTTTGTTGTACTTTTTTTACATTTTTTGTAAAATTAATTTTTAACTTTGTTGTAAACCATTGATATTTAAATATTTAGTTTTTAATATTTTTCTTGGAATTTTATCAACCTGCTGGCTAATTGCCAATTTCAAGGGTCAACAAACCGCCCTAAGTCGCAATTTTTCATAAAATTCAAACCATCTGGCTGTAATACGGAGCGATTTTTCAAAAACCGAACAAAGAAGTGGGAAAAAGTGGAAAATTGTTTGCGCCTTGTATTAAGCGCCGTGCCTGTCGGCGCGGATGAGCGTGGCCAGCGCATTAATTGCAAGTACCGCACGACGCCCAGCCTTCTGGTCTGACGACTCAATGTCGTCTGACCAGTGTGTGCACCACAATGCCCAGATACCCCAAGCATTTCCAATGCTTGAAAAAAACTGGGACACATATAGGCTGAAAAAGCTATATTGGAAGGGGCTGCATTCTAAGTTGCTTACTGGTCAGACGACTTTGAGTCGTCAGACCAGAAGGCTGGCATCATGCGGCACTTAAATTATTATTGTCAATTCGCCGGGCCTTGGCTATTTTTGCAAAGGCAGGCCACCATTCAAAGCAACTTGCCTATTCTTCACCATGACGAAACATATCATAATCCTCCTGCTGATGCTGCCCATCACCATTACAGCCCAAGGCTTGAGCCCTTGGGAATTCGGCGGCAGCGTGCTGTTCAGTTCCTACGAAGGCGACCTGCACGACCCGAACATCAATTACACCTTAAAGAACATCAAGCCTTCGGCGAGTATTTATGCGCGGCGAACGCTGGGCCAGTATTTCGCGGGCAGGTTCAATGTGTTGTTCGGTCAAATTGCCGGCGCCGACGAATCGTTTACGGAGCCTGCATGGAGAAAAATCCGGGGAGCCTCTTTTGAAAGTACGGTTATCGAAGGCAGTGTCATCGCTGAAATTTATCCCTTGAGCTTTTTCTCTCCAGGCAATAGCCCCTCCAACGAAGAAGCGGTGGTTGGAAGGCTGTCCGGTGGACGCGCACGCTGGCTACCTTATATCGCTATCGGCTTTGGTGGCGCTTACAGCAACCCTGTGGTAGACTGGAATGATACCAATGGCAATCCCGAGATTGACCCGGTGCTCGCACAGCAGGACAAGGATGCCAAAACCAAAAGGCTGCATTTTGTGCTGCCCTTCGGCGCTGGCTTGCGGTACAGGTTGAGCGACCATTTCAGCATCCACGTAGAAGGCCTGCTTCGTCCTACTTTTTCCGACTACCTCGACGGTTTCAGCCAGGCTGGCAACCCCAATAAAAACGATTGGTTTTTTACCGCAGGGATTGGGATTGGCTACACCTTGCCCGGAAAAAACGTGATGTACAGCTTCCCGACAGTTGACTGACCCAGCACCCTCGACAAAATGGATTTCGGGAAATTGCCCAATATCGAAAAAGTGGCATTTGAGCTTCCACCTGATCCAGCACAGAACAAAGACTTTCTGGGGCGGCTGCCTGTATGTGAAAAACCCAGCATCTATATTGGCCCTACCGGCTACAACATGAAGCAATGGGTAGGCAAATGGTACCCACCCGGAACAAAGGAGCGATATTTCCTGCGGCATTATGGCGAGCAGTTCAATACCATTGAACACAATACGACGCATTACCGCATCCCCGACCTGCCCACCGTGGCGCGCTGGCGCGACGAAACACCCGACGATTTCAGGTTTTGTCCCAAAATACCGCAGAGTATCAGCCATGCGCCCAACCTGGGGCTGCACAGCGCGGAAACCCGCATTTTTTGCGAAGCCATCAGCGAACTGGGGGAAAAATTGGGCTGCTGCTTCATGCAACTTCCGCCGGGCTTCGGGCCGCGGGATTTGGTGGTGCTGGAAAAGTTCCTCGAAAGCTTCCCGGAGGCTGTGCCCCTCGCCGTTGAGCTTCGGCACCCCCAGTTCTTCAAACCCGGAGAAGTATCGGATGCGCTTTTTGGGCTGCTGGAATCGTTCAATTGCCCTGCCGTGATCACCGACGTGGCAGGCCGCCGCGACGTGTGCCACCTTCGGCTGACGGCTTCCAAAACCCTGATACGCTTTGTCGGGAACGGCCTGCACACAAGCGATTACACCCGTGTGCAGGATTGGGCTCGGCGCCTGAGAAGCTGGTTCGAAGCCGGGCTGCACGAGGCGTATTTCTTTACCCATGAGCCCGACAATATTCTGGCGCCTGAACTAGCGCAGTATTGCGCGGAGGTGTTTGGGCATTTGATGCCTGGGCTGAGGTTGCGGGGGCCGGAGGAGGTTGGGGGGCAGCAGGGGAGTTTGTTTTGATTGCCCAAGCAAATGACCATCCCGGTCGGCACGGGCGGCGCAGAGCGCAACATCTACCTCCTGTACGACCACGCCGGCAAAAAGCTCCGCAAGAACGTGAACGACCAGGGCACAGTGCTCTACACCCAGGATTATGTTAACGGCCTCGAATACCGTACCGCCAGCAGCGGCGGCGCCCTACCTTGGAGGCGATTTCACTACAGGACATTTTATTTCGCGCAGATTTCACGCAGATTTGTTTGCGCAGATTTTACGCGGAAAAAATCTGTGTGAATTCTGCGCAAACAAATCTGCGTGAAATCTGCGCGAAAAATGTCCAGTAGTGTGGCCCAGTAGTTGCGAGTGTCATCAATCCCCAATACAATACCGCTTGGCGCCAACCGCCTCCAAAAGATTGCAGCCCCCACAGGCGACCTGGGAAACCCCCAGCGCAACACCGGCTTCAACCCCGGCACCGCCACCTATCTCTACGACGCGAACGGCAACATGACCTACGACCCCTACAAAGACATGTCGCTGCTGTACAACCACCTCAACATGCCCAAGCAAATGACCATCCCGGTCGGCACGGGCGGCGCAGAGCGCAACATCTACCTCCTGTACGACCACGCCGGCAAAAAGCTCCGCAAGAACGTGAACGACCAGGGCACAGTGCTCTACACCCAGGATTATGTTAACGGCCTCGAATACCGTACCGCCAGCAGCGGCGGCGCCCTACCTTGGAGGCGATTTCACTACAGGACATTTTATTTCGCGCAGATTTCACGCAGATTTGTTTGCGCAGATTTTACGCGGAAAAAATCTGTGTGAATTCTGCGCAAACAAATCTGCGTGAAATCTGCGCGAAAAATGTCCAGTAGTGTGGCCCAGTAGTTGCGAGTGTCATCAATCCCCAATACAATACCGCTTAGCCCCAACCGCCTCCAAAAGACCGCCGACACCGCGCCTCTCCAGGCTCCAATGAACTGAGTAGAGCACGGACTGTTTTTTTTGCACCCTTTTCCCAAAACCCTTTATCTTTAAACCCAAAATTTCAAACACTTATTACATGAAAAACTACATCCCAACCGCCCTCTGCTGCCTGGGCATCATCGCTTGCATAGCCTTTCCTGCGGGCGCGCAAGACCTCGCCAAAGGCTACTACATTTCAAACAAAGGAGACTCCCTTTCCGGGCAGTTCTACATCGGCAGCCTGAAAGACAATGTGCTGAAGTTCAGGGCTCCTGGCGCCCGCAACTGGACAAAGCTCACACCGGCCGATATTCGGGAAATCCACGGCGAAAACGACCTTTTCATCACCACCCAACAAGTGGTCTTCCAATCCGATACCGCCACCATATTCCTGCAAAGGATCGTGCACGGCGGCTATAACCTATACGAAGGCGCACGCGAAAAACAGGTCAGCCTTTTCTTTTTCAATTCCCAGGAAAAGCCCAACCGCATCCGGGCGAACCCCCGCGGGCTGGAAACACAGTTCAAGGTGTTCTTCGGCGCCTGCGCGGAGCAGACAAAAGCCAAGCTGCAATACGATAAGATTTCCCTTGTCCGGTATTTTAAAGCGATGAACGCCTGCGCATACCCAGGGCAAATGCCGAAGGCCCAGGCTGAAAAAACTTTGCGGCCAAGGTTTGCCTTGGGCGTAATGGCGGGGTATTATGTTCAGCCTGCGCCAAAATTTTCCGAGCGGAGGACGGCTGTAGAACTCTTTCACCGCGAGGACTATGCCAACTCAAACCACCCCATTTTTGGCATATCGACCAATTTTAACATAACCCCGATGCTGGGTATCGTGGCCGGCCTTAACTACGTCAACAAGAGCCTTGCCAGCGATTCTTTGGAAGCTCAATTCGACAAGGTTTATGATGCCATCAACCCCAACACAGGTGAGCCAATCCCGGCCAATGTGCAGTTTTTTTATGAGTATGTATCTGAGCTAAAGATGCAGCACCTGGAAATACCTATTGGCATCCGGCTTCGACCGAAACCTTATGCCAAAAGCGGCCCCACCGTCGCTGCCGGCCTGGCCTTTTCCTTCCCCTTGGCCGCAACATTCGACAAATCCTGGGGCACACCAGTCCGGCTGGAAAGCCCAGGCTACCTGAACCCTAAACCAACGTTGGAGGAAGGCAGGGTTTCGGCCAAAACCATAGACTTCAACACGCCTATTTTGGGCGTCTATTCGGGTCTCGGATGGCGGTTCCAACTCCAGCAGAAGCAAGAAATTGAACTGATGTTCCAATATTTTTGGACAAGGGAGCGGGCTACTATTCAATATGAAGGGCTTTTGGCCAACAGCACCTCCAATTACGATATGGTCTGGCACCGCTTCCAACTCTCAGCCCAATATTATTTCAGCTTCGGCAAGTAACATGCTAAGCCATACCCGGACACCTGTTCTTGCAATCAGCTGCTTCCTGAACGCACTGGGGCAGGCCAGCGCCCAAAACAACCTCGTGCCCAACGGAAGCTTCGAACAGCACAACAACTGCCCGGTCAGCATTTCTGGGGTGGCGAAAGAAGCCGCGCCCCTGGAATTCTTGCGCGACTGGATAGCGCCCACCCAGGGCACTTCCGACTACTTTCACGCATGCTCCCACCATGAAGCCGATGTGCCGCTCAATTTCAGCGGGTATCAGCCCGCACAGCACGGAGAAGGATATTGCGGCATCATCGCACTGGTTACGGACGATACCCTGAGCAATGCCTATGCTTACCGCGAATACCTGCTCGTGCGCCTGAATGAGCCCCTGAAAGCGGAAAAGCGCTACTGTGTCAGTTTTTACGCCTCGCCTGGGGAACACCTTTCGAATGGCAACGGCCTGTATATGTGGTTCCTGACATACCGGGAAGGCCGCGATGCCAAATTGCTGTTGAAAAAAGGAGATGTTACCTTGATTCGGTAGGGTACAGATATTTCCGCCCCACCGGGGTTGGCATCCACACTACTGGGCAATTATTTCGCGCAGATTTCACACAGAAAAAAATGCACAGATTTTACACAGATTTTTTCCGCGTGAAATCTGCGCAAACAAATCTGTGTGAAATCTGCGCGAAAAATGTCCAGTACTGCGGCTGGTATCACGCTTGTATCCGGGTTTTGTCTGGAACTATTTCGCCAGCACCTTCGCCACCAGATCGGCCGCTTCCTGGAACTCCGTGGCGCCCATCACTTTCAGGCCCGACTCGTCGATGATCTTTTTGGCGATGTCGGCATTGGTGCCTTGCAGGCGCACAATAACCGGGATCGGAATTTCGCCGATGGCTTTGTAGGCATCCACGACACCCTGCGCCACGCGGTCGCAGCGCACGATACCGCCGAAAATATTGATCAGAATGGCCTTTACGTTCGGGTCTTTCAAAATAAAGCGCATTGCATTCTCTACGCGCTGGGCATCTGCTGTGCCGCCTACGTCGAGGAAGTTGGCCGGTTCGCCACCGGAGAGCTTGATAAGGTCCATGGTCGCCATGGCGAGTCCGGCGCCGTTCACCATGCAGCCCACGTTGCCGTCGAGCTTGACGTAGTTGAGGTCGTACTCCTGGGCTTCCACCTCTGCGGGGTCTTCCTCGTCCTTGTCGCGCAGCTGCTCCAGGTCGGGGTGGCGGTACAAGGCGTTCTCGTCGAGCGTCACTTTGGAATCGACGGCGATGATGCGGTCGTCGGAGGTTTTGAGGCAGGGGTTGATCTCGAAAAGGCTGGCATCGGCGCCCACAAAGGCTGCGTACAGCTTTTTGATGAAATCGACCATCTCTTTAAACGCCTGGCCACTCAGGCCCAGGTTGAAGGCTACTTTTTGCGCCTGGTAGGGCCGCAAGCCCAGCAATGGGTCGATAAACTCAAAAAATACGCGCTCCGGGGTTTCTTCAGCCACCTTTTCGATGTCCATGCCGCCGTCGGGGGAATACATGATGACGTTGCCGCCGCGGCCGCGGTCGGTGAGCACGCTGATATAAAACTCCTTAGGCTCGGAGGCGCCTGGGTAAAACACGTCCTGGGCGAGCAGCACTTTGCGCACCAATTTGCCTTCGGCGCTGGTTTGGGGCGTCACGAGCCTCATGCCCAGCATCGCGCCGGCGATTTCTCCCGCTTGTTCGGGGCTTTTGGCGAGCTTCACCCCACCACCCTTGCCGCGGCCACCTGCATGCACCTGCGCTTTCACGACGCACCAGTCGGAGTTATAGAGTTCTTTGATCTTTTTGGCAGCCTCCACCGCTTCTGCTGCAGTAGTGGCCACAATGCCTTCCTGGATCTTGACGCCGTAGGATTTTAGGAGCTCCTTGCCCTGATATTCGTGCAGGTTCATCTTTTATTAATGTGATAATTTGATAATGAGAGAATGTGATAATGGGCGGAAAAGTGCGGCGGCGGTACTTGAAGCCACCAGTTATTTGCACATTGCCCCGCTTCGAGGGCGGGCAAAAGTAGCAAGAATTTGCCGAAGAAACGGGGCCGTGGGCTAAAAACATTGGCAATTAGTCGTCAATGAGCTTCCCGTTCTGCACCCGGATGATGCGGGCGGGGAAATTTTGCAGTATCCGGTAATCGTGGGTGGCGCAGAGCACGGCGGTGTTGTGTTGTTTGGCTAAGTTGCGCAGGAGGGTGAGTACATCGTCGCTGGTTTCGGGATCGAGGTTGCCGGTAGGCTCGTCGGCGAGGATGAGCGGTGGCTTGTTCAGGAGTGCGCGGGCGATGACCACGCGCTGCTGCTCGCCGCCCGAGAGCTCGAAAGGCATGGACAGGCGCTTGCCCGACAAGCCCACCTCAGCCAGCACTTCGGTGACGCGGTTTTGAATGTCTGCCTCGTTGTCCCAACCCGTGGCGCGCAGCACGAACACCAGGTTCTGTTCCACATTCCGGTCGGTAAGCAGGTTGAAATCCTGGAACACGATGCCGAGTTTGCGGCGCAGCAGGTGCACGTTCTTGCGGTTGATGTCTTTGAGGTTGAAACCGGCCACTTCCCCGCTGCCCGACTCCAGGGGCAGGGCGGCGTAAATGGTTTTCAACAGGCTGGATTTCCCGCTGCCGGTTTTACCGATCAGGTAAGTGAACTCCCCTTCCCCAATTTCGAGGCTGACGTTCTGAAGGATGGTACTGGCGTCTGTCTGGCGGATGTCAGCCGATGTAATTTTGACGATGGATGGCACGGAACTTGGGTGTTTTTAAAATTTCAGTGGCGAAAATCTGCTTTATTGGCAAGCTTTTCAAAGATTTTCAGTACAAATGAAGTACAAATAACGCTTTTTTTTCGTTTTTTTATAAAAAGCTGACAATCAGTACCGAACATTGCAGCCGAAAACAAACTGCGTTTGCATTTCGCCCAAATTTTTATGGTTCAATTTTTCTGACTATGAACTCAAAACCCATAATCCTCGCTGCCTTTGCGCTCTGGTGTTTTGTATGCGCCCGTTGGTACGTCTGCGGCATCAAAGGCGTCTGCGGGGAACGCCCAGCCATCGAAGATGTGATCAAAACCCCGGAGCAGCCACCTGCAACGGTGAACAACACCCCGGAGATACAACCGATTACGGATACCAACCAAAATGCCGGAAACAACGGCAACGCCAATGCAGGCGCCATTACCAACACCACCAAGCCCGTAACCCCCGATAATATGGAAAACGTGCAAATGGAAACCGTGAAAGACCGGATGGTGATCCACTTTCCTTACAAATCTACCCGCAAAGAAGACAATGAGGCCATCGACAGCTACCTGAGCGGACTGGCGCGGCAAGTGATTGCCTCCGGGGAGAAGGTCTATATTTACGGCCACACCGATTTTGTGGGCGATACCAAGGTGAACAACTACTATGGCATCCAGCGCGCCAACGGCCTGCGCGACATACTCGTGCAAAAAGGCGTCCCGAAAGCCCAGATCATCTGCAAATCATACGGCGAGAAAAAGCCCGTGGCAACCAACGACACGCCTTATGGGCGGTATTTGAACCGGAGGGCGGAGATTAGGGTGGGGAAATAAGTGGGCAAGTTGGCAAATGGGCAAGGGACAAATGGGCAAATGGCAAGTGGGCAAGGGGCAATGAGCAAGCCGACCATCCAATCGCAATTGAGTGATTGTAAACGAACAACAAACAACGAACAACAAACAGCCCTCCTTCGCCAAGGCTACGGCGGGTAAAACAACGAATAAAATGTTTGAGCAAAACGTAACCCTCGCACCCGGTACTGGCACCTTCAGCCAGCACACTTTTGAGATCATTATCATGCTGCTCGGGGCATTCCTGATCGGGCTTTGGCTGGGCTGGGCATTGTGGGCCAAGTACAAGCAACAGATCGACCGGATGACGCTTGAAACCCAGAGCCTGAACGTGACCACGGACGCACTGCGCACTGAATTGGCGGCCCTGAAATCAAGGCTGGCCACCGTAGAAAGCGAAAGCAACAGCCTGAGCAACGAATCTATCATGCTCAACAGCGAGAACAGCAAGCTGCGCGACAAGATAAATGCCCTGGAAATACAATTGGCCGACGCTTTGGCAGAAAACCGCCAGTTGGACACCGAACTCGGGCTTGCCCTTGAACCGGACACCCCGATCGCAGACGATATACCGTTGGAAGTAATAGAGAACGTAAAAGAACTGAAGGGAGAAAGGGAAGATGCCCCTGTTTACGCACCAGGTGAAAAGCTCGATTCAGACCCGATAGAAGTTCCCGCCGCCGAACCCGTCGAAGCGCCCGCCGTGGCCATGGCAGAAAACGCCCCTGCCCCGATGGTCATCGAGCCGATGGCCATCGCTGAGCCTCCCGCTGAAAAGAAAAAAAACGCGGCGAAAAAAGGGGACGGCGACAAACCGGAGGCTAAAATCGCCGCTGCCTCCAGCCCTGCCGACGACCTCACCGTGATCGAAGGCATCGGCCCCAAAATCCAGATGCTGCTCAACCAATACAATATCTCAACCTACAAACAACTGGCGGAAACCGAAGTAGATCGCCTGAAAGAAATACTCGCCACCGCAGGGCCTCAATTAGCCATGCACGACCCCGGAACCTGGCCCTCTCAGGCCAACCTGGCTGCCAATGACCAGTGGGACACGCTGAAATCGGTACAAGGATTTTTGAAGGGGGGGAAGAAGCCGGATTGAATGATGAGTGATGAGAGATGAGTGATGAATATCGCGTATCCTTCTTTCCGCTATTTGGCCGTAATTTTGCAGCAACAGCGCCTTGGCATAAACTTTTAGCCAAGCCCACGCGTTTCTCATTTACCACTCAATTAGAATTTACAGCTATGAAAAAAGCGCATATCCTCGCCATTGCCATCATCGCCGTTGCTATCGGCTTTTTGATTTCTGCCAGCAAAGACGTAACCACCTATGCCAATTTCACCCAGGCTTCGCAGAGCGGCGACCGCGTGAAACTGGTTGGCCAATTAGTGAAAGACCGCCCGGTGGATTATGACCCGGAAAAGAATGCCGATTTCCTCACGTTTTGGCTGCGCGACGAGGCGGGCGAAGTACGACAGGTAGAACTGCACGCCGCCAAGCCACAGGATTTTGAGCGCTCGGAATCCATCGTGCTCACCGGCGAGATGAAAGGCGATGTTTTTGCCGCTTCCGAAATGCTGCTGAAATGCCCTTCGAAGTATAAGGATCAGGAAATTTATGTGCGGGAGAAAAAGGGGTAAGAACCCAATTAACGCCAATTCCCACCACTTAACATCGCCCCAAGCGTCAAAAAAATCATCCCAAGCGCAAACATGATTGCCGGAGCGTAGGCAATAACCAAAGAAACCCTCGGCATATTGAAATAATACCGGGCAACCAGTGCTGCCACCACAATAATGCTCAGCACAATTGCCGGATATAATTCCTTGCGCATCATATCCCAATGCGCTTCCGGAACATAGCGCTCCTTCACTTTGGATAAATTGTACAGGAACCACCCAACGGCTATGGTCTCGCATGTCAGGGCAAACCAGAAAAGGAATTTTTGAAACATGGCAATGTTGATTTTCCGACGAAAAATAATACAATATCTAGTGCCGCAGTTATTTTAACTTATCCAAACACATTTTCCGGTACGCTTGACTTTGGGGCTGGTCGGGCTTGATGGCCAAGGAGGCGTCAAAATCTTCCACAGCTTCTTTGTATCTCCCCATGCTCAGGCGCAGCGCCCCGCGGTTGTTGCGCGCGATGAGGAAGTTGGGGTCAATTTCCAGCGCTTTGCTGCAGGCTTCTTCGGCTTTTTCCGGTTGTTTTTCCGCAAAATAGGCTGTGGCCAGGTTGGTCCAGGCATCGATGTTCCGGGGGTTCAAGGCCAGCCCTTTTTCATAAGGGGCGATTGCCTCGGCAGTCCGTTTAAGCCCGTTGAGCAAAGTAGCATGCTGGAAGTACACATCCGCTTTGGGTGGGAAACTCTTTTCGTATTCCGAATAGGCTTTGAGCGACTCCTCTACCTTTCCCAACTTTTCCAAACATATCGCCCGGATATGCACCGTGGTTTCATTCTTCGGGTTCAGGGCATAAGCTTGGTCAAAATCCTCCAGTGCCTTGTCCCATTGTTGTAATAGGTAACGGTGGTAGCCCCGGTATGAATAGCATTTCTCCGTCGGGTGCTGGGCCACAATCTGCGTCCACAGCGTTTCCGAATCGCGCCAAACGGGGATTTGCCGGTACGTGGAATAAGCCCAATAAGCACTTATGGCCGTCAGGAAACTCCATGCGGCGATAGCGGCAAGGCTCTTTTTTTCGGCTAATTTCAACGACACCCAGGCCAGCAACACAAACAATCCAGTGTAAGCTATATAGGTGTAACGCTCCGCCGTCAGCGCCGAACCAACCTTGATAAAACCGAGCACCAAAACAACATTAATCAAATAAAAAGCCAGGGCGAAAAACAAGAGCCGATGGCGGGAATAGGCATACGCCATGAAGGCTAAAACACCCACACTAAGCATGGCCGCGGCATAAAAAGGCCAGCCAAGGGGTTCCTCAGCCAGGGGCGCCGGGTGAAAGGCCGACAAATGCATGGGTATCCCAAATTTCCAGAGATAGGACATAAAAGCCGTGCCGGCAAACAGGCTGCGCTGAAAAAGGCCGTATTGCCCGTCCACAGCGCCAATATCCTGCTGGTAGGCCAGGGTGAGGTAGGAAAAAACAACCGAGACCGCCAGAAACGGGATCAGGTAAAGAACGCGCTTGCCTTTTTGGGCGCTTTCCGGTTCCAGATACCAATGCAGCAGCCAAAGCGCCAAGGGAAATACGATGGCTGCCGGCTTGGCCAGACAGGACAGCACAAACAGCACAAAAGTCAACAGCCAGAGGCCGATGTGCTTGCGGCTTTCATTGTAGGTAAACACGATCAGTCCCGCCAGAAAAAACGCGGCGTACAGCAAGTCCTTGCGCCCCGATACCCAGGCCACGGATTCGACGTGCATGGGGTGAATGGCAAAAAACATAGCACTCAACCCTGCTGCCATCGCCCCGAACCGCAGCCGCCGCACCAGCCAAAAAACTAAGGCGGTGTTTAACAAATGCAGGAACAAATTGGTACGGTGAAATGGCTTCGGGTCGGGCGCTGGAGCGTTGCCCCGGTCCCAGGACAATGACCACATTGTCAGGGGATGGAAGTTGCCCGCCACCTGTTTGGTGGCCAGGGTTTTGAGGTTTTGGGCATTAAAACGGAGGTGTTCGTTGGCCGTCACGTACACGTCGTCGTCCCAGTTGGTGAAGCCGTTTTGGAGAGAAGGCCAATAGAGCAGGGCGGCAAAGGCCAGTACGGCCAGCAAAATCCAGTTGTTACCGGCTTTGGCTTCGCTGACGGGCGCAGGGACTTCCGAACTTGTTTTAGGTTGCTTTTTGGGCACTGGAACCGTTTTTTTCGCCATAGTACAGGAGGTTAAGCGCCTTTTCCGGCATTTTTTTGCGGCGCTAAAATGTTGAGCGCCTTTGGCTTCAATTCAAACGCAAGCGTTTCATGAAGCAAGAGCCCTTCACCGTCCACATGTACATGCAGGGCCTGATCGGAGTGGATCACCACTTTTCGGGTGGTAAAATGCTCTACAAACTCCGCCTCATAAATCTTGCCGTTCAGCGTAGATGGCACCGCTGCAAAATACTGCCACCTGGGCGCATCTTTCAACAATACGACTTCAAAAAAACCGTCGTCGAGCTGCGCATCGGGGGCTATCTTCACGTTGTATCCGTACATCGGGCCATTGGCCACGGCGATGACAAAGCAGGTTTCCGTCAGCACCCGGTCGTCGAGCTCAATGCGGCAGGTGTGCGGGGTATAGGTGAGCCCCGCTTCCACCGATTTCAAAAAATAAGGGATAAAGCCCCTGGAATGACTGCCCTTCATCATGTTCGACACTAATCCGTCAAACCCGATGCCCGCAACGTTGAAGAAAGGCCGCCCGTTCAGCAACCCAACGTCTATTCGTTGCACAGTGGCCGTATTCAGCTTTTTGACGGCATTGGCCACTTGCCGGCCGTAGCCCAGGTGCATGGCTAAGCCGTTGCCGGAGCCCGCCGGGATAATGCCCAGGGCAGCGTCGGTACCGATGAGCGCCGGGGCAATCTCGTTCACGGAGCCATCCCCGCCGACCACGACCACCATTTCATAGCCATCAGCCACCGCATTTTTGGCCAGCTCAATGCCGTGGCCCGCATACGCCGTTTCAAAGATACCATACACAAAACGCTTGTGGTTCAAATGCTTATCAATGGCCTCCCGAATGTTCTTTTGCAAATTGGTGCCAGCCCGCGGGTTCACGATAAACGCTACCCGTTGCTGCGGGAGCAGGTATTCCATGAACGCATCTTTTTCGACAGGGTGGGATTTTTGCATGAGTATTAGGCGTGAAAAATTGGCAAATTGGCAAATTGGCAAAGGGCAAAGGGCAAATTGGCAAAGGGCAAATTGGCAAAGGGCAAAATATTAAGCCCTGATTATTTGTATTAAAGCTTAATGACTATCCGCATATTGGACCCCAACGGTTTCACGGTAAAATAGTTGATCTTGTTTATCGAAAGGCGTTCCCGTGTACTTACTCGTCGGACGGCGAAAAGCCGTCAGACGAGGTCTCACGTGGTCGGACGGCTTTTCGCCGTCCGACCACTATGTTAACACTCAATTTCATTCATTCGCATTGCTCTTGGGGTACAATATGCGGATAGTCATGTAAAGCTTTTTAATTCTCATCAACAACAATGGCCAAACAAGTGCAAACGAACCTGCCGTAGTCCTGGTGTGAGCGGGCAAGCAAAGCCCCCCACCTTCGCAAATGCTACGCCGGCAAACAACGAACAACTACATCTCCCTTCGCGCATTCACATACGTCCGCCATCTGTCAAGCACTTCTTTCATATCGTCGGGCAGTTCGGATTCGAAGCGCATAAATTCTCCCGTGCGCGGGTGCGTGAACCCCAGCACCTTTGCGTGCAAGGCCTGGCGCGGCAATATTTTCAGGCAGTTTTCCACAAATTGCTTGTACTTGGAAAAGAGCGTGCCTTTCAATATCTGGTTGCCTCCGTAGCGCGGATCGCCCAGCAAGGTATGGCCGATGGATTTCATGTGCACGCGGATTTGGTGGGTACGGCCCGTTTCGAGCTGGCATTCCACTAAGGTACAGTAATAAAACCGCTCCAGCACCCGCCAATGGGTCACCGCCCATTTGCCATCCTCTCCTTCCGGGAACACCATAAACAGCTTCCGGTCGTTCGGGTTCCGGCCGATATGGCCTCGAATCTCGCCCGCATCGCCCTCCATATCGCCCCATACGATGGCTTGGTATCGGCGTTCGATGGTATGGTGAAAAAACTGATTGGCCAGATGCGTCATGGCGTAGTCGTTCTTGGCCACCACCATCAGGCCCGTGGTGTCTTTGTCGATCCGGTGCACGATGCCGGCGCGGTCGGGGCTGTTCCCTTCTTTGATCGGCAGTTTTTTGGCTTGTTCCTGCAGGTGCCAGGCGACGGCATTCACCAGGGTGCCATTTGGTATGCCTACGCCTGGATGCACCGCAATGCCGAAAGGTTTGTTGATCACCAGAACGTCCTCATCCTCGTACACCACATCCAGCGGGATGTCCTGGCAGAGGATTTCATAGGTGCCTTCCACAGATTTGGGCAGCACGATCGTGATGGTATTGCCCGGCTTCACTTTGTAGTTGGGCTTCACCTCCTGGTCATCCACCCGCACCGAACCGGCCCGTATCGCGTTCTGAACCTTGTTCCGGGAGCGGTTCGCCAGGCGGTCCATCAAAAACTTGTCGAGCCGGATCAGCGATTGCTTGTTGTCGGCAACAATGTCGTGGCGCTCAAAATACTCGTCGCTGCCCAAAGCCTCGTCACTTTCTGTATCTGGCAGAAAAGCATCAGCGTCTTCCTGCGGATTTGGTGCCTTATTTTGTTCCTGGTTCATTTTGGTGGATGCAATTGATCAAAGGTGAAAAGCGTGTATCCTGGCAAAAGTAGGCTTTTCGGGACAAACCACACCTTTTGATGCGCCCCTCAGCCTTTGGGAGAGCCATATTTGGCAGGAGATTTTGCCGATTACAAAAAAAATCTGCGCTCCGCTTTGAAATTCATTTGTTTTTGGTGAAATTTACACATTAATGTATCGAATCATTTCTAAACATTTCGCGGAATGGAATGTATCACCATTCTGCAATGTTGCCCCGGTACACACACACCGAAGCTTCAGCGAAGGCGTGCAAAGCATCAATCAATTTCAGGAATACCGCAGGCCGGCAGGTTTTGTACAACCCAATGTTTGTAATCAATTCAATATCACCTAAATCAATCATTGTCAATCATAAAAATCAAAAGAATCACAGTAAAGCATGGAAAAACGAACATTTCTCAAAACCGGCCTGTTCCTCGGAATCGCCGCCGCCACCAGCTCCTTTTTAGAAGCCTGCAAAACCGCCGCGAAAAGCGACAAACCGAGCCCCATGCCCGTCATCCCCCCGCCTAAAATCAAGCGCTCCGGGCCTTTCACCCTGCCGGCATTGGGCTACAACTTTGAAGCCCTGGAGCCCCATATCGACAAAATGACGATGGAAATACACCACGACAGGCACCACAACGGCTACGTGAACAACCTGAACGATGCCGTGAAAGACACCGTGTATGCCGACTACGAATTGGAGGACATCCTCGCCCGCATCAGCCCTTCGGATGCCGACAAAAAAATCCGGAACAACGCCGGCGGCCACTGGAACCACAGTTTTTTCTGGGAAACCTTAAGCCCAACAGGCGGCAAGGCCCCAACGGGCGCCCTCGCAACAGCCATTGACGCATCGTTCGGCTCCATGGACAAATTTAAAGAGCAATTCACGGCAGCAGCCAAAGGCGTGTTCGGTTCCGGCTGGGCATGGCTCTGCGTCGGTCAGGACAAAAAGCTGTTCATCACGTCCACGCCCAACCAGGACAACCCATTGATGCCCATGATCGCCAAACAAACCGGCACACCGATCATCGGCCTCGATGTCTGGGAACATGCCTATTACCTGAAGTACCAAAACAAACGCCCCGACTATATCACGGCATTTTACAACGTGGTTGACTGGAAAAAGGCGGGAGACCGGTACACAAAGGCGATGATTTAATCAAGTCAATCATGCCACCAAAACAGAACAGCTTCCGGCACACCCCAAAGCAAAAAGCCAAGGCCGCCGACATCCAGCGGATCCTCGACGAACTGTACCCGGAAACGCCCATACCGCTCCAGCACCGGGATGCCTACACCCTGCTGGTCGCCGTGCTGCTCTCCGCCCAATGCACCGACGAGCGCGTCAACCAGATCACCCCTACCCTTTTTGCCCGCGCCGACAACCCGCAGGACATGGCCAAAGTCCCCGTTGAAGAAATCCGGGAAATCATCAAGCCCTGCGGTTTGTCGCCCGCAAAATCCAAGGCGATCAGCAATTTATCCAAAATAATCGTGGAAAAACACGGCGGCGCCGTCCCCGAAAGCTTTGAAGCACTGGAAGCACTGCCCGGTGTAGGCCATAAAACAGCCTCCGTGGTGATGTCGCAGGCATTCGGCCACCCCGCCTTCCCGGTGGACACCCACATTCACCGCTTGGCCACCCGTTGGGGCCTCACAAGCGGCAAAAACGTGGAGCAAACGGAACACGACCTGAAAGCCCTGTTTCCGAAAGAGACCTGGAACAAGCTGCATTTGCAGATTATTTTTTTCGGGCGGCAGTATTGCCCCGCGCGGGGGCATAAGATGGAGGATTGTTTGATTTGTGGGAAATATGGCTTGGGGCAACAATAGATTCTATTGCTGCCCCAAAAAAGCTCCAAAAAATGTTAATGATGCCGATTTTCCGTCTTCGAAGCTTTCAGCATTTCAGCAAGTAGATTTAGCTGGCAGTAACGAGAGAAGCAGAGAAAATGGAGGAGCGCGCCGCGCCAGCAAGGGCGCCGGGAAGCGCCGCACCGAAGACAACGGAGCCAATAATGGCCCCAAAAAAAGCGCCCCTTGCATCTGCAAAAGCAATTTCACCTGCCCTCGAACTTCTATTTGCTTCATTAAGCCTGGATTGGAACAATGGAGAATTTGACTCCCTGATCATTTTGCTCCATAAATCGTTGCTGTAACGGCTTACTGCAGCCATGGAGAGCAACGCATCTTTTTCATTTTGTGGAAGGCTGGTGTCAGCGATGATTTCACTTTCAATGGTTTTAATAGCTGTTGTTATATCCCTTGTAGTCTTGGGGGCGCTTTCAATTCTTGTAAAATAGGCTATTGCTTTTTTCGAAAAACCCTTGCTTCTGAGCAAAGCGGCAGGGTCGGCAGCCACAGCAAATGAATCGAGTTCGGTGCGGCGATCAAAAATTGGTGTCGCATCGACATCTTGGGTGGATTGAAGATACGCTGCAAGTTTGTTTTCCATTTCAGTTTTAGATGTTTTCAGGTTCCAGTTTAATGCATTTCCTGTGGCAACCACAGCCTCATTGTGCATGGCTCCGAGCGCATCGAACGGATTGGCTGAATTACTAATACCTTTGCTAGCAGTGTAGGAGTACTGCGCATTTGCGCTTTGGACGAAAATTGCCGTCATGGCAACCAATGTGATCAAAGATTTCATTGTGTGTTAAAGATTGAGGGTGAAAAGTGAATTGGCATTGAGCCATTTTTTGAACGACACAAAGGTGAAGTGCCGAAATGCCCAAATACAAGTTCAAAATTTGCTCACTCCTTGTTCTCTCTTATTCAAATAAAACTTGACCCATTTCAGATTTAGACTGCGAAGCCAACGCATATTGTGGACCTGTGCCATTTGCACAGAGCACCCTACGAATCAGAAAACATCCTGAATGCACGCGGCGACTGCCCTACCTGCTGCTTAAAAAAGCGCGTGAAATGCTGTGAATACTTGAAGCCCAATTCAAACGCGACCTGGCTGACCGATTTGTTTGGGTCGAACATGCGCGTTTTGGCCACGTCGATTATTTTGCTTTGTATATGCTCCTGTGCCGATTTTCCGGTCTCTTTTTTGACCAGATCGCCGAAGTAATTGGCCGACAGGTTGAGTTCGTTTGCACAGTATGCTACCGATGGCAGCCCTATTGATTGCGGCTTGTCGGAATGAAAATAATCCTGCAACAGAGCCTCAAATTTTTCCAAAATCCCCTGGTGCACATGGTCGCGGGTAATAAACTGTCGGTCGTAAAAACGCGTGCAATAGTTGAGCAGCAACTCGAGGTTGGATACTACCAGCATTTTGCTGTGCTTGTCGATGGCATGCTCCAGTTCGTGCGCAACCTGCCCAAAACAATCGAGCACCAGCTTCCGCTCCCGCTCTGAAAGGTGTAAGGCCTCATTTGATTGGTAACCAAAAAAAGTATATTCCTGTATCCGCCGCCCAAGGCTGCTGCCATTAATCAGGTCGGGATGAAAAACAAGCGCGTAGCCCTTCGGCTGATATATTTCCCCGCTGTTGCCGCCGACTACCTGCCCGGGAGCGATGAACACCAGGGTGCCTTCCTGGTAATCATAGGTGTTTTTCCCGTAGCGCAGGTCGCCGCACTGGACATCCTTCAAAAAAATGACATAAAAACCGAAATACATTGGTTGTGTCTGCCTTGGATTCGCTTTTGACAAGTCGATCACACTGACCAGAGGGTGCAGGGTTTCGTTGTTGTTGAATGCGTTGTAGGTGCTGACAGTTTCAAATCTTAGCAGGTTGTCCATAATACGTTTGTCTTCTTGGACTCAAAAATACAGCATTATGGCACGGTTTACAGCTGGCCAAGCCCAAATCAGGAATATTGGTAGCCAAAACCGTAATCCGTATAACATGCCGGCAATTACCAGCCCTGACCTTTGCAGGAATTAAAAATAATGGCACATGCTGATGAAACGAACGCCAACTTTGTTACTCCTGTTTTTGATTTGTATTGCGGAGCTGTGTTCTGCGCAGAAAAGCGACAGCACGACGACCACCTTTCATGTCTCAGGCGCGGCTTACCTCACCAACAACGGCATTTCCTTAGTGCCCAGCTTTTCTTTGGGACGACCTGCCGTGATGGTGTTGATGTCGCTGGGGGGCAAAAAAGTATCCTTCGACCCTGACATACGTTTTTCGCTGGACGGCAAGCCCTGGGTCATGCTTTTTTGGGCCAGGTACAAGCCGTTTCGGGAGGGCAAATTCAGGCTGAACACAGGAGTTCACCTGGGCTTGAATTATCGGACAAGCACGGTGGATATCAACAACACCCCGGTGGAAGCCAACATTGTGCGGCGCTACCTCGCGGCTGAGTTGGCGCCCAATTATTTTGTCGCGAAAAACATAAGCATCGGCGCTTATATCCTGAGCTCACTTGGTGTGGATAATGGCACGGTGCGCAACACACACTTTATCACCCTCAACAGCAATTTTTCGCATATCCCCATCGTGAAAAAGGTGTATTTGGGTCTGGTTCCACAAGTTTTTTACTTGTCGCAAGACGGCAACGAGGGCTTATTTTTCACCGCTACTTTTACACTGGCCAAGAAAAATTTTCCGCTGTCGATTTCAGCCATCATAAACAAGGAATTGCGCAGCACCATACCTGGCGGCAAAGATTTTATCTGGAATTTGAGCCTGGTGTATTCCTTTAACAAAAACTATGTCCCAAAAACTGCTTCTTTGTAAAAAATCAACCAATCACAACAACAATGAAAAATACAATCTATTTCGCGATTTTGCTCAGCACGGCCTTGTTCACCCAAGCAGCCGCACAAGATGCGCCCATTTTTCCCAAAGGCGAAAAAGCGCCCAACGTCCACCACACAGGCACGGTTTGGCTCAGTGAGCTGAACCATGCCGACAGTGTTTTTCAATTCAGCGCGGCCTTTGCAACCTTTGCGCCGGAAGCCAAATTAGATTGGCATATACATCCTGGCGGGCAGATTCTGCTGTACACGGATGGCCCGGGCTACTACCAGGAAAGGGGCCAGCCCTTGCGCGTGGTGCAAAAAGGCGAAGTGGTGAAATGCCTGCCCGGCATCGAGCACTGGCATGGCGCATCCCCGACCAGCAGTTGCGCCTACATCGCCATTTCACCGGCGCAAAAAGGCAAAACCATCTGGCTGCAGCCCGTAACAGACGCCGAATACCGCAATGTGGCAGCTCCGGCACAGGAGGAAAAAAGCCCCGCAGCGGAAATCATACAACTGTCCAAAGAAAAATGGGCATGGATGGCTGCCCGCAATGTGGACACGCTGGCGGCACTTTTCCATGAAAAAGCCGTGTTCGTGCACATGGGCGGCAACATGACCAAGGCACAGGAACTCAACGTCATTAAAACCGGCGGCATCCACTACAAACACGCCGAAATCCAGGAAACTTCCGTGCAGTTTATAGACAATACCGCTATATTGCTGCACAAACTCCGCCTCGATGCCGTGGTGAACGGCAATGAAGTGAGTAACCCTTTCACAGTGACGGAGGTGTATGTCAGGCAAGACGGGAAATGGTTGCTGGGGGCTATGACGTTTACGAAGCTTCTGGCGCCTTAGCAAGCCCCAGGCCCTACGGCTTCAACACCACCAACCGCTTGGTCCCGATCACATTGCCCTTCTTGTTCGAAAGGCTGTACAGGTAGGTACCCTTTTTGAAATTTTCAAGCTCTACCCGGAAGTGGTTCGTGCCTGCCAGCTGGTAGGTTTCTTTCCAAACCTCCTTGCCGATGATGTTGAAAATTTTCAGTGTGTACTCGTCTTGCGGTAAGTTGGTATAATCGAAGCGCACCCAGTCAATGGCGGGATTGGGGAATGCTGAAATACCGGCAACGCCAGGGGCATTCAAGGCTGGTGCGTCCACCGTTGCGTTGTTTTTGAAGCGCATGTTGGTCACGGTACTCTGATCGTTGCTCATGGTGGCTGCGGCGATCTCTTCTTTTTCGGTGCCGGTCAGGAAAAGGTAAGTGATGGTGGTATCGGTACCAATCAGGCCGCCCAATCCACCGCCGCCGCCGCCGCCAATAACGGTAGAGATATCCACCCAGGTACCAAAGCCAGGGAACAGGACTACATATACTTCAGCACCGGAAGTGACGTAATCGGTGCGCTTGGTGCGCAGCACGGGGTATTGGCCGCCAGGTATCTGGCAGGTGCCCCAGGCATCCACAACGTCCAGCCTGTTGGTGCTACGCAAGATGCGCAAGGAATCGACGTTTACGGGGAGGTTGGCAAAAATGGTGCTCAAAGGTGGCTGGTCGGTTGGGAAGGTCAGGCGCAGGCTTGAGACGCTGCTGTTGATGTCGATGAAATTCAGCGGTGCGCGGCGTTCCACCAGCGCAGGTGCAAAAAGTGCGGTAACATTGAGTCCCAATCCGGTCGGATCGGCGCCGGCATAGCCCATTGCTTCAAACTTATTCGGCGTGACGTTGAAGTAGGTTTCCCCTACTCCGCCCGCTTGCACCAGTTCAGCGCCGGAGAAGCTCAAAAAGTGCATCCCGGAATTGGCTGCCTTGAAAACGATTTCGCTTGTATTGTCTTTTGCCAGCCCAGTGAACATCCAGGTCTGTCCGCCACCAGGTGGCGTAGCCGGGTTCACACCCACAGGATTTACGTCATTGGCATAACGCAAGGTGTCGCCTGCTACCGGGAACACGGCATTGGTGATGGTAATTTGCGCGGATGCGCTGAGGCATAGGGCGGAAAAAGCTGCAAGTAGCATTCTTTTCATCGGATTTGTTCGCTGTTGAAAACTGGTGATGTGTTAATCAAATGGACATTGAGAAAAAATAATCACACGCTACAAAGGTAAGCGGAAAAATGTGCAAACAAGGGCTGCAGCCAGAAAGTTGTACGGATTGATAATTTGAGCAATCGTTACAACGCCTGCAATTCAACCAAGCGGCAATAAATCCCGCCTTTTTCCATCAATGCCGCATGGGCGCCGCGCTCTACGATGGCGCCTGCTTCCAGTACAATGATTTCATCGGCATGTTGCACAGTGCTAAGCCGGTGCGCGATAACCAATGCCGTCCGGTTTTGCAGCAGCCTTTCAAGGGCCGCCTGCACCAATTGTTCAGACTCCGAATCCAGGGCCGACGTTGCCTCGTCGAGGATTAATATGGGCGGATTTTTCAGCAACGCCCGCGCGATGGTGAGCCGCTGCCGCTGCCCGCCGCTTAATTTCCCGCCCCGGTCCCCAATATTGGTATCATAACCATCGGGCAATTGCACGATGAATTCATGGGCGTTCGCCGCTTTGGCAGCTGCTACCACGGCCTCATCCGTGACACCGGCTGTCGAAAAAGCGATGTTGTTCCGCACCGTGTCGTTGAACAGGATGGCTTCCTGGCTCACAATGCCCATAAGCCCCCGGATATCGTGCAAACGCAGATCGCGGATATCGTGGCCATCGATCAGGATGGCGCCCTCTGTAACGTCGTAAAACCTGGGCAGCAAGTCGGCAACCGTGCTTTTACCCGCGCCAGAAGCGCCAACCAGGGCAATGGTTTTGCCTTTTTCCAGCACAAATTGTACATGGTTCAAGGCGGGGCGCTCTGCATTATTGTACTGAAAAGAAACGTCCCGGAACTCGATCTTGTCGTTGAAGGCCGCAATGGGCAGGGCGTCTGCTTTGTCCTTGATCTGCACCTCGGCGTTCAACACCGATTCCACGCGTTCCAGTGCGCCCAGCCCTTTCCGGATGCTGTACGATGCCCCCGAGAGGTTTTTGGCCGGCTCGATGATGTTGTAGAAAGCGTACAAAAAGGTGATAAAAGTGGCAGCTGAAATTTCCCCGGCAAACACTTGTTTTGCACCAAACCAAAGCAAAATGGATACCGCGCCAATGCCCAAAAACTCGGAAAGCGGCGAAGCCAGGTCGCGGCGGCGGTACAAGCGCGTCACTGCACGGGCGTAGTCGGTGTTTTCCCGGCCAAAACGCTCGGCCTGCCAAGCTTCGGCATTGAAGCCCTTGATGATCCGCAGCCCACCCAGGGTTTCTTCCAACAGCGATCCGATCAGCCCGAGCCGCGTTTGGGCTTCACCCGACTGCCGCTTCAGCGACCTGCCCACCGTGGCGATGATCAGGCCAGAAAACAACATGAGCCCAAAGACGAATATCAGCAGTCCCGGCGACACGGAAATCATAAAAATCAGGCTTCCCAGGATGACAATCGGCTCGCGGGCCACCGCCTCCGTGGCGCCCACGATGCTCCATTCCACTTCCTGCACATCGGCAGAGACACGGCTCATCAAATCGCCCTTCCGCGCTTCGGAGAAATAGGACAATGGCAGCTCCAGCGTCTTTCCCACCAGTTTTTGGCGCAAGTCGCGCACGATGCCGTTGCGCACGGGCGCGAGGAAATATAAGGAGAGGTATCGAAACAGGTTTTTGCCAAAAAAAGTAGTCACCAGGAAAATGCAGACAATAAACAGCGCCTCTTCCCGGCCGTGGTCGGCGATCAACTGCGCGAAGAAGTTGTTGAGCTTGGCTTCAAGCCCTTGCATGCCTGGCACTTGCGACGACAACTTGAGCTCACCCGGATTGAACAATATCTGCAAAAAAGGCTGCAACACGGGGATGCTGATGACCATAAAAATAGACATCAACAGGTTGCAGACTACGGCAACGCCGATGAGGTGTTTGTGGGGCGCGTAATATCGGAGGAGACGGAGCATGTATTTGGAAAGGTTTCGGGTTTCGGGTTTCGGGTTGGCTTCGCGCTTGGGATTTTTTGAAAATGAAAATAGTGATAGGTGCTGTTTTTGTCAAATTGCCTTCCCAACACCAAGCGCGAAGCCAACCTGAAACCTGAAACCCAAAACCTGAAACCCTATTATTGAACAGCCTCATTGGCATACCTTTCCTGCCAATCCTCCACTTTTTTGGTCCTTTTGCCGCCTTCTGCTGCCACCAGGTCTGACAGCGCTTTCACTGATTTAGCGAGTTTGGTGCCCGGGTATTTTTCCAATATCAAAGCCCACACTTTTTTAAAGTCTTCTGTTGGGGTTTGGGTCTCGTAATCAAAAGCGGGCGTGTTGTCAGCTCCGTTTACCAGCACCAGGCGCAACCAGCGTTCCGATTCCAAGGTTTCGTCATGGCGCACAAAATAGGGGTTTTGCTGGTTGAAATTTTCCCAAAAGATCGCGCGCTGCGCCAGTACATCCAGGCCTATAACAATGCCGCCGTCGTCATAGGCATTGTCTTTTTGTTCAGCCAGCCTTTGGAGCATGTATTCTTTCATGGGTGGTGTCACCCTTCCGGCAAACATATTGGCCAGTTGCCCCCAATCAACAATGGGGAAAACCATGCCTTCGCCTTGTTCCAGACGGAAACCGTTTTCTGCCAGCGACTTCGTGACCGGGTATTTGTTCATGTCGAAGCTTTCTTTCCAGATGGCTTCGTAGTCGGCATCCGTCCATTGCATGGCATCGGTCAGGTTGTAAAAATTGCCCTCGGTTTCCAATCGGAACAGGAAGTTTTCCAGCAAGACAAACGTGGCGTCGGCGAGTGTGCCGGTAGCGCCGGCAAGGTTGGTTTTTACGTATCCAATCGCCTTCTTGCCGCTTTCCAACTTGGTAGGGCTCAATGTTTTTAAAAATGCTGAAAACTGGGCCAGGCGCACCAGGTCAGGGCTGGTTGCCCGCGAGCCGGCATAAACCGGTTTTAAGGCAGCGCTGTACGCCCACCCGGTTTGCTGGGCGGCGCCCGTGGTTTTTACTTTGAAATATGGCTCATTATAAGGGATATCGCGCAGGGTTACCTCTTCTTTATTGGCCGAAACTTCGCCGCTGCCTTCCACCAAATCGCCCTCGGCCAGTTGGGCAGCTACCTTGCCGTTTTTATTGGGCTCCTCGCGCAAATTGAGCTTGTCCACCGAAACGGCATACAACAACACTTCCGGTTTGGGTGAAGCCGGCGGAGCCGCTGCTGGGGCCGGGGGCGTTACCGATGAAGGTTTTGAATCAGCGCCACAACCGCTGGAAACAGCCCATGCAATTATTACAGATAGGGAAAAAATCAAACTTGATCTCATGTGGAATAATTGAAGTGAACAATGTGGCAAATTGTCAAATAAAGGAATACACCGTGCCTGGAGCAATCGCCATCAGCACCGTGAGCAGCAGACAGATCAATACCGTCCAGCGTATGCCCGCAGGCACGACGATGGCCTCGCTACCCGCCTCAGACTCGTTTTCCTTGCTGAAATACGCCGCAATGATGATCTTGAAGTAATAGTAGATGGATATGGCGGAATTGACCACGGCCAACAGCACCAGCCAGGGGTATTTTTCGAATGCAGCGGTAAACAGGAAATACTTTCCGAAAAAGCCCGCCAACGGTGGAATGCCCGCCAACGACAACATGGATATGGCCAAAATAGCCGCCAGGAATGGGCTGCGTTTGGCCAGCCCGTTAAACGCCGAGAAGGAGCCGTCGCCTTTCGGCTCCGCCACCGCAATGTAAGCGCCAAACGCGCAGATGGTCGCCACGGAATACGTGAGCAAATAGAACATCAAAGCATTGCCCGCGCCAGCTGTGCCAATGGCCAACACCGCGAGCAAAAGATAGCCCGCGTGGGAAATGGAGGAATAAGCCATCATGCGCTTGAAATTGTCCTGAAACAAAGCGGTGGTATTCGCCAGGGTCATGGTGAGGGCTGCGATGATGCTCAATGGCAGGCTCCAAACTTCGATGGCTGGGCCGAATGCCAGGGAAAAGAGCCGAAAAAACGCGGCAAAGCCGGCCGTTTTTACCACCGTGGCCATAAAAGCCGTGATGAGGTTTGGGCTTCCGGTGTACACATCGGGCGCCCAAAAATGGAAGGGCGCCGCCGATACTTTGAAGCTCAAGCCCATGACGATCAGCAGGATGCCGACGTTGAGCATCCAGGGCGACGGCGTACCCGATTCTATGGCCCGGCTGATACTCGCCAGGTCGAAACTGGCCGTAGCGCCGTACACTAAGGTAATGCCGAAAAGCAAAACACCCGTGGCAAAAGCGCCCATCAGGAAGTATTTCAAGGCGGCTTCATTGCTCGCAAGGTCGTCTCGGCGGCTGCCGGCCAGTACATATAGGGGTATAGACAGTATCTCGATGCCCAGGAATAGCATCACCATATTGGTAAACGAGAACATGCACAAAGCGCCACAAACGCTGAAAAGAATCAGTCCGTAGTTGTCGCCCAGGGTGTCGTGCAGGTTGCGGAATCCCCAGCCGGAAAGAGCAAGGATGAGCGCCGTTGACAAAATAGCAACGCCGGAAAATGCCAGCGCATAGCCGTCGAAGTTGAACATCGTCGGGTACATGCCATTCCAGGAAGCGGCAGGGCCGGCAATGACCGCGCCCAATGCAGCCAGGGTACCGATCAGGGTGATGGGAAGGAGCAGCGCACGTTTTTTGGTCAGCCCGGCAAACAGGGCAGCGAGTGCGGTGAAAAAGAGTATGAGTAGTGCGGTCATGTTGAAATACCTGTATCGTAAAGGCTTTGCCCTGTTTGGGCGCAGCCATTTTTGCTTAAATTAATGAATGGTGATGCTTGTATCCTCAAACAGCACCACGTCTCCCGGCCTCAGTTTTTTCCGTTTTTGGGTTTCCACGGCGCCGTTCACCATTACCTCCCCATTTTCGATCCTGATATTGGCTTCGCCTCCGGTGCCGACGAATCGCAGGAGCTTCAAGAGGTTGTTGAGGGGGATAAAGGGGGCATCTTTCAGTTTAAATTCCACGTTTTCAGGTTTTTGTCCAATATCAAAGCATCGTTTTTTATTGGGGTGTCCTTTTTGCAAAAGTAAATGAAACTTATGTCTCCACACTGCATTACAGCTCCACCGCCCGCAATCGCCAACTAAAAGTTGGCGTTACAACTGCACCGCCCGCAATCGCCAACTAAAAGTTGGCGTTACAACTGCACCGCACCCAATCGCCAACTAAAAGTTGGCGTTACAACTGCACCGCACCCAATATGCTGTTCACACTCGCGTCTGTGAGGTTCAAAATCAAGCCAGGGAAAAAGCCCAAAACCAACACCAGCGCGGCGATAATCCCCAACACCAGAAACTCCCGGGTATCCACATCGGCAAATTTTTCGGTGGCCGCGTTGCTTTCGCCAAAGGCAACTAGCCCGTAGGCCCGCAGCATGTACACCGCACCGAAAATAATCGTGAGGCCGGCCACAGCGCCCATCCAGAAATTGTAGTTCCAAACGCCGTTGAGCAGCAGGAACTCCCCAGGAAAACCATTGGTGAGCGGCACGGCTACGGAGCCCAGCATGATGATCATGAACAGGGTGGCAAATTTCGGGGCCGATTTGGCAATGCCGCCCATTTCTGACAGCGAGCGGGTGCCCAACCTGTTTTCAATCATGTCAACGATGAAGAACAAGCCGACCACGTTGATGCCGTGGTTGAGCATTTGGATAACGCTGCCCTGCAAGCCGGCCTTGTTCCAGGCAAACACGCCCGCAGCGATCAAGCCCACGTGCGCGATGGAGGAATAGGCGATCAGCCGCTTCAAGTCGCTTTGCTTTACCGCAATGATGCTGGCGTACACAATACCGATGATGGCCAGTACCATGAAGATCGGCACCAACGTATGCGCCGCTTCCGGCGCCAGGGGCATCATCCAGCGGATGGCGCCATAAGTGCCCATTTTCAACATGATGCCGGAAAGCAGCATGGTGCCGCCAGTAGGGGCCGCCACGTAGGTGTCGGGCTGCCAGGTGTGGAAGGGGAAAACGGGCATTTTCACTGCAAAAGCGAGGAAAAAGCCGAGCATGACCCAATTGGCTACCTCCGGATCCAGGTGCACCTGCACCAAATCTGCCCAGGCAAACGAGTGGGTTCCCGGTGTCTGAAGGTACAGATACAACAGCGACAGCAACATGAACAGGGAGCCGACGAAGGTGTAAATGAAAAATTTCAGGGTAATGCGCACCCTTTCGTGCCCGCCCCAAATCGCGCAGATGAAGTAGATGGGGATAAGGGCCAGTTCATAAAAAATGTAGAACAAAAGGCCGTCCTGCGCCAGGAAAACGCCGTTCAGCGCTCCGAGCATCAGCAATACCAGTCCGTAGTAGCGCGGTTCGTTGTCGAATTTGCGGCTCCAACTGCTCAACACAATCAGGGGCGCGAGCAGGTTGGTCAGCAGCAGCAGGACAAATGTGACCCCGTCCATGCCGAGGCTGAAACGGATGCCCGCCGAGGCGACCCAGGGAACGTCGAAGCTGCAGTTCATGCCCTGACTGTAATCACAACCGAAGCAGTATAAGGTGGCCGCAAAGTTTGCCAGGGTTGCCGCCAGCGCTATCTGGCGCGAAACGCCCGACCGGGAAAACAGCAAGAGGGCTGCGGCAATGAATGGTATGAGTATGAATATTAGTGACATTCGTCAGTTTTTCTTTTTTACGTCATGAATTGCATGAGGGACAAAACAGCTGTTGGAATAAAGAGCTGTTCAATCCGGTCATATAAACAAGGTCAACAACAACGCCACCGCCCCGGCTACCATCCCAACCAGATAATACTCGATATTGCCGTTTTGCAGCTTCCGAAACTGTGCGCCAAGGGCTTGGATACCAGCGCCTATGGCATTTATCAAGCCGTCTATCCCTTGGATATCAATGAAATAGTGAAAGAACTTGGAGAGTTTTTCCGCAGGGCGCACAAAAAGGAAATCGTATATTTCATCGACATAAAACTTGTTTGCCGCCAATTTCGAAAACCCGGACAACGCTTCGTCGGCCACCGGCAGGTTCGATTTTTTACCGTAAATAAAATAGGAAATGATGATGACGGCCACTGCAAGAGAGGTGGTGAATAGCATCAGGGTCCACTCTGTGCTGGCGTCAAGGTGCACTTCATTGAGCGGAATAACCGCTGAGAACCAATGCGCCAGCCATTGATCATTGCCTAAGTGCAGGAAGTGCGGCGTGTTCAAAAAGCCGCCTGCAATGGACAACACCGCCAGGATAATCAAAGGAATGGTCATTATTTTTGGGCTCTCGTGCAAATGGTGCTGTTGCTCATGGGTGCCGCGAAATTCCCCAAAGAAGGTGACGTACAGCAATCGGCACATATAAACCGCCGTTAAAAATGCGCCCAGGCCGCCCAGGCCCCACCAGAGCTTGCCCCCATGCGCGTAGGTGAAGGCGAAAATCTCGTCTTTTGAGAAAAACCCTGCCAGGAAAGGGAACCCAGAAATGGCAAATGTACCGATAAGGAATACCCAAAACGTGACGGGCATTGCTTTGCGCAGGCCGCCCATCTTGCGGATGTCCTGCTCGCCGCCCATACCGTGAATCACGCTGCCCGCAGCGAGGAACAACAAGGCTTTGAAAAATGCGTGCGTGGTGACATGGAAGATCGCCGTGGCATAAGCGCCCATGCCCAAGGCCAGGAACATCAAGCCCAACTGCGACACCGTAGAATAGGCCAACACTTTTTTGATGTCGTTCTGCCGCAAACCAATGATGGCCGCAAAAATGCTGGTAATCAAACCGATCAGGGCCACAAAGTGCATGGCGTCAGCCGACAAACCGTAAATCGGGTTGCAGCGCGCCACCAGGTAAACCCCCGCCGTCACCATCGTGGCCGCGTGGATAAGGGCCGACACTGGCGTGGGGCCGGCCATCGCATCGGGCAACCAGGTGTAGAGGGGTATCTGGGCGCTTTTGCCCATCGCACCGATGAACAACAAAATACATATCGCTGTCGCCACACCGGCCTCTAAGCGAATGGTGGGGAGCAGGGCAAAAATATCGTTGAAGTTGAGGCTGCCGAATATTTTGAAAATCAGAAAGATGCCCAGCAGCAAGCCAAGGTCGCCGATCCGGTTCATGATGAACGCCTTGCGCGCGGCCTTGCCGTATTCTTTGTTGGTGTACCAGAAGCCGATCAGCAGGTAGGAACACAGTCCCACGCCTTCCCAGCCAAAGAACAACATCAGGAAATTGTCGCCCATGACAAGCAGCAACATGCTGAATATGAACAGGTTGAGGTAAGCGAAAAACTTGTAGAAACCTTCATCGTCGTGCATGTAGCCGATGCTGTACACATGGATGAGAAAGCCGACACCCGTCACAATGAGCATCATCCACACGGAAAGCTGATCAACTAAGAAACCGAAGTTGACACTCATGCTGTCCACCGTGAAGAAGTTGTACAGCGTCGTCTGAATCGGCCCGGTAGCAGCTACTTGGTTGAAACAGGCCACGCTCAGCAGGAACGACACCAGCAGGGTGCCGGAACCAATGATGCCGACCATGGTTTTGCTCAGGTTCTTGCCGAACAAGCCGTTGATGGCAAAACCGATGAGGGGGAGAAAGGGAATAAGTGGTATAAGTGCGTTCATCGTTAATGCTTCAATTTATCCAGCAACGAAATGTCGGTGCTCCGGGTGTTCCTGTAAATCATAACCAAAATGCCAAGCCCAACTGCCGCCTCCGCCGCAGCCACCACCATGATAAAAAATACCATGATCTGGCCTTGTGCGTCCGACAAATAGGTGGAAAATGCCGCCAACAACAGGTTGACCGCATTGAGCATCAGTTCGATGCACATCAGCACGACGATGGCGTTGCGGCGCATAAGCACCCCGAAGATGCCGATGCAGAACAGCACGGTGCTGTACAGGACGTAGTGTTCGATGGGGAT
>CAZULM010000071.1:0-31181 GCA_964621185.1 uncultured Saprospiraceae bacterium | reverse complement strand
TCATTCATCATTCATCATTCATCATTCATCATTCATCATTCATCATTCATCATTAAAAAAATGCGTTTACCCCACGAGTTTTACACCCGCACCGATGTTGTCCAAATTGCCCGCGACCTGATCGGCAAGGTATTGATAAGCGAATTTGAGGGCCAGCGCACCGCGGGCATCATCACCGAAACCGAGGCGTACCGCGCGCCCGACGACCGCGCCTGCCATGCCTACGGCAACCGGCGCACCGCGCGCACGGAGGTTATGTTCCAGGAAGGCGGCAGGGCGTACATTTATCTTTGTTATGGCATCCACCACCTGTTCAATGTGGTTACGGGGCCGGATGGCATGGCGCACGCGGTGTTGGTTCGGGCGATAGAACCGATTGAGGGGCAGGAGATTATGTTAGAACGTCGGCAATTGTTGGGCAAGGTAAAATCGGACAGGGTGAGGCCTGCCCTTACCACCGGCCCCGGCGCCTTGGCCCAGGCCTTGGGGCTTCACAGCAGCATGTCGGGGCAAAGCTTGTTGTCCGAAGGTTCGCCGGTTTGGATCGAAAACAGGGGAATAGCGGTTGGCGATGCCGATATTGCTGTCGGGAAACGCATCGGGGTGGAGAGCGCCGGCGAAGCTGCGGGCTGGCCATGGCGGTTTTGGCTGAGCACGTCGAGGTTTTACAAAAAGCCGCTTCCTTGACATTTATGGCCGTTTTCTGTAATAACAGGCGGAAATATCTATGATTGTGGTAGTTTTGAGCCTTAGAATAAAACGCTCCATTGGTGAAACCGCTATTATTGTTCGATGCCCAGTTCTCCAGTTACGGGACAGAGCATTTTTCCTGGCTACTCGCGGGCGCCCTCAGCACCTTGGGCTGGATATATTGGGGCAAAAAGCAAGCCGGGGACTTGGGTAAAAGGCGTGTCGGGCTGGCGATGAGCCTGCTGCCCGCGCTGTTGTGGCTGTCGCTGTCGCTGTACATGCTGTTCTTTGTGCGTCCGATCGACCTTGGCCTGATCCTGCCTTTCCATGTTTGTTATTTCCTGAACTTGCTGATGCCCGTGCTGATGTGGCGGCGCTCCTATTTTCTTTTCGAGGTGTCGTACTTTATGGTGATGGGCGGCTGTATCCAGGCGCTTATCACGCCGGATGTACAGACGACGTTCCCGCATTACATGAACCTGCGCTATTTCGTGATCCATATTTGCCTGGTGCAGAGTATGTTGTTTGTCATTTTTGTGTTTGATTTTCGCCCAACCTGGAAAAGTTTGGGCAAAGCGTTCCTCTGGGTCAACATTTACTTTCTATTTGTCAGCGGGGTGAATGCTGTGCTAGGCACCAATTTTATGTACCTGCGCCGCAAGCCAAACGTTGCGACCATGCTAGATTTGTTCGGCGATTGGCCCTGGTATATTTTAGGTGGGGAGTTGTTGGCGCTTATTCTTTTTGCCCTGGTAATGCTGCCATTTGTATTCCTGAAAAGAAAGACGGCTACTGGTGATGCGTGGCGTAGGCCTGCTCCACTTTCTGACTGAACTGCTGGTAGCTTTCTGGCGGTATCTTATGGCGCATCGACTGCAAAAACTGACGGAGTTTGAGGTATTCGCTTTCTGTCAGTATCTCGTCTTCCATAAATGCGTTGAAAAGTTCCAGAAAGTTTTCGCTTACGTTCCGGGCGTATTCGATGCGCTTCACCTTGTCTTCGATGAAAGCCAAGAAGTACAGTCCCTCGGTATAGCCCAGTTGCCGCCGAAGCACGAGGTTGTCCACTTCTTCCCTGATTTTTTCAAGCCGCAGCGCGGCAGTTTCGGCGCTGATCTGTTGGGATTCAAAGCTGGTGAACACTTGTTTCGCTTTTTCCCCGTAGCGCCGGATCAGTATCTCACGGCGGCGGAAAACCCACCAGCCCAACAGCGCGGTGAGCAGGGCCGTGGCGCCCACCATGGTGATCTCCACGAGGTACCCTGTGTCTTCCAACACCTGAACTTGCCGCGCCAGGAAGCTGGAATTGGGCTCCAGCCCGCCATTTTGGAGCGAATATTCGATGTCGTCAAAATCCTTGAGGGTCAGTGGCTGGGAGGGCCTTAGGGCGTTGAGGTGGCTGAGCACGGTCTGTTTGAGCTTGAGGTGCTCGTCGGGCATATAGTACGACCGCAGGTTGGTTCCCTGCCCCATCTGGTAGCCGATGCCGTAGCGCTGGCGGATCAACTGGTTGATTTTCAGGAAATAAAAAATGAAGCCCTGGAGCTTGGCCTTGTCCTGCAGCATTTCCACACGGTCGGGAGCCAGCTTGCCTTGCCGCTTTTGCAGGTCCAAATATGCCAGCATCTCCCGCGGGTTTGGATCCAGGATATATTGTGCGCCGAGCCGCTTGAAGTGCTCTTCGTTGAACTCGACGATGGAGCCAGGCCCCAGGTGCGTCACGGAGATCATGTAGAAGTTTTCGGGCAGTGTCACCAATTTCCCGCCGATCATGGCCTCTACTTTCTTGCTGCTCAACTCTTCCCAGAGCGTGGGGCCGAAAAAGGTTTCCGGGTTTATCTTGTCGAAATTGTCGATTACGGCGACAAAATTCTCCTTTGGCTGCTGCCGGCAACGCTCCCAGAACTGCAGCAATATGCCCGGCTGGAAAACTCCATTCTCGTCTTCGTTGCCGATGTATTTTTTGTAGTATTCCACATCAAAACCCGGCGCGCAGTCGATTTGCAACACACGGTCCATGCTGCCGGCGATCAGGTTGGCCGCCCGGCGCGCTTGTTTTGTGGAGCCCGTGCCGGTAACACCTGAGATCACGGTGCGCCATTTGGAGGCAGCCACCTGGGCGAGTTTCTGGAACGAAACCCATTCGATGTTGCTCATGGTAGGCTGGGAGGCTAAGTGCAAGGCCGTGGTGTCGCCTGCCTGGAAGGGAAGGTCATGAATCTGGCAATAAAGCTTTTGCAAGGAGTCGGGAAGGTCGGCAATCAAGACGCAGGGCTGCGCCAGGAGCTTGCCGCTCTCTTCCCACAGCGGGTCGGGTCGGTTGCGGCAGCCAAGCCAGAACAGAAAAGCTGCGATGGTCAGCAGCAGCGGCAGTAATCGGACGAAAGAAAAACGGGAGGCCAACAGATTACAAGGTTTTGAGGGGTGAAGATACTAAAAAAGGTTTCAAGGTTTCAGGTTTCGGGTTTCTGGTTTACTTGATTTGTAGCTGCTTTGAAAAATCTTTTTTAAATTATCATCAGATCGCGTAAACCTGAAACCCGAAACCTGAAACCCGAAACCTAATTTTCCATACATTTGCCCCCACTGTGTTCGATCTCGATTTAGCCAAGGTTTTGGGTCAGTTTGTGTACGACCCCGATGCGAAACTGCTGTTCAACAGCGGTTTTTTTATTTTCCTGTTGGTGCCGTTTTTGGCCATTTACCGCATGTTGTTGCCCAAGGAGCGTTTGCGCATCATCTGGGTCACCCTTTTTTCCCTTTATTTTTATTACAAATGTGCGGGTCACTATTGGGTGTTGCACGTGATATTGGTCGTGGTTGACTACAATTTGGCGCGCTGGATGGGCCATGTGGCCACGCGCCGGCAAAAAACCTGGCTGCTGGTGCTCAGCTTGGTGGTCAACCTGGGGATGCTGGTGTATTTCAAGTACAACGTGTACTCTGAGCTTTGGTGCGAGCTTACCGGCGCGCCGTTCGACCCCGCGAAAGTGTTCCTGCCCGTCGGCATCTCTTTTTTCACCTTCCAGTCGCTGAGCTACACCATCGACGTGTACCGGGGGCAGCTGAAGGCGCTCGACAGCATGCTCGACTATGCCTTTTATGTCACCTATTTCCCGCAGATGGTGGCCGGTCCCATCGTCCGGGCAGCCGATTTCCTGCCCCAGATACACAAGGAAGTGCTGGTGACGCGTGAGGACCTGGGGCGCGGGGTATTCCTCATTTGCACCGGATTGTTCAAAAAGGCGGTTATTTCTGACTACATCAGCGCGAATTTCGTGGACCGTGTGTTCGATTCGCCCTTGCAGTACACCGGGTTGGAGAACCTGTTTGCTGTTTATGGCTACGCTTTGCAGATATACTGCGATTTCAGCGGCTATTCCGATATGGCCATCGGCCTTGCCCTGCTGATGGGCTTCAAGTTCCTCGACAATTTTGACTCGCCTTACCAATCGACCAGCATCACGGAGTTCTGGCGGCGCTGGCACATCTCGCTGTCCACCTGGCTGCGCGATTACCTCTATATCCCCTTGGGCGGCAACCGCAAAGGCACCTTGCGGACCTATGTGAACCTGATGCTGACCATGCTGTTGGGCGGGCTTTGGCACGGCGCCGCGCTTCGGTACATAATCTGGGGCGGCTTGCACGGTTTGGCCTTGGCTTTCGAGCGCTTCGTGAAGCAAAATGTATCCTCGGCCCCGGGCGTCTTCCGGCGTTTGTTCGGAGGCTTGCTCACCTTCCACTTTGTCTGCTTTTGCTGGGTGTTTTTCCGGGCACAGGGGCTCGACAACGTGCACGCCATGCTCAGCCAGATTTGGTACAATTTTGAGCCTCAATACTTTATGGGTTTCATGGACGGATACTCTGCCGTGGTGTTTTGGATCGCGCTGGGCTTTGCCCTGCACTTGGTGCCAAAAGACTGGGAGCTTCGGGCGCAGCAAACCGTGACGGCCATGCCCTTGGTTGGCAAAGCGCTGTTAGTGACCCTCATCGCGGCGCTGGTGATGCAGGTAAAATCCTCGGAAGTGCAGCCTTTTATCTACTTCCAGTTCTAAAAACTGCGCTCCTTGCCAACATACCCGGCCCTGGCTTGCCACAGCACATCGCCGGCATTCAGCTTTTCCCGCACAATTTGCTCGAATGAAATATTCTTGTCGTAAGATTCGGCCCTGGCCTTCACGCCGGCGTTGAAATCATAGTTTTTCAAGTGCGGGTATTGGCTGCCCAATGCCGACGGGACATCCGGGAGACGGTAATCGACAATGCCGTTTTTGGGCTTTTTGATAACCTCCCAATTGATGTTGAGATGGACCTGGTAGCCGCTCCTGTTGCGGGAAAACGCCAGGAGGTCGAAGTTGCCGACACAATTCACCGCGATCAGTCGCTTGTCGGCCAATACAGTGGGCTCCAGGTCGAAGTTTGCCGCCGGCAAGCTGCTGGGCATATCGCTGAAAAAATGGTCGCTGATATAGGTGTAGCCCCCTGCAACGGGTTCCGCCCCGCGCGTCTGCACCCGCAGACCCTTGTACGGCCTGTTGGGGCTGAAAAGGTCGTTGTTGACAGGCTCAAAAACATTCACCGTCCCGATGATCGGGATAACGCCGCCCGGCGCCAGCAAAGGCGCGCTCAATGGGAAGAATTGCAGCTTGGTGGTATCTACAAGCCCGTCCACCTTGTAGTCCCAGGCCGCGACGAAGGGGAAGTTGAGCTTGAGCGGCGGCGCTAAGATGGGCAGGAAGATATTGGCGTCGAGGGTGCTGGCATCAACGGCAGGGCCGCTTAGGTTGTTGAACTGGACAAAGCGCCAAAAGGGGTCGCCATTGACCAGGATGCGCACCCAGGCCTTGCCAGAATGATAGCAGTAATACTCCCCCGAGTAGTTGTTGCTGGGCTGGGGCCGGCTGATGGCGTATGCGTCTGCGACCACTATGCTGTCGAGGGTGTTCATCCCCGTCAACCTGAACGACAGGCTCGTGCCTTGCTGATATACCTGGTTTCGCAAGTTTATCCGGGCGCCGCTTTCCAGGTCGGTATAGGTGGTAAGTGAAAGCACGGTGTCGCGTATGCCCGTGCCTGGGGCCACCAAAGTGGTGATTTTGAACACCGTGCAGTCGAAACGGTCGCTCGCGGCGCTGTTCGGAACCTCCAAATGGATGGTGTCTTCGCCGGGAACCCAGCGGAAAGCCCTCGTTTCGCCACTGCCCTGGTCGCTCACGAACACCGCAAAACGGGCGTTCAGCTCATTGAACTCGTTGTTGACGTACAGCTCAAATGTCGGGGCGGTAGGCCCCGGGATCGGCTTCACACAGGCGAAAAAAGCGGAAAAGGCCAATAAAAGGCCGATGGATCGAATGTTCATGGAAAAATCGGTTTGGATTGAAAACTTTCTTGGTTATTTGCAGCGCTCCTGCAAAAATAGTTTCTTCGCAACTATCATGCCCTATCTTTTGAGAGAATCTGTTTCAAGTTGGCAAGTTGGCAAAGGGCAAGGGGCAAGGGGCAAAGGGCAAGGGGCGGGGGCAAGGGGCATTATCAAATTATCACATTATCACATTAAAAACTTATGAAGTCTATTGCGGTTTTTTGCGGGGCGAACAAAGGCAACAAGCCCTGGTTTGCGGAAGCGGCGGCTGAGCTGGGGCGGATACTCTCCGAGCGGGAGATACGGGTAGTGTTCGGCGGCGGCAGCGTGGGGCTCATGGGCGTGTTGGCCGATTCGGTCCTGGAGCACGGGGGCGCCATCATGGGGGTCATCACCCAGCAGTTGCACGGCCTTGAGCTCGGGCACCCCGGGGTGAAGAACATGGTAATGGTCGAGTCTATGTCCGACCGGAGAAAATTGCTCATCGAGGGCACCGACGGGGTGATTACCCTGCCGGGCGGCTATGGCTCTATGGACGAGCATTTCGAGGCCCTGACATTGGCACAGTTGCTGCAATACCAGCGCCCGATCGGGCTGCTGAACGTGCAGGGGTATTACGACCCTTTGGTGCAGATGTTGGGCGTGATGGTCGAGAACGGTTTCCTGAAAGAGCAGAACCGCCGATTGTGCATCGTTTCCCCCGATATTCTTGAATTGCTGGACCTGATGCAGCGCTACGAGCACCGTGCGCTCGACAAATGGTGAACACGCACCGGAAATCTATGGCGAAGGGGTTAAAGTTCTTTTAAAATAGCCCTGGTGATAGTGACCAACTGCCCATTTTCAGTTTAAGAATTGTTACTTTTGTCCACCAAAACCGCTCGTTAGAAAAGATCATGGCTATGCGCACCTTCATCTCGATTTGTATTGTGTCCCTGCTTTCGACAGCCGTACCTGTCGCACAAACCCCCGCTGCGAAGTCGGTCAGGAGCTCTGCTGTGCCCAGCGCCACACCGCGCAACACCACTTCCGCACCCCGATCGGGGGCTTCGGAGCGCGCGTCTAATTCGGGCAATGCCGCAACCGAACGCTCCGGCAGCAATGCCGGGCAAAAGCCAAGCCTGCGGCCTTCCGAGGCTTCGCTCCGCAATTCGAGGGGCAGCTATTACGACCACCAGCAAACGACTTCAAGGGGCGTGTCGAACCCCGGGCGCAGGGTGCCGGCCATCCAACTGATCGACAAAGTCAAAGTGAACTGGATTTCGCTGGAAGAGGCCATAGAAAGGAGCAAAACCGAAAAACGGAAATTTTTCGTGGACGTCTATACCGAATGGTGCGGCTGGTGCAAGCACATGGACAGCACCACGTTCGTGAACCCCGCCGTGGCCAACTACCTGAACGAGCATTACTACGCCGTCAAGCTGGATGCCGAGCAGACACAGGACATTGTTTTTAAGGACAAGACCTACCATTTCAAAAAAACCGGAAGCCGCGGCTACCACGAACTGGCCGCGCTTTGGCTCAACAACCGCCTGTCATACCCGACCGTGGTGTTTTTGGACGAAAACCAAAACCTGATACAGCCCGTGCCAGGCTACCAGGATGCCACCAAGATGGAGGCGATCATCAATTATTTTGGCACCGACAGCCACCGGAAGACGCCCTGGGAAACGTACGAGAAGAATTTTACGTCAGAGCACTGAAGTGGTAGGGCCTGTTGAGATAAGGTTCAAAAACAGAAGGTGTAATGTGGACGCCATGGTGCTGAAAGGCGACTCCGAGCCTCTATTGGGCGCTATCCCCCTGGAAGACATGGACGTATTGGCGCACCCGCTCCGGCAAGAGCTCATCGTCAACCCGGAGCACCCGAACTTTGCCCAGATGAAGCTGAAATGACCCCTGACTAAAGGGCAAAAAAAATGCGGCTTCCACTGGAGGCCGCATTTTTTTTTGCGCTAAACTGCCCGCGTTCAATTGCTCGAACCCGAGAATTTCAATTCTTTGATACGTGCCCTTTTGCCCACTAAGCCGCGTAGGTAGTACAGGCGCGCACGGCGCACTTTGCCGCGCTTCACCACTTCGATGCGGGAAATGTTCGGGTTCGAAAAGGAGAAAATGCGCTCTACGCCTACGCCATGCGACATCTTGCGCACGGTGAACGTTTTGGTCAGGCCATGGCCTTTGATCTGGATCACGTCGCCGCGGTAAGCTTGCTCGCGGCTTTTGTCGCCCTCCACGATATTGTACGTCACCACGATGGTGTCTCCTGTCTTGAAGGCAGGGAAAGACGGCTTCATCAGGAGCTGCTCGTGTACAAACTGGATTGCTTCCAATTCTTTCATTGTATAAAAATTTGTGTGTCTTCCGAATAAAGAGGCGCAAAGGTACGCCTACTGTTCCCAAAAAAAAAATCTTCCTGAAAAAAATACGCAAAGATTATTGGGGGCCGGCATTGTTCGGCGGCGCTGAGCCTTCCGCGCTGCCAACCCACTGGTGCCGGGGGCGCCCCAAACCTTATTCTTTTCATCCTCGTAGCATCCATCCCGGCGAAAAAGGGAGAGCCACAGCTTTCCACAATTTTCCCTTATATTTGAACCACCATTTCACACCACCCCCAAACACCTGAAACCCCCAAGAAAAATGCAACTCTACCTCGACTCCTACGGCGCCTACCTTTCTGTCCGCAACGGCATGTTCGCCCTGCGCACCAAGGCTGGCGGCGAGCAGCAGTTTGCCGTGCGCCAGGTAGGCGCCATATTGCTCACCGCCGGCACCGCCATGAGCGCCGATGCCGCCCTGCTGGCCGCTTCCGAGAACATACCGCTGCTGCTGATCGACGCCGACACCCATGCCCCGCTCGCGCACCTGAGCAGCGGGCAGTCTGTATCGCTGGCTGCCATCCGCCGCAACCAGGCCCTGTTCTCCCGGCTGCCCGAGGGCTTCGCCTGGGCGGCAGGGCTGCTGGCGCTCAAGATCGAGCGGCAGATGGCCCTGCTCGAATCGCTCGGCGGGGAGGCCGCTGCCACCCAAGCCTTCCGCGACGGGCTTGCGCCCGCCTTGAAGGCCATGTCGGCCCAAGCAAAGGCGCTGAAAAGCTGGGCCCTGCCGCCCGTCGCCGATTTCGTGCCGGCGCTCACAGCCGAGCGCTTCCGCGGGCAGGAAGGCACCGCGTCGCGCGCCTATTTCCAGCAGCTGGGGCGCTACCTGCCGCCGGGCCTGGGCTTTGAGGCGCGTCAGGGGCACCCGGCCTACGACCCCTTCAACGCCCTGCTCAACTACCTGTACGGGATGCTCTACACCGCCGTGCACTTAGCCGCCCTCAAGAACGGCCTCGACCCCTACATGGCCGTGCTGCATGCCGACCAGTACGGGGCCAAGCCCACCCTCAGCTACGACATGATAGAGCCATACCGCCCCTGGGCCGACGCGGTGGCCATATCACTGGCAGGCACGCCGGAACTGCTGCAAGGCGCGCTGTTCCGGCCCAACCCCGACGAACGCGGCCTCTGGCTCAGCCCCGCCGGGAAGGGCAGGGTGATAGACGCCATGCTGGCCTTCCTGGGCACGCCGTCGGCATACCAGGGGCGCCAGGTGCGCCGCAGCGCGCAGATCGACCTCGACGCGCAAAAATTGGCCGTATTTTTGAAGGAGTACAAGGTTCCCTGATCCCGCACACCCTATAAATAGGTCCCGTATGAAAGCCATCTTCGCCTTTTGCCTCAGCATAGCCCCTTTGTTCAGCGCTGTTTCCGCCCAAGACCCCGACATCGAGGCCGACGAGCGCAGCGTGCTGGAAGACATCTACCGCACGAGCGACGGCGACGGGGAGATACCCACAGCCTTCCGCGACCGCAACAGCCGCCAGCAGAAGCGCGTGAGCGCGCCGGAGGGCGCCGTGCGCGTCGGCTGCGTGTGCATGAACGGCGCCCAGCGCCCCACCCGCAGCACCGGCGCCTGCAGCGGCGCGGGCGGGGTGCGGTTCTGGCTGTACCGCAAGCCTTCGGGCGATACCGTGCAGGTGTTCACTGCCCGGCACGAGCGGCACCCACAGCCACTGGACTCGGTGGAGCTGAGCGAGACCAACCGCCCAAAGGCCAAATCGGCCAGGTCGGTCGCTGCGCCCGTGCAGCCCATCATACAGCCCATCATATACACGCCTGTCGCAGCCAACCAACTGCAGGGCGGGGCCGAGGGCGGCTGGTTCGACTGGAGCGACGCGGCCACCGTAACTGGTGGGGGCATTTCGCTCTACGTGGTGCTGCGCTTCCTGCTGGGCTGGATACACAATCACCAACCTTTGATACGCTATGCACTACGTCATCTGCTACGATTTGGAAAGCGACCGCCTCCGCGGAAAAATCGCAAAAACCCTCCAAAGGCACGGCTGTAGCCGGGTACAGAAATCGGTGTTCGTGGCCGCCGACATCAGCAACAAACACTTTGACAAGCTCCATGCCGCCCTGGCAAAAGCCCTGGAGCGCGGCGCCGCCGCACCGCAAGACAGCGTGCTGCTCATACCCCTGCCCGATGCCTGTGCACAGGCTACGAAGGCCATCGGCGGCAACAACAATATATTGGCAAGCACTGCGGGGCTGCCGCTGAAAATAATTGTGTGAAAACCTTGCATGGATTGCTAAAAAGGTGTTTATATTTGCCTAACGTATTAGGAATTTTACGTCTCTTAACCCTTCTCTGCGAAAAGGCGGATTGCGACATCGATCAAATCTTCTGACCGATCAGTTTGCGTAAACTCTTAACCCTTCTCTGCGAAAAGGCGGATTGCGACTTTCATCTAAAACTAAAATCATGCAAGAAAAAATACTCTTAACCCTTCTCTGCGAAAAGGCGGATTGCGACTACAGGCAGCAGGTGAACTTTTGCAGGAAAAGGGCTCTCTTAACCCTTCTCTGCGAAAAGGCGGATTGCGACTTGCGAGTACTAATCCGTAGCCCTCAAGAGAGGGCACTCTCTTAACCCTTCTCTGCGAAAAGGCGGATTGCGACCTTCCGTTACCGTTGCCGATTCGCCCAACCTTCGCCCCTCTTAACCCTTCTCTGCGAAAAGGCGGATTGCGACCTTACGGGACTTTTAACCCTAAACATTTTTTGTTCCTCTTAACCCTTCTCTGCGAAAAGGCGGATTGCGACCGCCTGTCAAACCCTGAGAATCAGTAAACCAATCACTCTTAACCCTTCTCTGCGAAAAGGCGGATTGCGACAGTGGTTATTCGCCTCAACAGCTAAAAAGCTCCTCCCTCTTAACCCTTCTCTGCGAAAAGGCGGATTGCGACAGCAGAAGGAGAACCACCCCCGCAGCGCCTGTGCCTCTTAACCCTTCTCTGCGAAAAGGCGGATTGCGACAACCGAATCTTTTTTTTTAACCACCTCCTTTATGCGACTCTTAACCCTTCTCTGCGAAAAGGCGGATTGCGACTGTTGTTTGTAGGTGTGTGGTTTTATTGTTACACTCTTAACCCTTCTCTGCGAAAAGGCGGATTGCGACCCTTGAATTTTAGGATGTTCCGAACAATCGTACAGCTCTTAACCCTTCTCTGCGAAAAGGCGGATTGCGACGCCATTTCAAAGCAAGGGCACGAAAATAAATGGAAGACTCTTAACCCTTCTCTGCGAAAAGGCGGATTGCGACGATTCTACATTCTCCATAAAACTCATCGCCTGTTTCTCTTAACCCTTCTCTGCGAAAAGGCGGATTGCGACTGCTGTATATTTTGGTGCGCTATTTTACAAATGAGACTCTTAACCCTTCTCTGCGAAAAGGCGGATTGCGACTTCGACTCTCTTCTCCTCCACCAGCAATTGATTAGCTCTTAACCCTTCTCTGCGAAAAGGCGGATTGCGACTTCAGGGGGTTCTTCAGGCAGGTCGAGAATCCACCCCCACTCTTAACCCTTCTCTGCGAAAAGGCGGATTGCGACCGTAGGTTATCCAGCGCGTCTTTTTCAGCGCATGGGTTCTCTTAACCCTTCTCTGCGAAAAGGCGGATTGCGACTGTGTATGGGCAATAAGATTACTAAAAATCAGAGGCTCTTAACCCTTCTCTGCGAAAAGGCGGATTGCGACTGTATTGATTTCGAATTCGGGCGCAATCATTTCCGCTCTTAACCCTTCTCTGCGAAAAGGCGGATTGCGACACGATCAAGAAAGTTGCATATTTCCTTTTAAAGGCTCTTAACCCTTCTCTGCGAAAAGGCGGATTGCGACCCTCGCTGGATCTTTTCCTGCTTGGCGAAAGCTTCTCTCTTAACCCTTCTCTGCGAAAAGGCGGATTGCGACCCCCCTATGAGGGGCTTAACCCGAACGAGGTCGTGCCTCTTAACCCTTCTCTGCGAAAAGGCGGATTGCGACGATAGTTCCCCCACTTGGAGGGTCTCTTCGGTTTGGCTCTTAACCCTTCTCTGCGAAAAGGCGGATTGCGACACTTTGCTTGATTGTAGTCTCGGTGTTTTCCATATTACTCTTAACCCTTCTCTGCGAAAAGGCGGATTGCGACTCCATTTTAGAAGTTTTGTGAACTATAATCGTTCACTCTTAACCCTTCTCTGCGAAAAGGCGGATTGCGACTGGCGGTACTGGAGGGCTGTCAGATCTGATGTGTTATCTCTTAACCCTTCTCTGCGAAAAGGCGGATTGCGACAAAACTATTCATGCCCTACCCCATTTGTTCCGTCAGCTCTTAACCCTTCTCTGCGAAAAGGCGGATTGCGACTGCAATTTTCTTGATTGGAGTAATAGTCCTTGGCTCTCTTAACCCTTCTCTGCGAAAAGGCGGATTGCGACGTGTTGGATAAACCACGCAGCCGTAAACCCTGACACTCTTAACCCTTCTCTGCGAAAAGGCGGATTGCGACGTTCCCAACTGTCGCTTCGAAGCTCTAACACATGCCCCTCTTAACCCTTCTCTGCGAAAAGGCGGATTGCGACCGTTAAGCCATTTTCGCCCGCGCTTTCTAAAGCGTTCTCTTAACCCTTCTCTGCGAAAAGGCGGATTGCGACTATTTGTTTATTTCCTTCCTACACAAGTGAATTCTCTTAACCCTTCTCTGCGAAAAGGCGGATTGCGACGGCGGGAAAGCCCTGTCCAAAGTGGATGCTGATTCTCTTAACCCTTCTCTGCGAAAAGGCGGATTGCGACTTTCTTTGAAATAATGTACAAAATTTCGTAGTTAACTCTTAACCCTTCTCTGCGAAAAGGCGGATTGCGACAATCGTGGTTATTTTCGCGTCCGTTCCCATTAGTTTCTCTTAACCCTTCTCTGCGAAAAGGCGGATTGCGACTAGCCTGTAGTTTTCCCCAAGCTCTTCCAGTATTTCCTCTTAACCCTTCTCTGCGAAAAGGCGGATTGCGACATCTGCGCTATTCTTTCGCCCGCTTTTTGTGATTTTGCCTCTTAACCCTTCTCTGCGAAAAGGCGGATTGCGACATCCACTCTTGAGAGTGAGGCGTGACACCTGGATGCCTCTTAACCCTTCTCTGCGAAAAGGCGGATTGCGACGGCTGGCGACACAATGATCACTCCAATCCGAGGGATCTCTTAACCCTTCTCTGCGAAAAGGCGGATTGCGACCCCGCTGGTGCCTACTTCTTTCAACATTGTTCTTATTTCTCTTAACCCTTCTCTGCGAAAAGGCGGATTGCGACAGTTATACAATCTTCATTATAAATTTTATTTATTTTACTCTTAACCCTTCTCTGCGAAAAGGCGGATTGCGACAGTAAGGGGTTCATCTTACGACAAACCCCTAATTTCTCTTAACCCTTCTCTGCGAAAAGGCGGATTGCGACCATTAAACATGCAGATAATGCTGAATTTGATACTTCTCTTAACCCTTCTCTGCGAAAAGGCGGATTGCGACTCAATTTCATTTAATCTTGTATTGACAGATCCTGTCTCTTAACCCTTCTCTGCGAAAAGGCGGATTGCGACATCATATAAATTATATGCACCGACCCAACAACCAACTCTTAACCCTTCTCTGCGAAAAGGCGGATTGCGACTTTGAGGCGCTTATTCCACGCATTCACAACCAGACTCTTAACCCTTCTCTGCGAAAAGGCGGATTGCGACTTCTTTCGACATTTTGTAGTGAAAGTACATGCCCACTCTTAACCCTTCTCTGCGAAAAGGCGGATTGCGACTCTCAGAGGATATTCTGGTAAGAAGCGGTTTTGACTCTTAACCCTTCTCTGCGAAAAGGCGGATTGCGACTCCATCAGGTTGATTGCCACCGACTTTGCCAACACCTCTTAACCCTTCTCTGCGAAAAGGCGGATTGCGACCCTATCAACTTCGTGGTAAGGCGGAAATTCAGGTTGGCTCTTAACCCTTCTCTGCGAAAAGGCGGATTGCGACACGGAAGCGCGGTGTTGGCTCGCTTGTTAACTCGTACTCTTAACCCTTCTCTGCGAAAAGGCGGATTGCGACTGTTTTATATGCACTTGGTAGAGTACTAACCCTTACTCTTAACCCTTCTCTGCGAAAAGGCGGATTGCGACACCAAAAATGTGCGCTCTTGGCCTTCAGGTTTGTAGCTCTTAACCCTTCTCTGCGAAAAGGCGGATTGCGACCTTCTTTTCTTTGCTGGGGACCACAGTGGTCCCGTTCTCTTAACCCTTCTCTGCGAAAAGGCGGATTGCGACGATTTATCTCCTTTAGAAATGCACTAAACTCACCCGCTCTTAACCCTTCTCTGCGAAAAGGCGGATTGCGACCGCAAGGCGATTTGCAGTCAGCGGCGCAACCAGCGCTCTTAACCCTTCTCTGCGAAAAGGCGGATTGCGACTTGTGTTTGTAGATCTTGTTCCCTTTCGAGCCTCCTCTCTTAACCCTTCTCTGCGAAAAGGCGGATTGCGACAATACATCACCGCCCTTCGCTGGTTGATATGTTTCTCTTAACCCTTCTCTGCGAAAAGGCGGATTGCGACTCAATTCTTTGATAGTTTCCAACTGATTCATAGCCCTCTTAACCCTTCTCTGCGAAAAGGCGGATTGCGACTCCAGGGGCGGCAACACAGCGCCGCCAATCGCTTGCTCTTAACCCTTCTCTGCGAAAAGGCGGATTGCGACGGATTGATTTACGATACCTACAACAACGACTTCTCTCTTAACCCTTCTCTGCGAAAAGGCGGATTGCGACCGTCTGAGGCGCTGTAAGCGTCGATGATTTGATGTCTCTTAACCCTTCTCTGCGAAAAGGCGGATTGCGACGGCTTGTCTGGGTCTCCAAGGTGAGAGACGTACTTCTCTTAACCCTTCTCTGCGAAAAGGCGGATTGCGACTTTAACTGTGTTTTTGACATCTAAAACCCCTGCTTTCTCTTAACCCTTCTCTGCGAAAAGGCGGATTGCGACCTTTGCAACTTTTCGAGCCTGAACCATATCTCCTTCCTCTTAACCCTTCTCTGCGAAAAGGCGGATTGCGACATCTCTTACAAAATCACGTTCGGCACATTATTTATGTGACTCTTAACCCTTCTCTGCGAAAAGGCGGATTGCGACCATAAACAGCCATTGAAGAAAAGAAAACAAATCGTTCTCTTAACCCTTCTCTGCGAAAAGGCGGATTGCGACCTTCGTTAGAAGGGGGCTTGCTTGAAACATTGTGGACCCTCTTAACCCTTCTCTGCGAAAAGGCGGATTGCGACGCTTATGATAAGCCACCTATGCCCGTACTTGTGATCTCTTAACCCTTCTCTGCGAAAAGGCGGATTGCGACTTCTTCGTGCACAACCGAGCAATTAGAGGGACGCTTGCTCTTAACCCTTCTCTGCGAAAAGGCGGATTGCGACCCCCCGAAACGAAGAAAGACTGTCGCGGACATGGGCACTCTTAACCCTTCTCTGCGAAAAGGCGGATTGCGACTGTGCAAGCAATCTCTGGCAGCCCGCCCTTCGCCTACTCTTAACCCTTCTCTGCGAAAAGGCGGATTGCGACAATAACGATATTTGCCATTGTATTAAGGTGTTTAACTCTCTTAACCCTTCTCTGCGAAAAGGCGGATTGCGACTCCCTACGCCCTTCTTCGGAGTGAAAACGTGCACACCCTGCTCTTAACCCTTCTCTGCGAAAAGGCGGATTGCGACTTTATTTATAGGTTGCTTCTCCGGTTCGAAAGGTCCTCTTAACCCTTCTCTGCGAAAAGGCGGATTGCGACTGTGATGCCTGTCGCGCCAGAACTGGGCATGGTCCTCTTAACCCTTCTCTGCGAAAAGGCGGATTGCGACGGCCATATAATTGCCGTCTGGCAATTTTGTGGCGTTCTCTTAACCCTTCTCTGCGAAAAGGCGGATGATATATATTTCTGTGCAAGAAAAAGTCGATCTATTTTCAGTTGATTTCAGTTTTTGATTCGTAGTTGTTGTCGAAATCCGTGTTGTTTTTGACTACCGCCTACACTTGCCTCAGGAGTTTGTGCGCCAATGCGACGAGTATGACTTTTGGGGGTTTCCCTTTGTTTTTCAGCCTTTTGCGCAGCTCGTTGCAGGCTTTGTTGCTTTTGCATGCCGACCAGGTGGCCATATAGAACAGCGTTCTCCGTTTCCAGCTTGAATTTGTGTGCCTGCCGGTTAAGGGTAGCGATCCGCCCCCCGCCGACTCGGCAGCAATATGGCATTGTGCCTGCTATTGGGCTGCAATGCCAGAGGCAGGGGGAGCAAAGGCAAGCTGCTTGTTAACCTGCTGTTAAAAATAGGTGTTGCAACACCTATTGCCCGAACATCTTACCCATCTTTGCGTTTGATTGGCTGCTTTGCCAACGCATATTCATCATCCTAAAAATTTTGTTACGCATGAAAAAATTGATCCTTCTTCCCTTATTCGGGATGTTATTGGTAGCCTTGCAGGCCCAGAACAAGTACAATGTGAACACCAATGCCAGCGTCGTCGTTTGGACGGGCTACAAAGTGACCGGCAAGCATACCGGCACGGTAAAAATCAAGAGCGGCAATGTCCAGTTCACCGACGGCCTGCTTTCAGGCGGCGCCTTTGAAATGGACATGAACTCTATTACGGACACCGACTTAGAAGGGGAATGGGCGGCAAAACTTGTCGGCCACCTGAAGTCTGACGATTTCCTGGGGGTTGCCAACCATCCGACGGCGACCTTGGTGATCACGCGCGCGATCCCGCAAGACAGCAAGGGGAACTACAAGATCGTGGGCAATCTGACGATCAAAGGCACCACCAAGGAGGTGAAATTCTTTGCCTTTGCCCAGGAGGCGAACGGCGTCGTCAACGCTACGGGCAAAATGACCATTGACCGTTCGGAGTACAACATGCGCTACGGCTCGGGCTCATTTTTCGACGGATTGGGCGACAAGACCATCTACGACGAATTTGACCTCCAGATTTCGTTGGTCGCCGGCAAGTAATTGTTTGTCACCGGCAAGGATACGAAAGAGCCGCCTCCACCAGGGCGGCTCTTTTGCATTCTGGAATATTTTTGAAACTGTTTGGAAGGAATCCGTAATTTTGCAGCCTCTTTTGCACGATATTTGCTGTATGTGCGTTTAACCTGAAAAGCTCTATTTGAACTGATAACTTTACAAGCTGCCAATGCACCGCTCTATACTCACCATTGCCTTGACTTTTGGTCTGCTTTGCCTGTCGGCGTTCCGCCCGGGCTATCCGTACTTTGACTTCAACGCGCCGGTTTGCAACACAATGTTCGAGCGGCTCCTGTCGCGTACAGACCGGATGCTGCCATACCATGAAGATTATGGCTTGCAGGTGGAGGTAGATACCGCAACCAAGCTGCGCGTGTTGATGCTGAACTACAGCGAATATGGCGGCGCCTACAATGAAAAGGTGCGGGGTATCATCAACCGGTACCTGCCCAATACCACCTTCGTAGATTTTTCCGGAGGGACGATGGGCGATTTGTCCCACGCGCTAACCGGCTGCGACGCCGTGGTCGTGGCTTATCCGTCTGCTGCAAATGCCGGCAGCGTAAAAGCATACAGCAATGCCCTGAACCAATACGTGCTGCAAGGCGGCGCCGTATTGTTCACCGGCACCCATGAATTTGAAGTGTTGCAGCAATTTGGGCTTTTCGACCTTGATTTCGGCTATTTTTCCAAAGAAAGGCCGGTTCACAGTTCCCACCCCGAACATTCGATATTCCATGGTGTCAGCGCTGATTTCCAACTGGGCAACTTTGCTTACCCTTTAGACATCTCTGACCCATTGTTTGTAACCCTGGCAGATGTCGGGGGCTACCCGGTGGTGGGGTACAAGCCGCTGGGTTTAGGCAAGGTCGTATATATAGGCGTGGAATATTATTTCGATGAGGCTCCTTCTTCCCAGATGCTGGTCAATGCCCTGGCGATGTTTTCAAAAAGCAGAAGCCCCGAGCGCGAGGTTGGCAGTGCTGGCGTGGGGTTTGTTGCCGATATTTTCAAGACCGGCAGCAGCCTGAAGCGCAGCGAAGAAACGCTCTATGCCGGGAGTGGCGTGAAGGTAGAGTCGATAGACATGAAAGTTTACCCCAACCCGTATTATGCCAAGGCCAACTTAGACATAGAACTGACCAAACCTACCCCAGTGGCGGTAGAGATGACCGACGAGTTGGGCCGCATCGTGTCCTTGATTTTGCCCAAAAAAACTGTTGGCCCTGGTCTTTGCCGGTTTGATTTGCCCAACGTGGCCCCAGGAATTTATTTCTTAAAAATTCAACTGGACGACAAGGCTTTTGTCCGAAAAGTAGTGAAGGCAGCCTCAAATTAGCGTTCTTGCTATAGGTTTTTGGCTGATCTAATGTCACCTTCAATACATTTCCGGGGTTTGGGAAAAAAAAACACGGCACTTGTTACGAATTTTAATGTATAACTGTAACTTTGCCTCACATTCGCGTATTGAATGTATCATGTTGAGGAGCGATTTTCCCCTCGCATGATTTAATCTGCCCCCTGCAGTCTTTCCTACCGTTACCTAATCTTCCTCCTTTTTGACACGCGCCAGTTGATGCTGGCAGCCTCATCCTTATACCTACGCATGCATGCTTCATTTGCCTGTAAAGGTTTAGGAACTCCTTCATTTACCTGTACTTCTCCTAACGCTTAATCCTTACCCAGGAGAGTTACGCTTCAGATTTTAATTTTTTTTCTGTACCCGGTTGGGTCATTGTCTGCAATGCAGCTTGTGTTGCTTGATTAATTGCCATATGCGCAGTTTTTCAGGCCTGTTCTGCTATTCGACAAAACGCCAACGGGAACATTTCCAGCTGCATGTACCCACGCGGCCCTGTTTGCTATTGCCCATTACCGATCAGAAATCGATACAATTCGTAACAACGAAACTGACAAACATTTATGAAATCTTTTACACTCCGCGCTCAGTCGTTCCTCACTATCAACGCTTTAGGAACAATTTTGACTACAACCATCGCTCTGGCCGGGAGCAGCTTGATTGCGCCGGCGCTGGCAAATGGGCCAACCAAGTACAAACACGGAGACCCTGTAAAGGAGAACATAAGTGTTGTCATGCCGGGCAACGCAGCGCCCAAAAAGTGCCTGGACTGCAACAACGTCACCAACGGCGGCGCCATAGCTGCCGACCAGACCATTTCGAATGGCGGCGACCCGGCGCCTTTTACCAATGTGACGTTCCCGTCGGGAGGCTCCGGCACCATCGAATATTTGTGGCTGAAAAGCACCACCATTCCTTGTCCTGCGCCCGGGGATGCTTCCTGGGTCGTCATTTCCGGCGCTACTTCCGCCACGTACGATTCAGGGCCGCTTTTCAGCTCTACCTGTTTTATGCGCTGCAGCAGGCGCGCCGGCTGCTCCAACTATGACGGAGAATCCAATGCCCTCACCGTCACCGTAGAAAATGAGTGTTCTTGCCCTGGCAACCTGGTGCTGAACCCAAGCTTCGAAAGCGGGACGGCCAACTGGAGCACCTATAACGGCACACTCAGTACTGGCACCTATGCCGCGCAGTGCGGCACTTACTCCGGCCACTTCCTCGAAGGCGGGGGCAGCGGCAACGGCGGGGCTTACCAGGATATTACCGGGATCGCCCCCGGCACTGGGATCAATGTAAATGTTTATGGCGGGGTGCACAATGCATCATACCTTGCTTATGTGTCGGTCCAATTTTACAACGGCAGCACCTTTATTAGTGAAATCAGGCAGGAGGTCAATGCTATTTTGCCCAGCATGTCGCAGTACAACCTTTCAGGCACGGTTCCCGCTGGAGCTACCAAAGTGCGGGTCACCTTCTATGCAGACCAGGACTGGGTAAAAACAGACATGTGGTGCTTGACCACCACCACGTGCAATGCCAGCATCACCGGCCTGCTTTTCAATAAGATGGACGGGGGGGCCGATATCCCCATCACGAATGGCGGAACCTATCAGTTGAGCGATATTTCTGGCCTCTACAACTTGGAAGCCTCGGTTACAAGTGGCAGTGAAAGCGCCTTCTTTACCGTAACAGGGCCGAGTTCAGGCACGGTTACCGAAAATGCTGAGCCATACAACTATCCAAACACAGGTGTCAGCTGGTCGCCAGCAGCAGGCTCCTATACCGTAAATGTTAAGATTTATTCTGCTGACAACCAAGGCGGCTTGCTTTGCGACGAGGAAACTTTCACGTTTTCCCTCCTGCAGTGCGACAACGTTACGAACGGCGGTACTATCGGCAACAACCAGGTCGCCTGCAACGCATCCTCTTACGACCCTGTTGCATTTGTCAACCTCGCCTTCCCTTCAGGCGGCAGCGGCACTATGGAATATTCGTGGGTTAAAGCCACAGGGACTACATGCCCGCCCGTGGGCGACCCGGCATGGCAGACAATCTCTGGGGCCAATGCAGCCACCTACGATTCTCCCGTAATTACCCAAAGCACCTGTTTCATGCGGCTGTCGCGCCGGGCAGGTTGCACCGAGTGGACAGGGGCTTCCAATGCCATCACCGTTAGGTTGAGCAACATTGCCCTAAGCACGACCCTAACCAATGTCTCGTGCAACGGTGGCACCAATGGTGCTGTCAACTTAACCGTGAGCGGCGGCGTGTCACCATATACTTATGCCTGGTCTTCCGGGGCAACCACACAGAATATCTCTGGCCGTGCAGCGGGTACCTACACGGTGACGGTTACGGATGCCCTTGGCTGTACCAAAACAACTTCCGCTACCATTACCCAACCGGCAGCCATCACGCTCAGCACCACGGTGGTAAATGTGTTGTGCAACGGCAACGCGACAGGTTCGGTCAGCTTGACCGTGAGTGGCGGCACTTCTCCCTACACCTATGCATGGTCTTCGGGCGCTACAACCCAAAACATCACCAATCGCCCTGCCGGCACATATACGGTGACGGTAACGGATGCGAATGGTTGTACCAAAACGGCATCGGCTTCTATAACGCAACCCTCTGCATTGACCCTTAGCAGAACCTTTGTAAATGTGAGCTGTTTTGGCGGGGCAACAGGTTCTATCGACTTGACCGTCAGTGGCGGCACCTCACCTTATTCCTATTTATGGTCAAACAGCGCAACCACTGAAGACATATCCGGCCTGGCAGCAGCCACCTATACCGTTACGGTAACGGATGCCAATGGCTGTACCAAAACGACATCGGCCACCATTTCACAGCCCCTCAGTGCCTTGAAATTATCGACTACCAAGGTAAATGTGCTTTGCAATGGCAGTTCTACGGGCTCCATCGACCTGACTGTAGAAGGCGGCACGGTTCCCTACACCTATCTGTGGTCGAACGGCGCCACGACGGAAGACGTTTCCAACCTGGCTGCCGGCACGTACACCGTAACCGTGACGGATGCCAGCAATTGCACCAAGACCATCGCAACGGCCATCACGCAATTGTCGGCCATCGTATTGAGCACCACCCAGGTGAACGTGCTTTGCAACGGTGCTTCCACAGGCTCCATTACCCTGACAAGGAGCGGCGGCACCTCGCCCTATACCTATGCCTGGTCTAATGGCGCGACTACCCAAAACCTGACGAGCCGCCCCGCCGGTACTTATACCGTTACGGTGACTGACGCCAACGGTTGCACGAAAACGACCTCGGCGACCATTACCCAGCCTCCGGTAATCGCAATAAGCACCACCATTACGAATGCCACATGCGGAAACTCAAATGGTTCAATTACATTAACAGTCAGCGGTGGGGTGAGCCCGTACACGTATGCTTGGTCAACTGGTGCAACGACTCAAAATATTATCAATCGTCCCGCAGGCACCTACACCGTTACCGTCACAGACGCAAACTCCTGCACTAAAACAGCAACTTCGACCATTACTACAACCGTTCCCCCAACCATCACGGTGAATGCCAACCCGTCAACCATCTGTTCGGGAACCAGTGCAACGCTCACTGCTACGGGTGGAGGCACCTATTTATGGAGCAACGGAGCCACAACAGCTTCAACATCAGTTAGTCCGACCATTACAACAACCTATACGGTGACCGTTACTGGAAGTTCCGGATGTACCGCTACGGGTACTGTTTCGGTTACAGTCAATCCTGTGCAAACCGTAACTATTTCGGGAAATACATCCATTTGTGACAATGAATTTGCTACTTTGACGGCTAACGTATCTGGCGGAAGCGGTCCATTCACCTATTCCTGGACAACGGGCGAAACTACTAGCACTATTTCGGTAATGCCAATATCTACTACGACCTATACTGTTACCGTTACCGGAGCCAATGGCTGCACTGTCACCAAAGCTGCCACAGTTGTTGTCTCGATTTGTCCACCACCCGGCTCTAATTGTAGCAATGGGGAGAGTTACAGCACCATAAATTCAAATTTTAATGGAACTGCCATTCCGGCGGGTCGGTACATTTGGTTTAACAGTCATATCAAGGCCTCTGGGTTGCCAGCTGGGCAGACTGTGACGATTGAGTTTGGCCCTTCAACGATCACATTTACCGCCAATGGCACAGGATACACTCTGGATGTTCCAAAAGGGAAAATAATATACTCGCCCAGTGCGACCATGACGACCACCGAATTTACCGGTGGTGAATGGGTGACAACTGTTTCGCCGGGTAATAACAGCAAAAATGTGTTTTCAGCTGGTTTGGCATTTCCGGTTCCAGTAGGTTTCCCGGGTGGAATCAACCCCGTTTCTTGGGGTGGAAATTTTTCAACCAGCCATACGGGAGTTACCTTGAACTGGCAATGGAGTGCAGCAGTTTATACCACATTTACCACTGATAACAATGCAATAGGCGTAAAGCCGGTTGATGGAAGTGTTGAAAATCCGTACAACAACTCTGACCATGCAGGAACTCCAGAAAACTATAAGGATTATGTAGTTGGCGGCGCCCGCGGCGGCGGCGGCTCCAACTGGACAGGTTCCTGGAGTAGCACGGGAAGTGTGACACCTTGCGTTCAAATTGATTTGAGCAGGTCAATAGTTCCAGTTTCCTGTTATAACGGTTCCAATGGTGCAATAACCCTAACAGTTTCTGGCGGTGTTGCTCCATTTACCTATTCCTGGTCCAATGGTGCTACCACACAAAACCTCAGTAATATTCCTGCTGGAACCTATACCGTTACGGTAACAGACAATTCAGGCTCAACAGCATCAATAAGTGCAACCGTGACGCAACCGCCAGCCATTGTGCTGAGCACCTCCCAGGTAAATTTGCTGTGCAACGGTGCTTCGACAGGATCGATAAGCCTTACCAGAAGTGGCGGTGTTGCACCTTATACATATGCTTGGTCAAACAGTGCTACCACTCAAAATATCAGTAATCTTGCTGCTGGTACTTACACCGTAACCGTGACGGATGCCAATGGTTGCACCAAAACAATTTCTGCTACCATTACTCAGCCTCCAGCGTTGACGCTGAGTACCACCCAAGTGAATGTGCTATGCAATGGGGCAGCCACAGGTTCTATCAACTTAACAGTTACTGGCGGCACTTCACCCTACTCTTATCTTTGGTCGAATGGGGCCACTACCCAAAATATCAGCAATCTTACAATTGGCACTTACACCGTGACCGTTACAGATGCGAACAACTGCACCAAAACAACCTCTGCCTCCATTGTTTTGGCGCCAGCAGTTATTGTCCTCACCACTACTCAGGTCAACGTGCTATGTAACGGAGCCTCCACAGGCTCTGTCAACCTCACGGTAGCTGGTGGCACCAGCCCTTATTCCTATTCCTGGTCTTCAGGTGCGACCACCCAGAATATCACCAACCGGCCCGCTGGCACCTATACTGTTACGGTGACGGATTCCAATGGCTGTACGAAAACAACTTCGGCAACCATTACCCAACCTCCTGCCATCGTGCTGAGCACAACCCAGGTGAACGTGGCTTGCCAAGGGGCTTCCACAGGTTCCATTACGCTGACCGTGAGCGGCGGCGTATCTCCTTATACCTATTTGTGGACAGGTGGTGTCACAACCCAGAACCGCACCGGCCTTGCTGCCGGCACCTACACGGTGACCGTTACTGACGCGAACAGCTGCACCAAAACGACTTCAGCCACGATTACCCAGCCGGCAACGGCCCTGACACTGTCGGCCACGGTAATGGATCCGACCATGACCTGCAGTTCCTCCAACGGGTACATCGACTTGACGGTGACTGGAGGAATTTCACCATATACCTATATCTGGACGAATGGTGCGACGACACAAGATATTTTCAACATCCCAGCTGGCACCTATACCGTAACGGTAACGGATGCCAATACCTGTACCAAAACGGCTTCCTATACCTTGGTGAGTGACAACAGCTCGACAACGGTCACAGGGCCTGGCACAAACTGCACCAATACTTTTACCTATACCATTTGCCAAACAGGCAGTGCCATTAGCCACTTCGTATTGCAATTGCCACCTTGTATTAATTCAAGCAATATCACTTCTGTAACGCTCAACGGCGCGTCGTATCCGTGGTTCCTTGGCATGGATGGCTCTTGCAATGTGTACGGATTAAAATGGGATAACCTCAATATAAGCAATGGCCAGTGCGCGACGCTGTCGGTGACCTTTAACACAATGTACACAGTTGGTCAAATCAATTACACCAGCAAATATTCCGGTTGCTGTCAAACTGGCACTGTAAACGGACCGGTTTCCTGCGTCCCTGCCAGCTCTGTAATAATTACGGGCGGCGGCAATATCTGTAATGGCCAGAGCATAACCCTGACTGCCAGCGGTGGTGGCGGCTATACCTGGAGCACGGGCGCTACCACTACTTCTATCACGGTTTCTCCTTCCACAACCACTACCTATTCTGTAACCAGTACCAGCGGCTGTACTTCCACCGCATCCGCTACGGTTACGGTGAATCCGCTCCCGGTGCTGAGCGTCACATCAGTGAATGCTACCTGCGGATTGGCCAATGGCTCCATCAACCTGACAGTGACCAGCGGTACTGCGCCTTATTCCTATGCTTGGTCCAACGGGGCTACAACGCAAAACCTCTCAAACTTGTCTGCTGGCACCTATACAGTGACGGTTACTGATGCCAATAGCTGCACCCGTACTACTTCAAGGTCAATTACCAATACAAATGGCCCGGTAGTCAGCTCCTCGCAAGTAAACGTGCTGTGCAACGGCGCGGCTACGGGTTCCATCAATATTACGGTAAGCGGCGGCACCGCACCGTACACCTACAACTGGGGCGGCGGCATTACGACGCAGAACCGCACGGGCCTCGCTGCCGGCACTTATTGCGTGACGGTGACCGATGCGAACAGCTGTACTGCAACTACTTGTGTCACCATAACCCAGCCAAGCGCCATCTCCATCAGCACCACGCAAGTGAACGTGCTGTGCAACGGCGCGGCTACCGGCTCTATCACCCTGACAGTGTCAGGCGGCGTATCGCCGTACAGCTACAACTGGGGCGGCGGCGTCACGACGCAGAACCGCACGGGCCTTGCTGCCGGCACTTATTGCGTGACGGTGACCGATGCGAACAGCTGTACTGCAACTACTTGTGTCACCATAACCCAGCCAAGCGCCATCTCCATCAGCACCACGCAAGTGAACGTGCTGTGCAACGGCGCGGCTACCGGCTCTATCACCCTGACAGTGTCAGGCGGCGTATCGCCGTACAGCTACAACTGGGGCGGCGGCATCACGACGCAGAACCGCACGGGCCTTTCGGCCGGCACCTACACGGTGACGGTAACAGACGCGAACAACTGTACCAAAACGGCTTCGGCAACGATCACCGAACCTCCTGCGCTGGCACTTAGCACGACACAGGTGAACGTGCTGTGCAACGGCGCATCCACGGGCTCCATCACCCTGACGGTATCTGGCGGCGTGTCGCCGTACAGCTACAACTGGGGCGGCGGCATCACGACGCAGAACCGCACGAACCTTGCTGCCGGCACCTACACGGTGACGGTGACGGACGCGAACAGCTGCACCAAAACAGCATCGGCCACGATCACGCAGCCAGCGGCTGTGGTCTTGAGCACCACAACGACCAACTCTACCTGCGGCAACGCGAACGGCGCAGTCAACCTGAGCGTCAGCGGCGGGGTTTCACCATATACATATATCTGGTCGAATTCGGCCACTACCCAAAACCTGAGCAGCGTAGCTGCCGGCACCTATACCGTGACCGTAACAGACGCAAACAACTGTACGAAGACTGCTTCGGCCACCGTGAGCAACACAGGCGGGCCAAGCCTCAGCACCACGCAAGTGAACGTGCTGTGCAACGGCGCGGCTACTGGCTCTATCAACTTAACCGTAACGGGCGGCACCACCCCGTACAGCTACAACTGGGGCGGCGGCATCACGACGCAGAACCGCACGGGCCTCGCTGCCGGCACTTATTGCGTGACGGTGACCGATGCGAACAGCTGTACTGCAACTACTTGTGTCACCATAACCCAGCCGCCGGCCATTGCCCTGAGCACGACACAAGTGAACGTGCTGTGCAACGGCGCATCCACGGGCTCCATCAACCTGACGGTTTCAGGCGGCGTTTCGCCCTATACCTATATGTGGACGGGCGGCGTGACGTCCCAAAACCGCACGGGCCTTGCGGCCGGCACCTACACGGTGACGGTTACGGACGCGAACAGCTGCACGAAGACCGTCTCTGCGACGGTCACCCAGCCGCCTGCCCTTGCCTTGAGCACTACCCAGGTTAACGTGCTGTGCAACGGCGCATCCACGGGCTCCATCAACCTGACGGTATCGGGCGGCGTGTCGCCGTACAGCTACAACTGGGGCGGCGGCATCACGACGCAGAACCGCACGGGCCTTGCGGCCGGCGCCTACACGGTGACGGTTACGGACGCGAACAGCTGCACGAAGACGGCCTCTGCGACGATCACGCAGCCTCCGGCGGTGGCCTTGAGCGTCACGACGATGAACTCCACCTGCGGCAACGCCAACGGCACGGTCACGCTGACAGTGTCTGGCGGCGTATCGCCGTACACCTATATGTGGTCGAACTCGGCCACGACGCAGAACCTGAGCAACGTATCTGCCGGCACGTACACGGTGACGGTTACGGACGCGAACGCCTGCACGAAGACGATCTCTGCCACCGTGAGCAACACGGGCGGCCCGAGCCTGAGCGAGACGCACGTGAACGTGCTGTGCAACGGCGCATCCACGGGCTCTATCGACCTGACGGTTACCGGCGGCACCGCGCCGTACACGTATTCCTGGACGGGCGGGGCGACGACACAAGACCTTTCCGGCCTGGCTGCCGGCACTTACACGGTGACGGTGTCAGACGCGAACAGCTGTACGGCTGTGATGTCAATTTCGATCACACAACCTCCTGCGCTTGCCCTGAGCACGACGCAGGTTAACGTGGTTTGCAACGGCGCATCGACAGGTTCGATTGACCTGACAGTCTCGGGCGGCGTGTCGCCATATACCTATAACTGGTCAAATGCGGCCACGACCCAGAACCTCAGTGGCCTTGCTGCCGGCACCTACACGGTAACAGTAACGGATGCCAACCAGTGCACGAAGACGATTTCAGCGACGATCACACAGCCACCGGCGCTTGCCTTGAGCACGACGCAGGTGAACGTACTGTGCAACGGTGCGGCTACCGGTTCAATTGATTTGACGGTTACCGGCGGCACCAGCCCCTATACCTACAACTGGGGTTCTGGGGTTACGACACAAGACCGTAGTGGCCTTGCAGCGGGCACATACTGTGTGACCGTGACGGATGCAAACCAATGTACTGCAACGATTTGTGTTACGATCACACAACCACCTGTGATCAATATTACGGCTACCATTACCAACGTGTTGTGCAATGGCGCAGCAACAGGCGCTATCTCATTGACGGTAACGGGCGGCGTTTCGCCATACACTTACTTGTGGTCAAATGGCGCGACCACCCAGAATGTCAGCAGTTTGACAGCGGGCATTTATACAGTGACCGTTACGGATGCGAACGGCTGCACAAAACGGGCTTTCCCATCAATTACCCAGCCACCAGCAGTGGTGCTGAGCACGACACAGGTGAACGTGCCTTGCAACGGCGCCTCCACGGGTTCCATCAACCTGACCGTATCGGGCGGGGTATCGCCTTACACCTATATGTGGACGGGCGGCGTTACGACGCAGAACCTCACGGGCCTTGCTGCTGGCACCTACACGGTGACGGTAACGGATGCCAACGGTTGCACGAAGACGACTTCTGCAACCATCACACAGCCACCGGCGCTTGCCCTGAGCACGACGCAGGTTAACGTGCTGTGCAACGGCGCATCTACTGGTTCTATCAACCTGACAGTATCAGGCGGCGTATCGCCCTACACTTATAACTGGGGTTCGGGCGTAACAACCCAGAACCGCACTGGCCTAGCTGCCGGCACGTATTGCGTGACGGTTACGGACGCGAACAGCTGTACCAAGACAATATGCGCGACGATCACACAGCCTCCGGCTGTGGCATTGAGCGTGACAACGATGAACTCTACCTGCGGCAACTCGAACGGCACGGTCATGTTGACGGTGTCGGGCGGCGTGTCGCCGTACACCTATATGTGGAGCAACAGCGCTACGACCCAGAACTTGAGCAACATTTCAGCCGGCACGTACACCGTGACGGTGACAGACGCAAACGCTTGTACAAAAACAGCTTCCGCAACGGTCAGCAACACGGGCGGCCCGAGCCTGAGCGAGACGCACCTGAACGTGCTGTGCAACGGCGCATCCACGGGCTCTATCGACCTGACGGTCACGGGCGGCACAGCCCCCTACACCTACTCCTGGACTGGCGGCGCGACGACGCAAGACCGCACGGGCCTTGCCGCCGGCACCTATACGGTTACGGTTTCGGACGCGAACAGCTGCACGGCTGTCATGTCGATCGCGATCACCGAGCCGCCTGCGCTGGCACTTGGCACGACGCAGGTGAACGTTCTCTGCAACGGCGCCTCGACGGGTTCCATCGACCTGACGGTGAGCGGCGGCGTGTCGCCGTACAGCTATGCCTGGTCGAACGCGGCCACGACCCAAGACCTCGGCGGCCTTGCCGCCGGCGCCTACACGGTGACGGTTACGGACGCGAACGGCTGCACGAAAACAACTTCGGCCACGATCACGCAGCCTGCGGCGCTCGCCCTGAGCACGACGCAGGTGAACGTGCTTTGTAACGGCGCATCCACGGGCGCCATCACCCTGACGGTATCCGGCGGCGTGTCGCCCTACGCGTACATGTGGACGGGCGGCGTCACGACGCAGAACCGCACGAACCTGGCCGCCGGCACGTACACGGTGACGGTTACGGACGCGAACGGCTGCACCAAGACGACATCCGCGGCCATCACCGAGCCTCCGGCTTTGGTATTGAGCACCACCCAAGTGAACGTGCTGTGCAACGGCGCATCCACGGGCTCCATCACCCTGACGGTATCTGGCGGCGTTTCGCCGTACAGCTACAACTGGGGCGGCGGCGTCACGACGCAGAACCGCACGAACCTCGCTGCCGGCACCTACACGGTTACGGTTACGGACGCGAACGGCTGCACGAAAACCACTTCGGCGACGATCACCCAGCCTTCGGCGATAGCCCTTAGCACCACGCAAGTTAACGTGCTGTGCAACGGCGCCTCGACCGGTTCCATCAACTTGGCGGTATCCGGCGGCGTTTCGCCGTACAGCTACAACTGGGGCGGCGGCGTGACGACGGAAGACCGGACGGGCCTTGCCGCCGGCACCTACACGGTGACGGTAACGGACGCGAACGGCTGTACGAAGACTGCCTCGGCCACGATCACGCAGCCGCCGGCCATTGCCCTGAGCACGACGCAGGTTAACGTGCTGTGCAACGGCGCATCGACTGGTTCTATCAACCTGACGGTTTCTGGCGGCGTAGCCCCGTACACCTATGCCTGGACGAACCTGGCCACCACCCAGAACATCAGCGGCCTTGCTGCCGGCACGTACACCGTGACCGTGGCAGATGCCAACGCTTGCACGAAAACAGTGTCTGCGACGATCACGCAGCCGCCGGCGGTGGTGCTGAGCGTCACGACGATGAACTCTACCTGCGGCAACGCCAACGGCGCCGTCACCCTGACGGTATCGGGCGGCGTGGCGCCTTATGCCTTTATTTGGACAAACGGGGCGACGTCCCAGAACCTGAGCAACGTATCTGCCGGCACCTACACGGTTACGGTCACGGATGCCAACAACTGCACGAAGACGGCCTCTGCCACGGTGAGCAACACGGGCGGGCCGAGCCTGAGCGAGACGCACGTGAACGTGCTGTGCAACGGCGCATCGACCGGTTCCATCGACCTGACGGTTACGGGCGGCACAGCCCCCTACACCTACTCCTGGACGGGCGGCGCGACGACGCAGGACCGCAGCGGCCTTGCCGCCGGCACCTATACGGTTACGGTGACGGACGCGAACAGCTGCACGGCTGTCATGTCGATTTCTATCACGGAACCGCCTGCGTTGGCACTTAGCACGACGCAGGTTAACGTGCTGTGCAACGGCGCTTCCACAGGCTCTATCACGTTGACGGTCAGCGGGGGCGTATCACCCTATGCATATATGTGGACGGGTGGCGTAACCACGCAGAACCGCACAGGCCTTGCCGCCGGCACCTACACGGTGACGGTTACGGACGCGAACGGCTGCACGAAAACAACTTCGGCCAC
>CAZULM010000070.1:0-31657 GCA_964621185.1 uncultured Saprospiraceae bacterium | reverse complement strand
CAAGATCAACTATTTTACAGGGAAGCCGTTGGGGTACAATATGCGGATAGTCAGTATATATATTTTGGTAATGTAATGCCAACGGCCAATAGCCAACAGCCAACAGCTAAGAGCCGACAGCTAAGAGCCAACGGCCAGCCGCCGTGCTTTCCAGTTGCCCATACCCACCCCGAACAGCACAATAGAAACGGAACTGACCGGCATCAATATCGCTGCAACCAAGGGCGACAGCTGGCCGGTGACCGCAATGCTCAGCCCGATTGCATTGTACAAAAAAGCTACGGCATACGACCAGTGCACGATATTGACCCCGGCACGCGACAGCGCTACGAATTTCGGGAGGTTTTGAAATTCGCCGGCATGCAGGATGGCATCGCAGGCGGGGGTGAAATTGTTGGTGTCTTCGGCTACCACAATGCCCAGGTCGCTTTGGCGCAGGGCCCCGGCATCATTTAGGCCGTCGCCGATCATCATGACGTTATGGTTGCTTTGTTGGAGATTTTTGATAAAATCGAGTTTGTCTTGAGGGTTTTGGTTGAATAACATGGTGGTGGGGTCGGGGAAAAAGGGGGAAAGGCGAGCGGCTTCCTGGTTGGTATCGCCCGAGAGTAGCCAGATGTTAGTGTTGGGCAGTGTGGTTTTTGGGTGGTTGGCGTGGTTTGTTTTCCTGAAATAGCGCCCTGAAGGGCTTTTTTCGGGCGACCTGAAGGTCGCGCTACCGAGGCTTTTGAAATAGTCCAGCACCTCGGCGAGTCCGTCGCGGTAGCGGCTTTGAATTTCGTAATAGCCTAATATGGTGTCGTTAATGGCGACAAAAACGCCCGTTTTCCCGGCATAAGGATTTGTATCCCTGTTTTTAGACAGCGCTGCAACAAACGCTGCCGAACCAATTTTCAGCGCCAGGCCATTGACGCGGCCCTGAATGCCCTGCCCCGGCTTTTCTTGGAACCAATCGGGCTTTTCAACGGGTACATTGGCCATAGAGCCATAAATCCAGCGGCTGAGCGGGTGGGCAGAATGGCGCACTAAGGAGCGTATGGCGATCTTTTCCAGGGCATTGGGCTGTTTCCCCTGAAACCGAAACGAGTGCTGGGCGATGTTGGTGATCGTGCCCGTTTTATCGAACACCACGGAATCAATGGCCGCAAACGCCTCCACAACGTTGATGTTCTTCAGGTAAAAACGCTGCCGGCCGAGAATGCGCTGGATGTTTCCCAGGGTGAAGGGAATGGACAAAGCCACCGTGCAGGGGCAGGCGACGATCATGACGGCAGTGAAAGCGTTGATGGCTGTCGCCATGTCGCGGGCAAGGAGGCTCCAGTACAGAAAGGCCCCGCCGCCCACGGTCAGGATGATCCAGGAAAAGATACGCCCTGCCTGATCGGCCAGCTTGGTGGTGCTGCCTTTTTGCGCGGTTTTGAAGGGATTGTCGTTCCACAGCCGGGTGAGGCTGCTTTGCGATACCCGGCGCAGCAGCGATATTTCGATGCTTTCACCAATTTGTTTGCCTCCGGCATAGATGCGCTCCCCGCTTTGAACGTGTACCGGATTGGCTTCCCCCGTCACAAAACTGTAGTCAACCTGGGCGGAACCTTTCAGCAAAATGCCGTCTGCCGGGATTATTTCATGGTTGCGCACCAAAATGATGTCGCCCGGCACCAGGCGATGGATGGAAACGTGTTTTTCTTCCTCACCCATTTTCAGGGTTGCTGCCACGGGGAAATAAGATTTGTAGTCGCGCTCGAACGACAACTGGTGCCAGGTATGCTGCTGAAACCAGCGCCCGATGAGCAGCAGGAACGTGAGGCCGGCAAAGGAGTCGAGGTAGCCCGCGCCCGTGTGCGTGAGGATTTCCCAGAGGCTGCGCCCGAACAGCGACAGCAGCGCCAGGCACAGCGGGATATCGATGTTCAGCTGCCGGGTGCGCAAGCCCTGCCAGGCGGAAATGAAATAGTCCCTGGCGCTGAACAGCAGCACCGGCAGCGCGATGAGGATGCTGATGTAGCCGAATATGTTGGAGAACCAGCTGAACGTCTGCGCGTCCATGCCCACGTATTCCGGGAAGCTGAACAGCATGATGTTGCCAAAGGCAAATCCCGCCACGCCGAGTTGGTAGGCGAGCTTTCGGCTTATTTTCGGCGCTTCCGGTTTGTCCACATCGCCCAGGTTTATTTCCGGCGGGTAGCCGATAGAGCTCAGCAGGGTGGCTATTTTGCGCAGGGAAGTCTGCGACGGGTCGAAAACGACCGTGGCTGTTTTTTTCAAAAAGTTTACCCTGGAATGGGACACACCCGCATCCAATTTGTACAGGTTTTCGAGGAGCCAGATACAGCTGACGCAGTGCATTTGTGGCAGGTAAAAAGAGGCCTGGCTTTTATCGGCACTGCTGAACTCCAGGAGTTTTTCCTGCACTTCGGCATCGTCGAGGAAGGCGTAGGCTTTGGCGTGTTTCGGGTTTTTGAGGCTGATGCCCGCGTTGTCGTCTAATTTGTAGAACTCGCAGAGCCCGTGTTCGTTGAGGATTTCGTACACCATTTTACAGCCTTCGCAGCAGAAGGGTTTGTCGGCGATGCGGAGGGGGGGGGCGGGGGTGGGTTCGTGGCAGTGGAAGCACTGGAGGGCTGTGGCAGTGGGGTTTTTGGGTTGGAGCAGGGTGGGTGTGGGCATTACTTTTCAAATTTCAGCAAAAATATCGGGTTTGGTGTTCACGGAAAGCTGACTTGGATCATTAAGGGGGGTGATGATGGTTGCCCAAAAAACATGAACGGTAGAATATATTGCTTTTTGAGAAAATTTTGCCCAAAAGTGTGGCTTTCAGGACAGCTATGTTTAATCAAGCTGAAATTCCAATAAAAAGCACAAAAATATTTCGCATGTTGCCAGACGTGCATTAATTTTGCCATATTGGAACATGCCTCCCCTGCTAATCGTGTTATTACTGAATGAATCGCCCAGTTTATTTGATACAACCATGCTGTCTCTCCTTTGAATTTTTAGCTGCTCCAGCTACTCAATGTTCCATGACCGATTTGGCTTTATATTAGCCACGAATTGAAAACCGATAGTCTTTTTCCCAGCGTCCCAGCCACCAACAAATTTAACCTCCAATCAAAATGACCAATGAACCTTGCTATAATCGAAGCAATCCCTTTGCTTCTACAGGCCATCCGGCTTGCGGTTGAATCCAACCCCAACCACAAAGTATGTTATCATGCCTATAGTTTTCAGAACATTGATCGCATGATTTTGGCGTTTCAGCCAGATATTATATGGCTGGATGCTGCTTTGCCCGAAGTACAAGATGGCAGTGCATTTGTCGCTATCCACAAGCAGAATCCCGATTTGAAAATCCTGCTTTTTGGGCAAGGCGAATCTGTGCCAGATATCAGGAAGTATTTCAAGTTGGGAGCCAGTGGTTATTTGCCCAAAACTTCTGATGCAGCAGAAATACTCTTGGCCCTTGATTGCCTTAAATCGGGTGAGATTTACCTGCCCGAATCCCTTCACAAGGCTTTGACAAATTGGCTCACAAACACTGCCCGCAAAAAAAAACCGGTTTGTAAGCTTACCGAGCGCGAGCAAGAGGTTTTGCAACTGATCGTGGAAGAATTTACGACCTGCGAGATTGCGAAAAAGCTGTTTATCGGCCAATGCACGGTTGAAACGCATCGGATAAAGTTGATTCAGAAGTTAGGTGTCAAGAATGTGGCAGGGTTGGTTCGGGAGGCTGTGCAGCGGCAGCTGTACGTGTGTTAGGAAGTCTCCATGAAAACATGGATATTTTTCGATTCAAGGTTTATGATGATGGTTCGGAATGCATGTAGGGGCTACTTTCGCTAAATATTAAGTTGATAACCAACCCGAAATTCATGAAAAACCAGGAATGTCTCTATCAGCCGATAGGGATAGTTGTTGCCCTCTTGCTTTGCTTATTGCCACGGGCTGCATTTCTGGCCATTACAAGCCTTTTTCTTCGCTTTTAATACCCATTGGTTCAGTTCATCATGGCCAGAATGATGAGCGGGTGAATCTGTGTCCAAGCCGAACGTTTTAGCCCCTTTTGATAATGATTGATGTTGCATTACAACTATTAAGAGATGAATTAGAGTACTATCTCCATTTGGAAGTGGACGCTACCATTGTTGTCAACCTGGAGAACATTGCACTGTTTGACTCCGCCGACCCCGGCAAATTGAAAGGGGTCGTTTTATCGCTGGTCAATATTGAAGAAGAAAGTGCCTTGAAGAATACACCGGCTACCAGGAAAAACAGCTTAGGTGGAATAGACTATATCAACCCGCCCGTTTTTTTGAATTTATATGTGCTGATTTGCTCGAATCCGGGCGATGACAGGTATCAAGATGCGCTCAATATCCTAAGCGGTGTCATACGGTTTTTCCAGACAAAAAACACCTTTAACATAGCGACTGCGGCCGCCTCCTCTCAGGTAATAACGGGTGACGAACCGGAAGATCTGATGCAAATGCGCCTTCAAGTCGAGCTTTATACCCTAACCTTCGAACAGATAAACCATCTGTGGGGGGCTCTTGGCGGGAAACAGTTGCCGTTTGCCATGTACAAGGTGCGCCTGGCACAGGTTTATGATCGCAGAGTAGTAAAAGAAGCTCCATTGATTGAAACCATCCAACAAGAGGTGAAAATGATGGAAGAAGAATGTTGATACCCTAAAACAATGTCCCAACTGTATCCATGCCTACTGTAACAACATATAAAAGGCTTTTCGAGGTGAGGCTTCTGCACGAGTACTACCTGCTCGACGCTTCATATCCGACATTTTTTGACCGGACGAAAACCGACCGCGAAACGATATTGGGGCAACGGATATTAAAAAACCAATACCGCCTCAACAAGGATTTGGAAATTATTCCCGATGAAGGGACAGCGACATTGTTCAAGGCATTGAATTGGCGCTTCGTGCCGACTGCAACGGGTTTTGTGGTTGCAGCCCGCACTGTCTTAAAGGCGGTCGGGGGGAACGATATCGAGTTCCCTTATTCGCCGTTGCCGGCCCCGCTCCCTCCTCTTTATTTTCACATACAAGCGAAAAATCGGGCGTTTAAGACCTACACGTTCATACCCTTGAGAAAAAAGCCATTGCCCCTGAATTACTATTTCTCCAATGGCCCCGCTGCTGTCCATGACGCCGATTTTGCTGCTTTGTCCCTGCCGATATCGCCATTTGTCCCTGCTAACCTGTATGAAATGGGGGATATCGCACAGATTGGCGCGGATATACAGGAGGCGCCAACTGATACCAGCTCCAATTTGAACTGGTTAGCCGTGGATGGGAAAGGCTGGGTGAACGAAAACGACAGGATTTGCCTGTCCAAAACATTCAGGTACCAGTTCCCAGCCGGGAATACCGCGACCAGTGCTGTGTTTACCCTAAAAAGCGCGGACGGCGCGGTAGTGCTGAAAACGGTTAGCAAGCAAGGCAGCAACCCGCTCCAATCCGTGGCGCTTGACTTTTCTTTCATTAAGAATGCAGACAACGAGGATGTGGACACAGCCGACGGTCATTACCGGCTGGAGGTAAAAGTCGGATCAGCAACCTCGACCCATACGCTTTACTTAACCGATGTGTTCAGGCTGCAAGCTGTTGGCCTTATACATATCAACATGGCAGAAACGGATGCCAGCTACAACATTTTCAATGCCGACGGTTCCTTGCGCAACTTGAACCCCAACCCCTTGGGCGAGCGGATACACCCGGTCTTCGAATTGCGGCTGCGCAGCAGAAAAACCTATTGGCGCTATGTGCCCACCTATAATGACGACAGTTTTGCCGTAAATGCTTCATTGGCCAATTATTTGATTGCCGACGGGCCCCATAACGTGATCACGCAACGACCCCAGATTTTTACATACCTGCCTTATGGGGTATTGAGCAGCAACGACTTAGACCCACCCGAAGCCAAATTGCCCGCACCTAGAGTGCCTTCTTTCAGGCCCTTGTCGCCCGACAGGCTGGTCACGGAAATTGACACTTTGCCCATCAATGGGAAAATTGATTAGACTCACCTTTTGCATCACCTTTTAAATCGAAAAGATCAATATGAATTACAAAACCCCGGGTGTTTACATCGAAGAGATACCTAAGTTTCCGCCTTCGATTGCCCAAGTAGAAACAGCTATTCCGGGTTTTATCGGCTATACCGAAATAGCCATTGACGCCCGGAACAACCCGCTGTTGCTCCAGCCTCTTAGGATATCCTCATTGCTCGAATACGAACGATTTTTCGGCAAACCCGATGTTGAGAAAAACATCACGGCGACCATTACCCAGCGCCAGGGCAGGCCATTCGACGTGAACGCAGCTGTTGGGGAGCGCTCCAAGTACAAAATGTACTATTCCCTGCAACTGTTCTTCGCCAATGGCGGCGGGCCTTGCTGGATAGTTTCCACAGGCGATTACAGCACCCAACAGGTGGGATTTGCCGAACTGAAAAGCGGCTTGAATGCCACCGAGCAGATCGACGAAATCACCCTTTACGTTTTCCCTGACGCGCAAAGCCTGACCAGTGTGGACGATTATTACACCTTGTACGGCGAAGCAATGGATATGTGCGAGAAACTCAAAGACCGCTTTACGGTGGCTGATATTTGGCACGACCCTGACAACCCCGACTTTTTTGAAGACGTAAAGGTGCTTCGCGACAAATTCCCAAATGAGGAAGATACCCTCAAATACGGAGCCGTGTATGGCCCCGACCTTGAGACTATTTTAGACCTCTACTACGGTGGAGAAGGCGCTGGCGATGCCAATGTTACCATCGTCCACCAAGGTGGCGACGGTTCGCTTAACGGGACTTTGGCAGAACTTAAGAGCAAAAACAATGCGCTCTATTTCCAGACAAGGAACGCCATCCGAAACATTCCGAACGTGATGCCGCCATCTCCTGCTGTCGTCGGTGTATATGCCAATGTCGACAATTCGCGGGGAGTTTGGAAAGCGCCTGCGAACGTCAATATTGACTTCGTGATAAAGCCGGTTCTGAAAATCACCGACAGCGAGCAGGAGGATTTGAACGTGGACGTAAATGGCGGCAAATCGGTCAATATCATCCGCTCTTTCACCGGCAGGGGGCCTTCCATTATCTGGGGATCGCGCACGCTTGCGGGCAACAGCAACGAATGGCGATATGTCCCCGTGCGCCGCTTCTTCAACATGGTGGAGGAATCCGTCCAAAAAGCCAGCGCCCAGTTTGTCTTCGAGCCGAATGACCTCAATACCTGGACGCGCATCAAATCCATGATCGAGAACTTTTTGGTACAACAATGGCGCGCCGGCGCGCTCATGGGCACCACCCCGGAGCAGGCATTTTACGTCAGCGTGGGCTTGGGGGAAACGATGGACGAAGTGGACATCTGGGAAGGCCGTATGATCATCGAGATCGGCATGGCCGTCGTTCGCCCGGCAGAGTTTATCATCCTTCGTTTCAGCCATAAAATGGTGACCGCATCTTAACCCCATTCATCTCTAAATCATTTGAACAATGGCAAATATGAATTCCAGCGGCAATGGCGGCCCGCGCAAACCCGATGACATCCTGTGCGAATGTCAAACATATCTCAAGTTTGACTATGATGCCGCCAAAAGCCAGGCCGATGGCAAAAAAACCCTCAAGGACTCTAAAATAGAAGCCCGGAGGTACAAAATATGCTGTCTGACCAAAGCAGAAATCACCCGCATGACCTATCGCGACATCGATAATTGCGTGGCGCTCAATGCGTCTAAAAGTGCAGAGACAATTCAAAAGAACATCGATGCATTCATTAAAAAAGACGCAGACCTGGCCAAAATGATCAAGGACGACTCAAAGCTGCTTGCCGACTTGAAAAAGAAAGTCGGGGAAGCCTACGACGCTTCCTGCATCATGAAAAACTGCATCAAAAATGCCCTGGACATCCAGGACGACAAAAACACGGATGCCGATCCGTTAAAAAACCAGGTACTGCTCGACCTCGGCCAAATCATGACAAAAATGGCCCAGCTCAACACAGACAGCAGGGAGGTTTTCGACAGCGCAGTCACCATTGCGGGCATTCAGACTTTCACCAATACAGATGGCTTGAAGCCTTTCGGCGTACAACTGTCGGACGCTGTAAAAGCTTTCCAAGCCACGATCACAGGAAGCATCAAAACTTCTGAAGACGACGTTAAAAACGCGCAAGCCGAGCTGACAAAGGTTTTGGAAGAGCTGAACCAAATAAGCTTCGAAAAAGACGCTGAAGACGTCAAGGCATCTGCCTGGGGCTCAACCCGGAAATTCATCTGTGAAGGCGATTGCGACGACAATGACACCGTCGATAAATTCTGCAATAAAATTAGCGGAAACTTCAACGAGCATTGCCCTCCAGTGGCCAAACCTGCCGGTGTTAAGGGCGGGAAACAACAAGACAGGTATTAACCACTAAAATTCAAATTTGACAATGAAAAAGTTGCTCACTGATAATTCCTGTTGCAATCGGGCGGACGATCCCAACCAAGCCCCTAAGGATTGCCTGGACTCCTGGAAGCTGCAAAAGGCAAGCGTTGACAATGAATATGCCAAGGTCGCAGCAAAAGCTGCCCAAGCAGAGGAACGCTACAAAAATGCCCTTGCCTGGGAATTGAAATTAAAGGCTTGGTTGGACAACATCAAAACCGCAGATGAAAACGGCAACAAAGTGCTCACAGAACTGCAGATTTTTTTAGCCCAGTTCGAAGTGATTTGCCCAAATGCAAAATGCACGGTGGAAGCCCTTGAAATACTGCTTTGCCAGACCAAAGCGGTATTTGACTGCTTGTATTTGCTGAAAACCTCCTTGCTCGACAAGCTGAAGGACAGCGTGGAATGCCTCGACAAACTTGGCGGCCAGCAAAAGAAGGATATCCAAGACTGCATCGCCGAGTTTGAAGGCAAACTAAAAGCTGCCTGTGAACTGCAAGACTCCATCTTGAAAAAGCTCGTGGAAGCCTACAAGTGCGCCAACCTCTTGTACATCCAAATTTGCGGCATCATCAAGGATGAAGGGTATTATGACGACTTGGCTGACGGGCTCAAACAGCAAATTGAAGGTCTCCTGGCTTATTTTAATGGCACCGCTTCGGCGCCGGAAGCATCTGCAGACCCAGATTGCCCTCCGGGCGAGTCACAGTTCCCATGCGACGAGAACGAGGCCAAACCCCTTCCAAAGTTCCCGCTCAACACAAACACCTATTACACGGGCTTAGAGCAGGATTATTCAACAGCGACCACCAAATCCGGCGAGCTGAAAACCGCCTGGGAAACTTGTCGCAAGGAGCGAGACCTGCTATTGGCACAAAAAACCAGCCTGGCCGAAGCCATTGCAGCCGCTGAAGCTGCTGAAAGTGGCAAGTAAGGCGAACTTTAACCGTGTTCCCTGGCAGCAAAATACCCGCCAGTGACACGCACTTCAACCAGTTTTTTTACTACTAAAACCAAAAAAATGGCAGCTAAAGGAGATTATCCAATACCAAAATTTCACTTCCAGGTAGAGTGGGCCACACAGAAGGGCTTCCGTATCGGCTTTACCGAAGTGAGCGGGCTCGACTTCGAAACAGAAGTCATCGAATACCGAGAAGGCTCAAGCAAAAAATTCAGCAAAACCAAGCAACAGGGCATGCAAAAATACAGCAATGTCACCTTGAAGCGCGGCACCTTCGAGGGCGACTTTGATTTTTACAAGCTTTGGAAACAGACTGTGTTCTTCCAGGAAGGGAACAAAACCGGTTCCAAGTTCCGGGACACAGTCACCATCAAACTGCTCAACGAAGAGCATATGCCCATCATCACCTGGCAGCTCGAAAACGCATGGCCTTCCAAAGTGCAGTCCACCGATTTGAAGGCAGACGCCAATGAGGTGGCCATTGAGACCATGGAACTGGTGCACGAAGGCTTGACCATTCTTGAAGGCAAATAAAGTTTGAGCAGATGGCTTCGGAACCAACCACAGACTATTTCTATCAAACCCTTGGCTTTCACTTCAAGGTTACCTTTGAGGGGCTTCCCGAAGGAACGGTGGAGGATATCCGCTTCCAGTCTGTCACCGGCCTCGATGTCCAATTGGATACCGAAACGATAAAGGAAGGTGGTGAAAACCGCTTTACACACACCATTCCGGGAAGGACAAACTTCCCCTCTGGTCTAACCCTGAAAAGGGGGTTGTTGCTGCCAGGGAAATCGGGCCTCACCAAATGGTTTCACGATGCTTTTCACCGGGAGCAGATCGTTCCCCTGCAAACGGTGCAAGTTTCCCTGCTCAATGAAGACCATGACGTGTTGGTCAAGTGGGACTTATCGTGGGTATGGCCCAAAAGCTGGAAAATTGCCGAATTCAACGCTGAAAGGAGCGAGGTACTGATCGAAACGCTCGAACTGAACTACAACCGATTTGAATATAAAAAGCCATAGCTCATGCCCATTGAAATAAGAGAACTGGTCATTAAGACAGTCGTTGACGAGAACACCTCGAAAAACGGAAAAGCCTCCAATGCAGGAACCGGAACATCGGCAGGAGCTTCTGGCGCCGACGTGCAGGAAATAGTGAACCGGGTACTTGACATACTCAAAGCAAAAACCGAGCGCTGATGCAAAAGGTAATGATTCATGCTTACAAGGACAAGAATTTCAGCGACAGCCAAAAGGTGTCGAAAGACCCCTTGTTGCTGCCCGTCAACCCAGAGTCGTTCAGCCGAACCCTGAAATTGGAAAACAAGGAACAACAAGGTCAGGGCACACAGGGCAGCAACCCGGATTATGTATTGACATTGCCGGAAGAATTGCGCTTTGAGTTCATTTTTGACGGTACCGGCACCATCGAAGGCTATGCGTATCCAGATGCCAAAGACAAAACAGTTCGCAAGCAACTGGAGATATTCTTGTCCACCGTGTACAACATGAGCGGCGACATACACACCCCCTACTTCCTCAAGGTGCAGTGGGGGCAGATAATGTTTCCATGCGTTTTGTCCAATCTGGATTTGAACTATACCCTTTTTTTAGACAACGGAGACCCGCTAAGGGTGAAGGCAAACGCCACATTTAAGCAATATATCGCGCCCAAGGAAAGGGTGAAGCACGAACAAAAGAAGTCGCCGGACTTGACCCATATCCGCACCGTAAAGGCCCATGACAGGCTTGACCTGATGACCGCGGAAATCTACAAAGATGCGAAATATGTCACCCAGATTGCCAAAGCCAACGGCTTGACCTCGATTCGAAAAGTCAAGGTCGGCCAGGATTTGGCGTTTCCACCACTTGATAAAACCGAAGCCAATTGAAAGCGCGCACCATACCCGTAGAAGGCAGCAACGAAGTGGTCACTTTTGACCTCCTGATTGATGGGAAAGCCATCGATCAGGCGTATCATGTCATGCACATTTCTACCGGGAAGGAAATAAACCGGGTGCCAACTGCGACCATCATTTTGCGAGACGGGGATGCCGCAGCCGAAAGTTTTGACATCAGTGAAAAAGAATCTTACATCCCAGGGAAAACGGTTCAAATAAAGGTCGGCAGGGATCGCCAGAACAAACAACTGTTCAAAGGCATCATCGTCAAACACGCGATAAAAGTTCGCGAAGGCGGCCATACCGAGCTTATTCTCGAATGTCGCGATGAATGTGTGCGCATGACAGTTGGGCGGCACAACCGTTATTTTGAAGACCGCAAGGACAGCGAAGTAATGGAAGAGCTGATCGGGAAGTACGGGGGTCTCTCTCCCGATGTGGAAGGCACTTCGCTGAAGCACCGCGAACTGGTGCAACACCACTGCTCCGATTGGGATTTTTTGCTCTCCCGCGCCGATGTGAACGGAAGGTTGGTGGTAGCCAACGACGGGGAAATAGCCGTCAAAAAGCCCGCAACGGATGCGACACCTGCCTTGAGCGTCCTCTTTGGCTCCACCCTGCTCGAATTGGATGCCGAGATCGACGCCCGCACACAATGGAAATCAGTAGAGGCGCAGAGTTGGGACTATGCAGGACAAGCGTTGTTCAAGCACAGCACCGACAGCGTTCCCGTACAGGAACCCGGGAACATTTCTGGCGAAGCGCTCGCCGACACCATCAAGCTCAAAGCCTTAGCGCTTCGGCACAGCGGCCAGGTAGTGGAGACCGAACTGCAAGAATGGACTAAAGCGGTGATGCAGCGCAGCCGCTTAGCAAAAATCAGAGGCCGGGCAAAATTCAGGGGCTTTCCCGACATTAAGCCGGGCGATGTCGTGGAATTGCAAGGCTTGGGCGCGCGCTTCAACGGCAAAGCTTTCGTGAGCGGGGTGCGCCAAAAAGTGGAGGAAGGGCTGTGGGAAACCCAGGTGCAATTCGGCTTGTCGCCCGATTGCTACCACCAAACAACGGAAAACATCATGGAAAGCCCGGCCGCCGGCCTGACACCGGCTATTGGTGGCCTACAGATTGGGAAAGTGGTGCAACTGCAAAGCGATCCTGATGGGGAAGACCGCATTTTGGTGCGCTTGCCGGTGATCGACAATGCCGCCCGCGGCGTTTGGAGCCGCGTGGCCAGCCTCGATGCCGGGCAAGACCGGGGCGCGTTCTTTCGGCCAGAAATAGACGATGAGGTGATCGTAGGCTTTATAAACGACGATCCACGGGATGCTGTCGTGTTGGGCATGCTCAACAGCAGCGCCAAACCCGCGCCCATATCGGCTAAAGACGACAACCATGAAAAAGGATTTTTTACCCGCAGCAAAATGCGCATCCATTTTCACGACCAGACAAAAACGATCACCATCGACACGCCGGCAAAAAACAGCATCGTGCTCGATGAGGAAAGCACCTCCATCACCATAAAAGACCAGAACGGCAACAGCATCACCATGAAGCCTGAAGGCATCGAGATGAAAAGCCCCGCCAACATCACCATCGAGGCGGGCGCTAAAATTGACATAAAGGCGGGCGCCGCACTGACCATCGGCGCCGCACAAATGACGGTCTCCGCACAAGGGCCAATGGAAGTGAAGGGCTCTACGGCGAAGCTGTCGTCACCTGGGATTACCGAAATCTCGGGATCATTGGTAAAAATCAATTAACACCCTGCAATATGCCGCCAGCTGCCAGAATAACGGATTTCCACACCTGCCCGATCCCCGGAACGCCCCCCCATGTCGGCGGCCCCGTGATAGGCCCTTGTGTGCCAACAGTTTTGATCGGCGGCCAGCCAGCGGCTGTAATGGGTGATATGTGCGCTTGCGCCGGCCCGCCCGACGTAATCGTAAAAGGCTCCGGAACTGTGCTGATCGGCGGAAAACCCGCAGCCAGGATTGGAGACCTGACAGCGCACGGCGGGGTAATTGTACAAGGGTTGCCCACAGTGCTTATTGGAGGTTAGCCTTGAAGGTCTTTTCCAGAACAAGCGCCTGTACGCATCACGTTTGAAAGCTGAACTATGGAACAACAATCATTTCTAGGAACCGGATGGTCATTTCCGCCTTCATTCAACAAGGATGGCAGCACCGTTGAAATGGTGCAGGATGAGGCGGATATCAAGCAGAGCCTTGACATCCTGTTGTCCACGAGCTTGGGCGAGCGGGTCATGCAACCTTTATACGGCTGCAACCTGAAGGACTATCAATTTGAGCCGACATCAAACGCCCTGATAGGCTTTTTGAAGGATTTGGTTAAAAGGGCCATTTTGTTTTTCGAGCCGCGCATAGAAGTGCAGCAGATTGAGATTACGGAACCCGATTCCTTTGAACTGATAGAGGGAGTGTTGCGCATCTCCGTTGACTATTCCATTATTGTATCAAACTCACGGTTCAACTATGTGTATGATTTTTACTTGAGAGAGGCAGAGCCCGACAGTTCCACATTCTAAACCAAGCGCCCAAAACTGCAAATGACAAATCCAGTAAAAATACCGCACCCACTTCGCAGCAGAACCGGCGCCAGCCAGCGCCGGCGCGTGCTCGATGCGCTCCAACCGGGCGCGGCACCGGTTGATGGGCGCACGCTTGCGGACATTTTATATTTCATTGGCCAATACGCGGCACAAGTCAATTTTTTCCAGGTGCAGCAAGATGAAGTGGTGGGAGAATACCTGGAAACCAGCGATTGGCAGAGCTTCTTCGAACAAAGCGCGCCATTTCAATTGGCCCGCCTGAGCAAGGTAAACGCAGGCGAACTGGAAACGGAGTTCCTAAGGCTCCAAAAGATTGTCCAGGCAGAGCCATTGCCCGACAATGTGGACCTGTTGCTGCGCTTTGTCTTAGCAGAATTGATCGAACCGGTCACGGCTTTGCACCAACTGGCCGAGGCAAGCAAAAACAGTTTGGCCACGCGGCTGGCGCTCACCGTAAAAACGACCCTTTTTGAGTCGTTCCAACAGTTTATCGCCCTGCACAACGCCGCCAGCACTTTTTTGTGCACCGCCAAAGTTTCTTTTTTGCCCTATATGGCCTACCCCTGGCAATTGGGCATCGACAAAGTGTTCGAGTGCGACCCCTGTGTGCCGACAAAAGGCAACCGGAAAAAAGCGGCCCGCTTGATCGGCAAGCGCATGGCAGATATCTTTTACCCCCTGTTGGCGGGCTTCAAAGAAATCCAAGGCTATATCCCAACCTATCTGGAAGAAAGCTTAGTGCCTTTAGAGGCGAGCTTCCAGCAAAAGCATCAGCCGCACCTGGCCCTGCTGTTTACATTCCTGGAGCTTTTCAAACATTTTCAGGGCGACATCAACCAGATGGGCCAAAGGCACCTCGATTATTTCTACAAAGAAGTGCTGCGCATCGTTCCTAAAAAGGCGGTTCCTGACAAAGCCCATCTGGTATTTGAAATAGCCAAACACCTGGAGCAGTACAAGGTGAAGAAGGATACTTTGTTCGTTGACGGCAAGGATGAGAAAAACCAGGATATCAGGTTTGGGTTAAATGAAGAAGTGGTGATTGACAAGGCGCAGGTTTCGGAATTAAGGACTTTGCACCTGGAAAATGTTGCGGCTGGGGCAGTGGCCAATAAAAAAACCTTTGTGGAGGGGATGTATATCGCCCCGGTGGCAAACAGCGAAGATGGCAAAGGGAAGGCATTTACAGAAGAAAACGGCAACAACTGGTTCACTTTGGGGAGCAAAGAGAGCAAGTTGACCCTGGCAGGCAAAACACAGCCCGAACAGCACCCCTATGGCCGCGTCGGGTTTGTTATTGCTTCCCCGGTATTGCTTTTGCAGGAGGGGTCAAGAGAAATAAAAATTGACCTTGAATGCACCATCAATGATGCGCTGGCGCTAAATAAAGAGGAGATGGCCTGCTTCATGAAGTTGGCCAACCCCTTTAACCCGCCGTATTATTATCTAACCCAGGAAATTGTCAGCGAGTTCTTGGCAAGGAATGACGAAGCAAACGGCATTATTGAAATCCCGACCGATATCATCGCGGTGTTGAGCGGATTGTTGCAAATTTCAGACCCCTTCCCAATTGGTTATGATTTGAACGCCTTTTTCGAGAGCGTGACCCAACATGAGTGCGGAACAAAAAACTTTGACCTTATACAATACAAATCCCTCTTCGAAGACCATGCCCAAACCTCGCCAAAGTGTTTTATCAAGAAGGGTGATGTTCCGGCATTGGGCAACAACCCCGATCCGCTGGATACAAAGGGGCTTGATTACCTGAACGGATTGTTTAACCAGGATGACGACGAGGATAACACCTATAGATTTGTAGATTTTTTTCAGCTTGGGCAAACGCCGGGGTTCACGGAAGCGGTGAAAAAGAAGGTGCAAAAGGCGCTTACCGGAGGCTCTATTTTTGACATTGCCTTGAGCGGCAAGGATGGCTGGATCCGCCCGGATTGCCTAATCACAGAATATGCGGTGTCAGGCAACAAAATTAAATTCCACGTCACGGTAGCCTTGCCTGCCGATATGCCTGGAGTTGTTTTTTACGACAAAGAAAAGCTTATAGAAAATTTCCACCTCGAAAACCCCTTGCCTTTAGTCAAGATAAGCCTTAAGCCCGATATAAAAATAAGCTGCGATTTTGAGGGCAACGGCAGTTCGAATTGTTGCCTTGAAACCAAGGATGACGCCAAAAACGAAATCCTTGTCTCGCCCTATCATTTTTTGCGCGACATAAAGGTCGATGACGTTAAAATACATGTTCGGGTATGCGGGGTAAAAAACCTTTCTGTCCAGAGCGACGAAAGCATCCAGGACGTGAACAGCCCGATATTCCCTTTTGGCCCAAGGCCGGTGGTCGGCTCGAGCTTTATTGTGGGGAGCAATGAAATATTTGGGAAAAACTGGCAGGATATGTGGCTAAAAGTGGTGTGGAAAGACCGCCCCGCGAGCTTTAAAGATCATTATGAAAAATACGACTATGAGCCATTTGAAGACAACCTTATGTCAGGCGCCAACCCTTTGCCGATCACAGATGATCGGTTTAAAATGAAGGTTTCCTTGCTGAAGGAATTTACCTGGATAGATGATGGCGTACGGGAAATATTCCCTACCCCAGCTGCCCCAAATCCGGATATTGACGAATACGCGCCCTTCTGTTTCCCCTATGACCTGCCCGATTCCCCCAACAAAAACGGATATGGCTTCTCCAAAACGCTTTTTCCAGGCAATGTTTACAAGCCCCTGTCCTTGGTGAACAAGCCCAATACCCCTTTCGTCGTCACATCACAAGAGGGCTACCTGAAAATGACATTGGACAACATCAGCTTCCAGCACAGCCGCTACGCGTTTGTTTTGGCACAACAAATGTTTATCCTGGCTAAAGTGGGGGATTTGATAAAAATCAACTTCTTTGTGCAAGAGTTGAAAGATGCTTGCACACTTGCTAAAAATAATAACACAGATATTGATACGCTTGGAACTGCTTTTTCGAATCTAACTGGGGCAGTAAACAGCCTTACCGGTGTGTTTGCGGGGTTGGTGGATCAAGATCCGCTAACCGTTTTGCAATCGATGCTCGATGATATTTCTACGATCGATTCTGAAATCAGCATTACAGGTGGTCAAATCTCTTCATTGGATTCGAAAGCAGATGATCTGGAAACAAAGGTTTGTGGCCTGGTTGATTTGATCAAAGCTATCATGAAAGAAGTCCCAAAAATCCCTAAAGAGCCTTACACCCCTGTTATCAAAGAAATAATCGCCGATTACCGCGCAAAAGCGGAGAAAAACGACCTCTACTTTGTACATCTATACCCATTCGAAAACACTTCAAAAAAAGAGGACATCCAAAAAACCACCCTGTTCCCGACTTTCACCGACGAAGGTTCGCTGTTCATCGGCCTGAAAGCGCTCCGCCAAGGCGCCAGCCTGAACCTCCTGATGCAATTGGCAGAAGCCACCTCCGATTCGGAGCGCAACAGGGCCACCATATTCTGGCATTACCTTACCGGCAACCGCTGGTTGCCCTTGCGCAAAGGTTTTGAACTCATCGAAGACAGAACCGATGGCCTCACCGTTTCTGGTATTGTACAGATTTCGCTGCCCGACGATATTGCCGACAAAGGCAATACCATTATGCCGGAAGACACCTTCTGGATCAAGGCCTCCACGCCGGAAAACACAGCTGCTATTTCCGAAGTGATCGGAATTCACGCCCAGGCGGCAATCGCCACGGCTTTGCTCGCCCCGTCCAACGACCTTTCGCGTTTGGATAAGGCCCTGGAAGCAGGAAGCATCGCCAAATTGGCAGATGCAGACTTTAGCGTGAAAAGCATCGCACAACCCTATCAAAGCTTTGGGGGAAAAAGGCCCGAAGAACAAGGGAGCCTATATACACGGGTGAGCGAAAGGCTGCGCCACAAGGATCGGGGCATACAATTGTTCGACTATGAGCACCTTATTTTGGAAGCCTTTCCGCAGATATACAAAACAAAATGCATCAGCCACAGCATGGGCTTATCTACCTACGACTACCGCAGGGACCTGGAGGTGGCTCCCGGCTTTGTCGAATTGGTAGTGATACCTGACTTGACAAAGCTCATTCCCGGCAACCGGCTCGAACCGCGCGCACCCGTGAGCCTGCTCGAACAAATTGCAGAATTCCTGAAACACCGGATTTCAGCTTTTGCCCGCCTGAAAGTGCTGAACCCCCGATATGAAAAAATCAACGTCAATATAAAAGTGCAGTTGGTCAGGGGAAAGTCTAAAAACTATTACAGCCAACAGCTCAAGGAGGACTTGACCCGTTTTTTGGCGCCCTGGTATCTCGGCGACAGCGAGAAAGTTGTTTTTGGGCAAACGCTGCGGTTCTCAGAAGTGGTTGGATTTGTAGAATCGCTGGACTATATCGATAACATCCAAGACATCAGCTTAGAGGGCCCCTGCGGCCAGAGCGGGGCAGAGATCAAGCCCATGACCGCGCGTTCCATCCTTACCGGTGGCGAAATATGTGTCACGGTAACCGATGAAGATTGTACCCCTTGCGGCAGCCTTACCAACCGTTTTTTCTCCACGGTAGGCAACGTCAATCAATTCCGGGACTGCGAAAAAAAACCTGTGCTATTTTTTGTGAAAAAACAAATTCCTCCCCAATAAAGACAATCAGGAAAAATGGTCGAGATAAATGAAAATATAAACGCCGTTATCCGTCAAAAAGACCCGGCCTTTCCGGAGCACCTCGATTTTGTCCAGCTTCGGAAAGAGGGCTTGCGCCATATCGGCCAGTTGTCGGGCAAGCTCTGGACCGACCACAACGTCCATGACCCCGGCATTACCATTTTGGAGGCACTTTGTTATGCGCTGATCGATTTGGGCTACCGCACTACCTTGCCTTTCCAAGACTTGATCGCAAAGGCCGATGGGGATAACGCTGAAGACGACAATTTCCTGACTCCACTGCAAGCCCTGACCGTAAACCCGGTGACCATTGTTGACTACCGAAAATTGCTGCTCGAAATTGAAGGCGTACGCAATGCATGGCTAACCGTTGCCACCAAACAGGAAGTCGCGCTCTTGGTCAATGTGCCTGACAACAAATTGGTTTGTTTGCCCAATGCCAGTGGGCAAGTCCCGGTTGTTGACTGGAACGCCGTTTTTTCGAACGAGGATCTAATTGGAAAATACCCTTGCCTTTTCGCCTATTCCAATGAAACGCCGCCGCTACATTTCCCAAAACACCTGCCTGTGCAGCTCAACGGCCTCTACCATGTGCTGCTGGAAAAAGAATCCTGGGCATCGGATGCTGTGATCGTCGCCGAGGCCAAGAAACTGCTTTCGGCACACCGCAACCTCTGCGAAGATTTTATCGATATTCAAATTTTATGCCCCGAGCCCATCGGGGTGTGCGCAGAAATAGAACTCCGGCCCGATGCTGTTGCAGAAGCTGTTTATGCGGAAATAATAAAAAAGCTCCGCCAGTTTATCCAGCCAGAGATCAATTATTACAGCCTGCAGGAACTGCTGGACAAAGGCAGGCCCATGGAGGAAATATTTGCCGGTCGGCCCATGCTTGAGGAAAGTGTTGGGTTTGTCGATACAGAAGAGCTGGAAAACCTCCATCGGGCAACCAAAATCCATTTGTCCGACATTTACCACGAAATCCTATCGGTAGAAGGCGTCCGAACTATCCGCAACCTGCACCTCATCGGGGGCAACCCTCCAAAGGGGGGCGCCAACGACAAATGGGTAGAGACCATTTGCATCCCCAACAATTTTGTCTTTTCCTTCGACCTCGAAAAAACCTGCATCGACCTGCGCAACGGAGCCGGCTCTATCAGCATCAACCGCGAAAAGATACACAAGAGCATCCCACAGCGTAAAAAAGCGCTGATGCCGCCCGGAAACCTGGACAAACAGCCGCCACTGGGCAACTACCGGGATGACCTGGGCGAATTTATCTCCATCCAGAACGATTTCCCGGTGGTGTATGGCATTGGCCCGGACGGCTTGTCAGACGATACCACCCTGCAGCGGCAGGCGCAGGCGCTTCAACTGAAAGGATACCTGCTTTTTTTCGACCAGTTGTTGGCCAATTATTTGGCGCAGTTGTCCCATTTGCGGGACCTGTTTTCCATGAAATACGAGCCTGAGCGCCCCCCCAACAACCGGCATACCTATTTCTCCCAAAACCCGGCTGAGTTGCCAGGCATCGAGCGGCTGATCCGTTTTTATTCCCAGAATGAATCGGGTGTTGCCACCAGCACACAATTGGCGGTCCCCGTCAAATGCAATGCTGCCTGGGAAGCCAAAATACTTGAACTGAAAAACAATTCAAGGGCGGAATTGGAGATAGCGAACCCCTGCGATACCAATCGCTCCGCTTTAAGTGTTTATGAATTCAGCTCCGTCAACCTTCGCCAGGCATATATCGGACGCCTTGTTGACGCTTTCAAGGACAACCGTTTCAGCATCGAAGTGCTGCGCGACAAATTTGGCTGCTTCTTCGTGATGACAGTCAGCGCCTTGGACGACATAAAACTGGTGAGCACCCAACGCTTTGGCAGCGCGACAGAAGCCAGGGAGCAAGCCAACCAGGCCGCCTTTGTCGGAAGCCTTGCAGAAAGCTATACCATGAGCAGCGGGGAAACCTCCACCGGCAGCTTTGGGCATTTTTTTGAAATTGCCTACAAACCGCTTTCCAACCTGCGCTTTTTACAAGATGTGCTGGAGGATGAAAACCGCTACCTGCAACGCAGGACGCAATTTTTGAAGCATCTCCTGGCGCGCTTTTCAGAGCAGTTTACCGATTTCTCCCTGCTCCAGTTTGCGGAAAAGAAATCCGCGAAACAGCTTTTGACAGAACAAGTCGATGCGCGTTCCCTGTTCCTCAGCAACTATGCCGATATTAGCAGAAACCGCGGCAAAGCGCTGGATTATTTGGGCGCGACCTGGAATACCGACAACGTTTCAGGCTTTGAAAAAAGAGTTGCCATGTTGGCCGGGTTCTCCAATTTCCAACGCCGCAGCCTTTGCAATTTTGAAGTGCAGCCTTGTTTCAAATTCACCCTTAACGACGAACGCGGGGCGCCGGTTTTTCACAGCAGCCAGAGCAACCCAAGCCGGGAAGCAATGCTCGAAGAGGCGCGGGCCGTATTGGCCCAACTGCGCGACCGCAGCCAGTACCCCAGCTTGGAAAGGAGGTTGAACGGCTTCAACAGCGCTGCCGCCGCCCGTTTGTTTGCCCGACAAGCTTCCGACGAAAACATCCTGGTTTCCAAATACTTCTACCGGATTGAATTAACTGACAGAGAGAACACCCTCGTTAGAACTAGCCTCAACGCCAAAATTGACAGCCAAAAAGCAGCAGAGGAAGTTTTGCCCGACTTTATGGCCAATATCAACAAACAGAAGCCAGGCGCCGGCGCAAACAGGCAGTTGAAATTGGTCAAAACAGGAAAAGACAGCACAAAATGGCTCGATATTGCAGCAGTACCGGCAAAAATCAGCACACATATCAGTTGGAAATGGCAGGTATTTGAGGGGAAAAAGCAGCCTGTCCGGTCTTCTGATAGTATTTTTTTGGAGGCAAGCGAGGCCTGGGCAGATTTTGTGGGCAAGGGCCATGCAGACCCCTACATCCTTCGGCATGAAACCGCCTGGCGCTGGCGCATGAACCTGTCGGCCATTGGGCTTCGGTTGTTCGGCAATGCCTGGTACCCTGAAGGCGGCAGGGCGCAGGCCGCCTGGCGCCAGGCCAAAGCGTTCGGCAAGGTGCCCGGCAATTACTTGATCCAACAGCTTCCCGATGGCAAAGCTGCCCTGGTCTTGCAAAACGAAAAAAAGGCCGTGCTTGCCGTCTCCGAGCCATTTGAGCACGGGAAATACAAGGATGCCGCCCTCGTAGCGGCCGCCGTGTCAGCTTTTGAGGAAAAAAAAGCGAGGGCAGACTTCGACAAAACCGCCGGGAAATTCGGCTTCCATATCGACGATGGCAGGGAGAACGTGCTGCTTACCAACTACCAGGCTTATGACGATGCCGGAACCGCGCTACAAATGATGGGAAAAGTGTTTGAGGCGGGCAAAGAGACAGGGCGCTACCTCTTGTCGGGCGATGAAGGCAATCCCGAATACAATTTTTTGATCAAGGACGAACAAGACCTCTTCCTCGCCTCCCCGCCAAAGACTTTTGATACAGAAGGCGATAGGAAGGCCGGCTTGACACAGACCAAAAAGTATTTTGCAGCCAATGTGGCGCCGGTGCAGGTATTGGAAGAGCCACGTCAGTATTCCTGGGTGCTGCTTGAAAACAACGAAGTGGTGCTGCAATCGGAAAAAAGATTGTTGTCGCCGGCAGCCGCCCAAACCGATTATGAGGCCGCAGCCATCAAAGCCCTGGGCACAAAATCAGGCAAACTGTTTGAGCCGCACCTGTACAACGCTGCTATTATTGCCGAACCTGCGGCATTTAAGTTCATCTACAACTCCAGCAAGGACGGGAGCCCGCAACCGCTTTTCGTCAGCACAGCTGCGTTCGACGAAAAGGACCGCGCCGTACAGGCTTATGCAGCTTTTGTAGGCGAACTGCCTACACTCAAGCCTGTACTCCAAAAAGAAAAAGGCCAGCCAGATGGACTGCTGCTGCAATCGCGGGGCGACAAGAAAGCCCTTGCTGCCCTTTATCGCGATGAAAGCGGCAAGCCCGCCGATATCGAGGCAGCCCAACAGGCATTGCAATATGCCGGCACAGTTTATCCCGAAAACCCCAGCGCCCAGGATGCCTTCATCGCGCAATCCATGGTGTTGAACGGCAACGGCTTGTTCGCCTGGCGGTTCTTGAAAAAGAATGAAGCTGTGGGCATGAACCCGCAAAACTTCAATTCGAAGGAAGAAGCGGAAAGGCTCAAAGCCAAGATTTGTGCTTTTGTTCCAAGGTTTGAGCCTGAATGTTGCAAAACAGAGCCCGTGGTGATCTGCAGCGAGGTCACAAAAAAATACCACTATCTCGTGCGTTTTGCCGACACTGAAGGCCGCACCTTTGAACTGCAAGGCTTTCACGGCTATGACACCTATGCGGAAGCGCTGAGCGCCTACCAAAAAGAATGGTACCGGCTGATATTGAGCGCACAAAAAAGCTACAAGTACAATCAGGATGGCCCCATCCGACCCAAAGAGGACTATGCCGTGTCACAAGACCAATGCGATGGCGGGCCGGTCATCGCTTTGATTCGGGATGATTTCCGCAAAAAATGGGATCCGAAATGGGGCAGTATTGACCATATCGTCGATGTTTTCGCGGAATTGGCTAACCTGTTCCCGGTCATATCCGAAATACGGGTCAATGAAGCGGGCGAACCGGAAACCTGTTATCGCTATGCCGTGCTCAATACAGGATACAGCACTGCGGGAGACCCACCGGTAAAAACGCTGGTGCAGGAGCTTATATGGCAAAGCGCAGAATGCTTCGACACGCCGGAACAAGCATTGGAAGGCTATGGCGAATTTTTGCCTTTGCTGGGCAATCAAAACGGATGCCGCGTGTTCTGTAGCCCTACCCATTTTTATGTGGGCGTTGTAGAAATACTGGCGGAAAGCGATTGTGAATACCTCACGGAAGACGAAGCTTGGGGGGAGTATGCCCAAGCTTTAGACGCACAAGGGAACCCACTTGGCATCAAAAAAGATGAATGTGGCTTATGCGTCAACACAGGGGTTCGGGAATTTATCCACGCTGCCGAGAACCCGCGCAACTGCGTGCCGTTCAAGTCGGGCAACTTTTGGCGCTTTAAAGTGGTATCGCCTGATTATTTCGTCGTAAAGCACAACTGTGCCTACAATACCCAGGAAGAGCGCAATACAGCCTGCGATTTGTGGATTGAAAACTTGAAGCAGTTGGACTGCGCCAATTGCTTCCCTGAAATATCCACAGTGCCTGGAAAAAAGAATGCAAGGATAAAGGTAGTTGGCAACACGGGCCTGGAGCAATATATAAGCAGTGTGGAGCCGTTTGACAACAATGAAGCCCAAGAGCTCTGGGTTTGCCGGGTTATGCAGGCCCTGCTCGACTGCGACGATTATTGTACGAAGCTCAGCGATTGTTTGACGGGAATAGCCGTGGTGGATCCAGGCATCCAGTTTGCCGACGTTTTGCCGATCGCCAAAAAATACCCGATTTACAAAACTGATGAAGGGTTCTGTTTCCGGACATACTGGCCGGCGAACGACCCGACCGGCACGGGCCCATTGCAACCCTGCGATTGCAAGGATAGCAACGTGAAATATGCCGCGCTGTTTTCTTGTACAGAGCCTTATCCTTTTGTCAGCGCGAACTGCTACCCCTGCCTCGCTGGCGCCAAAACGGCGTTCAACCTGTTTTGCGAGGGTCTGCGGAAAGGTCAGTTCAGCGTCCAGTTGGATGCCGAAAACGACTACGGCCCTTTCAGCTTCACCTTGATAGACCCAGGCAAAGTCATTGCCTTGCACCCGCAGCAATACCACTGCCGGCCCGAGCTGGATGCCGCCATGGCGCGCACCAAAGCCTGCCTGAACACTGAGGGGATGCAGTTGATCGAACACATACTGTTGCGCCCGCGCAATGTCGAAAAAGACTGCGATTGCTTGCTCCCCATCGACCCAGACTATTGCTGCGGAATCGATTTTTTGCCTGACTACGACAAGGACGACCCTTGCGCCAAGCCAGAGGACTTGACAATCCATTACCTCCCCGGCGCAGACCCCTATTCATTTTGGGCCACGCTTGCCATGCCCGACTGGAACCCGCGTTTTCGCGGCAGCGAGCGCCGGCGTTTTTTGGAACAATTGCTTTACCAGGAAGCGCCTGCCTTAGTCGGCCTGAACATCTTGTGGCTCAGCCCCAAACAAATGTGCAAGCTGGAGGACAGCTGGAAGCTATACCTCGAATACCTGAATTGCCCGACAGAAAGGCTGTTGTGCAGCGTTGAGCCGCCACTTTGCGCCATTGCCGATTGCATCAAATCGCTTTGTTCCACCGACCCCTGCGACCCGCCCGCCAATGGCGAAAGCGATTGCAACTGTGGTTCGCGTTCAGCACCGGCCTTGGACGATTGCTGCGCCCTGGACGATTACAACAAATCCATTTTCTGGGCTGAATGTCCGCCTGTCAATAGGGTTGACGATCCGACAAACCCAAACAGGGAACAAATACCGGGTATCGCCCTGCTCAGAACAGCCGCCGAACCAGTAAGGCAAGGCTTGGAAAGCGCTCCGGCCGCGGCAGGTATTGAAAAGCCGAGCAAGGCAACAGCGCAAAAAGAGGTAAAAGCCGCACCGCGAAAAAAGGCAAAAGCCGCAGCAAAACCCAAAACGGGTGAAAAAACGCCGAGTGTTGAAGCCGATGATCGAACCAGCGAGGAAAAAAAGATCGCCCGCATCCGGCAACGCCCAACCCAATACCAAAACGCTGTAGCCGCCATCGCTGATAAGAAACTCGAAAAAACAGAAAGCTACAAGCGGGCAATCGACCTGCTGAAAAACCCGCCCAGTGTGCCAGGATTCAAACAATTTGCGCTTTTTGTAGCGGAAAACAGCTTGCAGAAGAAGGGGGGCGCAACAGAATTGCAGTACCATACCCTCCTGCAGAACGCCGCTTTTTTTCTGTTCGATTTCCTTGTGGCCACCCAAGCCTCCGGCCTGACCGAAGCCCAGACAAAAACCCTGTCGGAAGCACTCGAAGCGATCAAGGAAAAAGGTTTCCCTTCATCGTCTATTGCCGCTGACTGGAATACAGACGATATAAAAACAAAAGACAACAAGAAGATAATCAACCAGTTGCTAAAATTGCTCTAGCATGGGAAACAAGCACCTCATCGGAAAACAAGTCTTGCTTATGGAGATGCAGACGCAGCATGGCGCCTTTGCCCTGCAGCAGCAATTCAGCGAGACATACCGGCGCGCCATCGTGCCGGCCATGGAGCGCTTGTTCGACCGGCTGGTTGGGCCGGAAATGTATATCCGTCTGGATAAGGTGGAGATTGACCTTGGCGCCCTCAACGCAAGCCAATTGTCGTCCGACCGGTTGGCACAAATCATTGCCGATCAATTGGAAGCCATCATACTGGAGCAGTTGCAGTTGCCAGCCAGCGCAACAAACACAGCAAGGCCAATACATAGTTTTGATCAATGGCTGCATTGGTTGGAGCATGGTGTGCTTCCCATTTACCATACGGTTCCGGAACCAAACTGGCTTGAAGCGGTGCTGCAAACCTTAGGGCTTGAAATGAACGCCGTGCTGCGCTTGCAAAACTTGCTGAACAAAAGTTCAATTGCCTTGCAACGCCTTGTATTGCAGCATGACCGCACTTTTTTGAAATCCTTGCTGGAATTATTCACGGGACAGCCACAGGGGCCGTTGTTGAATTTTCTGGATTCTTTGCCAAAAGCCCTGGCGCTGGTTTCTGTACCATTTGGCCAAATTGAATGGCGCAGCACAGAGGTAGAGTTTTGGACGGCTTTGGTGCAGGCTGCCGTCATCAAAAGAGCAAAGCTGCCCGCGATGGAATTAATTATTCTGGCAAGCGAGCGCCCCATTTTGAAAGAAAACCTGCTGAAACTTGGCAAGATCGCGCAAAAGGACAAGGCCCTGGCTTTGAACCCGATATTGAAAGCCATGATACAAAATATGGCGCAAATGGATGCCGGGGAGCAGCGCCTCTCGGAAGACAAATTGGAAACAGTAGAAGAACAAGCACAAGACACCGAGGTAGGGCAAGCCGCACCTGCGGTCACATTTATTCAAAATGCGGGCATTGTGTTGCTGCACCCATACATAGTGCCGCTGTTCCGAAATTTGGAACTGCTCGAAGGCATTTCCTTCAAAGACGAAGCGTCGCGGCACAAAGCCGTGCTGTTGTTGCATTATTTGGCGACAGGGGAAACGAATACGCCTGATTACCAACTTGTACTGCCCAAGTTCCTCTGCGACATGCCCGTAAACATCCCACTCGACCATACCCTGAGCTTGGAGGAGACAGCACAAACGGAGGCCGACAATTTATTGGCCGCTGCCATCCAAAACTGGAATGCCCTGGGCAATGCCTCCCCAGATGCCCTACGGGAAGGTTTTTTGCAAAGGGCGGGCAAGTTGGAATCGAGCCAAGGAAGTTGGCGGCTCGGCCTGGAAAAACACACCCTCGATATCCTGCTCGACCGTCTGCCCTGGGGCATCGGTATCGTTAAATTGCCCTGGATGGCGGAAATGCTGCGGGTGGAGTGGCGGTAAGCTGAAACCTTGAAACCTGGTACTTTGAAACCTTACTATTGAAAGCAGAGCCTGTAAAATCGACCGCAGCGCAGCAGCTCCAGAAAAAAGAGCAAACTGAACAAGCGCCTTTCTTCAACAAAGGAGGAGGGCAGGGCGAACATGCGCGCGCGGCGGAAACTCCCTTTTTCAACGCGGGCAATACGGGCAGTTTTTTCCAGAAAAAACAAGACACGGCTTGCGCCAGTCCGGTTCAAACCAAACTGAGCGTCGGGCAGCCCGGCGACAAATACGAACAGGAAGCAGACCAGGTGGCAGACAATGTAGTGCAGCGTTTGTCGAAGGGGGATACAGCCCCGGTTGCGGAAAATGGAGCTAAAGGCAACATACAGCGGAAATGCACGGATTGTGAAAAGGAGGAGGAAGCAGTGCAAAAAATGCCCGAACAAATCAGCCGCAAGCCTATTTTTGAAAGCAATGCTCCTGAAGACGCCCTCCAACGCAAGTGCGCCTCCTGCGGCAAAGAAATGGAAGGCAAGATGCCAGCGCTGCAGAAAGATTCCGAAAGCACCTCCAGCGCTGATTCCGGCGGCATGGGCAGCTTGGAATCAAGCCTGGCAGCTTCCAAAGGCGGCGGCGCACCGCTCCCGGCGGACACCCGCAGTTCCATGGAATCGGCCATGGGCGCTGATTTCTCCGGCGTGCGCGTGCACACCGACAGCAGCGCGGTGCAGATGAGTAAAGACTTAGGGGCACACGCCTTCACGCACGGCTCAGACGTGTATTTCAATGCAGGAAAGTACGACACGGGGTCTTCGGCGGGGCAGCACTTGTTGGCACACGAGCTGACGCATACCGTGCAGCAAGGCGGGGCAGGGCTGAAAGGGAAGTTGGACACTACAAATGGGGAAAAAGAAGATGCAGTCCAAAAATCGCAAAATCAAAGCGGGGATAATACCGCAGAACATGGCTCCCATGAAAGCAGCACAACAAACAACAGCCCAAACCAGCTACGAGCAAGTTCCTCCGTTCCTTCCATACTCCAAAAGGTAGAGCCGCAGCAGGAGGACTCCGAGGAAAAAAGCGTTGAAAGCCCTGTTCAGAAAGCATCCGTAGCAGGCGCTCCCCCCGAAGAAAACAAGCAGGGTGAAGGGATAGAAACGAAGGAAACCGTTTCTCCCGCAATACAATTGCAGGCATCCGGTCGCGCTCAATTTAGAAGTTGCGACGCTGCTGAACAGTCCATGATACGCGCCCACCTGGTACACGCCAGAAACTGGGTAAGCGATACCATTGGCAAGCTCCTGATTATGCTTTCGGGTCGTATGCCGAGGCCCGGGATTGAGGTAATCATGGGCGCTTATCAAAGCAATTTCGGCAGCTTAAGCGACCCAAGGGAGGTGATCCACAACCTCGGGATTATTTACCAGAATTTTGAAACTGTATTGACGGGCTTGAACCGCGCTATTGAATACCACTGCATTGAATGTTCAGATGACCTCTATGCCCGTACTGGCAGACCCCTGCCAAACCAGGAGGATTTCCCATCCATGAGGGTCGATACCATTGACATTTGCGACACCTGGTTCCGGTTGAATTTCTATCAAAGGGTAACTACCCTGATCCATGAGGTGGTGCACACCGATTTGAATTTCAGGGGAGATGTCTATGAAACAAGCCCAAGGTATGGACGCTTGACATGGAGCTTCTCACAACAAAACCCCGACTCTTACGCGGTTTTCGCCCGGCAGGTATATCATTTTGGCATCGCTTCCACGATGGGGCCAAATTTGATTGTGCAACAAAAATCCGCCAACGGGCCAAACAGCGTTTCCGATGCGGCTTCAACGGAAGTATTGGGCGGCAGTACGGCCATATCCACCATGAGCGAAACAAGCGGGGCCATTCAACGGGAAAAAGCCCCACCGGCGCCCATGCCGTCTGCGGCCTTGGACATTACGACAAGTTTCGAGCCCAATGCTGCCTGGAGGGCTTATCTTGAAACCAACCCCTCAAAGCACCAGATACCCGTCAAGGTAAAGATCGGGACAAATTATGAAGGGACGATTTACGTGAGCCCTGAAAAAGCGAATTCCGCCGATCCGGCTAATTTTTACAAATTGTCGAGCGAACCTAAGGGCGGCCAATTTTTGGAGATAAAGGGTATCCCGTTCTTTGAAGAATTTAAAACCTACAAAATAATACCGGTTATCTACCTCAACAATTGGACGCGAAAAGACCGGATGGTTAAAGGCTACCTGACGGTAATGAAGGGAGAAAGGGCGGTTACCGGCGTGAATAAGTTTGGGGAAACATTTGCCGACAACTTAGATGCCCTGGGCTATCTGGGCATTGAAAAGCCCAAATTGCCCAAAATTGAAAACACTTTCGAGCAGGGCAGATTGACTTTCAAAGCGACAGAAATGAGCACTGTTGTGGCGGGGTTCTTGAAAGCCGGCGGGAGCATCGGCATCGTCAGCAATGTCTTCACCTTTGAGCTAAATGCCAATGTCGATGTAAAAGGTGTGGCACAGGGCCAATTAGATTTGCGCCGCGATGAAAACGGGCAGTTCGGCGGCAAAGTAGAGATCGATGCGAACATCCAGAACATAGCGGCCAAACTGACCGTAGAATACATCAAAACCGGTGAAGCAGCCGATGTCATCATTCAAGGCACGGGAAAAATCGCATCCGAAAAATTTGATGGGGAAGTCGGCTTTATCGTTGCTGATCAAAGCAAATCGAAGGCCCTGATGCACGCGCAGCTGGGGGTTGCTACGGTGGAGGAACAAAAGCAAACCGAACAAAAGTCGCCCAAAAAAAGCAAGCGCAAGGAAACGCAGGTACTGGTCGGCTGGGGAAGTGTGACGGCAAACATCACCCCATGGCTGGCCGGGACAGCCAAGATCGGCATAGACGACCTTGGGCATGTCACCATTGTTGGCGAGATCACGGTGCCAAACGAAGTGAAACTGATGGAGGAAAGGGGCAAAAAAGTCACCTTGTTCTCCCTAAAGATCAAAGGCGGCTATGGCGTGCCGCTGGTAGGGCAAATCTATCTTTTCGCAGGCATCAACCTTTTCGTAAATGCCGGATTTGGGCCTTTGGTGCTTAAAAATGTGCGTTTTGAAGGCGTTTATTCCACCGATCCTGCCGTGCTGCAAAAATTCAGCATAACGGGCACGCTTGGCATCAATGCCTTTGCCGTTATCGGCCTGGAGGCAGAGGCCGGTGTCGGCCTTACCTTGATCGGGCATGACATTGAGGCTGGTATAAATGTATCCGCGGCGGCAGGCATTCGCGCCTACGCAGAAGTGTCGCCGACCTTCGAATACGTGGAATCGCAGGCCGAACAAGGCGGAAAAGTCGGCGAAGCATGGTTGCGGGGGCACTTTGAGGCGGCGGCCCAATTGTTCCTGCAACTTGGCGGGAAATTCTTTGTACGCCTCGACAGCCCCTGGTGGTCGCCAGCGCCAGACAAAACCTGGGACTACCCATTCGACAACGTTACCTACCCGATTGGCGACAGCATGGGCATCGGCGGGGACGTGAACTGGCTGGTCGGCTCCTCCGACCTGCCCGAGCTCAACTTCACCCCGATAGAATTCGACCCCGACAAATTTACCGCCGACGTGATGGCCGACCCGCCTCCGGGCAAAGGCGACGGTGGCGAGAAAAAGCCGGGGGGCGATTGGACCGACCAAAGCCAGGGCAACGGCAATATGGAAGCTGATCCAACAGCTGATCCGAGCAAGGCCAAAGGATTGGACGGTCAGAAAAAAGAAGACCTCAGCAAGCTTACCGACCAGGAGCGTTACATGCGCGCCTTAGACGAAATCTCCAAATTGTCGGAATCGGCGAACAGCATGCCGATGACCTATTCTGTATTGGATGCCAAAACCAAAAAGATAAAATCAAAGTACGGCGTCGAACTGGTTAAAATTGAAGGCAGCAAAAAGGATGAAAATGTCGATATTTACGTCAAACACAAAACAGACGATAACGGAGACCACAAGATCAACGTTAAACTGATCACAGAAGCGGAGCGCGTGAAACTGCTCGAAGCGGCCATCCAAGACCTTGAAAGCAAGGAATCGGCTGTTGTGGACCAAGCCGGCGCCATCAAAAAGAAAGATGCCGACCACATTGCCCAACAGATACCCCAGTCGCACCCAATTGTGGAGCATGTTGCCGTGATCGACGGCGGCGATGCCTGGAAATTCGAGCTGGACTACGGGGATATGAAAAAGGTGAGCCCGGGAAGGCCGAAAGCGGAGAGCGATAAGGTGAAGGAGCCGGACAAAGACCAAAAAGAAAAGGACAATGCTTCCCTTACACCCGAAGAAAAGCAGAAAAAAGTTGATGAAGGGCTGAAAGCCATTGATGAGGCAGAAAAGCCGCTACTTACCAACGGCGCCATTTCAAAAGAGGAAGCGGAAACTGTGGCAGCAGGTGTGAAAAAAACACATCCGGTATTTACTTCCTTGACAGTGGTGGACGGTGGGAAGACTTGGGATTATGATTATACGGCGAGTCCGGGGGA
>CAZULM010000069.1:0-32252 GCA_964621185.1 uncultured Saprospiraceae bacterium | reverse complement strand
AGCATCCAGCATCCAGCATCCAGCATCCAGCATCCAGCATCCAGCATCCAGCATCCAGCATCCAGCATCCAGCATCTAGAACCCAGCATCTAGAACCCAGCATCAAAATAATCCTTCCGGTACGGCACCTTCAAGAATTCCAGCGTGCCCGGCTTCACCCCGATAAAGAAAGCATAAGTGCCGCGGTCGGGCTGCCAGCGCAGGCTGAGCGACCAGCAGTGCAGGTCGCGCGTGAAGCCGATGTCGGGGTACACCAAGCGTTTGGAGGGGAAGTCATAGCTGATATTGCCCAGGTCAATCGACCACTTGCTGGTGAGCTGAAGGCTGCCGGAAATGCTGAGGTTGTTGGTGCCGATAGCGAAGGTGTCGCGCGCGGTGCCAAAGCCCGTCGGTATCAATTGGCGGTTGAGCGAGATGCGGTGGCTGATCCTAAAATTGTCGAAAAGGCTGAGCAGGTTGTCGGTGTTGGCCACTGTGTTGGCCGGGCCTTTCCTGCTTTCCGAGGGCTGGCCTGTATTTTTCCCTTCTATCAGGTCGCGTATCTGCCGCACGGAAAAACCGGTGTTCAGCGCAAAGCCCAACTGCGTGGTGCGTACCAGGCGCCCTTTTTCCCGAAGCATAAAATGGTTCACCCGCTGCCCTTTCGCATCGGCGATATAAGGGTCGAAAGTCACGTTCCAGGTGAGCTGGCTCAAGCCTTTGAACAGACGGAACAACCCGCCTGTGCCCACGGTTGACCATTTCAGCGAGTCGGCGCTGAGGCTGTAGGTGCCAGAAAAGGTCAGGTTGTCAAAAATCCTTTTTTTCAGAACGGTGTCGCGCTTGGAAGAAAAGTGCTTGAATTCCAACACATTCAACAAAGAGTAACTGAGGGCTACGTTGCGCTTTCCGAGGTCTGGCCTGCTGTAGATGGCGTCGTCAAAAATGCCGTAGCGCACAGAATCGCGCTCTGCAGGCCGAAGGTCGGTGTAATAATACTTGAAATAGCGGTCCTGCTGCTTGCTGAAATCCGGCCCGAAGCCGATGCTGGCCGTTGGTGTCGCTTTGTGGCGGATGCCCCTGAACCAGCCTTTTTTGAACTGCTTGGTGAAAAACAGGGCCGTGTTGGTGGAAATGCCAACGTCGTATTTGCGGAAGGTGTGGAAGTTCCAGTCGCGGGTCGTTTCCACCTCCCCGTAAGTCGATTTGTTTTCGTTCAATGTGGCTTCAAAGGTTCCGTCCGGGAAAAAAGTGGTATCGTATGCCAGCGTGACCTTGTCGTTCAGGAATTTATTGATGGTGTACGGGTACCAGTTCTCTTCGTATCGGATATTTGGGCTTACGTTGATGTACTTGAACAGCTTGAAGGTGTAGTCGCTGCTGGCTATGTGCTGGATGCCAAGCCGGGCGTTTTCGAGGGTGCTTTGGGTGAAGAGCAGCGTGTCAACCGTTTTGAAGCTGTTGTCGAGTTTGGAGGAATAGGTGAGCGAAATCTTTTCGTACCAAAGCTCTTTGCCGACAGTGACCTTGCGCCGGAAGGGGAATATCCGCTGCATCGTGAAGTTGATACTCGGCAAGGTAATCCCCATCTCCCTGGTAAGGGTATTCTGCGAGTGGCGGAGTGCGGCAGAAAACTGGTACGGTTTGCCAGGATAGGTTTTGTTAAAGTTCAGGTTAGAGGTCAGCGTGTTTTGGTAAACACTCTGGAAATCGTTCTGGTTGCGGTTCTGGTCCTGGTTGGTCTGGATGTTGACCGATCCGTTCAGGCGCCGCGAGGGGTGGGCTTTGGGGTCCTGGTTGTGGGTGAGCCGGATGCCGAACGATTTGGCCACTACTTTTTCTGCGCGGCTGTTCTCTGTCACCCTTCGGTTGTAGTTGAGGGCCACATCGCCGGTGAACCTGTACTTGTAATTGTAACGCACCGTGCCAGAAGCCCCGATGGTCCCGCTGGTAAATGCCCGAAACAGCACCGTTGCATCGGCGTGCTCGTTGATCGGCTGGTACCAGCCCAAGTCGTTGATGCCCAGTCCTTCCTGCCGCCTGCCTTGAAAGTCTCTTGGTATCAGCAAGCCCGCTTTCCGCCTGCTGGTCATGGGGAAAAAACCGAAGGGGATGATGACTGGCGTGGGCACCCCGCCCAGTTCCAGGTTCGACAAGCCCGTGACGACCAATTTGTTGGGGATGACTTTGAGCTTCCTTGTCCGAATGCCAAAATGCGGGTGCTCTGCATCGCAAGTGGTTAGGATGGCATCCTGGTTGTAAATGATGTTCTTTGATTTTTGGGTGGTGTCTGCGCTGGCGCTGCCGACAAATTTAGCCTTCGTGCCCAGCACATACATGTCGTCTTGCTTGGTCCGCGCTTCGTAAATGATCCCTTTGCGGGTCTTGAAATTGTAGCGCAGGCGCGTGGCCGTGAAGGTTTGCTGGCCGTCGTTGAATTCCGGCAGGCCCACGAGCAGCCCCGAGCTGTCGCGCAATTGTTCGGCACTTATTTCGTTTTTGGCATAGTCTAAGAGGATATACCCCGCTTTTATCTCCAAAGTGGTGTATTTTACCGCGGCTGAACCATACAAATGTACCTGTTTGTGTACCACATCGAACCACATAGAATCTTTGGCGCCGTAAGCCACCTCGGCATCGAGCCCGTCGTTGCTGATGCGGATTCCAGACAGATCAACCACCGCAGAATCGCCCCTGCCGGGCGGCAAAGAATCGGGCGACGGCACCGCTGTGGAGTCCGGAATTTGCGCTTGCAAGCCATTCACTGCGAACACTAGGCACACGATTTGCAAGAAAAGCCGATATTTGCAGGGTATTTTATGCACAAAACTGAATTATGAGATCAAACTACGCACTACGAACGCTGTTGCTCCTCACAGCGTGGCTTGTTTTGCAAAATTTTAACCTCGGCCACAAAGTTGTAGGCCATGCAGCCAAAACGGGAACAAGCGCTTGCGATCAGCGCAAAAGTATGGAAACTCTTTCCGTAGTTCCATGCCCGACAAGCAACAAGCTTTTCCACTCGACAGAAAAAACTGCAACACATCAACCCGCCTTCGCTGAAGCTATGGCGGGTCCACCGTCCACCGTCCACCGTCAACCGTCCACCGTCAACCGTCCAGCGTCAAACGCCTACAAGATAAAGACCATCGTGCTCGATGCCGGGCATGGCGGGAAAGACAACGGCTGCTCTGGCCCAACTTCTAAAGAAAAAGACAACGCCTTGGCCATCGTTTTGCAGCTTGGGGCCTTGCTTGAGGCCAATTTTCCCGAAATCAACGTCATTTACACCCGAAAAACAGACGTTTTTGTAGAGCTCAACGAACGCGCCGCCATCGCCAACCGCAACGCCGCCGACCTGTTTATCTGCGTGCACTGCAATGCTATATCCGCCTCCCATGTGCACGGGGCCGAAACATACGTGCTCGGGCTGCACAAAGTTGGCGACAACCTTGAGGTGGCAAAACGGGAGAACGCCTCCATTTACCTGGAAGACAACTACCAGAAAAAATATGTGGGCTACGACCCCGACAGCCCGGAAGCGCATATTTTCGGGAGCAGCTGGCAAAGCGCCTACCTGGAGCAGAGCATATTGTTGGCGCAATACGTGCAACAGTTTGCCAAATCGGAGGCTTTCCGGGAAGACCGCGGGGTGCGGCAAGCCGGTTTTTTGGTGCTGAAAGAAACGGCCATGCCTGCGGTCCTGATCGAGACCGGCTACCTCACGAACGCCAACGAAGACGCGTTCCTCGCCTCCCCGGAAGGCCAGGAACAAACGGCAATGGGTATATTCAAGGCTATCCGTGCCTATAAGAACCACATGGAAAGGGGACAAAACAGCGTGGCTGCCTCCAACAACGCGCCGGTTAAGTCAGTTGCCAGAAAAACCCCTATGTATGTTGGCGCCAAGGAGGTTCCGACACAGGCCTATGAGACCGCCGCTGTGAAAAAAACAAGCGCTGCTTCCGTTCCCGCTTCATCGACTTTCAAGATATTTTTGCTTTCCTGGCCCAACCGCCTCGACCCAAATTCAGGGCAAATGAGCCTGCTGTCCAATGTTATAGAAGAGTTGAAAGACGGCAAATACCATTATTACGTCGGCAACTATTCCACCAGGGCCGAAGCGGAAAAGGTATTGCCCGAGATCAAAAACCTCGGCTTCAAAACAGCAAACATCGTGCAGTAAGCAGCTGATTTTCAACCCAATCAGATTCTCCTACAATTCAACCATTAAAAATAAAATGCTCAAAATCAGCAACGAAGTAAAGGTCGCAGTGCTCGCTATTATCGCCGTAGCGCTCGGCTTCTGGGGCTTCAAATTCTTGAAAGGTATTAATGTCCTGACTGCCTCAAAAACCTATTATGTGAAATACACGAACGTCGATCAATTGCGCCCTTCCAGCCCGGTATTCATCAACGGCTTCCAGGTCGGCATGGTAAAAGACATGTACATTGACAAAACAGACGACAAGACCATCATTGTCGTTTTGAATATCGACCGCGGGGTGGACATACCTAAAGATGCCGTGGCTACCATCATAGGGCTGACCTTGATGGGCGGCAAAGCGGTCGAGATTATCATAAAAAAGCCCTGCGACGGCGACTGTGCCGAAAGCGGCTCCTACCTTCAGTCCGATTCCAAGTCCTTCCTGTCCACCGTTATCGGCGACCCCAGTCAAATAGACGCCTATACCGACCGCCTTCGGGCCGGGCTCACCATCAACATCGACTCCCTGGCCAAGGTGCACCCGGAAGGCGTCGCAGCCTCTGTTGACGCTTTGGACAATTCTTTGAAGAACCTGGAGCGCATGACGGTCCACCTCAACCAGATTCTGGAAATGAACAAACAAAGCATCGGTGTCATCACGGGCAATTTTGCATCCATCAGCGGCACCATCAAAGCCAACGAGAAAAACATCAGCGAAGCCATCGCCAACTTGAGCGAGCTCAGCAAACAGCTCAAAAGTGCCGGCATAGACAAGACTTCCCAGAAAGCCGCGCTCGCCCTCGACTCGATCACCTACTCCCTCAACACCCTCCGCACTACCCTTTCGGCGACAACCCAAACCATCAGCCGGGTCGATACCCTCGCCCAAAAAATGGCAGCCGGCGAGGGCCTGGTCGGGAAAACCCTCACCGACGAGGAGTTGTACAACAACTTAGTGAGCACCAGCCGCCATTTGCACCTGTTGTTGCAGGATTTCCGCATGCACCCGGAACGCTACACCCGTGTCAGAGTGAAACTCTTCGGAAAAAACAAGCCGCCAAAATATGCCAACCCCATCGACGACGCGGCCTACCAGATGCTGGTGGACAGCCTCGAAAGGGAGTACAGCAAAAAGCTGAAGAACTGATGCGCAAAGCCGCCAAACACGGCGAAGGCAAACCCAACAAAATCAGGCCGCTATACGAACAACACGGGGCCGAAGGGTATTATCGCGACCATGCCGGAGAATATGAAAACCCGCATTTGCCCCTGATCCGGCTGCTTTTGGAGCGCAACCTCCATAGACTCGACTGCACCGGCACCGTGCTGGACTTTGCCGCTGGCGGTGGAGAAGTGACCCTTGCACTCCGGGCATTGGGCGCAAAAAACCTGGAAGGCTGCGACCCTTACACTTTTGAACTTTACGAAAAGAAGACAGGGATACCCTGCTTGCGCTATTCATTTAAAGATGTCGTAAAAAACGGGATTTCAGGACAGTATTCGCTCATAATCAGCTCGTTCGCGCTGCACCTTTGCCCATTAAAAGAGCTTTTCCCCCTCACCTGGAACCTTTTCCAGGCCACCCCAACCCTGGTGGTCATCACACCGCACAAGCGGCCAGAATTAGAGAAAATCCCGCAAATCTCCCTGATTTGGGAGGATGTGGTAGAGGATGAGCGCGGAAAGAAGGTGCGCATGAAAGCGTATGTTCGCCACTAAATGCCTGCCGCCCTGTCCAAAGTTTTACAATGGCGGCAATTAGCTGCTATACCTCACGCCGCTTGGTTTTGTGCATGCCGGTCTTTGTAATCAATTGAACATCGGTTGAATCAATCATACTCAATCACAAAAATCAGGCGAATCATAGTATAACAAGCAAATAATCCACCATAGATTACCCAAATTCCGCAAAAACCTGATTTTTGTCAGGTTATTCCCCGGCAAGTTCCCCGATCTTTGTAACAATGCTTCCCAAAACAAGCAGCAAAGATTATGGACGCTCTCAATATCAAGCATATACTGGTTCCCACAGACTTCTCACCGGCTTCGCTCAACGCGCTGGATACCGCAATCGCTGTGGCAAAACGGCAAGGCTCTACGTTGACGCTCTTGCATGTCGTCAATGAAAACCTGCTGAGTTATGGCCGTTTCGACACCCTCCCCATATCCACGCCCGTCATTTCCATCATGAAGGACGAATCTTCTGATATCCTGGAAAAAATAAAAGACCAGGTTCAGAACGAGCATGGGATTGCCATAAAGATCGAAACGGCACATGGCTTTGTCGCATCAAGCATTTGCAAGGCAGCCGAAAAACAGGAAGCCGACCTGATCATCATGGGCACGCACGGCGCCACAGGTTTCCGGGAATTTTTCATCGGCACCAACGCTTATGCTGTGGTGAAGCATGCCCCTTGCCCGGTGCTCACGATACCGCCAGGGAAAAAATGGCTGACTTTCGCCAAAATCCTCTTCCCGGTGCGCGACACCAAAGCAGCCTTGGAAAAATACAGCTTCTTGCGCCGGATCATCCGCCACAACAAAGCAACACTGCATGTGCTGGGCATCCCCGACAGCGGGAAATCGGACGCTGTCGATTGGGTGGCCAAAAAGATCGAAGAGCTGAAAACCGAGCTTGAAGACGACGCGGTAGTGTTCCAAACCGAAATACTAAAACCAACTGCCCGCGCCGCCGCTGACGTGCTGGCCCGGGCAAAGGAACAGGAAACCGACCTGATTGCCATCACAGCAAACCTGGATCAGGACATCCGCGACTTTTTCATCGGCCCCTATTCCCAACAGATCGTCAACCACGCCTCCGTGCCCGTGCTCAGCATCCGGCCTACCCCACTGCCCAGCGATGCCCAGAAGGTAGTACAGTCCATGCGCGAAGAATACGGCCCCCTGATGCCAGGCTTGACTTTACAATACCCGCGATTGGCCATTCACGTGCAATCATCCTAAACAAAACACCATGTACTTTAGAACGCTCAGCAAAGCCGTCAACCATTACACCGCCCTCGGGTACACCTATCCATTTGATTTTTCATCGGGGCATGCCGAAAACGAAAAATGGCAAATCGTTGACCTACACCGGTTTGAGGGGTTTTCTGACCCCTCAGACAATGCTGTGCTGTACTTGCTGGAAAACGCCAACGGCGTTGACAAAGGCATGGTGATAGACTGCTATGGTGCGGGGCGCGATGAGCGCATCAACCAGTTTTTACAAGACCTCTCCCGTAATTTCCCAGAATGGATGCTAAACCCCGTACTGCATTGACAAATGGAACATGCTCCACTTTGCGCCACCCCTCATGTTGATTTTCCTAAATTTACAACCCATTCCATAAATGTTCGAATTGTTAAATTATGAGCTGCTGCGCACAAATTCCCTGGTGATAACGGTCGGCAGCATCCTTTCTGTGTTTCTGGTGTTGGCAGCCACCTATATCGCCTTGAAGCTGTTTTCGGCGATGTTGCGCCGCTCCATGCGGCAAAGGGCGGTTTCGGAGGGGCGGCAAGCCTCGTTCCTGCAATTGGTCAGCTATTTTGTTTGGACCTTCGGCCTGATCGTCGCTGTGCAGTCGCTTGGGCTCAACATAACTTTCCTGGTAGCGAGCTCGGCGGCCCTGATGGTCGGTATCGGCCTGGGACTGCAAAACGTGTTCAAGGATTTTATATCAGGCATCATTATTCTGCTCGATGGCACGGTGAAGGCTGAAGACGTGGTGGAAATTGGGGGCTGGGTCGTCAAAGTGAAAGAAGTATCCCTGCGCTCCTCCAGCGTGCTTACGCGGGAAGACAACATTGTGATCATCCCCAACCACAAGTTTATCGAAGAAAACGTGATAAACTGGACGCACAACGCCACCCCCTCCCGCTTCGAACTGAACGTCGGCGTTGATTATGCCTCAGATATTGACCAGATAGAGCAGGTGCTTTTAGAGGTGGTCGGCAAACGGGACGATATTTTGTATGCCCCGCAATACACCCCTTTTATCCGCTTGATGAACTTTGGCAGCTCTTCCCTCGACTTTCAGGTCATTTTCTGGAGCAACAACATGTTCCGGATAGAGACGACCAAGAGCCAGATCAGGTTCGACATCGTGCGCGCCTTCCACAAAAATGGCATAACCATACCCTTCACACAAGTTGTTCTGCACCAGGCGCAAACGAAAGGATCAGCTTAATTCGGTTGCTTGATCGGCAACAAATCGCTGAAAAACACCATTTGCTGACTTTTGTCAGGTTTTAAAACTCAAGTATCCCTGACCTTTGTATCATTCATCCATGCGGCATGCGGCTGTATGGACATTTATTGAAGTGCCTGATTTATTGCAGGCCGGAACAGCTTAAACACAAAATAACATGATCGATTATACCATCAATAAAATTATCACCCCTACTGTATTGCCGCTGAAAGATGAGACTGTAACAGCCTGGTCTGAGCTCTTATCCCATAGATTCAGGGCGAAGCTCATGCTCTACAACGCAGTGCGCACAGAAGGCGATGAAGGCGCCCCCAACATCCCTAAGCAAGAAACAAAGGTCAGCGACATGCTGAAATCTGCCATCAATGCGCTCCGCGACCTGGGCAACAGCATGGACAAGGCACACCGGGTCAGTTACCTGGTCGAAGTGAGCAACAACTGGAAAAACCTGATCCGCCAAGTTCAGGATGAGTCGGCAGACTTGCTGGTGACCGGCATGCCCGCCCATGGCGAGCCCACGCCGGGCCGCCTCACATCATTGATGTACAACAGCCCTTGCCCGGTGTTTTTTGTGCGCAAGGGAACGCCGGCACAGTTGCCCAAGAAAATCCTGCTGCCCTTGCGCACCGCCGATGGCTTTGAGGAACACGTTGACGCAGTGATAGCCTGGGCCAAGGGTTTTGATGCCTGCATTTCCATGTCAACCTTCATCCCGGATGAAACGCCTACAAAAGACAAGCTGCGCCTGCTGCAGCGGGCAGAGCGCATAGAACAGAAAATCCGCGATGCCGGAGTCGAATTGGAGGCAGAAACCACCCACGGTTATCATTTCGGCACCACCATGATAAAGCGGGCCAAAATGACCGGCGCCGACTTGATTGCGGTCTGTGTCAGGCCGGCCAATTATTTGACACGCTTGTTTACAAAAATGGTTGGGCCATTTTTCTTGGAAAACAGCCCAGTCCCAGTACTTTCGTTGCCATTAACGCAAGCAGCAGCTGAGGCAACCGTCGCCGATCCTGCGCAGGCATCCAATTCAAGCTCCGACCAACAAACTTCCAACATGGCGGCTTCCATGACCTCAGTTTGATAGCATTCTAAAATCTTTTTATGGACATTGTAAAAATACGCACCCTCAAAGAAAATGACTACGAAGGGCTTAAAGCCTGTATGATACGCGCCTACGCGAACATGCCCGACGCCTATTGGAAGGAGCACCAGATCGCCAAGCTCCTCAATATTTTTCCCGAAGGCCAGTTTGTCATTACCATCAACGACGAAATCGTCGCCTGCTCCTTGTCGATCATCATCCGTTACGACAGGTTTGGCGACAACCATACTTACCGCGAGATCACGGGCAACTACACCTTCGTGACGCATGACCCCAAGGGCGACACCCTATACGGCATCGATGTTTTCGTGCACCCCGATTTCCGCGGCCGCCGCCTGGGCCGCCGGCTCTACGATGCCCGCAAAGAGCTCTGTGAAGCGTTGAACCTGTCAGGCATCGTATTTGGCGGGCGTATCCCCAATTACCATGCCCATGCCGCCGAGCTTTCTCCCCGCGCTTACATCGAAAAAGTGAAAAACAAGGAAATCCAGGATCCCACCCTCAATTTTCAGCTGTCCAACGACTTTCACGTGCGCAAAGTCCTGCGCGGCTATTTGCCAGGAGACGAGGAGTCTATGGAATTCGCCACCTTGTTGCGCTGGGACAACATCTATTACACGCCCCAAAAAGCCAAGGGCGACGACGCGACCAAAACCGTTGTGCGCCTGGGCCTCATACAATGGCAGATGCGGAATTACAGGACACTCGACGAGCTGTTCGAGCAAATGGAGTATTTCGTGGATGCCGTGTCTGGGTACCGCAGCGATTTCGCGCTTTTCCCCGAGTTCTTCAATGCCCCGCTGATGGCCCAGTACAACGCCATGCCGGAAGGCGAGGCAATCCGGGAACTGGCCAAATACACCGATGCCATCCGGGAAAAATTCGAAAACCTGGCCGTCCGGTACAACATCAACATCATTACAGGGAGCATGCCCCACCTGCGCAACGGCATCCTCTACAATGTGGGCTACCTCTGCCGCCGCGACGGCAGCGTGGAGGATTACGTGAAGCTCCACGTCACGCCCGACGAAGCCAAATGTTGGGGATTGAAAGGGGGGAACGCCCTAAAAACCTTCGACACCGACTGCGGCAAGATCGGCATCCTGATCTGCTACGACGTCGAATTCCCGGAACTGGCCCGGCAATTGGCCATCGAGGGTATGAACATCCTGTTCGTGCCATTCCTCACCGATACCCAAAGCGGCTACTCCCGCGTACAGCTCTGCGCACGGGCGCGCGCCGTCGAAAACGAGTGCTTCGTCGCCATCGCCGGCAGTGTGGGCAATTTGCCGAAAGTCCACAACATGGACATCCAATACGCCCAAAGCGGTGTTTATACCCCTTGCGACTTTGCGTTCCCCATCAACGGCATCAAGGCTGAGGCAACACCGAACACAGAGATGCTGGTCATCGCCGATGTTGACCTGGAATTGCTGCACGACCTGCGGCACTCCGGCAGCGTGCGGAACATGAAGGACCGCAGGCATGACCTGTACAAACTGGAGTTTCACGGGCAAGAAGGATTGAAATCCGAGCCGAAGGCACTGGTTGTTGCCCAGGAAAAGGTACTGGCCTAAACATCGCCCCTGTCGGCGCCATTTGCTATGACGACCGGCCGGTCTTTGTACGCCAGCGCCCCGAACATCAGGATAAAGCCTGTAGCCAGGATGACAAAGAACAGCACGCCCTCGTCAAATGCCTCTATGCGTTGCCAGTCTGGTATTTTGTAAAAAAGAAGGATGGTGATCAAACCCCTCGGGAAGTAGAAAAGCTCCGGAAGCAGGTCGTATTTGTGCACGATGCGCAGGTACACAAAACGCAGTGCCATCAGCGCAGCCACGATGATGCCGCCAAGTTCCAGCACCCGCACGTTCTGAAAATAGGCAAGCCCAATGCCGAAGCCGAAAATAACAAAAAAGAATGTGCGGATCAAAAAAGATGATTCGGCGGTGATAGACTTCAGCAACTGCACCTCTGCATCTACGCTCTCGTCAGAAAAATAGCTTTTCAGCGGCTTCCATTTGATAAGCCGCCAATTGCTGATCACCAGCCCGAACATCAGTATGGTGATCAAAGAGGGCAAGTGCAGCATTTTACCACCCACATAAATGACGATCAGCACGGCGAAAGAGAGGAAAAACTTGATCTCGATCTTGTTCTTTATAAGCAGCCACATCAGGCCGAAACAAACCGCGACGGAAAGAACCACGGCAACGATCACGTTGCCGCAAAACCAGGCAAATTCCTGAAAACCAATCTCTTGCCCTTCTGTGAAAAAATTGAACACCATGATGCCTATGATGTCGGAGAAGGAAGCTTCGTAAATCAGGAACTCCTTCTTGGCATGGCCCAAATGGTGCACGCTCGGAAGCACCACGGCACTGCTCACGATGCTCAGCGGAATGGCATAAACCAGGCAATTGATGACCGGGGTGCCTGGCACCCACCAGTACAAGATCAATGCCACGGCTATGGAGGAGATCAAAAAAATGACCAGCGCCGAGAAAAAGGAACTGGCTATCAAGGGAAGCCTGTCATGGGTAATATTTAGGTCCAGGCCGGCTTCCAGTACGATCATGATCAGACCAATCGTTCCCAAAAACTCCACTACGGTAGGCGGAATATAAAAAGGCAAACCGGCCGTGTCAGAGAGGTAGCGCAACAAGATGCCCGTCCCTAGCAAGAGCAGAACCGAAGGCACCCTGGTGAGCCTGTTCAATATCGAGAACAGGTAGGAGAGGATAATGAGCCCGCAGACTGCAAAAAGTATGGTGTAGGCAGATATGTTTTCCATTGCGGCGAAGATAGGACAGCTCAACCATCACTTACTCCAATATGGCTGCCCTATTTTTCGATTCGCCAATTGGATGGAAAACAAGCCGAAACATGACAGGGCTCAGGTTTCGATTGAAGCGAACTTGCGAACTTTGAAATAGCGAACAATGCAGTCAAAAATCAATTTTTCACCGATTTAATCAAAATATATGAATCTGATCTATGAAACCGTCCACTTCAAGGGAAGCCAAGACCTTGAAAGTTTTGTCCAGCAAAAAATGAACCGCATCTTCCGCACGGCGAACGACATCGTGCAGGCACGGGTCACTCTTTCTGAAGATGGACAGGGCAAGCTAGAAAACCAGGTATGTGAGATCAGGCTTGAAATGCCGGGCAACGACGTGTTCGTCAAAAAAAGCGCCACCACCTTCGAGCAAGCGTTTCGGGTGGCGCTGGAAGCCGCAAGAAAAATATTGCGCCGGCGGAAATAATCCAATAGGGAAATACCTGCCTATCTTCATTTTTTCCGGCGCAAAAATTGGGCTTGAATTCTATTTTCATCCGACCTTGCGGCCATGGATACTTTTCAGCTCGCTACCTTGCTCATTGTGCTTTGTGCCGCCCTGGCCTACATCAACCACCGCTACATAAAGCTGCCCAGCGTGATCGGCCTTTTGGTTTTGTCGCTCGGCCTGTCCACTGTTGTATGGATCAGCAACCACGTATTCCACCTGAAACTGGCCGAGAAGCTGGAGGATGTGATCGTGCACCTCGATTTCAGCAACGTGCTGCTCGAGATCATGCTCTGCTTTATGCTTTTTGCAGGATCCTTCCACGCCAATACCGCTGCCATCCGAAAGGAGCTGAAATCGATCGGCATCATGGCGGTTTTAGGCACTGTGCTCAAAACGCTTGTTGTCGCTGCTATGCTCTATGAAGCTGCCGGTTGGATGGGCATGCCGATGGACTTCATCTATTGTATGCTGTTCGGCGCCTTGATCGCCCCCACCGACCCGATCGCTGTGCTGGGCATCCTCAACCGCACCAAAGTGCCGGAGCGCATCAAAACCAATATCATTGGCGAATCCCTTTTCAACGACGGCGTGGGCATCGTCGTCTTCCTGACCATCCTGGAAATCGTCAACAAAGGCGCCGATTCCTTCACCTTTGGGGGAATGGTGATGCTGTTTGTACAAGAAGCCATAGGCGGCATACTGTTCGGGGGCGCTCTGGGCTATGGCGCCGTCCTGTTGCTCAAATCTATCGACGATTACGAAACTGAAATCTTGATCACCTTAGCAGTGGTCATGGGCGGCTATGTGCTGGCACACCTGATGCATGTTTCCGGCCCGCTCGCGATGGTGGTCGCTGGCTTGGTCACCGGTGACAGCGGCTCCCGGAAAAAATCGATGAGCCGTACCACCGAAATGTACATGGACCAGTTCTGGGAACTCATAGACATGGGTTTGAACGCCATCTTGTTCCTGCTCATCGGCCTGCGCCTGGTCGGCCTGGTGTTCAGCTGGGAACTGGTGCTGTTGGGCATCGTATCCATCGTCATGGTCCAGATAGCGCGGTTTGTCACCGTAAAATCGCTCTCCGCCATTTTCCGCAAATCCATCAATACCACGCACAAAGAACAGATGATCGTGGTTTGGAGCGGGTTGAAAGGAGGGCTTTCGCTCGCCATGGCCCTTTCGATACCCAATATCCCGGCAAAAGACCCGATTGTCTTTATCACCTATGCCATTGTGCTGTTCTCGATCATCGTTCAGGGGCTGACCGTGGGCTGGGTGGCGAAAAAATACACAGAGGGCTGATTATTTGCCGTTCCGGTACTGCTCCCAGCTTGTTTTGGAATAGTGTTCCTCCGCCGCGAAAGTCAGCTCTTTCAGCATGTCTGGCGACTCTTTGTACCCGGGAGAGATCATGATGCGCTCGTATTTTTCGTTGAGATAGACCATGGAAGGATAGCCCATTTTGCCGTCGAGCAGGGCATACGCCAGGGAGTGCACCCCGCCGCGCCCGGTCTCACTGGGCACGAACTTGAACACTTCCGAATTGAATTTGATATCGGCGCGCTGTTCGGCGTCAAGTTTCACGGCGTAAAAATTTTTGTTGACGTACGCCGCCACAGCGGGGTCCATAAATGTGCCTTTGTCCATTTTTTTGCACCAGCCGCACCATTCGGTATATACGTCCACCATGATCTTTCGGGGCTGTTTTTGGTTCAGGGCAACGGCCTCTTCCCAGGTGATCCAATGGATGCCGTCGGTGCCCGCAGCGTTGTTGTTTTTTTGGCCGAAACCAACCGCGGCCAGCATTGCGGCAAAAAAGAGGGTAAAAAATGCTTTTTTCATAGAAAATGATAAATTGATAGTGTGATAATTCGACAAGGTCATAATAAAGGCTCGCAAAAGTAAGCTGGCCGTTTGTTCCGTTCTGTTAAAAACAACCAAAACTGCGCGGTTACTTGTTAAATTTTCGGCCAGTTGGTATTTGCCCACAAGCAACTACAGCACCTTCCCCGGGTTCAATATCCCCTTTGGGTCGAACACAGCCTTTATTTGCCGCATCAAGCGCAGCTCCGTTTCCGAAAAGACAATATCCAAGTAAGGCCGTTGCACCAGCCCGATGCCATGCTCCCCGGAAATGGTGCCGCCGACGCTTTTCACGAACTGAAAAATCTCGCGGATGCCTTTGGGCACCTCATTGGCCCATGCTTCTTCCGAAAGGCTCCCGCGCAATATGTTCACGTGCAGGTTACCGTCGCCAGCATGGCCGTAGCATACCGATTCAAAGCCGTATTTAAGGCCGGCTTCCTTCACCTTTTTCAACAAGCCGGGCAATTCAGCCCGCGGCACCACGGTGTCCTCTTCCTTGTAAATGGAATTTTTCTTTACGGCGTGCGCCACGTTGCGCCGCAGTTTCCACAGCGCTGTTTTGGTATTGTCGTCGTCGGCAAAAAACACTTCCCCCGCATCAAATTTTTCCAATACAGCGGTAATGGTTTCGCAATCTGCCATCAGGCTATCGCCGTGAAACCCATCCAGTTCGATAAGCAGGTGGGCGGCATCGTGCTCCTGGATGGGCACGGGTGTCTCGCCCACGTAGCGCACCGCCCAGTCGATGGCGTTGCGCTCCATGAACTCCAGCCCGCTCGGGGTCACGCCCGCCTGGAAGATGGCGGCAACCGCCGCGCAGGCGCTCTCTGCCGAGCGGAAAGGAGCCAGCATCAACAGGTTCTGGCTGGGGTACGGCTGCAATTTCAAGACGATCTTGGTGACTATCGCTAAAGTGCCCTCGCTGCCCACCAGCAATTGTGTGAGGTTGTATCCCGTGGAATTTTTCAGGGTGTTGGCGCCCGTCCAAATAACCTCGCCGCTGGGCAGCACGGCTTCCAGGTTCAGGACATGGTCTTTCACCACGCCGTATTTGACGGCTTTGGGCCCGCCGGCATTGGTGCTGACGTTGCCGCCGATGAACGACCAGCCCCGGCTGGAGGGGTCGGGCGGATAAAACAGGCCCTTTTCTTTCAAAGTATCCTGTAAATGCTCGGTGATGACTCCCGGCTCCACCGTCACCTGAAAGTTTCGGGTGTCGATATCCAGTATCTTGTCGAAACGTTTCATGGAAATAACCAATCCGCCAAAAACGGGCAAAGCCCCACCTGCGAGCCCTGAGCCGCCGCCGCGCACCGTCACCGGAATATGATGTCGGTCGCAGATACGCATCAAGGCGCTTATTTCTTCGGTATTGGCGGGCATCGCTACGGCTTCCGGCAAATAAAGCAGGTCTTCCGTTTCATCGTGTCCGTTGTCGCGCAAGGCAGATTCGTCCGTGAAGAGGTATGTGCCGCTCAATGCCTGGCGCATTTCCTGCAAGACGGCAGCGGAGATGGGCTGGAAGGCGTTACTTTTGCCCCGATCAAATGGTTTGTTCATTCTAAATTGCTTATGAAACACAAAATCATACTTTTTTTGGCCATGCTGCAGGCCGTCTCGGTTTGCGCCCAAAGGTTTCGGGAGCACCCGGAAGCCCAGGAGCCGCGGAACAAAGGTAAAGCCTTTATGTTCCACCTGGGCATGGGGGTTCAGTTGCCCGCTGCTGATATGGCCGACCGTTTTGGCTTCTGCGGGTCTTATGGCGGCGGCATCGATTTTATGACCGCCAACAATTTTTTCATCGGTTTCGAGGGCTTTGGCCTTTTTGGCAACGAGGTTAAAGAAGACCCTTTGGCAATATTGCGCACCCCAGAAGGTTATATTATTGCAAACACCCGCACCTTGTCTTCCGTGGTGCTGCGTGAAAGGGGCATGTACATCGGCGGAACCGTCGGAAAGCTTTTCCCGGTCAAAAAAGGGGAGCGCGAGGGCATCCGTGTTTCTGTGGGGGCTGGCTGGCTGCAGCACCGCATCTTAGTACAGGACAACGACCGCTCGCTCACGCAGATCACGGGCGATTACGCAAAAGGCTACGACCGGCTGACCGGGGGATTTGCGCTCAACCAATTTGCAGGTTGGCAGAAGCTCGGCAAGCTAAAAAAGAGCAATTTCCTGATCGGCTTCGAGTTCACCCAAGGGTTCACCCAAACCCGCCGCGACTGGGATTTCACCGAGATGCGGAAGCTCACGGGCAAGCGGCTCGACCTTTGCTTCGGCATCAAGGCGGCTTGGATCATGCCATTTTATCTGAGGCCAGGCTCGGAAATTTATTATTGACCGAACAAATGCATTGTTTGTACAATTTGGGGATTTGTTTGATAGGCGCGGCAATGTGGCTTGCCAGTTTCTTCCATCCGAAGGCTAAGCTTTGGGTGGATGGCCGCAGGAATTGGCGGAAGGATTTGAGGGCCGCCCTGCAACCAAGCGAAGGGAAAAGGACATTGTGGGTGCACGTTTCCTCCTTGGGCGAGTTTGAGCAAGGCCGACCACTCATGGAACTATTTCACCATGAGTTCCCTAAATGGCGCATCGTGCTCACTTTTTTTTCCCCTTCCGGATACGAAGTGCGAAAAAACTACCCAGGTGCAGACGTGGTCTGTTACCTGCCCCTCGACACCCCGCGCAATGCCGCAGATTTCCTCAGGGTGCTGCGGCCCGATGCGGCGATCTTTGTGAAATACGACTTTTGGGCGAACTACCTGCTTGAGCTGCCCCATACCCCTATTATTTTGGTATCCGGGTTGTTCCGCCCCAGACAGCCTTTTTTTCGTTGGTACGGCGGCCTTTGGCGCAGGATGCTGGGCAGTTTCAGCCATATTTTTGTACAAAACCAGGCATCTGCAGATTTGTTGAAAAAAATTGGCGCTCAAAACGTCACCGTGGCGGGAGACACCCGCATCGACCGGGTAATCCACTTGGCCGCATCGGTCAACCCCAACCCGATCGTAGCAGCTTTCGCGGGCGACGCGCCCGTTTTTGTGGTCGGAAGCTCCTGGGAGGCAGATGAGGCGATATTGTTCCCGGTTTTGAAACTGCCCGAATTCCAGCATTACAAAATTATTGTCGCACCGCATGAACCTTCAGTAAGGAATGTGGCACGCATCAGCGGGCAGTTTGACGCCGCAGTCGCCTATTCCGAATTTGAGGAAAAAAGTGCCGCCGGCGCCCGGGTATTGGTGATCGACAATGTCGGCATGCTCAACACTTTGTACCAATATGGAAAAATCGCCTATATCGGCGGGGGCTTCGGAAAGGGCATCCACAATACGCTTGAGCCTGCTGCTTTTGGGCTCCCCATTGTTTTTGGCCCCAAGTATGACAAGTTTGAAGAGGCCCGGCAATTTGTGGCAAGGGGCGGCGGCTTCCCGGTGAACAGCGCTGACGACTTGAAAGCCGTATTGCGACAGTTGGGCCAGCAGGAATTTTATGCCGAAGCATCGGCTGCCGTTCAAGCGTATTTGGGAGAAAGCAAGGGCGCGACAGACAAGGCCATCGAATGGTTGAAAAGCCATTTAAGGTGATCCATGTCATTCATTAAAAGTTGCGCATTATTGGTGCAAAATCTATAATTAACCCTACTTTTGCGCCCCCAATCCGACAGGCTTATCGCCCAATCTCTTCACTCTATACCTATTTTTCACAATATGCAAGGTTCTGCAATAACGATTAAAAGGGGCAAGCTAAAAGTCCCCAACGACCCGATCATCCCATTCATCGAAGGCGACGGCACCGGTGCCGATATTTGGGCCGCCTCTGTGCGCGTGCTGGACGCTGCGGTCGAAAAAGCGTACAAAGGCAAGAAAAAGATCGTCTGGAAAGAAGTTTTAGCCGGCGAAAAGGCCTTCAATTTGACAAAATCCTGGCTGCCTGAGGAGACGCTTGAGGTCATCAAGGAGTACAAAGTAGCTATCAAAGGCCCCTTGACCACCCCCGTTGGCGGCGGCATCCGCTCGCTGAACGTTGCCTTGCGACAGCAGCTCGACCTCTATGCCTGTGTGCGCCCGGTGCGCTGGTTCAAGGGCGTGCCCAGCCCGGTCAAAGAGCCTGGCTTGGTCGATATGGTCATTTTCCGCGAGAACACCGAAGATATTTATGCCGGCATCGAATACCTGGCAGGCACAGCTGAGGCAGAAAAAGTGCTTGCTTTCTTGCAGAACGAAATGGGCGTCAACAAAATCCGTTTCCCGAAATCTTCCAGCATAGGGGTAAAACCCGTGTCGAAAGAGGGGACCGAACGGCTGGTGCGCGCGGCGCTGGAATACGCGTTCAAGTACAAGCGCAAGTCGCTGACCCTGGTGCACAAGGGCAATATCATGAAATTCACCGAGGGCAAGTTCAAGGACTGGGGTTATGAACTAGCGGAGCGCGAGTACGGCGACCGCGTGTTCACCTGGGCACAATACGACCGCATCAAGGCCGAAAAAGGCGAAGCTGCCGCCAACGAGGCGCAATCGAACGCGCTGGCCGCAGGCAAGATGCTTGTGAAAGACAGCATCGCCGATGCCTTCTTGCAACAGATACTGCTCCGCCCGGCAGAATACGACATGGTGGCCACCCTCAACCTGAACGGCGACTACCTCTCCGATGCCCTTGCTGCACAGGTGGGCGGCATCGGCATCGCGCCCGGCGCCAACATCAACTACCTGAGCGGGCACGCCATCTTTGAGGCCACACACGGCACAGCGCCAAAATATGCGGGCAAAGACGTGGTGAACCCTTCCTCTGTGATCCTTTCCGGGGTAATGATGTTCGAATACCTCGGCTGGGACCGCGCGGCGAAGCTCATCATCCGCGGCATCGAGCGCAGCATCCGCAAAAAGCGCGTGACGTACGACTTTGAGCGCCTGATGAAAGGAGCCACCAAGCTGAAATGCTCGGAGTTTGGCTCGGAGATTATTGTGAACATGTAATTGCCCTTGGCTATTGGCTTTTAGCCGTTGGCTTGCGCACCGTCCCGAATTTTTCCGTGTTGGAAAGGTTCGGGATTTTTTCACCACAGCGTCGCACAGTGTTCCACAGAGGTGTCACAGCGCAATATGAGAGTCATCCCGAATTTTGCAAGTCATTTCAAATAATGAATGACTTGGTGCTGCCAATCATATTTTGTAACAAAAAAACCGATCGTCATGGAAAAAAGCTCGTTGAAGTACATCAAACAACTTATGGACACGGAAGACCGTCAGATTTCAAAACTGCACGAGATCGTGAGCCAATCCCTGCAAGAAGAATCGCTGCTCACCAAGCGGCTGAAGGAGGAGAAGGATCAGGAAGGCGCAAATTTTGGCGCAAAGCTCGCCGACAAAGTAGCTTCCTTCGGCGGCAGTTGGAAGTTCATTATCATTTTCGGAACACTTCTGTTGCTTTGGATCAGCATCAACTCCTTGTTCCTTGCCCAAAAAGCTTTCGACCCGTACCCTTATATCTTGCTCAACCTGGTACTTTCCTGCATCGCAGCCATTCAGGCGCCCGTCATTATGATGAGCCAAAACCGTAAAGAGGCCAAAGACCGGCAGCGGGCAGAGAACGACTACTTAGTCAACCTGAAATCAGAGATAGAGATCAGGCACTTGCACCAGAAAATCGACCTGTCGATCATCGACCAGTACCGGCATCTCTGCGACATGCAGCAGAAACAGCTGGAGTTGCTGAACGAGATTTTGGAAAAATCGAAGAAAGCCTAATCGCGCAACCCCATTTGTTCGAGGAAGGTATCCTTGTACGCCCGGCCTATGGGTATCTCCATCCCGTTTATCTCAACGTCTTTGGCCGTAAAAGCCGTGATCTTGTTCCGCGCCACCACGAATGACTTGTGCACGCGGATGAATTGCGCTTCCGGAAGCTCCTGGGCGAAATTGCCGATGGAGACTTTGGTCAAAATCTTTTGGCCCTTCAGCACGATCCGGGCATAGTCCTTGATGCCTTCCACATACAGGATATCGTCGAGCAGGACACGCATGGTTTTGCGTTCGGCCTTGACAAGGATAGCGGCATCTGTTTCTGGCACAGGGGTGGCCGGCAGGTTATGGTGCCGTTCCAGGTATTTTTCTATGGCTTGGAGAAACCTGGGGAAAGGGATCGGCTTGACCAGGTAATCCAAGGCGTTGTGGTCGAAACCCTCCGCCGCAAACTCCCGGTATGCCGTCGTGATAATTACCGCTGGCTTGTGCTGCAAGGTCTCGATGAGCTCCATCCCCGTAATGTCGGGCATCTGGATATCGACAAAAAGCAGGTCGGGCTGCAACTGCTTGATCTGAGCCAGCGCCTCGACCGGTTTGGTCGATTTGCCGCAAACCTCAAACTGACCCAGCTTCGACAGGTGCTGCACGATGACATTGATGGCCAATGGTTCGTCATCGACGATATAGCAACTAATTTTTTTCATGCTGGAATATTATATCTAGCCGTACCCTATAGCTCTCGTGCAGGTCGTCGATGTGCAGCTGGTGCCTGCCTGGGTACAGCAACAACAATCGCTGCCGGATATTTTGAAGCCCAAGCCCTCCTGCCCTGTTTTTAGGGGCAACGCCGTTTTTTTTGCTGTTGGCGATGTCGAAAACCAATCCCTTTTCATCTGCCAGCAGCTGGATTTTCACCCAGAACAGCCCGTCGGAGCCGGCGCCGCCGTGCTTGAAGCAGTTTTCGGCAAATGGCAAAAGTAGCAAAGGGGCTACCTGCAAGGCATCGTTTTCAACCTTTACATCGGCTTCGACGATCAATTGGTCGCCGTAGCGCAGTTGTTCCAGGCCAATATAGTTGCGCAAAAGCTGCAGCTCCTTCGATAACGCAACCTTGTCCATATTTACACGGTAAACAAGGTAATCCAAAAGCTCCGTGAGCTTTAAAATGCTGTCGGCGGTAAGGTCAGACTTTATCAAGGCGAGGCTGTAGATGTTGTTCAGGGAGTTGAACAAAAAATGCGGCTGCAGCTGCCCTTTCAGCAGCTTGATCTCCGCCTCGGCTTTTGATCGGGCTAACGCAATATTTGCCTGCTGTGCCATCCTGTAATCACCTATGATATAGATGCAGACTGCCAATGCGATGGTAGCATAGTCGCGAATGACGTTCTTCAGCACCTTTGAAACAGGCACTTTGTAGTATTCATATTCGATAAAATTAACCAATTCCAGCCATTTCACCCGGCCGTAAAGCACAAAAACGGTGACCCCGGCCAAGCACAGCAAAAAAAGGCCCCATCGTCCCTTGTTCAGGAACTTAGGCACGGCGAACAAGGCGATAAAATAGGTTGCCGTCACCAATATGGGCAAAGACAACAAGGTTGCCCTCAAGAACCGCATGCCCTCGCCCGGCCGAACATGGATCGTGTTGGCAAAATATTCCAAAGCAAGGTATGTCGCCCAAAAAAGCAGGTGGACGGCGATGAGCTTGAGCTGTGCGGGTCGGAATTTCATGGCAAGCGCTGGCAGATGTGCGGTCCGGGGTGCCCCAAATTAAGGGTATTTGTGTTTAAAATTGCGCCTAAAGTAGAGCAACGACCATTATTGGCCCAACAACAGCATGTTTTCAACCTGGGCATGGGAAAACGGTAGTTGCTCTACCCTGCCCTGCCGTTGCTATACTTTCCAATTTTCGCGCTTTCAATGCCTGTAGGTTTGTCTCATATTCATTTCACCAAAACTTTTAGTCATGAAAAACAAAGTATTGCACCTGCTCATTTCCACCACAGTACTGGCAATTTCCAGCGCATTTGTTAGCCAACCGTCAGCTGGTTCAAGGGCGGCAGCTAGCCATGAGGCCCTTTCAGCCACGCCAATTGGGGGCGCATTCGTCGTGTTTGCGGGAAAGTATGGCGGCGAGATCAGCAAACAAGAGATGGCGGGCCAAACCGAGATCAAGGTTGATGGCTGCGCAAAAGGCGCCGGGATATTCACCTTCACGCTGTACATCATCAAAGGCGACAAAAGGATAAGCCTGAAAGGCAATTCAAACATCCTCAGCAGCGAAATGCGGGCACATTTGAATGCCCTGAACAAGGGCGACGCCTTTGAATTCCAACATGCCAAAGCGTACATGCCCAACAGCAAGGACGTGGTGGACGTTCATGCACGGAAGTTTATCGTGGTATAGGGCAGGGCATCAGCTCAAGGCCATCATAACGGCGGCTTCAGCGTTCACGCGGCCAGCGCCGACGAAATTCGCGCGATCAGCGGGGTTCGGCGGCGCTGCGCCGTTGATCGTACAATCATCGATGGCAGTCGATTTGAGTATTTGAACCACCCCTCCAGGCGACAAATTCGGCTTCACGGCCAGGATCAGGCCGGCCACTCCAGATACAAATGCCGCCGCGGCTGAGGTGCCGCCAAAATTGGAAGACAGGCCGTTGCCCGTTACCGTCCCGGTCACCTCTACCCCTGGAGCGCAAACATCAACAGTGGGGCCTTGCCTGCTGCCCCAATCAGAGCCTGGCGGGGTATTTATGTTTTTCCAGGCGCCCGACCGGTCGTGCGCGGCAACCGTCAGCACCGTGGGAATGGTAGCAGGGGCCAGCACTGCCTGGCTGTTGCCGTCACTTGGAAAAAAATTGCCGGCTGAGGCTACGAACAGCGTACCCGTGTTGCTTGTAATGGCATTTTCTACGGCGGCAAACCCGGGAAAAGACGGGATGAAATTAAAAGACATGTTCACGATGCGGGCATTGGCGGCGGCAAACGCAATGCCCAGGGCGATCTTGCCTGAAGTGACAAAATGCCCGCCGTCGTAACATACCCGGACAGGGACAATTTTCAATACAGGCGACGGAACACCATTCTCCGTAAAGCCCATCCCTGCCATGCTGACCCCGTTATGCGCAGCGGCAAGCAGCCCACCGATCTGGGAGCCGTGGGTGTCATTGGCGTTGGTGGGTGTCGTTGCAGCCCTGACACTGGATGTGTAGTTCCGCCCTGGCAAGATGTTGTCGCCGAGGATATCGGAGTGCGGGAACAAGCCATCGTCAACTATAGCGATATTTACCGACTGCAGTGCAATCGGGTTGGGCGGCTGCAACCTGCTTTGGATAAATGCCCAGGACTCTGCCACACGCATATCTTTCCTGGCTCCGGGCACTGCTGACGGGTCGGCCAGTGCCCATTGCAGGTTTGTCTCGGCAGGGCTAGCGTTCGGCATAGACATCAGGAGCTTGCCCAAAAAATCGGGTTCGACAAATTCAAGCCGGTCTTTTTCCAAGTCCCAAACCCGGCTGGAAACGTCAAAGCAGGCTTCCGGGTTGAATGAAGGCAAATAATACAAAAAGGTATTGGGCAGGTATTCTTCAAGAGGCTCCCCCTTGTCCAGCAGCAATTTGTGCTTTTCCCCGAAAACAGCTGCCTCAGCCTTGCCGGTCTTCTTTTTGAACTTGACGACAACACCATTGTTCGGCCCGATACAGCAATATTCTGTGCCGAACATCGGGATTTCCTGGTATTCAACCTCGTCAAAGTACGTTTCGAGCGCCTTTTGCCTTTCGTAACAATGGAACTTGACAATGCCGTTCTTATAGTAATGCGTCTGACTTGTGAGCGGTGAGCCCTTTTTCTCCTTTTGTATCAATAAGTTAGCTGATTTTCTCAGGAGTTTGGAGGGGTTCCCATCTTTGCTTGCGAGCCCGACCAGGTTGAAATTGGTCTTGAGCGTTATAGGTTGCCCTCGATAATAGTAGCTATATGCGTCCTTAAGCATGGCTTTAGATGTTGTAGTTTATGTAAACTGTAGCCCAGCGGTGGTTGCGGGCCAAGGGCGACTTGAACTCCGGGGTTCGACCTGCATCTGGCACGAACACCAGGTCGAATCGCCAATAACTTAGGCAAAGCCCCCAATTCCATTCAAAAATGGCGTTTGAAATGTCTTTAAAAGGCAGCTTGTACGCCGAAGGCGCGAATTGGCCCTGCAGCAGTGCGTTGTACAGCACAAAACGGGCACGCGGCTGGGCAAAAAGGTATGCGCGGAGCTTTTTGCGATTCTGGGCGTTCGGGGCCGAATTGCTTGCGGAGCTGTAGGTGTCCGTCATCTGAAAATAATACTGGTTGAAGATTCCCAAGCGCAGGTTGAGCGAAAACGATGCTTGGGTGTAATAGCCCGCATACAATTCAGCCGTGGCGCTATACTGGAAGAAATGCGTCGGCGCCTCATTGGCAGCCGCGTTTTTTTTGTTCCATTCGAAGAGCGGCTTCGTCACCCCGAGCCGATACATAAAGGTGAGTTCACCTCCGTCCGAAATCTGGTTCCCCCAACCCTCCGGCTCCGGGCGCGTAGAGCCCATCCAATGGTTCCGGTGGATATGGGTCTGAACAGCCTTCCCGATGTGGGTGCCCAGCACGCCGAAGTAAAAACTGGAGGATACAAAAAGCTTTTCGGTAAGGGGGCCGCCGTTGTTGAACACCCTGCCGCGCGTGCTGCCCAGGCCAAGCAGGCAGGCGTAAGGGCGGTCGTCGGGCACAACGGCTTTTGCTGCAATGTCCAAAGGCGTGAACGCCGACACAAAAAAATCGAGAGCATCCTGGGTGAACTCGCAGTCTTGCGACAGCTGCTCCCTTGCGATGGCCCTCTTGATGGGCCTCTCTAAAAACCATCCATCCAGGACTTTCCTTCCCAACGGCGCCAGCAGGTAGGATTTGTCCACACGTTTCCCAAAAAACCTGAAGCCGACGCCCATGGTGTAGTTCCGATCCTCGTTAAAACCGGAGAGCACGTCTTGATCAGTGAGCAGGGTGATGCCCGGGGTTTGGCTTTGCACCATTTCCTCTGGAGGGCAAAAAAAGGCTTCTTCAGGCTCTGGAACAGACACCTGCGAAAAAATGATCGAAGGGAGAAAAGCAAGAAGGACAAGAATATTTTGGGGGCGTGGCATGATATAAAATCAAAATTGTTAGGGTTCGCCCAAAATTGTGGGCGCGACAGTAAAGAAGCAGTAAAAATACAATAATATTCGGATTATTTTTTTGTATATATTTTCTGCTGCCTTCAAAATTCCCGGCTCAAAGCCCAAGTGTGATAATTGTCACGCCGCGCCGTTGCAATTTTGGCGACTTTTGCCGCTGCAAGCGCAGCGCTTTCCGGGCATGCTATGCTGCGCGCAATCAGTTCAAGAAAAAATCTGGGCACCAATATGGCAATTCCTTTCGACGACCAAAAATTCGGCCTTAACCGCCGAAAATTCCTGCGCAGCTCCTTGATAACAGGGATAGCAGCCGGGCTTTACCCATTCAGCCAGCAGGGCCAGCCCCCCAAAACAGCGGCTTTCGACACCACTGATGCCAGCGATGGAACAGATGTCGGATTAGGCTCCCTATCCGGCACCATATCCCTGCTGCAGACCACTGACGTGCATTGCCAGATACACCCCCACGACGAGCTTTTTTGGGAAAACGGGCAAATGGTATTTCGCAAAACAGCGGGATATGCCCACATCGCCACCATGTTCGAAAAGGCCCGCAAAGCCAACCCCAACACGTTCATCGTGGATACCGGCGACATGTTCCAGGGCAGCGAACTATCGGTAAAAACGGCGGGAAAGGCAATCTCCCCCATCCTTAACGCCTTAGGCTACGACCTTTACCTGCCCGGCAACTGGGAGGTAGTGTACAACAAAAAGAACATGCAGACCCTGCTTGGCGGCCTCGACGCGCCTAAAATTTGCGCCAACATGTACCACGACCTGGGCAAAGGGCAAAAGGGCGAGCTTATTTTCCCGCCGTATTACACCTGGACGAAACTGGGGGTGAAAATCGGGTTCTTAGGCTATACCGACCACCTGGTTCCGCTCCGTCAGTCGCCGGCCTACTCCAAGGGCATTGTCTATACAAAGCCAGAGGAGAACACCGCCTATTATGTGAACGTGCTGCGAGAGCAAGAGCAGTGCGATTTCGTCATTATCCTGGCGCACTTGGGCCTGTCGCAGCAAATAGCGCTGGCAAACAGCCCCGTTGCAAAAGGGGTGGACTACATATTTGGCGGCGACACGCACGAGCGGGTGCGCGAGCCCATCCAGTGCCAATACGCCAAGGTGGTGGAGCCGGGGGCTTTCGGTTCTTTCATCGGCCGCCTCAACCTGACGGTGAAAGACGGCAAGATAACCGGCGAGCAATACGACTTGCTGGAAGTAGATGTGCGCAAAAACAAGGCGAAAAAGGAAATTGAAACCCTTGTTGCCAACTTGGAAGCCCCTTTTGTCAAAGAGATCGAAACCGTGGTCGGGTACAGCAAAGTGCCGCTTTACCGCTATTTTGTCGTGGAAAACACCATCGACACCTTGATCTTGGACGCGCTTTCCTGGAAAGTGGGGGTTGACATCGTGCTGTCCAACGGATTCCGGTTTTGCCCGCCGCGCAGCACGCCCAATTCCGATGGCTTGATCCCGATCACAGAAGGTTACTTGTACGACATGTTGCCCGTGGATGCCACGGTGCGCAGGGCGAAAGTGAAGGGCGACGTGCTGCTGGCCTGGCTGGAAAAAGAGCTGAACAATGTTTTTGCAAAGGAAGCGTCCAAGCGCTTTGGCGGCTGGATGGTCAAGTTTCGGGGCATGGAAATCGAGTTCAACGCATTTGGGGAACAGGGGAAAAGGGTAAAAGAAGTTTCGGTGGGCGGCAGGCCGCTCGATCCTGCGAAAACCTACAGCGTTGCCGCCTGCGAGCGCGACGGCGACCCCGAAACGATGCTTTGCCGGATACCCGAGGTCACGGAAGGGAAAAACGAGCCATATACCCTGCACCAGGTGCTGAAGGCGTATCTTGCCAAACATTCGCCCGTTTCGCCTGTTCCAAAAGGGGCGGCCAGGGTTTTGGATGCACCAGCTACCCTGCTCACCCAGGTTAGCGGCGTCGCTTACACTTTCAGGTAAAGCAAATGACAAGTACAAGCCTCGGACTTCGAGAAAACATCGGCCAATTTGCGCTTTTGGTGATGATCAACGCCTTTGTGGGCGCTATGGCTGGCCTTGAGCGCAGCTTGTTGCCGTTGGTAGCGCAAGAAAAGTTTGCCATTACGGCTTCGTTGGCAGTAATGTCGTTTATCGCGGCATTTGGGGCCGCCAAAGCCGTTGCCAATTACCTGGCCGGTCAGTGGTCGAACCGTTTTGGCCGGAAGAAACTCCTCGTACTGGGCTGGATGTTGGCGATCCCAGTCCCTCTGCTTTTGTGGACGGCCCCAAGCTGGCCTTGGGTTGTTGGGGCGAATGTTCTTCTTGGCGTCCATCAGGGATTTGCCTGGTCGAGCACCGTGGTGATGAAGATTGACCTTGTCGGCGAACGGCAGCGCGGGCTGGCGATGGGCTTGAATGAGTTTGCGGGTTATGTAGCAGTAGCTTTGGCGGCCTTTGGTTCGGCTTGGTTTGCCGAGCGGCATGATGCCTTGGATGTTATAGCAGGCGGCGGGCTCGCAGTGGCTGCGATTGGGCTTTTTGCCAGTATTTTTTGGGTTCGCGACACGTTAACCCATCTTTCGGTAGAGGCAGCCGCATCTTGTCGAAAGAAACTAAACTCCGTTTTTCGAGAAACCACCTGGCGCCACAAAAACTTGTCGAGCATCACCCAGGCCGGCTTGGTAAACAATTTGAACGACGGTATGGTTTGGGGGTTGCTGCCTTTGCTGATGGCTCAGAAAGGCTTCCCCTTGGCCTCAATCGGTTTTGTGGCCGGCTTGTACCCGTTTGTCTGGGGAGTGGCGCAAGTTGGCACAGGCAAATTGTCAGACCATGTTTCAAAAAAACAGATGATCGTGCTGGGCATGCTCCTTCAGGCCGTAGCGATCATCAGCTTGCTTTGGGCTGAGAACCTAGTTTTTTTTGCGGTAAGCAGCATCTTTCTAGGCTTTGGCACCGCGATTGTCTATCCAGTTTTCCTGTCGGCAGTGGCCGACAACACCCATCCGGAGCAACGCGCCGAGAGCATCGGCATTTTTCGGTTGTGGCGGGATTTGGGCTATGTTATCGGCGCGCTGCTCACGGGGTTGCTTGCCGACAGGTTTGGGGCAAGCACGGCCATCGCAGCGATCGGTGTGTTGACCGCCGCATCGGGGCTCCTCATCCATAGGCGCATGCACGACGTGCCGCCCTGCGATGCGCCTTTGCCTGTCTCATTGGCCGTTTTCTTCAAAAGGAACATATCCCGAGCCATAAACCGCAGCTCATTACCCATAACGACAATTAAAGAACATGGAACAATACCGCCACCTCTTTCCCGACCTTGAACCCGGGCTCCGGCAAGAAATGGCCGATAAAGGCAAAATTTTGGAGGTCCCTGCCGGGCAGATATTGCTTCAAACAGGGCAAAACATCCGCAGTACCATTATCGTGCTGGATGGATTGCTGAAGCTGTACCGCGAAAGCGACGAGGGCAGCGAGTATTTTATGTACCACCTTCTCCCTGGCGATGGCTGCGCACTGTCCCTGATTTGCGACCGGACTTTCCGCACCAGCTCCGTTACGGCAAAAGCCGATACCGACTCGGTGCTGCTGGTCGTACCGTTGGACGACACCGAACACTGGATGCGCGAATACCGCACCTGGTACCATTTTGTGGTGGGCACCTACCGAAAACGCTATGAAGAGCTGTTGGATACTATTGACCATATCGCCTTCCAAAACATGGACGAGCGGCTGGAATTCTACCTGCGACGGCACTGCAAGTCGCTGGGAACCAAGGTGCTGCAAATGACAAACACTGAAATCGCAACGGAACTGAACTCTTCCAGGGAAGTTATTTCCCGATTGATGAAAAAACTGTCGGAAAACGGGAAAATACGGCTGCTGAAAAGCGGCATCGAAGTGCTGAACCTCTGATTTTTTGGCTTCCGTGATATATGTCACAGGTGTCCACCGCCGTTCTCGTGACCTTTGCAGCGGGATGGCAATTCGCACAGCCAATGGATAGGTTTGTGCCTGTAACAAATGCCTTAATTCCCGAATACTCCAACCAGCACATAAAAATTTATGGAAATTATAGGCTATCTTGCCTCCGCATTAATCGGTGTATCGCTCGGGCTTATCGGCGGCGGCGGCAGTATTTTGACGGTCCCTGTATTGGTTTACCTTTTTGACGTAGAACCCGTGCTGGCCACCGCGTATTCCTTGTTTATCGTAGGTTCGACGAGCTTGTTTGGCACCCTGCCAAAATACCGGGAAGGTCAGGTCAACGTAAAAACAGCAATAATTTTCGGCATCCCTTCCATTGCAGCAGTTTACGCTACACGGGCATTTCTGGTGCCTGTCATCCCGAGCCAAGTCTTTGGCATCGGCTCCTTCATGGTTACAAAAGCCATGTTGCTGATGGGCTTGTTTGCCCTGCTCATGGTGTTTGCGTCCATCTCGATGATACGGTCTAAAAATGGCGACACATCCGAAGGGCCAAAAGCCCCCCAGCAATTCAACTACCCTATGATCTTGCTGGAAGGAACCGTTGTCGGCCTGTTGACCGGCCTCGTGGGCGCCGGCGGCGGCTTTTTAATTATCCCGGCTTTGGTACTTTTCAGCAAACTGCCCATGAAACAAGCCGTTGGCACCTCCCTGCTGATCATCGCTGCCAAATCGCTGTTCGGTTTCCTGGGCGACTTGTCGCATTATCAATTCGACTGGGCTTTGCTGGGTACTGTGACCGCACTTGCCATCGGAGGCATACTTTTGGGCAACCGGATGAGCCGCAAAGTAAACGGAACCAAGCTCAAAAAAGCCTTTGGCTGGTTTGTGTTGGTGATGGGGGTTTATATTTTAGTCAAAGAGCTGTATTTGAAATGATGAATGATGAGAGATGAATGATGAATTTGCACGGCATTTAACCTTCGATCCGGAATTGGTTTTTCAGCGCTGCAAACTCATCTCTCATAAAAATTATCGTCTCTCGTGACTTTCATCACGGTTTTCCAGCCCTGATACCCCCGATCTTTGCAGCATCAAATCACATCATCAACACATTAAAAGAATATTCGGAATTATGAAAATCGAACAAATCTATACCGGCTGTTTGGCACAAGGCGCCTATTATATCGAAAGCGAGGGGGAAGCCGTGGTCATCGACCCGCTGCGGGAAGTTGCGCCTTATATTGAAAGGGCAGAAAAAGCCGGGGCAAAGATCAAATATGTCTTTGAGACGCACTTTCACGCCGACTTTGTGAGCGGCCACGTGGACTTGAGCCAAAAAACAGGCGCCAAGATTGTTTATGGCCCAACGGCCAGCCCAGCTTTCGATGCCCATATCGCCAAGGATGGCGAGGAGTTCAAGGTTGGGAAATTGAGCTTCAGGGTACTGCACACGCCGGGGCATACGATGGAAAGCACCTGTTACCTGTTGCTCGACGAGACAGGCAAAGAAAAGGCACTGTTTTCTGGCGACACCCTTTTCATCGGCGATGTTGGACGGCCCGATCTGGCGCAAAAGGCAGCGCATCTGACCCAGGAGCAACTGGCAGAAACACTGTTTGACTCCCTCCGCAACAAGGTGATGACGCTTCCCGACGACGTTACGGTGTACCCAGCCCACGGCGCAGGCTCTGCCTGTGGGAAAAACATGTCAAAAGAGACTTTCGACAGCCTCGGCCACCAGAAGGCGACCAATTACGCCCTGCGCGCCGACATGACAAAAGAGGATTTTGTAAAAGAAGTCACGACCGGCCTCATGCCGCCCCCGGCCTATTTCCCGCTCAACGTGGCGATGAACAAACACGGCTACGACAGCATCGACGAAGTGATAAAACGCGGAACCCATGCCCTTTCGCCACGTGCCTTCGATGTGGCCGCCAACGAAACCAACGCGCTGGTGCTCGATACCCGTGCCGCGCAGGCTTTCTCGGAGGGCTTTGTGCCGAATTCCATCAACATCGGCATCGATGGCAGCTTTGCGCCATGGGTAGGCGCCTTGATCCCGGATATCAAGCAAGAAATACTCTTAGTTGCGGAGCCAGGCCGGGAAGAAGAAGTGGTGACCCGTCTTGCGCGCGTCGGTTACGACCATTGCATCGGCTATCTCCAAGGCGGCTTTGAGGCTTGGAAAGCGGCAGGGATGGAAGTTGACACCATCGAGCGCGTCTCCGCGAGCCAATTGGCCGATATTATGGCCAAAGACCCACAGACTACGGTGATCGACGTGCGCAAAAACAGCGAGTACTTGAGCGAGCACATCCAAAACGTGGAAAACGCGCCACTCGATTTCATCAACGATTCCATGTTGAAAGTGCCAAAAGACAAGACAGTCTATGTCCACTGCGCCGGCGGCTACCGCTCCATGATTTTCGCCAGCATATTGCGGGCGCGGGGCTACGACAACCTCGTGGACGTGAGCGGCGGCATGAAGGCCATCAAAGATTCCGGGCGTTTCGAGCTGAGCGATTACGTTTGCCCAACGACGCTGCTGTAGGCAAACACCTCAAAACATCTCTACCCCGCCGAAATGGAAGGCGCTTTCGATGGCAGCGTTCTCATCGCTGTCGGAGCCGTGCACCGCATTTTCGCCCACGCTTGTAGCGTATTTGGCGCGGATGGTGCCAGGGGCTGCATTGGCCGGGTTGGTAGCCCCGATAAGGGTGCGGAAATCTTCCACCGC
>CAZULM010000068.1:0-32439 GCA_964621185.1 uncultured Saprospiraceae bacterium | reverse complement strand
TGAACACCGCACTGCCGCCAACCCGCCGCAAAAGCCAACGCACGAAGGCTCGAAGCGGCGGGTATGCGGCAGTGCAACCGTTGGCAGAAATCAGAATAAATAAATATCAACGGCTAAAGTCCCCGCTTTTCGGGTAAAAACAATTGCCGACTTGATATTGATGCAGAAGATTTCGAACCATCGGTGGAAAAACCCAAAACCACCTTAAAAATCAGGGCGAGGATGCCGAAAATCGTTCAGAGTAGGCAAAACACTTTCATTTATTCCAAATAGTTTATGAAAAACGCTTTTAGATCAACAATTTATTTATTGCTGGCCTTTTTGTTCCATGGCCAGTTGTTTGCACAGCTTATCATGGAGAAATCTGCATCGCAGGTTACATTGTCCACTTTTGAGCAGCAATTTGTGCAAAAGATTACCCAGCAGGCCGATACCAAAACTGCAAAGTATATCTCAATCGGTGATATTGCAACGTATGAAACAAACGGCTTGGTGACATTTACCCTGCCTGGCCTCGGCATGCTTTCGTCCGAAGCAGTCCATGTTGAATATCAAAGCCCCACTGATTACATTTGGTCTGGAAAATTCACCAATCAATCAGGCTATTTCTCAATTATTGCAAAACCAGAGGGGAAAGTCGGTTTTTTTCAAACCAACACCCGTTATTTCAGCATCCACCCTGTCAATAGTGAAGTCAGTTTGTTAAAGGAAGTTGACTTGAGCTTACTGCCAGCCGCAGACTGCTGGAGGCCGGAAGGAGCACCAGAAAGCGAAATTAATTATTGCGAACCAGACGATAATGATTGTTTTGCAGAAATTGACCTGTTGATACTCATTACCCCAGATGTCTCAACCTGGTTTGAGGAACAAGCAGATCCTTGGCAGACTTTCATGACAATAGTTCAAGGGATTGAAGGGATAAATTTGGCATTTGCCAACAGCGGAATTGCCAACAAGCAGATTCGATGGAGGGCGGAAATGTTTGATTTTGATGGGTTTGACACCCCTTTAAACATTAATGATGACATACCAGAGTTTGCAGCAGAAGCTGCAAGTTTAAGAGCTCAAAGGAAGGCCGATATTGTAATCATGCTCACAAGTATGGATTATCCGGGCATTTCAGGTGCGGCATCGCCTGGAGCCCCATCTTACAACAGCGCTTTTGCGATTGTCGAAATACAGGACATCGCAGATCCTCGCTGGACTTTTGCCCATGAATTTGCTCATTTGCTTGGCGCCGATCACAACAGGCCTGACAATTGCAGCAACGACGATGTTTGTGGTGATTCAAATACTGATAATTGCGCACATGGCTGGTTGTTCGACGATCAGAGTGGGAGCGAACAACGAACTATCATGGCTCGGATGTTCACATCAGAAGGTGCAGTCCGGTTGCCACATTATTCAAACCCCGACATCAACTTCAATGGCGCCCCAACCGGAACAGTAGAAAACGACAATTCCAGAATTATTAGAAACGCTGCCTGTTTTGTAGATGATTATAATCGGGCAGAGTGGAATGTCGGAATTCAAGGCCCGCCAAAGTGGTGCCTTAATCTAAATCCCGATATTACTTTTAATGCAGTAGTAACCCCTCCCAATCCCGGTTGGGGGCTTCCCGGAAACCCACCTTATCAATATGAATGGCGTGCAAGTTGTAGCCCAACATACAATCCCAGTACTTTCTTATCCAACCAACCCAGTATTACATTGAACACTCCTTTCTGCGAACCGTCTTTTTGGCTACAACTTACCGTTACTTCAGCAGATGGTCTTACTCGAACCTCCAGAAGAAGGGTAGGTATTGTTGAAGAGTGCCCCCATTTTCAAGGAGAAGTAGAAGATCGAGGGTTGAAAAATAACCAGTTACAAAATCTCGGAAAGATTTACCCTAATCCCACAAAGGATAAATTTGACATTTTGATAGCGCCTTTTGAAGGTAAATGTGCAGAAATAATTCTTTCTGATAATTTTGGAATACTGGTAAAGCATATCAAATCGTGCGAATCGGGATCAATAGAGGTTTCTGCTGAAACCTTACCCGATGGCATCTATTTCGTATCTGTTCGGAGTGAATCTAAAATTGAGACACACAAATTAATCATCCAAAACTGAACCATTATGAAAACGCTGATTTATTTTTTGGTAATTCTTATGGGAGTTTTGGCTTCATGTGGTAAGGATAAAAACGCTTACGAAATCCCCATATACCATGAAGGGGGGCAAGGCACCGGATGGGGCGAGGCCAAAAGGGATGGAAAGAAATGGAAGGCTACTGCATTTGCAAGAAACCATCAGGACGGGAGCGGTTACATTGGGATTGACTTTAGGACATTTACAGATCAGGGCGACATTCGGGAGAGCCTTTCTTTCAATGAAATCCCCCTCAAGGTCGGCAAGTATCAAATAAAGGGTAAAGTTGGGGACACATACGATGGGCTTGTTGGGTCTAATTATGGGCTTAGCGAAAGTGATGGCGATGTGATTGGCGCAGTTTATTCTCACGATGATGCTTCGACTGGGTACATAGAATTAACTAATGTGGATACCGCTTCTAATGTAGTGGAAGGAATGTTTGACAAAGCCGTTTTCATACGATATACACCTATTGAAAGTATATATCCTGAAACTGTTGTTTTTAAAAATGGTAAATTCAGAATGAAAATAGTTGAATAATTAGTAGTTCTGCCATCAATGCGCCCCCGGAAATAGCCGCTAAACGCGGCTAATTCGGGGGCGCTCACGATGTGCAACTATCTAAAAAATAAAAACAAACATTGAACCAGCCATTCCATATCTTTCTGCTAACCGAAGATGATGTACAAAAAATCGTCGCCGCCCCCGACGAACCGCACCACCACGATTTTGAGGAACTGATAGTCGGCATCGAGGGCAATTTGGAACATTTCATAGATTTCAAATCCACCACTTTCAAGGCTCCCTTCGTCAGTTTTGTAACGAAGGGGAAAATCCACCGGGTGCTTCCCGGAACCGAAAATGGCGCCTGCAAAATGTGGGTGCTCCGCTTCAAAAGCGAGTTCATCCCCGATACCATTTTCCAACTTTATTCCCGCTACCACGACCACGCCAACGTCGTCTTGCAGCCGAGCAGTTGCTTCGACCGATTGGTCACGGCCTGCGAAATGATTTCCGGGGAAATGCACCAGGCCGTCCCGGACTTGGCGGTCGTCCGGCACTTGTTGAGCGCACTTTTTACCATGATAGAATCGGAGCGGCGGAAAACCGAGCCGGGCGAAACGGGCATGCTCTCCACCCAAAACACAACGTTCAAAAATTTTCTGGCTATCCTCGAAGATAACTTTCACCGCCCGGAAGGCGTGGAGTTTTATGCCGAAAAACTGTTCATGTCGGCTCGAAACCTCAATCTGATTTGCAATCATATTCTGCAAAAGAGCGTCTCAGAAATCATCGAGACCCGCAAACTCATCGAAGCCAAAAACTTGCTCAGCACCACAGATAAGACCGTAGCCGAAATCGGCTTCGATTTGGGCTACAACGATAATGCATATTTCACCGCCGTTTTCAAGAAAAAATCGGGGCAAACGCCGACCGAGTTCCGGGAGGAGATGCGGCGGCTGACTTCCTGAACCGCAGTTTTACACAAAATCACAACCATTCTTCCGAATTCTGATACCCGCCCCCCGGCGGGCGGGCTGACCTTTGTACCGTCAAGTTTGACAAGCAACAATCAAATTTTAAATTCAATAAAAAATGAAAAGGACAGCAATTTTCCAAACAGCATCGGCATCTGGGAAAACGGCGTGATGACATCCGAACATTTGTTCTGGGACAACCAAACCTACGCCAACCAAATCGGGCTGGGCAAATAAAAATCCATCAACAAAGACCCCTGGGGAAACGAAAAGGCTGGTTTTTCGCTCAACAGAAAAATCAACCGCAAGGACTGGGGATTGAACTGGAATGCTGCGCTCGAAACCGGCGGCGTGCTGGTCAGCGACGAAGTGCGCATTAATGCAGAAGTTCAATTTATGAAACAGGGTTATACCTCACGCCGCCAAATTTTGGGCATACCGAAGTCTGTAATCATTTCAAAATCAATTATTTGTATCAATCAAATCACCAAAATCAGGCGAATCATAGTATAAACCATCAAAATCAATCGTTGCCGGGGGAAGATTTGCCTCCCAGCTTAAATCCAAACGTCGTTCATGCCACATATCGCAATCATTTCGTCCAGCATCCGCACGGGCAGGCAAAGTCACCGGGTTGCACTTTACTTCAAAAATTATCTGGAAAACAACGGTCTTGCCACCGCAGAGGTGCTCGATTTGGCGGAATACAATTTCCCGCTTTTTGAGGAGAGACTGAAATTTCAGAAAAACCCGTCGGCAGCGACGCTCGGTTTTGCCGAAAAAATCAAAGCCGCCGACGGCATCGTGATAGTCACACCGGAATACAACGGCGGATATCCCGCCAGCCTGAAAAACGTCGTTGATTTGCTCTACGACGAGTGGAGGCGCAAGCCCGTTGCAATTTCCACCGTGTCGGCGGGCGGCTTTGGCGGGACGCAGGTCGTCACCAGCCTTCAATTTTCGCTTTGGAAAATACAGGCGTGGACGGTGCCAGCCATGTTCCCCGTGCCGAAGGTGCAGGAGGCCTTTGATGAAAACGGAATCCCGGCAGACCCGGCGGCGACGGACAAAAGGGCGGCGGCTTTTGTTGGCGAACTTTTGTGGTGCGTGGAAGCAAGCAAACGAATGTCAGTTTAAAAATCAAAAATCTTTCAACATGAAAAATAAATCAATTATCATCACAGGCGCAGGCATGGGGCTTGGCTTTGCAGCGGCAAAAGAACTTGCTTCCAAAGGCGCCAACCTTACGCTCGTTGACTACAACGAGGCGAGTTTGGAAAATGCGAAACAGGAAATCAGCCAAGCGTTTCCGGGGGTGAAAATCATCACGGTCGTGGCGGATGTTTCCGATGAAAGTGCGGTGAAAAATTACGTGGACGAAGCGGTGAAGGCGTTTGGCAGGGTTGACGGGCTTTACAACAATGCGGGCATCGAAGGGAAACAGGCAAGCATCACTGAATATGATGTAAACATTTTCAGAAAGGTAATTGATATTAACCTGATGGGTGTCTATTTCGGCATGCGCTATGTTATTCGCAACCCAACAAAGCGATTGGGGCAGCCGCATGAAGTAGCCAAATTGGTAGCTTTTCTATTGAGCGAGGAAAACGGTTATGTGAGCGGACAAACCATTGCCATTGATGGGGGGGAGTCGAATATTTATGGTAATGTCTAAAATTTACGGGATTGCGATTGCTAAACCTTGAAGATTTAGTAATTGCAATCCCGTTTAAACCAATAAATAACATCAGCAATGAAAGTGTTTTTCATCACCATTTCATTTTTTGCTTTAATGACAACAACACAAGCCTGCGACACCGACCCTGTGCTGCAATACTTGGTCAGGGAACCCATCACAAAATCAGCCAACCCTTCCGTATTGATAATGCTTCATGGCGTGGGCAGCAACGAACAGGATTTGTTTTCATTGGCGAACCAGTTGCCGGATGATTTTTTGGTCATTTCTGCAAGAGCACCCATCCGTTTGGGAGAAAATAGTTTTGCATGGTACCAAGTTGATTTTTCGACCGGAAAGCCAGTTTTCAATGTGGAGCAACAGGAAAACAGCAGGGCAATTTTGATAAAATTTATTGACCAAATAAAAGAGAAATATGCCGCCAGCGGCAACGTCTATTTGGGCGGTTTCAGTCAGGGAGCAATCATGAGTTATAGTGTTGGCTTAACTCGACCCGATTTGGTCAATGGCATAGCCGTGATGAGCGGCAGATTATTGGAAGAAACAAAGCCGATGATTGCCGCAAAGGATAAACTGCAATCGTTGAAAGTCTTTATTTCACATGGAATAAACGACCCGGTTTTGAACATTCAATATGCCCGGACAAGTGTTGCTTTTCTGAAAACATTGGGCATCAACCCGACCTACAAGGAATATCCAGAAGTGCACACCATCAGCAATGACATGCTGATTGACCTTGTGAAATGGCTGAAAGGGAATTGATATTTGCAGATGAATTTCACTACAATTCTTGACTTCTTGGGCACATTTGCCTTTGCCATTAGTGGCATCCGACATGCATCTGGCAAACAGATGGACTGGTTTGGTGCGTACATCATTGGGTTGGTCACAGCCATCGGCGGCGGGACGCTGCGGGATTTGTTGCTCAACGTTACCCCGTTCTGGATGCTGGATGTCAAATATTTTGTCACCACCGGAATTGCCCTTGTCACCGCCATATTGTTCAAAGACAGAATTTTCAAATGGGGCAGCACCCTGTTTGTGTTCGACACCATCGGGCTTGGATTGTTCACCATAGTCGGCATTACAAAAAGCATTGATGCCGGGCTGCCGTTTTGGGTGTGCATCATCATGGGGACGATGACAGGCACTTTGGGCGGCGTGCTAAGAGATGTTTTGCTGAACGAAGTGCCCTTGCTTTTCCGCAGGGACATTTATGCGCTTGCCTGCATTGCGGGAGGAGCGGTTTATTTCATTTGCAGGCACTTTGATATGCCGATTGGGGTTACCGAAGTAATTGCTGCGACGATTGTCATTACATCCCGATTGATTGCGGTGAAGTTTCATGTCCATTTGCCACAGTTGGAACCGATTGGCAGCCAAAATGAAGCGGAAAATGAAGAATGACCTTTGGGGCAAACTGGCGCCTGTTTTAAGTTCCATAAAAGGCATTTTACAAGTTGAAAGCCCTCCGTTTCCAGAAATCACAACCATTCTTCCGATTTCTGATACCCGCCCCCCGGCAAACGGGCTGACCTTTGTGCCGTCAGTTTTGACAAGCATTCATCTGATTTTCAATGCCACATCCCCATTTCTTCATCCTTGCCCTGTCGCTTATCACAAATTGCACGGCGCAAAACAACCATCAAAAGCGGAACGGCTGTTGTCAGGCTTGTTTGATGAGAAAAAATTGAAAAAAACCACCACCAAAAACTGGGTGCTTTGGATTCGGGCGAAGGGCTGACCAAACCATTTCATCGAAAAAAAATTTCAAAATGCAACGCAGTAAATTTCTGAAACTCATGGCAACCATACCACTCACCGGGGCAGCAATGAAACTTGGGAGCCTCGAACAAGCCGCCAAAGGCTTTTCCAATACCGAAAAAATGCCCGTGCTCTTCCTCGGACACGGCAGCCCGATGAACGCCATCGAGGAAAACGAGTTCGTCACGGGCTTCCGCAAGGTGGGCAGCGAAATCCAACGCCCCAATGCCGTCCTCTGCATCTCGGCACATTGGGAGACGCAGGGGACTTTCGTCACCGCCATGCAAATGCCCCGCACCATCCACGACTTTGGCGGCTTCCCGCAAGCCCTTTTCGATGTCCAATATCCAGCGCCCGGCAGCCCCGAATTGGCGAAAGAGACCAAAAGCCTCGTGAAGAAAACGGAGGTCGGTCTGGACGAAAAATGGGGACTCGACCACGGCGCATGGTCGGTCATCAAGCACCTGTACCCGGATGCCGACGTGCCGGTCATCCAGATGAGCCTCGACTACCGCCAAACCGCCCAATGGCACTACGAGTTGGCAAAGGAACTCACCGCCCTGCGCCGAAAAGGCGTGCTGATTGTCGGCAGCGGCAACATGGTTCACAACCTCGGCATGGTGGAGTGGAAGCGACTGAATGAAACTTTCGGCTACGACTGGGCCATCGAAGCCAACGAAAAGATGAAAAGCAGCATCCAGTCGGGCGACCACGAGCCGCTCATCAATTTCCGTTCGCAAGGCAAGGCGTTCGAGCTCGCCATCCCGACCCCGGAACATTACTTGCCATTGCTATATTCGCTGGCATTGCAGGAAAAGGGCGAGGAAGTTTCCCTGTTCAACGACCGTGCGGTGGCTGGGGCTTTGACGATGACTTCAGTGAAGGTGGGTTGAACCGCAAGTAGATTTTAAACATGCGTCATCCCGAATTTTCAAAAGGTAAGAAACCATGGATAAGTGCAGCTTATGTTTATACTTATTGGTCAGACCACGAAAATCAGTCAGGCCAAGCGCCATCGTCTGACCGCTTTTCGCGGTCTGACGAATAGGTTTCTACAATTTTGCCCTACAAATGATACCACGGTATTCGTTATTCGAAATTCGGGATGACGCATGTTTGTAGTTTTGGGCTTGAAATAGAATGAAAATAAAAGCACCCAAGAACGCACTACCGAGCATCCCGCCCAAGCCCAACCCGCAAGCCAACGCAGGGCGGTACGGGCGGGAGTGCAAGCGTTTCAAAAAACGTGTTTAGATCGCCTGTTCCCCGTCAAAAGCCTCCAGATAATCGGCCACACGCCGCAAGAACGAGCCGCCCAACATGCCGTCCACAACCCGGTGGTCGTACGACAGCGACAGGAACATCATCTGCCGGATGGCGATGACATCGCCAAACTCGGTTTCCAGCACCGCCGGCTTTTTGCGGATGGCGCCCAGGGCCAATATCGCTACCTGGGGCTGGTTGATGATCGGTGTGCCCATCACGTTGCCGAAAGTGCCAACGTTGGTGATGGTAAAGGTGCCGCCCTGGATTTCTTCGGGCTTGAGCTGGTTCTGCCGGGCGCGGTTGGCCAGGTCGTTCACGACTTTGGTGAGCCCGGTCAGGCTGAGGTAATCGGCGTTTTTGATCACCGGAACGATCAGGTTGCCGCTGGGCAAGGCTGCCGCCATGCCGATGTTGATGTCCTTTTTGACGATGATGCGGGTGCCGTCAACCGAGGCGTTGATCATCGGGAAATCCTTGATCGCACGGGCTACAGCCTCCACGAACAGGGGCGTGAAGGTGATGTTTTCGCCGTGCTGCTTTTTGAAGCGGTCTTTCACGCGGTTGCGCCAGTTGACCATGTTGGTCACGTCAACCTCTACGAAAGAGGTTACGTGCGGGCTGGTGTGCTTGCTCATCACCATGTGGTCGGCAATGAGGCGGCGCATACGGTCCATTTCCACGATCTCAACGTCGCCGGAGAAAGAAATGGCAGGCATACTGGGCGTAGCTGTGGGTGGGGGAGCAGCTTGGGTTTTAGCCTGTGGCGCGGCGCTGCGGCTGGCCACGTAGGCGAGGATGTCTTTTTTCGTCACGCGGCCATCTTGCCCGGAGCCGGGAAGGGCGTCCAGTTCGGCCTGGGCGATGTTCTCCTGCTTGGCGATGGTGCGCACGAGCGGGGAGTAGAAACGCTGGCCACTGCTGCTGCTGGCCTGTTGGCCTGGCGATGGCACAAAAGGCACGGATGCCGCCTCCTGCCTGCCGTTGGAAGTAGCCGGTTGGGCGGGCGCTTTTGCGGGGCTTTCGGCCACTGCCGGCGATGCAGACGCCTTGGCGCTTCCGGCTTCCGTTTCTATGATGGCGATGGCCTTGTTGATGGGCACCACGTCATTTTCCTGAAAAAGTATTTCCACCAGCGTGCCGGCCACGGGGGAAGGCACTTCGCTGTCCACCTTGTCGGTAGCGATGTCGAGCACCGCTTCGTCGAGCTCGACGCTGTCGCCGGGTTGTTTCCGCCATTTGAGGATGGTTGCCTCCATGATGCTTTCGCCCATTTTGGGCATCACAAGTTCTACACGAGCCATTGTTGAGAATTTAGGCCGCAAAGGTACGCTTTCAATTGGCAGTTTCGTGTGCATTTTATCCAGTTTTCCGCAACTTTGCACCCCTATGCCTTTAATAAAAAACATCATCTTCGATTTCGGCAACGTGCTTTTCGACCTCGACCTGCCAGCCATCGAGCGCAATTTGCGCCCGCTTTTCGCTGGCAATTTTGAGCATGCGCTCGAAAAGTTGCGCCGTGCCAGGGTATTCGAGCTGTATGAAACGGGCGGCATCAGCACCGGGGAATTTGTGGACAGCATCTGCAACGCCGTCAGCCCGCCGCTTGCCGAAGCCGATGCAGTCGCGGTGTGGAACTCCATATTTGTCGAAATGCCGCGCCACCGCTTCGACATGCTGCATCGGCTGCGCCAACAGTACAAGGTGTTCCTGCTCAGCAACATAAACGAACTGCACGAGCGCTGGATCGCCGATTATATGCCCCGCGCGCACGGCATCCACGACTATGAGTCGCGGTATTTCGACGGGGTATATTTCTCCCACTTGATCCGGCTGCGCAAGCCAGATCCCGCCATGTACGAATACGTGCTGGCCGATGCGGAGCTGGCGCCGGAGGAGTGCCTGTTTTTTGACGATTTGCCGGAAAACATCGCCGCGGCAGAGGCGCTTGGCATCCGGGGCTGCTTGCACCCGGTGGGCTCGGAAATTGAGGAGCATGTCGCGAGGGTTTTGCAAGGCCGTATTTGATTGACGATTGGCGAGTACATGATTGACGATTGTTGAAGTGAATGAAGATATTTGAAGGGCGATTGCTTCGGCGGCTCGATCAACAATCAACCGTTCCTACTTCAGTTCGACAATCGTCAATCATGCACAAAACCTGGCGGCGCGAGGTATAATAACGACAGGAAAAAAGCATAGTTCTTTTAGTCGAACGAAACTACGCGGAAGAGTCTCTCGCAACGACACTACGACATTACGGCGGAAACGCTTTGGCCGGAGCTTGTTACAAATGCCCGGAATATCGCCCGTTGTGTCGTTGTGTCGTTGCGAGAAACCTTCCAACCGTCGTGAGAAACAAAAAGCCTTCCTTACCTTTGCCCTTCCTTAATCAAACATTTCCATCCAATATTTATGAAAAAACTCATCGAATGTGTGCCCAACTTCTCGGAGGGGCGCGATATGGCCGTTATCAAACAAATCACCGATGCCATCGAGGCGGTTGACGGCGTGAAATTGCTCGACGTGGATCCCGGCAAAGCCACCAACCGCACGGTCGTCACTTTTGTCGGCGAGCCAGAAGCAGTGCTCGAGGCGGCTTTTCAGGCGATAAAAACCGCCTGTGCGGTCATAGACATGAGCAAGCACACGGGCGAGCACCCGCGCATGGGGGCCACCGATGTTTGCCCGCTCATCCCGATCGCCAATATTTCCATGGAAGAAACGGCTGCTTGGGCGCGAAAGCTTGGCGAGCGCGTAGGCCGCGAATTGAACCTTCCCATATACCTGTACGAAGCTGCGGCCAGCCGACCGGAGCGCAAAAATTTAGCTACCATCCGTGCCGGGGAGTACGAGGGGCTGGCCGATAAGTTCAAGAAGCCCGATTGGAGGCCCGACTTTGGCCCCGGTGTGTTCAACCCCAAAAGCGGCGCCACGGCCATCGGCGCCCGCGATTTCCTGATCGCTTACAACGTCAACCTGAACACCACCTCGGTGCGCCGCGCCAATTCCGTGGCCTTCGACGTGCGCGAGAAAGGGCGCGTGAAAAACGACCCTGCCACGGGAAAACCCATGAAAGATGCCAACGGCGAGCCACTGCGCCAGCCCGGCGTGTTGAAAGGCGTAAAAGCCATCGGCTGGTATATCGAGGAATACGGCATCGCGCAGATTTCCATGAACATCACCGATACCCGGCTCACGCCCTTGCACCGGGCTTTTGAAGCTTGCCATGAAAGCGCCAACCGGCGCGGTATGCGCGTCACCGGCTCCGAGCTCGTGGGCCTGGTGCCGCTGGAGGTTATGCTGGATGCCGGGCGATATTTCCTGAAAAAGCAACAGCGCAGCGTGGGCGTGTCGGAACAGGAGCTTCTGAAAATCGCGGTCAAGTCAATGGGCCTCGACGAGCTCGCGCCATTTGATCCCCAACAAAAGATCATAGAATACAACTTGGAAAAAGGCGATGCGGCGGCAGCCAGCAAGCTCGTAAAAAAAGACTTGATAGCTTTTGCCAACGAAACCGCCAGCGAAAGCCCCGCTCCCGGTGGCGGCTCCATCAGCGCTTATGTTGGCGCACTGGGCGCATCGCTGGCCACCATGGTTGCCAATCTCAGCAGCCACAAGCGCGGCTGGGACGAGCGCTGGGAAGAATTCTCCGATGCCGCCGAGAAAGGCCAAAAGCTCAAAGACGCCCTGCTCCGCGCCGTGGATGAGGACACGAACGCCTTCAACATGATTATGAACGCTTTTGGCTTGCCTAAAGGAACAGAGGAGGAAAAGGCCGCCCGCAAAGCAGCCATCCAGGCCGCCACCAAAACCGCCATCGAAGTGCCGTTCAAGGTGATGCAACTGGGCATGGAAAGCCTGCCTTTGATCAAGCAGATGGTTGAAACCGGAAACCCCAACTCCATCACCGATGCGGCTGTGGGCGCCCTGTGCGCCCGGGTGGCCGTGTATGGCGCCTACCTGAACGTGAAAATCAACACGGGTGGCTTGGACGACAAGGCCTATGCCGAAAAGGTAGTGGCGGAAAGTGAAGCCCTGCTCCAAAATGCCATTGAAATGGAAGCAGAAATATTAGCCTACGTTCAAGAAAAAATTTAACTGCCAGTATCACACCATAAAAGCCCTGAAAGGGCGTAATCGCTAACCTAGGGCACCGCCCTAGGCACCCGCCTCAGGCACCCGCCTCAGGCACCGCCTCAGGCACCGCCTCAGGCACCCGCCTCAGGCATTAAGCCCGAACGCTTTCCTCACGTCCTCCACCGCGTCTAAGCGCTCCCAGGTAAACGTCTCCACTTCCACCGGCTTGGCGGAGCCGTTCAGTCCGATCATCACCGTTTTTTTCTCCGGCGTGCGGCCGAAGTGGCCATAAGCGGCGGTTTCGGAGAAGATCGGGTTTTTCAGGCCGAAGCGGCGCACGATGGCGGCTGGTCGCAGGTTAAATACCTTGAGCAGTTTTTCGGCGATTTCGCCATCGGAAAGCCCCTTGATCTTGCAGGTGCCGTAGGTATTGACGTACAGGCCGACGGGTTGTGCCACGCCGATGGCGTAGGCTACCTGCACCAGGGCTTGGCTGCACAGTCCCGCTGCGACGATGTTCTTTGCGATGTGGCGGGTGGCATAAGCTGCCGAGCGGTCCACTTTTGAGGGGTCTTTGCCGGAAAACGCGCCGCCGCCGTGGGCGCCTTTGCCGCCATAAGTATCCACGATGATCTTGCGGCCGGTGAGGCCGGTGTCGCCGTGCGGGCCGCCGATGACGAATTTGCCGGTTGGGTTGATATGGTACTTGATGTCGGGGGTAAAAAGGCGTGCCGTGCGGCTGTTCAGCTTCTTTTTTACACGGGGGATCAGTATCTTTTGCACATCGGTGGCTATTTTGGCCAACATGCGCTCGTCTTCGTCGAACTCGTCGTGCTGGGTAGAAATGACGATGGTGTCGATTTTCTTGGGCACGTGCTTGTCGGTGTACTCGATGGTCACCTGGCTTTTGGCATCGGGGCGCAGGTATTTCATCTGTTTGCCCTCTTTGCGGATGGCGGCCAGCTCTTGGAGCAGCAAGTGTGCCAGGTCGAGGGCCAGCGGCATGTAGTTTTCCGATTCGTTGGTGGCGTAGCCGAACATCATGCCCTGGTCGCCGGCGCCCTGGTCGTCTTCTTTTTTGCCCACGTCCACGCCCTGGGCGATGTCGGCGCTCTGCTCGTGGATGGCGGAGAGGATGCCGCAGGATTTCGCGTCGAACTGGTATTCCGCTTTTGTGTAGCCGATGCGCTCGATAACGCTTCGGGCGGCGGCTTGCACATCCACATAGGCTGAGGAGCGCACTTCTCCGGCCACAACGACCAACCCGGTGGTTACCAGTGTCTCACATGCCACTTTGGAGTTCGGGTCTTGACGAAGGAACTCGTCGAGTATAGCGTCGCTGATCTGGTCGGCCACTTTGTCGGGGTGCCCTTCGGAAACAGATTCAGAGGTAAATAGGTATGCCATCGGTGGTAATGATGAATGATGAATGATAAATGTTGGCCATGCACAATGACCGAGGTTTGTTGCAATAATGAGGGTCGTTTAGCGGTGTTTTTCCGGCGCTTGCCGAATTTTGCGGCGCAAAGGTAGCTTTTCCCTGGATGAAAAACGAGCCGCGATAATTATACCTGGATTTGGGAGGTTTAATTTGATTGATGGATGTTGAAAAGAGATTATTATTAGATGGTAGAATTTCAACTTTCGCAAACACTTTGCGTTGACTATATTTGGCTGCTTCAAGCGAATAAAACACAGCTATACCTCACGCCGCTTGGTTTTGTGCATGCCAGTCTTTGTAATTATACTATGATTCGCCTGATTTTTGTGATTCATTATGATTGATTCAACTGATTTTCAATTGATTACAAAGGCCGGCATGCACAAAACCAAGCGGTGTGAGGTATAATTGAACATCAGTTGAATCAATCATACTGAATCACAAAAATCAGGCGAATCATAGTATAAAATGTCAAAAGACTTAGCGGCGCTCCGCCAGAATTATGCCTTAAGCGCACTTTCCGAGACCGATGTTTTGCCCGATCCGGTGGCGCAATTCGGGCGCTGGTTCGACGAAGCCATCGACAGCAAAATACTGGAACCAAATGCCTTTTCCTTGGCAACCGCAACCCCCGATGGGCGGCCGAGTGCGCGTACAGTTTTGTTAAAAGGATTTGATAAAAACGGCTTTGTGTTTTTTACCAACTATGAAAGCCGCAAGGGCAACGAACTGGAATTAAACCCGCACGCAGCCATGTTGTTCACCTGGCTCGACTTGCAGCGACAAATCCGCATAGAAGGCCGGGTCGAAAAAATTAGTGCGGGGGAATCAAAGGATTATTTTCAAAGCCGACCCAGAGAGAGCCAGATCGGGGCCTGGGCAAGCCCACAAAGCCGCCCGATTGCTTCAAGGGCAGTATTAGAGCAAAAGCAGCAGCAACTAACAGAAGAATACGGCGGCATGGAGAAACTGCCTCTGCCGCCATTTTGGGGCGGTTACAGGCTCGTGCCCAACTGGTTCGAATTCTGGCAGGGGCGTGAAAGCCGCCTGCACGACCGGGTGGTGTACCGGGAGAACGCGGGCGGCTGGGCGATTGGCCGCCTAGCGCCATAGGAGCGATGAGCGATAAATTATTAGCCCTTAAAAATCAATTCAATCCATCCCCTAATTCCTTAAAACCACTAAAATCCTGCCCTGCGGGTATTCAAGGCTCGCGCAGGCATAATCGGGGAAAGCACTTTTGGTCATGCACATCATGCCAACCTGAAACCAGAAACCATGAACCAGAAACCATGAAACCTTCCATATCTTTACCCCATGAACTTCCCCCTCCTCATCGCCCGCCGCTACCTCTTCGCAAAGCGCAGTACCAATGCCATCAACATCATAACGGGCATTTCTGTGCTGGGCATGGCCATCGGCACCGCCGCGCTGGTGCTGGTGCTTTCGGTGTTCAATGGCTTTGAAGACCTGCTTTCGGGCCTGTTCGGGCATTTCAACCCCGAGCTGAAGGTGATGCCCGCCAAAGGCAAGACTTTTGAAGTGGACAGCCTGGCACTGGCCAAGATCCGCGCCCTGCCAGGCGTGGCCGTAGTGAGCGAAACGCTGGAAGAGATCGCTTTTTTTGAATACGAAGGCTCGCAGGATTTTGGCGCGCTCAAGGGCGTGGACAGCCTTTTTGCCCAAGTGACGGGCATCGACTCCGATACCATCATCCTGGAAGGCAAATACTTGTTGAAAGATGATGGCCGCAACTGTGCCGTGGTGGGTGCTGGCCTGCGCAACAAACTGTCGGTGGATGTGAACAACCCCATCGGCACCCTCACCGTGTATATGCCCGACCAGGAAGCGGGCGCGCTCGACAAGCCTTTCAAAACCCGGCTGGCGTACCCCGTTGGCACCTTCGCCATCCAGCAGGAATACGACAACCAGTATATCCTCACCAACATCGATTTTATGCGCGACATGCTGGAGGCCACGTCCAACACCGTGTCGGCGCTGGAGATAAAATGCCGCTCGAAAGCACAGGTGAGCGGCGTGAAGGAAGAAATACGCGGCATCCTCGGCGAAGGCTTTGTGCTGAAAGACCACTACGAGCAGAACGAAGCCTTTTTCAAGGTGATGCAGCTTGAAAAATGGATGGGCTTTGCCATCACCAGCCTGATGCTGCTGCTCATGGCCTTCAACACGGTGGGCGCTTTGTGGATGATCGTGCTCGACAAGCAAAAAGACATCTCGGTGCTGAAAAGCATGGGCGCGCACGACAAAACCATTCGGCGCATTTTCCTCGCAGAAGGGCTGTTGCTCACCCTGCTGGGCATGGGCATCGGCATCGTGGTGGCCGTTGTAGTGTACGCCATCCAGAAAACCTGGGGCATCGTCACCATACCACAGGGCTTTTTGGTCGATTCGTACCCCATTTCCATGCGGCTCAGCGATTTCATACCCATTGTGCTCACGGTGCTGGCCATCGGCTATCTGGCCTCTTTGCTGCCGGCGAAAAGGGCGGAAAGGGTGCCGGCGTATTTGCGGGAAGAGTAAGGGGTTTCTCACGACGGCACGACGAGTAATACGCACTTGGCTTTGGAAACGACAATCAGGCCAGCTGTGCCGACCTTGTTGTTTTCACAGCATCAGCCCTTGTACATCGTGCCCGTCTCCAGGTATTCCCACACAGCTTCCGGCACTAAGTAGCGCACCGAATTCCCTGATTTTATGCAATCGCGGATATACGTCGCCGAGATGTCGAGCGGTGGCGGCTCGAAAGTTTTTACGTTCGGGTGCTCGGCCAGCTCGCCCAGTTCGTAGCCGGGGCGCTTATAGATGTATATTTCAAAGTCGGAAAGTATTTTTTCGTAGTTTTTCCACAGGTGCAGCGAGCCGAGGTTGTCGCCGCCCATGATGAGCACAAACTGGTGTTCGGGGTGTTTTTCCTTCAAAAAGGCGAGGGTGTCAATGGTGTAGGAGGGTTTGGGCAACTGGAATTCCACGTCGGAAGCGCGGAGCCTGGGGTTGTCGCCGATGCCTAAGCGCACGAGGTGCAGGCGGTCGTGGTCGCGCGCGAGGGTTTTTTTGGGCTTCAGCGGGTTCTGCGGGCTCACCACTAACCATACCCGATCCAAGTCGGTGGCCGTTGCCATGTAGTTGGCAATGATGAGGTGGCCGATGTGGATGGGGTTGAAAGAGCCGAAAAAGAGACCGATTTTCATGGGTGATGTTCAGAACAATTGAAGTTGGTCTGCAGGTTTTTGATAATGCGCGAAATCTAAAATATCTGATTTTTGGATTTGTGCTTCGATTCCTGCTTTGAGAAGCAATCCCTCAATTTCTTTAAAATCGGCCAAAGCTGCTACTTTTCGCAGATCAATCCTCATTAAAATGTCTTTCGTAAAAACCCGCTTAGCGTCTGGAAAAATTATTGCTTTCAGAAAGTCGTTAACGAGCTTAGAATTTAACAGCCCAAAAGCGATTGCGGCATCTTTTAAGTTGTCAAAGCCGATAAAATAACAGGTGTCATCGAGCATCAAGGGCTTGCCATTGTCAGGTGCTAAGAGGGTAAAGGTAGCAGATTTGTACAGCCCGGAAATAGCAACCTTGAATGGCCTGAAAGCATAGTCGCCAATACCAAAAATCGAGAACGGTGGTTTGCCGCGATAAATGCTTGATTTTCTGCCTTCAAATTGCCCGCGATGTGTATTCAGGTAAGCAAAGGTGTCGGGAAAAAGATGTTCAATATAACTTGTCTCTTGCCCAACCTTCCGCTGTGTAACTATGGTGTATTTTTGCGGCTCGGATACCACGCCTCCCTTTAGGCCAGAGCTTTTTAGCAAACCATAAACCAAATCATTTTCAAGGGTTATCTCTTGGCATTGGCCGTTGCCAAAGTGACCGTTGATACGCTCTAATTCCATAACCGAGGAGCAATCATGTTTCAACCCTTGCCGCCATTCAAATGGGCATACCCCATCTATATGTAAAACGGACTGGTATTTTTCAATATTAGAAACAAAGTGGCTACCGACCCAACCGAAGCTTATACCGCTGCTTTTTTCAAATGAGAATGAACCCACTTGGCAATAGTATGCAGGACTTGCATTCAGTTGACAGTAAAACAAGGAAGCCTCCACGGCTGCGCCAAATTCTTTTTTTGCGTCAATTGGTATTTGAAGCATATTACTGATTGGAAGTGCCGCCTTTTTTTGATTGAAAACTATGTTTTTTACAACAGCATTTTTAACCAAAAATGCTAATTGTCCAGAATGGTTCTTGTATGCTTCCAACAAAGCTAAAGTAATAAATTCAGCTATATCAAAATTACCTTTTCCTGTAATCGCATCTAAACCTCCCAATTTTTTAAAATTTGATTTTTTGGGTAGGTTGCGTGAGTCGAGGCTTCCCAATTCAGCATTTGTCACCCAAGGGGGGTTGCCCAAGATCAGAACTTCTGAACCGGCCATTTCTTTGGATAATTGCCGGAATTCTACGGAAAATACATCTCGGTGGAATAGCTGGATCACCGGTTTTGCACGATCATCGTTTTTGAGGTAATAATCTAGGATTTCAAATTTGGTTTCCAAGACATAAGGCCTGTAAATCTCAAAGCCAACCACCCTTAATAGTCCAGGGAACGTTTGTAAAGCAGCAAGGATAAAATTTCCTTTGCCAAATGTAGGTTCCAACAATAAGGTCGGCATCGACCCATTGCCTTGTAAATGCTTTGTCACTCGGAGTGCGAGTTCTCTGTTAGTTTGAAAATCACCGTATTCGGCCCGATCTGGTTCGGTTACGCAATCGCCATCAGAGGAAAGAAATTCAGCCAATTCAGCCAATTCGGCCTGATCCGTGAAAAAATCCAAAATGCCACAAGCGGATGCCAATGATTGGTTGGCTTCGGATAGGCTTGGCTTCTTTTTCAACAATTCACGGATAAAGCATCTTGCCCTCTCAGGGATATGAAAATTTTCAACCCACATTTCGATTCATTTTGTTGCTGATTTGAACTACGCCCTTTATTGAGCCCTCTAAGCTGACTACCCGCTGGTATTGGAGCCGCCATTGCAGGGCGTTTGAGATGGTAAGATACCCCTGTTCTGGCGGGTTTGCCAGGATATGCTCCGCTAAATCCATCAATGTGATTTCGTCTCCTGGTATATTTCGGTCGTTCAGGTAGCCAAAAATATCCTCCACATTTGCACCATCCTGTACCATTTCCCGCAATCTAAATATTGTCGAATAGTCCGCTGTGCGTTCTTTTTCAATAAATGCGCTACAGACAAAATCGAGCAGTGCCGATTTTGTTCTTGGGTTGTCTGTTTTTTCATAAACAAACACCAAGAGGTTGTACCCCAACCCAAAAATCTTCTGTTTTGGGCTTCTGAATGGGCAAGAGGATTGCGGTTGCTTGATGGATGTGACCTTTATATCTGTATTTATCTCCGCCCCAGGCAAGTCGATACCTATGGCTGAATTTCCCAATTCTACGGAGTATTTCGCAGCTAATTGCTGTTTAAATTTTTGCTCAATGATGGTGCCTACGGCTTTGCCATCTGTAACGCCATATAAAGCTGGTTCTGAAGAGCTTGTTGCGCAAAAAATGCGTGCCTCTTCGATCAGGTCGTTAATTGTCAATGCAGGTTTCATGATAAGCAAAGGTAATCTAAAAAACTACATAAGCGAAGTCCAAGTTTTCCTCGTTTCCAGGTGTCAAAGTCCCAAGCAGGTATTTTTACCCATTTCCAAAATCACGTATTTTACCCGTTAACAAAGTTGTTTAAAAAATTCGATATTTGCCAAGCGTAAATTCCATTGGCCATCTTTTCCAGCAATGGCACACAAGCATCGGTGTGCTGCCGGAGTTTTGAATCGACTCATTGTTCAACCTAATGCAACAACAGATGGAAAACGGAAACAGTACCAACGGCATCGCCACGGGCAAAGCCCTCCTGGAAGCCCAAAAATTTGATGAGGCCATCGCCTATTTCACCAAAGCGCTGGCGAACCAGAAAAATGGGGAAATGCAGGCGGGCCTTGGCAGGGCTTATTACATGAAAGAACAATACGCCCAGGCAGCCGAAGCCTACCAGGCAGCGCTCGCCCTGCAGCCCAACGAGGAATGGGCAGAGATGTACGAATTCTCGAAAAGCAATGCCGTTGCAGAGGTCAATATTGCCGTGCCGGAGGTGTATTATTTCGACAAGGACAAACTCCTGGCCGCGCCCGTCGTGCCGGCCAACGCCCTGCCCCCAAAACCGCCGCCGGCTGCCCCGCCCGGCATTTTCAAGCGTTTGCGCTTAGCATTGGGCAATTTTTTGGGCGCCATATTTACCGCCATCATGGAGTTCTTGGCCAAAGCAGTCGGCACGCTTATGGGCTACCGCGACAAAGTGTGGACCAACTGGTACCGCCGCCCCTACCTCTTAGCCATCCTCACCCTCGCCTACATGCGCGAGAAACTGAATTCCAACAACCTGCTTTCCACCTACCCGAAAGACGAGCTGGTCGGCTTCCAGCCAAAAGGGCAGAAGCCGCCGGAAGGCACCACGCATTTCCGCACCGCCGACGGGAGTTGGAACAACCTCCAAAACCCGAAAGAGGGGGCTGCCGGCACGCGTTTCCCCCGCAACTCGCACAACAGCGCCATCAAGCCCGAAACCGGCGAACAACTCCTCACCCCAAACCCCAGGGAAGTGAGCCGCACCTTCCTCACCAGGGGCGAAAAAATGAAAGAAGTGCCTTTCCTCAACATGCTGGCCGCCGTGTGGATACAGTTCCAAAACCACGACTGGGTGAACCACGGTGAAGGACTGCTCAACGAGCTGCACGAAATACCGCTGGCCGAAGACGATCCGGCCCGCAAAAAGTACTGGATGAGCAAAATGTTCATCCCCAAAACCCAGCCCGACCCCACCTACATCAAAGGCAAGGACGAAACGCCGGTGACCTATATCAATGAGGTGACACACTGGTGGGACGGCTCTCAGGTATATGGCAGCGACCAGGAAACCATCGACCGCCTGCGCAGCGGCGTTGACGGCAAACTGCGCCTGAACGACGACCTCACCCTCCCCACCAACAGCAAAGGGCTGGAAGAGACTGGTTTCATGCGCAACTGGTGGGTGGGGCTCTCCATGCTCCACAACCTCTTTGCCCGCGAACACAACGCGATATGCGACATGCTGAAAAGCCATAACCCCAGCTGGGACGACACGCGCCTGTTCAATGTGGCCCGCATGATAAACGCCGCCATCATGGCCAAAATACACTCCGTGGAATGGACGCCCGCCATACTGCCCAACAAGGTGCTGGATGCCGCCCTGAACGCCAACTGGTACGGAATGCTCACCAACCTGTTCCACAAAGGCATGAAGCGCAAAACCGTGGCCGATGTCAACATCCGCAACCCGGAACTCGGCGGCGTGGTAGGCAACCCCATCGACAAGCACGGATCGCCATACGGCCTCACCGAAGAGTTTACCGAGGTATATCGCCTGCACTCCCTGCTCCCCGAAACCCTGCACATACGCAGCATTGCCAACAAAGACAAAGTGGAGGAGATCCCGCTGCCGGAAACCCGGCAATCGGGCTCGCGCAAGCTCACCAAACGGGTGGCCATGAGCGACCTGCTGTTCTCTTTCGGCAACCAGGCGCCCGGCCAGTTGGTGTTGAACAATTACCCAAAATTTATGCAAGAGCTCAGCGTGCCGTTTTTCCCCGTGTTCGACATGGGCACGGTGGATATCCTGCGCGCCCGCGAGCGCGGCATCCCGCGCTACAACGAATTCCGGCGGCAGTTGGGGATGAACCCCATCACGGCATTCGAAGACCTGACCGACGACGCGACAGCCGTAGCCAACCTGAAAAAAGTGTACGGCGACAAGCCCGAAGATGTGGAAAAGCTCGACCTGCTGGTGGGTACGTTGTCCGAAGCGCATCGCCCCACGAACTTCGGCTTTGGCGAAACTATGTTCCAGATATTCATCCTCAACGCCACCCGGCGCTTGCAGGCCGACCGTTTTTATACCGACTGCTACACGGCCGAGTACTACACCCAGGAGGGCCTGGATTGGATTGACCACACCGATTTCAAAACCGTGTTGCTGCGCCACCATCCCGAACTGGCCAATACGGGCTTAGCCAACATCAAGAACGCTTTCGAACCCTGGGATACAGGCGAAACGCTCGACCCGGCACGGCACCCGCTGCGGCAGTACGACAAGGAGCTGAAGAAGAATCCCTGGCGAGGGGATGCGTATAAATGATGGTCTTTTGGGTTATATCTGGCTGATACTGCTTTTTTTTATGGGGTTTCAGCCAGATATAACTAAAAAGTAACTATCCAGCCGCCCACGCCAGCCGCACCCTTTTTATACCCTTTCCAAGCGCTTGCACTGACTTGGACGCCACTGATTCCCAATGCTTTTTTTATTTGAGCAAGGTGGCAAGGCAAACCTGTTCAAAAGCATAACCGCTCCAGGCGCGCACTTCCGAGTTGTCAGCAAGGCTATTTCTGCTTTTCTGCCAATTAGTTTTTCCATAAATTGGTCGATTATTGGCTGTAAAGGCAAAAAAAATCGGGTTACAGCCAATTATCTGTCTTATAATTGGCTGTAACTACAAATTAATGTGACTTACAGCCAAAAATAAACGAAATCCTATGTCTGGGGAAAAGTTCATTATTCGTTTATACTTATTGGTCAGACCACGAAAAGTGGTCGGACCAAGGGCCATCGTCCGACCGCTTTTCGCGGTCTGACGAATAAGTCTTTACAATTTTGCCCCAAAACTGCCCTCGCGCCATTGATTCCATGGAATGTTTATAAAATCAGGGACGAACTGTTGCATATCTTTACCACCTAAGATGAAAACCCTTTTCAAAAAAACGGGCCTCCTGCAGTCCATTGAGCTTTCGCGCGAGAATGGGATGGTTAGTTTCAGGGAAAACACAATTTGGGGCAAGAAAGTCTACCAGGTGCCAGTGGGTTACGTTAGCCATAGCGCCGCGTTTTCCAGAACGTATCACGTCCCATTCATGGCAATGTGTTTGTATTTTTTTTACCAGGGCATAAAGCTTGTTTGGTTAAGAATTGGGACGGATCATTGGACGCTTTATTTAGGTATATTTGTTGTTGCGCTGGTGGTGCTGATCGGTCTGTACTATGCCTTTATTGGATGGAAATATGGGTTGGTAACAGTCCATATCGGCCAGGAAGCGATTAACCTTTCCATGAAAGAATCAGCCTACCGGGAATTCCAGGACAAACTATCAAATACCGCTGCCTGAAATGCATGCAAAAAACGACATAACCTATTCGGAAAACTTCCTTTTCCGCAAACGAAAGCATATCCTGCTCGATCAGGGCATCCGCACCCAGCAATCAGATTTTTTCAGGTCATCAGACATTGTGACCCAAATTGAAAACTTAGGCTATTTCTTGCAATACCGGTCTGATTTGCCCCTTTTTGACATTTTTGGGGCTGCAATAATGTTGATTATCGGTGTAAAAGGACTCTCAACGGGGATGGATGACAATGTCGTATTCGCTATTTGTGTCATCCTTGTCGTGTCAGCTGTTTATTGGCTGGTGCGCATGTTCTTGAACCTGGAGCATGTCGGTTCGTTTTACTTTTCCAGTAGTACCCAAAAAGACAAATTTGCTTTTGAAATCAAATCGAGATACCCGGCATCTCCGGCGCTTGAGGTATTTTTACAGGAAATCAGAAACAGGCAGAAAGCGATTGCCAAAGAAAAACTCATGCTCCGTATTTCAGCAGAAGTATATCTACTGTTTTTCGAATCGGAAGCAAGTTACTTGAAAAGCGTTTTCTCCATGGAAGCGTCTGAGTTTAAGGAGTTTTTAAACCAGATAAGCGCGCGATACCAGGCAGTTCTCGACGCTGGCAAAGGCGCTTGAACCTGCGTCATACCACCCATGCTCAACACCCACCCGCCATGCGTTACCTCCTTTTATTCCTCCTCGCCTCCTCCCAGACCCTCCCCGGCCAAACCTGCAACTACCTCGCCTACGAAGGCTTTGCGTACCCCCCGGCTCCCATCGAAGGCCTGCAGGGCGGCACTGGCTGGGAAACACCCTGGAACGTTCAGAATGAAAACGCAACGCTGCCTGGGTACCAAATAATCAGCAACGCGCCCCTGCAATGGCTCGACCTGCAAACGGCGGGCAGTCATGCCTCTGGCGGCTTTGCCTACCTGACAGCCGGGCGGCGCCTGAACACCAGCGCTACAGGCCCATTTGCCGATTGGCGCACCCCAGACGGGTACATCGGCCTGCCCGGAACCACGCTCTGGGCCAGTGTGCTGCTGCGCAAAAACCAGGAAAACAACGAGCCGCTGGCCATCACCTGGCACCAAAGCAACCTGCAATGGTGCGAAGGCTGTACCGCCAACAAGGTAGCCATGGGGTACTTCGGCAGCGCCTCCAACGTGGGTGGCCAACGCCGCTGGACCCTGCGCATAGGCAACAACTATTTCCCGACAAGCAGCCCCGTCGTTGCCAATGAAACCGCCCTTTTGGTGCTGAAAATTGAGTTCTTGACCAATAATGCTCAAGTTTCGCTGTTCGTGAACCCCGCCCAATTGGGCAACGACCTCCCAGCGCCCACGCCCTCCTTGGTGCAGGCCACAACTTTCCAGCTACAGCTCCGAAGCGTGGCGCTCTACTTAGGCGACGATGCTGCCAGCGGACAAGCCGACGAAATCCGAATGGGCGCTACCTACGCCTGCACCGTTCCCGATCCGAGCGTTTCTGTGAACCAGCCGCCAACAGCCGATTTCAGCATAAGCCCGGCTAACGGGACAGCGCCCTTGCAAGTAATGCTCGATGGTAGCGGCAGCTTCGACCCCGACGGCAGCATCGTGGCCTATACCTGGAACTTTGGTGACGGCTCGCCGGAACAAAGCGGGCAAAACGTGTCGCATACCTTCGTCGCCACGGGCATCCTGACCGTGCGGCTCACCGTGACCGACAACCTGGGACTGCAGCACAGCTTTTCCAAAACCGTCAAGGTGCTGGATGCTTCCGGCAGCTTCACCTGCCAGCTTGGGCTGGTGCAGGAAAAATTAGCCTCCTGCACGGGCAACGACGGCCGTTTCCGAGTCACCAATAACAACAACATCCCGCTGCAACTGCGCAACAGTGCCGGCGCTGTAATTGCGCCCTCGGCCCAAAACCTGTACGACAACCTCGCGCCGGGCAATTATGTGCTGACGGCTCAGGGCAGCAACGGCTGCCGCGACACTTTCGCCCTGCAAATCCAGCGCGACAGCAACACTTGCCCGGGCTGGTCGCCTAAGCCCTGTGCCATGAACATAGGCGTGGGCATAGAAGGCCTGGCTTATTACGCCGCTGGTCGCCCCTTCAAGGATTTTTTCAAATCCAGCGGCGAGTGGATCACCTACGACCCCAACCCGCCCGGCGGGACTTTTATCTGGAATACCGCAAACCAGGCCCACATTCCCGTCGATGCCGATGGCTACGCCTTGCAAATCCCCTTCGACGTGCCCAATGGCAGCGGCAAGAACATGCTCCGGGGCATTTTTTCGGCCCTCGGGTTTGTACCACAAGGTGTGCCCATGCGGCTGCTGTACGATGGGGTCGGCGCCTTGCAAATGCAGGGCAATTTGACGGTCAGCAGCAGCCAGCCCGGCCAGATAGATTTTGTGGTTCACGACAACGGTAATATCTTCTTCAACCTCACCCAATCGCAAGCGGGCAACCACGTGCGCAACATCCGGGTGATAGAGGCCAGCAACGCCGGCACCTACCTCAGCCAGCCTTTCCGGGCGGGATTTTTGGAAAAATGCGCCCCGTTCAACACCCTGCGCTTTATGGACTGGATGCACACCAATGGCAGCGAGCAAACGCAGTGGGCAGGGCGCACAAAGCCAAGCTACTATTCGCAAGCAGTAAGCCCCAACGGCGGGCTGGCCTACGAATACATCATCCAGTTGGCCAATCAGCTCGACAAAGACATCTGGGTGTGCATCCCGCACCAGGCCGACGACGGTTACATAGACCAAATGGCCGCGCTGTTCCGCGACGGGCTGGAGCCAGGCATAATGGTGTACCTCGAATACAGCAACGAAGTATGGAACTGGATATTCCCGCAGGCGCATTGGGTGACCGACAATGGCCCGCAAAACATCAGTTACCCGCGCCGTTACGTGGAGCGGTCGCTGCATGCCTTCGACCGCTGGATGGCCGTTTGGGGCACCCAGAGCACGCGCCTTCGGCGCGTGCTCGGCACCCAGAACGGCTACGATTGGATCACCGAGGAAATACTGGCCCATGCCGACCCGCAACGCTACGACTACATCTCGCCCTCCTGGTACGTGGGCCTCAACCACGGCGCCACGGGCGTGCCAAACTTGCAGGCTTTGGGCGCTTCGGCCACGCCGGAAGACGTGCTGGAGAATGCCAACAACACTTTTTTGGCTTTTTATCCCCGTTGGGAAATGGTGTACCGCACGGCAAAATTGTACGGCAAAAAAGTGGTCAACTACGAAGGCGGGCAGCATTTCACCGATTTCAGCATCCCGCCCTACATACAATCCATGTACGATGCGCAGGTGCACCCGGGCATGTACGCCCTGTACCAGCGCATGTTGGACAGCCTGCGCCGCCTCGGCAGCGAAATGCCGATGGCCTTTGTGCTGACGGGCCCCTGGAAAAGCCAGTACGGGTCCTGGGGGCATATTTTTGACGAAGACGACCCGGCGCCCTGGAACGACAGGCCCAAATTCCAGGTGCTGCTCGATGAAATTGCAAAATGCGTGGACGACCCGAGTGGCACCCGGCCTTTGTCCGCCAAGCCCTTGCAGCTGCGGGCATACCCCAACCCGAGCACCGGCCTATTTTGGCTAATTATGCCAGAGGACTGGAAAAACGGGCAAACGCAGATTCGGGTGTATGATGCCCTTGGGAGGATGCGGCTGCAGCAAACTGGTGCGGATGGCTTTTTCAAGCTGCCGGAAGATGTGCCAGGGGGGCTGTATTATTTTGAGCTGCGGGATGCCGGGGGCAGGGTTTTGGGGGCGGGAAGGGTGATGGGCGTTGGAGGCTGACATTGCCCAGGAGCTCAAAATCTTTCCGAAAAATGTCAATTACTCATTATCCTTCAACGAATACTCTTCAATAGCTCCCGCAAGGTAGTTGAGCCATTTTCCCGAATCATACTGCCCATAAGTTTGCCCCATCTTTCACAATCAAACTTATGCAAACATGAAAAACCTGAGCATTGCCCTGTTCATCGCCGCATCCTGTATGGCCGCCTGCAAAAACGAAAGAACCTCTGAAGTTGCCCAAAAACGGCAGGAACTCGAAGCCAAGCGCGCCGAGCTCAAAGAAAAGCAAGAATTGGCTGCCCTAGAGGAAGAGCTGAAAAAAGTGGACAGAGAAATTGACAACACCCAAACCAACGGAAAAGCGGAAACGGTGTCGAAGAAAAGCACTGCCCCCGCCACCAAAGGCCGCATCGTGGGCACTAGCGTTATCCTCCGCAGCGCTGCCACCACCCAGTCGGATAAAATCGACAATTTCAGCAACAACGAGATCGTCACCATCATGTCCCGCAGCACAGGCCCTGAAACCTGGTACCAGGTGTACCGCAGCAATGGACAAACTGGCTGGGTGATCGGTGATTATTTAATGGAGTTGTAAGCGCTCATGCAAAAACCGGGTGCGCAAAGGGCATCAAAAGAAATGATATTTGCAACCTGCTTTTGCAATAACGCTGTTCTTCGACCATCGAAAAATCATGTACCCACCGATCGCCAATCCACAACCACAATATGCGCAAGCTCCTTCCCATCCTACTGCTCGCTACGGCCCTCAGCGCCCAGACGCAGACGTTCGTCACCTATTCTCTGGCGCAGGGGCTGCCGCAATCGCAGGTGTTTGCCACCATGCAGGACAGCCGCGGCTATATGTGGTTTGGCACCCAGGGCGGCGGGCTTTGCCGCTTCGATGGTCTCGGGTTTCAGAGCTTCGGCACCGATGAGGGCCTGCCCTCCAATTACGTCTATGCGCTTTTTGAAGATGACCAGCAGCGGATTTGGGTTGGCACCAATGCCGGGCTTTGCTTCCTGAAAGGCAAGGCGTTTGTACAAATACGCGATGTGGAAAGCCGGGGGCTGCAAGTTTTGGCCTTTTGCCAAACAGCAAAAGGCGAGATATGGCTTGGCACCGACCGCGGCCTGTTCAGTTGCGACCCCATTGCCAAGACCTTGAAAAAGCTCTCGCTGCCATCATTACCCGATAAAACCACGGTGTGGGCGCTGCTGCCAACAACAAACGGCACCTGGGCCGCCACTGATGCCGGCGCATTTCGCACCGGCCCACAACCCATAACATTGAACACAAAGAACGGCCTGCTTTCCAACGCCGTTCGCGGCTTTGCAAAAACACCCGACGGCCGCCTCTGGATCGCGACATCCGGGGGCGGCATCGCTGTTTTTGAAGAAGGGCAAGGGAAAATAGTGGCGCAATACCGCGAACCTGCCTGGGCCACCTGCCTCCAGCCCGACCCCGGTGGAAAAATCTGGGTCGGCACCTCCAACAACGGGGTAGCCGTATTCAACCCCCTTGATTCAAGTTGGGCATACACCACCGAGCAACAGGGATTCCCGCACCAATACGTTCGCTCCATAGCCTGCGACAACACAGGCAATATCTGGGTGGGCACTTCCGGCGGCGGCGTGGTGAAATTTATTGAAGGGCAGACATTTACCCATTACGGCGCTTCGCGCGGGCTGGCAGGCAACCGGGTGTACGCCCTGCACCAGGACGGGCAAGGGCGGCTGCTCCTCGCCGTGTCGCTCCTGGGCTTGCAAGTGCTCGATTCGGCGGGCATCCGCCCTTTCGTGCGCGACAGCGGCTGGCTTTCGGGCGTGAAATGCCGCAGCATCGCAGAAGACAACTTTGGCCGGATTTGGGTGGGCACTGCCGGAAAGGGCCTGGCAGTTTTTGATTCATCGGGAATGGTAGAAGTGGCCGGGCTGCCCAGCAATACCATCCAGAAAATTATGCCCGGCGCCCCCGGTGAAATGTGGGCAGCTACTACAGCCGGTGTGGCTAAGATCAGTTATGGCTCGCCGCACAATTTTGTCGTGCAGCGCTTCGGCAAAGAAGATGGGTTGCGCGGCCTCATCATCAGCACCTTGCACATTGACGAACAAGGAGCAGTTTGGTTTGCCGATCAAACAGGGAATGTCGGGCTGATAAAACAGGGAAAATTAGGCTACATCTTTACGCAGGCAGACGGTCTGCCGAATGCCCCGGTGCGCTGCATCTACAGCAGCCCTTCAGGCAAGCTGTGGGTGGGGACAAAAGGCGCGGGCATCTTCGAGGCGAGCATCGGCAGCAGCCCCATGCGTTTTCAGGCGCTTCAAACGCCCCGGAAACTGGCTTCTGACAACATTTACCTGCTGGTAGCCGACAAGGACGGCAACCTGTGGGCAGGTAGTGAATCGGGTGTTGACAGGATTGTGTTCGACAAAACAACGGGAAAGGTGCTCGACAACCAACATTTTGGCAAAAACGAGGGCTTTCTGGGCATAGAGACCTGCCAGGATGCCGCCCTCTGCGATGGCTTAGGCAACCTTTGGTTCGGCACCATGAACGGTCTGGTGAAATACACGCCTTCTACGCGCAAGGCAGCTGGCGCAGCGCCCATCCTGCATTTTGAAGGCATCACGCTTTTCTACAAGCCATTGGAAGAAACCCGGTACAAAGCCTGGGCAAATCCCCTCGGCGGCCTGCTCGAAGGCTTGCGCTTGCCCTGGGACGACAACCACCTCAGCTTTGAGTTCAAAGCTGTTGACCTCGCACATCCCGACGCCCTGCGCTACCGTTGGAAACTGGATGGCGCGCCCAACGCCCAGTGGTCACCCTTGTCGGCCCAATCCTCGGTCAACTTTGCCGGATTGCAGCCGGGCGACTACATATTTTCAGTACAAGCAAGCGCCGATGGCAGTATTTTCAGCGAAACGCTGTCGGCGGCCTTTTCGGTCGACAAGCCTTTCTGGCAATTGTTGGGTTTCCAACTGGCTGTCGGCCTGGCCTTGCTGGCGCTGGTGGCACTCATTGCCTGGAGCCGCATTCGGAGCATCCGAAAAGCCGAAATGGCCAAACGGGCACAGCTTGAAATCCAGAACAAGCTATTGCAGCTCGAACAAAAGGCCTTGCAGTTGCAAATGAACCCGCATTTCCTGTTCAATGCGCTCAACAGCATACAGTCGCTGGTGAGCGCGGGCGATACCCAGGAAGCGCGCACCCAGATCGGCCATTTTGCCCAGCTTATGCGGGGCATCCTCCACAACTCCCGGCAGCCATTTATTTCCCTGAAAGAAGAAGCGGACACCCTGGAGCAGTACCTGCGCATCGAACAGTTTTGCCAGCAAAACAAATTTGATTTCAACATCAGCCTGCCGGGTAATATTGACCCCGAAGAACTGGAGATACCGCCCATGCTGTTGCAGCCCTTTGTGGAGAATGCCGTGGTGCATGGCATATCGCATTTAAGTTGGCCTGGAAAAATCGAGCTGCGGTTCAGCCTTGAAAACGGGCTGCTGGCTTGCTCCATCCGCGACAATGGCATTGGCCGCGAAAAAGCCGCCCGGCTCCGGCAAGAGCGCAAGCCCGGCCACCAGTCGGTAGCCATACAGGTCACCCGTGAGCGTTTGGAGGCCTTGAAAAATGGGGCCAGTTATGAAGCCCTGGTTTTTGAAGACATAAAAGACATGGCCGGAGAGATTGTGGGCACAGCGGTTTTGGTTCGGATACCAGCCAAACTAAATTATTGAGGCAAATTATTATTTAACTAAAAAATAAAAACATATCCTGCCAATTTATACATTTGCCCAACAAAACTTTTATTGTTTCACTAAAATCAATATGTTATGAACACCAAAGTTTTACTTGCTGCACTTGCGGGCGCGGTCGCTTCTTTCCTTTCCGGATGGGTAATTTGGGGCATGGCTCTGAAGTCAATTATGGAAAGGGATGCCTGTTTAGGTTGCTCCCGCGGCGAAGACATGCTGATGTGGGCGATTTTTGTGGGATGTTTTGCCTGGGCACTGCTGCTGGCACTGCTGTTCAGCCGCTGGGCAGGCATCACCACCTTTAAGTCGGGCGCGATGGCCGGTGCCTGGATCGGCTTCCTGATCGCCTTGGGGATGGACTTCTTCATGTACGCCGGCACGACCATGTTGACGATGAATGCTGCGATCGTGGACATCATAGCCAATGCGGTTCAGGGTGCCCTCGTGGGCGGCGTCGTCGGTTGGGTGCTCGGCTACGGCGACAAGAAATAACACTGGAAAAACCAATAAGATATACCAGGATTCAAGTGATTTGAGAGATTTTTAGGATAGATCATATTGATTATCAAGGATTTGCCTTCTGATATTTTCGCAAACCACTTTTCGTTGGGTATGTTGACCGCAGGGCGAGCTTTTTCACAAGGCTCGCCCTGCTTTTAAGGTATCGTTAATTCTTCTGTTCAAGATATTTTGAACCCGTTAAAGCGCTTTTATGTTATTGCTGAAACAGCAACCTTTGCCGGACGAAACAGCTTCTATGCTGAACAGAAAATGGCTTGCAAAAACTACCGATGACAAATCCTTAATAATCAATATGATCGACCCTGAAAATCCCGCAAATCGCTAAAATCCTGGTTTAATCTATTAATTGAAGCATTTTCCATGAAACAAATCCTCCTGTTTGCCTTCCCGTTCATTGCCCTGCTGCCGGCTTGCAGCAACAGCATCAAGTACAGTGTTGAAACCCCGAAAACTACCCAGACAAGCGGCAAAAGCAGTGCCGCCATTCAGCAACTGGGCGGAAAATGCTTCCAAAAATGCATCGCCCCCGACCGCTACGAAACCGCCACCGTATCTTACCCGATCTACACCGGCACAGACCCCGATGCCCCGATTCGGGTCGAATCGCTGATGACTGCGCCCCCGCAAAAAGTATGGGTAAAGAACAGCAGCGGCCAAATCGTGCTGGAACAAAAATCCGCCGCCTACAAAGAGGTGCGCGTGTTGGCAGACACCTTTTTCCACAAAGATTTCAGGATGATGAAGTTCGAATACAAAAAGCTCGTGGAAAAAGCCGGAACCCTGCGCGAAACAGAAGTCGTCTGTTCCGAAGCCCGCACCCCCAACCTTTTCCTGCAAGTGAGCACCGCCCTGAAGTCCTACGGCTATATGAACAGCACGACCAACCAATGGGACAGCAAGCTCGCCCAGGCCGTGCAGCAATTCCAGAAAGACAGCAGCCTGCCCGTTGGGGATTTGAACCTGGAAACGCTGGAAATGCTGGGAATTTAGCAGTGCGGAATTCGGAGTGCGGAGTGTGGAATAAGCACATCATTGGTGATTCTTTTGGCATCTGTCTTCGGCAGGTTTGGCCAAGAGTGCCGGAGCACTACGCCAAACCCATTTCGGATTTTTAAGCAAAGAGTGCCGGAGCACCATGCCAAACCTTTAAAACAATGACGTGCCCATTCCGCACTCCGCACTCCGCACTCCGAATTCGATAATTGTCTCCTGCCTGTCACAA
>CAZULM010000067.1:0-32971 GCA_964621185.1 uncultured Saprospiraceae bacterium | reverse complement strand
TACATCAAACGGGAATATCTTTTCGCGCAGATTTTACACAGAATAATACGCGGATTTTACGCAGACCTTTCTGTGTAAAATCTGCGTTTAATCAATTCTGCGTGAAATAATTCTGCGTGAAATCTGCGATACAAATCTGTGTGAAATCTGCGCGAAATCAACCAAACGTAAGCTTCGTGTACCGATCTGTGGAGCCACTACTGAATTAATCCGACCCGTTCAGTGCATATTTGCTCATGCGTACCTTGTTTTTTCCCACAATGGTCAAAGATTTATTCGGTAAAGGAAACATTCCGCCTAACTTTGGCCTGCCTGCCTTGCTTTTATGGGCCCTGTTGTTGTTGCCAACCTGTAGCCCGCCTACCGTACCAAAGCCCGTTTCCCCCGCGTTCTATTATTGGCAAACTGCCCTTTCAATTTCTCCGGCCCAGAAAGAATACCTGAAAAACACCCACTGTAAAAAGCTCTACGTCAAAATCCTGGACATAGGCAAAACACCCGGCAGCGATGATATTATTCCTTTTGCACAACTTGAAATGGCAGCGCCGGAAGACCTGGCGGGCTTTGAAATCGTGCGTGCGGTATTCATCACGAACGAAGTTTTTCAACAAATCACAGAAGAGAAGTCAACATGGCTGGCGGAAAAAATCGCTGGCTTCAACGCCGGATTGGCCCTGCCTGGGTCAAGCGCCGGGACGTATGAATTTCAGATAGACTGTGATTGGACCAACAGCACCAAGGATGCTTTTTTCCGGTTTCTCGAAATTTTGCGTGCCAAACTCCCGGAAGGGACTTTGCTCAGCGCCACCATCCGGCTGCACCAATACAAATTCCCCGGCCGAACTGGCGTCCCACCTGTCGATCGCGGCATGTTGATGTGCTACAACACTGGCGATATTGACGATCCTGAAGTCCAGAACTCGATTTTGGATTTGGAAGATGCCCGAAAGTACATCGTTGGTGCGCCCAAAAATTACCCATTGCCGCTTGACCTCGCCTTGCCCATTTTCTCCTGGACATTGGTTTATCGCGGCGATGAATTGTGGAAAATCATACCTGGGGCACATTTGTCGGCCCCTCCGGGCATACTCGCAAAGGGCACATTCCTCGCTGGTCACTATCTTCGCCCCGGCGACCTTATCCGCCGGGAGGCAATTTCAGCTGATTTGCTCAAAGAAGCTGCCCTGCTTGCCGCCACGACAGACCTTGCAGGCGATGCGACCTTGGCATTTTTTCACCTTGACTCGAGCAGCCTGCACGATTATCCAGTTCAACTGATTGATGCAGTATGCAATATCGCCGATTCCATCCGGGCCAAACACTGATCGGGCAAGCATTGCTCATAGTTGTTCTGTTTATTGCATCGTCCTTCAACCCCTTTCTTTCCCCGCCTCCGCAAAAAAACACCCAAGGCAACTGCGCCGGCGCGACCCGTTTCTACGGCTACAGCTTCCTTGAACCGGGCATTATCAATTTGAACGCCGCCTACGCGCCCTTTTTCACCCGTTGGGACGATTATTACGAGCGCTATTACTTCGACCAAGGCGCCGAAATCCAAAAAGACGAAAACCTGAACGAATGGATCGAGCGCTTTTGCGGGCAACCCCTGAAAGCTGACGTTGAAAAGGTGATTTACCAGTCGGATATTAGCGACATCGCCACCTTGCACAATGCAGCGGCGGATGCCACCAAAAAAACAACCTTGCCCTCCTGGCTGGCTGGCAACACATTTGCCGAAATGATCGCCTTTCAAGGCTGCACCGAAGTGACGGCTTACCTGATGTACGCAAAAAAATGCGAACCTTATGTGACGGCCAAAAACGACGCCTGGGACTCCAAGAACCTGTACAGCAGCGAAATGATCGCCTTGATCGACGAGGGCCTGGGCCGCTTCAAGGACACAGATTCCCACTTCATAAAACTGCGCTACGCCTACCAGATGTTGCGACTGGCGCATTATGCCCGCGACTGGGCCTACACGGTTGACCTGTACAATTACCTGCTGCCGAAAGTTGACCGAAAAAAGAAAAGCATCATCGATTACTGGGCGTTGGGGCATCTGGCGGGAGCCTTGCAGAAGCAAGGGAAATACCCGGAAGCGGCTTATTTTTTCTCGCTGATTTTCCGCGACTGCGCCTCCAAACGCGCCCAGGCATTCCGCAGCTTTTTGATCCGAAACGACGAAGATTGGAACAAAACCCTGGCACTTTGCCAAACCAATGCCCAAAAAAGCACCTTGTACGTGCTTCGCGCCAGCAGGGCCCGAACCTTTCTCATCGAGGACATGATCCAGGTAAACGACCTGGACCCCGCCAACCCGCAGCTTGACCTGATGCTGGTCAGCGAGGTGCAGGAATTGGAGAAGATTTTTCTGCGGACGAAAATCACCGACCTGAAAAGAGGCCCTGCAATCGGCAGCCTGAAGCGCGAAACAGCCGCACAGCATTTGCTTGACCTGCAGAAATTTGTCCGAAAGGTTATCCGCGCCAAAAAAACGCCAAATCCCAAGCTCTGGCGCGGCATCGAGGGCTACCTGGAGCTTTTGGCTGGCGACAAGTACGCTGCCGAGAAACGTTGGGACCGCCTGGAAGACGATCTGTCTATCCGCAACAGCTACGATAAAGAACTGTTCAAGCAATTGGAGGTTTGGCGCTGTCTGCTGGAAATCATGAAGCTCGACCTCGGTTCCGACAACGCCGACAACCTCGCGTTCCGCATCCGTAGCTATTCGGCGTTCAAGCAGAACAAATATTTTGAGCCTTTCCTGCAACAATGGCTGGCGGCAGGCTATGCCGAAAAAAACCACCCCGGCAAGGCCATCCTGGCGGGTTTCAAACCGGAAGCCATCGCCCTGAACCCGCGCATGGAAGTTTATGACGACCTTTTGGCGCTGGCCAATACCAGCCACCCCATTTTGCTGGAAAAAACGATGCAGATCGACACCAACCCAGACAGGATCAAAGCACGGCTGCTTGAATACAAAGGCGCTCTCTTGTTGAGCCAGGGCAAGCCGGAGGCAGCAGTAGCCGTGATGCGCAAAATCACCCCGACCGAGCTGGCAAGGCTTCCCAAATTCAGCCCGTTTCGCGAAAAATTCGGGGAAAAAGTGCACCGCCTGGTCACGGATACCCTACTGCTGAACAGGCTCGAAATCGCCCAAAAAATCCTCGACCTGGAGTTCAACGCCAAAACCGCCGATGCCTTGAACGATACGGACGCGGCCGCACGGTATTGGTACCGGATCGGCATCGCTTATTACAACATGTCTTATTTTGGCTATGAATGGGAGGTGCTTGATGCATACCGGAGTGGGTACAACCAATTGCGGCTGGCCCAAGGCCCCGTGTTCCCCCTAGCCGACTCACCAGAGGGCAACCGTGAGAATACGGACATGAACTTGGCACTGTCCTATTTTGAAAAAGCGCTTTATATCACCCCCGACCCTGAATTTGCGGCCCGTGCCGCGTTTATGGCGGCGCGCTGCAAACAAAAACAGTGGTTTTGCTCGTCGGATTGTACCTATCGGCCTGGGAGCAAGCTCATACCTGTGCTGCCGGAAGCCTATGACGAGCACTATCGCCTGTTGAAGACAAAATTTCGGAAAACAGCCTTTTTTGAGGCTATCGTCAAAGAATGCAAATGGTTTGAAGCGTATGCGCGGTGATTACAGTTCGCCCGCCAACAGTTTCAACCGCAATTCAGCAAGCTTTATCTGGTACATTGCCTGATTTCTGCGATCCAAAGACTGCTCCAACGTGCTCTGGGCCATTTGAGGCTCCAGGCTGGTCGTGGTGCCTACACGGAACCGCTCCGTACTGACCGCAAGGTTTTCTCGGGCAGCCTTGACGCTTTCTTCTTCGACCGACAGGATTTGTTGCTGGACTTGCAGGTTTGCCAGTTGGGTTTCTAGCTCCGTCTCCACAGCCAGCCGTTGTTGCTCTACCCTTATGTGGGCCTGCTCTGCGGCTATTTTTGAAGTCTCCACCTGCCGCTTGATATTTCCGCCGGAGTATAAGGGTACCACCAAGGAGGCTCCCACAATTACGCCCGCCTGTGTGTTGTTCAGCAGAAAACCAGAGCCGTTGTCGGACCGTATGGCGTTGAGCTGCCCGATCCCGGTCAAGCGGGCTTTGCCCAAGGTTTGGTTTTCCCGCACCAGCAAAGCTGAAATCTCCGCTGACTTTTGAAAAGTCAGAAGGTTAGGGTTTTGGGCAAGGATTTTTGCCATAATTTCATCTCTGGCGGGGGCATAGCTGGTGCTGATATTATCGATTACTTCAAACGCAGTCTCGGGAGGGCGTGCCAAAAGGCGGTTAAGTGAACGTTTGTTGGCACTTGTAGCCGCTTGTTGAGCCAACAGGTCGGCACGCCTTTGGTTAAGGTCGATCCTTGCTTGGAGCGCGTCGGTTTGGGCCGCGAATCCCGCTGCGAGCCGTGCCTCTGCGATGCGCAACCGCTCTTCGTTGAGCGCGATCACCTCCAACAGTGCGCGTTCCGAGAGCTTGTTACGCACGATCTCGTAGTAAACCAGCAGCACATTGGCCACCGTGGCTTGCACCATGCTTTGAAGCTCCAGGTTGCCAAGCGCCTCTAATTGCTCCAAGCGGTCTTTCACGATGTGCATGCGCCGGCCATCAAAAAGGGTCCAGGACAGCTGCACTCCGGCGTTTGCGGTGTTGAACGGGGCGCCGACGGCATTGAACTCGTTGCCGTTGCTGAGCTTTTGCTGAAAGGCGCTGAGAGTAAAGTTTTCGTTGGCGACCAAATTGACGGTCGGCAGCATCCCAGCATTGCCCCTGGTGTTGTTCAGCTGGGCGATTTCGGCATCTGCACGCGAAATCCTGATGTCGAAGCTGGCACGAAGGGCGAGCTCGACAGCATCTTTGTCGGTTAACAGAGGAGATTGCGCATGTAGCAGCGCAGTACCAATAAGGAGGATGCAAGCAATGGAAAAGGAGCGGAATGGTATTTTCATAAAGCAAAAGTAATGGCTGGCGTCAAAGCGCAGCCATTATTCCTGCCTGAAAACTAAAACTGTTGACCCGCTCCTTGTTGGGGCCAAACCCGCCCCCCAGGGAATGACGGTAAGTAGGTTCTATGAAGGCTACATAGCGCTTTCCCAATGGGTGCTGCACACGAAGCCCTATATCTGCCGTTGTGTAGGCATTCGTTTTTAGGTTGCCCCCTTCAAAATAACCGTCGTTGTTGACTTGCGGTATCGGGTATTGGCTGGGGTCGGGGCCTGGCGCCGGATCGGGTGAAGTTGAAGGTGTTTTTACGAGTTTATAAGAATACCTTTTTTCGGTAGCCACGCTGGCAGTGATCCCTGCAACAGCGCGGGCGCTGGTTTCGCCAAAACTGGCAATAAGGCGCGTAACTTTTACCGGCACGCTGAAAATATCGGCATCAACAGCTTTCACATAAGCACCCAAAAATCCATCTTGCTGATTTCCGGCAAAGTAGTCAACCTGTCGCTTTGGGCCAAAATTTTTCCGGGAATAGCCAAGTCCCGTTTCTACGCCCCATTTTCCTTTGCTGGCGCCCACGAGGATGCCGCCGCCGTAACCTGAACGCATGGGTGTTGCGGAACCGTCCTGAAAATAGTTTTTGTCAAAGGAGCCATATGAAGCTGCAAAAATCCCGTTGGGTTGTGGCTTAACAGGAACGGAAACGCCAGGGATAACCTCGAAAAGGGTTTGCCAGGCAAATTCTGGCGTTTTTGAAGCTGGGAGGGGCGCCAGTTTGTTGAAAGCCACCAAGCCGCTGCTGCCGTAAAAGTTTTGAGGATCAAGCACGGATTTGTGGTTCGGAACGGTTGGGCTTGAAGGGTTTGTTGGAGCCGCAGAAGTGACTGCCGATTGGAAGGGCGTGGCAATGAAAGCAACAACCTGCTCTGCAAAGGCTGCAATTTCAGAGGCCTCTTCCAGGTTTTTGAGCTTTTTCGCGGGCTTCTTCAATTTATTGGCAGCCATTGGCTGGGTGGATTTTTCAGGCTGTGGGGCTTTGGGCCGAACGACTTCTTTGAACCCGCCCAAAAAACCTTCAATGTTGAGCAACAAAAGCAAGAAAATGGCCAATTCGGCAATTTTGGTGACACGGATACGGCGCACCAAGGCGCCGGTATTGAGCCTGGCGTTGAGCAAACTCCAATCGGCGGCGCTGTATGGCACTTCCATTCGTTCCAAAGAACGTTTTACAACCAGGTCCACAGGTTCCACTGCAGCTGGCTGTTCCTCAGAGACGGCAGCATTCATCCGTTTTTCAAGGGCAAGCCATGAATTCGGGTCGAAGGGCTCTTCGATGTTCTCAAGCTTTTGCTTGATATGTTTGTCAAAATTTTTCAAGTCCATGATTGAACCAGTAAAAATTAAAGGCTGATTGTCAATAGTTTAACTTGGCGCTACTCGTTTTCTGGTTTGCTCCTTATATCAAACACCATCCGCTTGCTGGCGAAATATTCCTGCAGTTTAATGCGGGCCTTGACCAAATTGCTGCGCGAGGTGCTTTCTGTTATATCGAGCGCTTCCCCGATTTCCTTATGCGAATAACCTTCTACGACATAAAGGTTGAAAACGGCCCGGTAAGCCGGGGAAAGCTCCTGGACAGCGCTCAAAATTTCCTGCTCTGTCAGGTTGCTCAGCGCATCTGGGTCGTCGGTGTTGGCGGAATAAACTGTATCCAGGTCCTCCGTCCTGCGCCGAACATTGCGCCTATAGTAGTCAATACATGTATTTACCATGATTGTCCGGATCCAGGCCGAAATGGATGTTCCTGGCTTATAGCGCTTGATGTTTTGGAACGCCTTAATAAAACCTTCATGCAACAAATCGAGTGCTTCATCGCGCGAACCAGCGTAGCGAAGGCAAATGCCCATCATTTTACCGTAATGTTGCTCATAGAGCAATTGCTGAGCCCAGCGTTCTTGACGGGAGAGGGCGGAGACGAAGTCAGTTTCGGTGCGTTCCAGATCGAGGGCGAAATCCATAAGTTGATTTCAGTTGGAAAGTTAAAAGTTTTTGTGCACGGTGTAGCCACAACAACCACAAAAGTTTCAAAATAAAGAAACGGGCTGTTGGCGCCAAACGCTGCCAATTAAGGTGCGTGAAACAAAAAAAAGGATGCCCAAGGTTCAGATTTAGGAAAAAATCAAAGACTTTGTATCAATCAACAACAATAATTGTTTTAAATTAATAATTAATAATATTTGTTTAAGTGATTTATAACCAAATGTTTAAAATTTATTTTTAAACAATTTTTAAAAAATAATTTAAAATTTATTTTTAAATCAACAAATTGTTTTACTTTTGTACAAACAAATAATACTCGCCATCATGGGAAAGAACAAATGGTACACCAACACGGAGGGTGATGCAATACCCGCATTCCGACCCCCTTCTGGCAATGGAACTGCCAGGCAGAAGAAAACAAGCCCGATGCCCAGCTTGTTTGTCCTTCCAGATCAAAAAGGCCCATCACTGTCCGACCTGTTCCAAAACAGGGTCAAACGGCTGAAAAGGAAATGGCTGTCCATAAAGTTCAGGAGTGCCCAGGTTTCTGGGTCCGTCTTCAACAAATTTACCGTCATGAAATTCGGCATCTTAGCCTTGGCTGCGTACTTCTTGTTTGGTAGGACAACAGGGTCCGGGGCCTTTATCTCTGGCGGGCAAAAACTTGATTGGGAAAATGAAACAACGCTTGGGGTAGGGATGGAAAAAAAACGCCCTAAAACCCCCAGCAAAAAAATGCTGCCTTCGATTAAAAACGTAAAGAAACTCCCAAAAACCGATGCTGAACCTGTGTCTAGGGAAATGTTGCGCAGCGACCAATCCACCAACTACATAAAAAAATTCAGTGGGATCGCCCGACAAGAAATGTATAAATACGGTATCCCGGCAAGCATAAGCTTAGCCCAAGGCCTGGTAGAAAGCAGGGCGGGGACAAGCAAACTGGCTGTGAGCAACAACAACCATTTCGGCATGAAATGCTTTTCCAAAAACTGTAAAAAAGGCCATTGTTCCAACCACACCGACGACACACACAAAGACTTTTTCTTGAAGTTCAACAACCCGGAACAAAGCTGGAGGGCGCACAGCCAACTCCTGATGGGTCCCCGGTATGCCAAATTGAAAAAATACGGCCGGGATTATCGCCGTTGGGCTCAAGGGCTGAAAAACGCAGGTTATGCGACCGACAACACCTACGACAAAAAACTTATCGGGATAATCGAGCGTTATGACCTTCACCAGTACGACAAATAATCCAGATTATCAAGACCAGGGCCTTTTCTGATTTGTTTTGAACCAATGCGCCCCTTTGGGCGAAAGAAAGAGACCTTAGTTGTCTTTTTGCTTTTTAAACTTGCCCTCCTTCCATGCCTTGAAAAATTGCCCCCAAGCCAAGGGGCTGAAAATATTCATGGGCGGTGTTTGCCCAAGGTACACATATTCGCGAGATTGTTGGCGGAGGTAAAAATTGGCACTTTCGCGTCCACCGTAGGGCACCATGTCAGGGTTTTTCCTTGCCTCTGCCATATAATCGTTGGCTATGTTCTCGGTTGCCCGGCGCTGAAGCTCCGGGGTCACGTCCATTTTCAGGAATTCGATCTTGAAATGCTCTTTTGAAGGCCAAGGGAATATTACCAGCTCGGGAAGGTTGAAAGTGTCCTGTGCCATAGGCTGAATCACGGCATACCTGTCCTGGGTAAGCGTATCCGGCACCTTCACGGTGATCGTTTCCAACCCGATGCACGAAAAGCGCACTTTGTCGCCTCTTTCCACAACAATGCTGAAAAAGCCCCTGTAATCGGAGTAGGTGCCCCGTTGTTTCTCAGGCAGCGACACCGTAGCATAAGGCACGGGGACCATCCTACCGTCAACCTCGGTGATGATCATACCGGAAAACTGGATAAGGTGCGGGCTGGCAGGTTCCTGTGCTTGAAGAAAAGAAAAGCAGGCAATTATTAGCGCTGTAAGAGAAAGGATTTTTTTCATTTTTGCGTTTGAACGGAATGAAAACTTGACAAAGATACGCTGAATGAACGAATGACCAGGCTGATTCGTCCCATGGTTGCATATTTGCTTAACCCTTATTTAACAAATTGTCGATTTTTTGGTTTTGCAAAACATTTGCAACTGAAATTGGAAGTTGGGCGTTATCAATCGGAAAACAGGGTTTTATCAAACTAAACCGCTTGCTCAACAATTCACCCTTGATTCGGCGTAAATGTTACCTTTGTCGCCGTTTTTCGTTTATAAATAAATTCAAGTATCTAATGTTGAAAAAGACATCCATCATTTTTTTGTTGGCCCTGCTGATTGGCGCCACCACAGCCGATGCTCAGACAGCGCCAAAATACGGCCACATGAACCTCGGGAATCTGCTCGAATTGCTGCCTGACACAAAAAAGGCCACTGACGACCTGAAAGTGTTTGCCGACAAGCTCAGCGCCAAAGACGATTCCCTGACAAGCGCCTTCCAAGCCGCAGTAGTCGCCTACCAAACTGCCTACCAGTCTGGAAGCCTTACACCCATACAAGCGCAAACAAAAGAAAACGAACTCCAGAAAGAGCAAGAAGCGCTTCAGAAATTCGAGCAGGAAGCCCAACAACTTGTAACTGACAAGCGCACCGAGCTTCTCAAGCCCATTCTGAAAAGGATCGACGAGGCTATTAAGGCAGTTGCTATTGAAAACCAATATCTTATGATTTTCGACACCAGCTCTGGTTCAATGCTTTATGCTGCCGATACGGATGATGTGACAGAATTGGTGAAGAAAAAGCTGGGTATGTAACCGCCATTTGTTTTCTTCCACCTCAATCCCTATCTGGGAAAAAATAGCCGCCCTGGCTTTTGGGCGGCTATTTTTTTTTCGCAACTCCACCGGAGTGACAAACTATCCATTTGCGTTCCGCTTCCGAATTTTTATATCCGTAGCAGTACCCCAAATTTCTGCCTTTCCAGCCCCTGCCAACGATCCGGATTCGGCGATTTCCCAATTTTTTTGAAACCTACCCATGCTGATTATTCCTGAAATTGACGTTTAACCGTCGGACTTTTTTAGTTTTGCGCGGTCTTTACAAACCGCCTCGCCTCCGGGGCGCTTTGCTTACAATTTCAAAATATGGATTTTTCCTTTAAGAAACTTAACAACATTGCCGGTTGGATCACATTTTCCATTGCCGCTATTGTACTTGGCCTTGCAGCTGAACCTACCGGCAGCCTTTGGGACTGCGGCGAATTTATTGCCGGTGCTTACAAATTGCAGGTGGTGCACCCGCCCGGTGCGCCGGTTTTCTTGCTTATTGGGCGTATGTTCGCTTGGGTGGGCTCTATGGTTTCCAGCGATCCTGCAACGATCGCTTACAGTGTTAACCTGCTATCAGCTATTTGCACTGCCTTTATGGCGCTTTTCGTTTGCTGGAGCACCACCATCCTGGCGCGCCTGGCATTGGTTGGCCGCGAAAAGGAGCCGGAGGGCGCTGCAGCCATTGCGACCATCGGTGCTGGCATCGTCGCTGGTTTGGCGGCTGCGTTCACCTCATCTATCTGGTTTTCTGCCGTTGAAGGTGAAGTGTACGCCATGTCCACTTTTTTCACGGCCATGACCCTGTGGTCGGTACTGAAGTGGTACAACCTGCCGGATACTGCGGAATCGGACAAATGGCTGGTGTTCACCTTCTTTTCAGTGGCGCTGTCCATCGGGGTGCACTTGTTGAGTTTGCTCACGTTCCCGGCACTTGCCATGCTGTACTATTTCAAGAAGTCTAAAAAGCCGACATTGACAGGCACTTTGGTTGCCTCTGGAGTCGGGGTGTTAGCCATTGTCGCGATCCAGAAACTGGTCATCGCCGGCATTCCGACCATGTGGGCGAGTTTCGACCGGGTTTTTGTAAACAGCTTTGGGCTTCCATTCTATTCGGGGATTATCTTGGTCTTACTGCTGTTCGGAGCGGCAATCTGGTTCGGACTGAAACGGGCAGAAAGCACAAAAAACGGCCTTTTGCAGCGCATTATCGTGGCCTTTGGCCTGGTCGTGTTGGCTTATTTCTCCTACGGCATGGTAATCATCCGCGCCAATGCCAACCCACCGATCAATATGAACGACCCTTCCGACCCGATGCGCTTGTTGCCCTATCTCAACCGGGAACAGTATGGCGAGCGCCCATTGTTCAGGGGCCCCGATTTTGACGCGCAGCCCGTTGGCATGAACAGCGAAGAGCGCTATGGCCGAGTCGGCAACCGCTATGAGATTGTCGATGAAAAAGTGGACTACAAATACGACCCCAAAGATGAAGGCCTTTTTCCCCGCATGGGCGACTACTCGCAGGGGCGGCCTAAACTGTACCGGCAGTGGATCGACAAACCAACCGGGAAGCTTACATTCGGCGACCAGATCAAGTTCTTTTGGCGTTACCAGGTCGGCTGGATGTATTTCAGGTACTTCATGTGGAATTTCTCGGGCCGCCAAAATGGCGACCAGGGCTATTACTCCTGGGACCCCAGTTCTGGCAACTGGATAACCGGTTTCGATGCGCTCGACGAGGCGCGCCTGGGCAACCTCAAGCAGTTGCCTGAAGATGAGCGCAACAACATGGCAAAAAACAAATACTACATGATCCCTTTCCTTTTAGGATTGTTGGGCATGTTCTTCCATTACAGGCGGCGGCCACGGGATTTTGCCGCAATTATGGCCTTGTTCATCATTACAGGCATCGGCATCATTGTATATTCCAACCAACCGCCGAACGAGCCGCGCGAACGCGATTACGTTTTAGCCGGCTCATTCTTCACCTATTGCCTCTGGATCGGGCTTGCCGTGGTGGCCATTTTCGACATGCTGGCTAAAAGCCTGAAAACTATAGCTGCCCCCTTAGCCATTATGGCCGGTTTGGCGGCTCCGGCCCTGATGCTGACGGAGAACTGGGACGACCATGCTCGCTCCAAGCATTTTGCCAGCCGCGACTACGCCAGCAATTTCCTTAACTCCTGCGCGCCCAATGCCATCATATTCACGTATGGTGACAACGATACCTACCCGCTCTGGTACTGCCAGGAAGTGGAAGGCATCCGCACCGACGTGCGGGTGGTCAACCTGTCGCTCATCGCCGTGGATTGGTATATCGCACAGCTGCGCCGGGCAGTCAACAACTCGCCTGCCATCGCCATGAGCATCCCGCAAGACCAGCTGCGGGGGTACAAAAGGGTGCAAATCCCGTATGGCGCGGCTGGTGGCGAACGCGAGATGGAGATTAACCAAGTGGTGAAATTCCTCGGCGAAGACCATCGCCAGGCATCCAACGGGGGGCGCGACTTCGATACCTACCTGCCAACCCGGAAGATGTACATGGTGGTGAACAAGCAGCAATGTCTGGAAAACAAGATCGTTGGCGCCAACGATTCAACCATGGTCGATACCATACGTTTTGACCTTGGCCGCGACAAAAAATACATCATTAAGGACGAATTGGCGATCCTGGACATCGTCGCTTCCAATTTTGGCAAACGACCCATTTATTGGGCCGTCACCTGCCGGGAAGACAAGCTGCTGGGGCTTGAAGACTACCTGCAGCTCGAAGGCCTGAGCCTTCAGCTGGTGCCCAAAAAGGTGAAAAGCAGTTCTGAAGCTTACGGGATAATCGGCTCGGGTGGTGTTGACACAGAAACGGCCTATAAGAACATCATGGAAAAATGGAAATGGGGCAACTTCGACAAGGAAAAGGTATATGTCAACAAATCATACCTGCCCAGCTTGCAAACCATGCGCGTTTCCATGATCCGCATTGCGCGGCAATTGGTGTATGAGGGCAAAAAGGACAAAGCAGAGGCTTTAGTGGACAAATACTTCGAGGTGTTCCCGGAGTTCAATTTCCCTTACGACCAGTTCACCGCATTTATGGCAGACATCTACGTGCGTACAGGCGCCAACCAAAAGGCAGCAGATAGGATGCGCATGATTGCCAACACGATGGAAGACAAATTAAAGTACTACAATTCCCTGTCCAGCAGCTTTAGAAAGGCATATCAACAAGAAGAGCAATTCGCCCTCAGCACAGGAGGCAACCTGATACGCATGGCTTCCGACATGAAGGACGATGCGCTGCGGAAAGAGCTGGAAGACCGGTTCCGGCCTTATATGGAGGCAGCAGACCGAGAGCCGGCAATGCCGGGGCTGCCGAATTGAACAGACCAAGAGTTGTACAATTCCCTACAAACTTTACTTAAAAAGAACGCGGATCGGACGGGCCGGACAGATTTTAACGGGATTCATCAATAAGGTGAAAAAAATCCGTTGAAATCCGTCCGATCCGTCCGATCCGCGTTCCAGCATGGGGCGGCAGCCGTGCCACGGCTTACTTTCACACGCGCAAATCTGGTGGCATTGCCCCTACATCACTTCCGCGTCTTCACTTTGTCAAAAATGTACTGGCCGATTTCCCTGCCACACTTGAGCCCGGCCTGGTTGCCACGCTTGTAGTGGATGCCGCCGTACAAGCGGCTTACGCCCACTTGGTCGGCAGCTTCCTTGAAGGAGCTGAAAGTGCGCGGGTCGATGCCGAACTCCATCTCTGTTGAATCGGTAAAGGAGAAGTTGTCGCCAAATAGGTTGGTCAGCACCGTAGATGCCGCACCGGAGATCGTGCTGTGCGCGCTGGTATGCTCCGGGAACGGGGGAGATTGGATCAACGGGCGCCACTCGGCATCTATGTATTGGTTGATGTACGATTCCGGGCGTATGAGGTTGTACTTGTATTTGCAGTGCCAGGCGGAGATAAAGCCGTCGGCAAGGGCACAAGCCACCTTGGCGTATGCCTCTGCCGACTGAGCGATGTTAAAGTTCGCCTTGCGGCAGGCATGGGCGGTGATGTTCATCCAGTGGCCACCGGGGCTGATTTTTTTGCGGGCAAAGGCTATGTGGCCGCTCACCTCCATGGCGAAAGGGTTGTCGTCCCAGTACCAGGCGGTTGCGATCTCATCTGGCCGCTGTGCCTTCACGAATTCATACACTTCCATGGCCTGTTTGTAAAACTCGCTGTTTTTTTCCGTGCTGAACGGCACCGGGGCTTCGGTGGAGAATTGGCCGCTGGAGTCGATCACCCAGGTGCGTATCTCCATCCAGTGGGGCTCCAGGGCATCGCCGTAGGCAGGAGGCGTTGGCCGCCAGCGGCCTGGCTCCTTTACTTCGATGGTGAATTTGGACGCGCTGCGCGTTTGCGCATAGTTGTCCGATTTCGACCAAGTAAGGATATGCTTGGCAATGGCCTCGCCGAAAGCCATCGAGCGGTCATAAACGTCTTTAGGCATTTTCATGGCCTTAAAATCGTTGAACAGCTTTTCTTCAAGGTTCTCCATATCGCCTTCGGAGAAAACCAGTTGTTTGCCCACGATAAGCAAGGCATTGGTGCTGGCAAGGGGAAAACAGTAGTCTTTCCCTGCTTCTGGCGTTGGGCAGGCTGTCAAACCGTTCACCTGGCCTGCCAGACTGTTGTACTCTGGGTAGCCAGGGATGAGCGCCTCGTAAGCGGCAATGGCGGAGTACGCATAGATGCGCGCCGAGACCGGCGGTGCAAAAATATCGTGGCGGATAATATCGGTGATACGGCGGATGCCCGCGTGCAGGAACTCGGGATTGCTGGCTTTTTGCTGGTAGTCCGTACTGTTGTTGTTGTTGCAGGAAGGCAGGGTAAAGAAAAGGCTAAGCCCCAAAATCAGAAAAAAATTGTACTTCATCGTATAAGTGAGTTTGTTGATCTGCTTAGAAAATAACGGGTGCTGACGGTCAAAAGACCGTGCTATTGGCAAAAATAGGCATCGAAGGCAGGGCTTTGCTTAGAAAGTCATTAGTTTGCAAACAGTCGCCTGTTAAGCTTCTGTTGAAAAATTTTTCCACATCATGCTCTCAACCGGCTTTTCCGTGCGCTGGTTGTATTTGGCGTTCCGTTTTTTGTTGTAATAGTTCTCGATGTTGCCCTCCACCGTGAAATAGATCAATTGGCCGATGGGCATGCCCGCGTAAACGCGCACAGGCTGCACACAGGAAATCTCGAGCGTCCAGGTATTGCAAAATCCAACGTCGCCTTTTCCGGCAGTTGCGTGGATATCGATCCCCAAACGGCCCACGCTGCTTTTCCCTTCCAAAAATGGCACTGCGTTGTGGGTTTCGGTATATTCTTCCGTGACGCCCAGGTACAAGGTGCCAGGCTCCAGCACGAAGCCTTCGGCAGGTATCTCGATCGCGTTGGTGCGGTTGTGCTTTTTGGCATCCAGCACCCGGTCCTGGTACACGGCCAGGTGGCGGCCAAGGTGCACGTCGTATGAATTGGTGCCAAGGCACTCTCTGCGAAACGGCTCGATGACGATTTCGCCCTGTTCCAGGGATTCAAGGATTTTTTTATCGCTCAAGATCATATTCTAGCGCAAAGCTTGATGGGTTGAAATGTTTTAAAGGCGCGCAAAATTACCCCAATAGCCCTTAAAAAGAACCAATCGCTTAACTTTTCACAAAATCAGCTGTTGAGAAGTTATGATGCCCAACCGAAAGTGGTGTGCGAAAACACATAAAGGTAAATCCTTGAAAATCAATATGATATATCCAAATAATCTTGCAAATCACCAGAATTCTGGTATAATTTTAGCTGTTTATGAAAAAAACATTGGTATTGGGGGCGACGACCAACCCGGAGCGCTATGCCTACATAGCCGTGCAACGACTGGTGCAAAAAGGTCATGAAGTGCTGCCATTAGGGGTAAAAAAAGGGGATGTGATGGGCATCCCAATCATGCAGGGACAGCCCGATCTCGAAGGTGTTGACACTGTTACCATGTATCTCGGCGCCGAACGGCAGCGCGAGTACTACGATTATTTGCTCGCCTTAAAGCCCAAAAGAATAATCTTCAACCCAGGAGCCGAAAACCCAGAATTGGCCCAACGGGCTGAAAAACAAGGTATTGAGGTAGTTGAGGGTTGTACATTGGTAATGCTTTCTGTTGGCACTTTTTGAGGAATACTTGGTACATTTGTCGCACGGCACCATTGCCGGCCCTCACCATGTCACAAATAACACCTTTTGAAACCCGCGCCAACGGGAAAATACTGCTGTCGGGCGAGTACCTCGTGCTGGATGGCGCCCTGGCCTTGGCTTGCCCTGTACGGTTCGGGCAATCGCTCCTCGTAAAACCCCGCGCGCAAGCGGAAGGCCTTTCTTGGCAAAGCAAAGACTCGGACGGTTCCATTTGGTTCAGCACAGAATACGAGCTCCCTTACCTCGGGGTTGTTGAAACCAGCGACCGAAGCGCTGCCGAGATGCTGGCCTCCATCATCCGGGACTGCCAGCGGCAAAACCCCGCGTTCCTGCACGACGTTCAAGGAATAGATGTTGTCACCGCTTGCGACTTCCCGCGGGCCTGGGGCTTGGGCACCAGCAGCACCATCATCGCCGCTATGGCGCGCTGGGCGGAGGTTGACCCATATCCGGTGCTCCGCAACACGCTTGGCGGCTCGGGATACGACATCGCCTGCGCTTACGCCGAGTCGCCATTGTTGTACCAGTTGCAAGGCGACAAGCCGATTGTCCGTCACGTCGCCTTCGAACCGGAATTTCGGTCGCAGTTGTATTTTGTTTACCTCGAACACAAGCAAAATTCCAGGGAAGGCATCGTGCGCTACCGCGAAAAATTCAAAGGCGACAAGGCGATCATAAACGATATTTCAGACCTGACAGAAAGGATGCTCAACGCCGAAAACTTGAAAGATTTCGACGGGTACATTGTCGAGCACGAACAGGTGGTGGGCCGCTTGTTGGAGTTTCAGCCCGTCAAGTCAAAGTATTTCGGCGATTACTGGGGCGAGGTGAAAAGCCTCGGGGCCTGGGGCGGCGATTTTGTGCTGGCAACCAGCCAGAAAACCGAGGCCGAAACAAGGCAGTATTTTCAGGAGAAAGGGTATGGCACCGTGCTTCGATGGGATGAAATGATGTGACGAGGACTAAGCCCAAAAAAATTCTCCCCCAAAAACTTGCAACTATGCCCCAAAAACCGCAAATTTTGTAGGGCGAAGCACCAAAGAATTTCCCCGGGTTCGACGGGCGATGGGTAAGGCATGAACGATGACGGCTGTAGCGAGCATCCCTCAAGCTTCGGAGCAGGATGCCAGGGCGAAACGCCCACTTCAACAATCGTCAATCATGTAATCGCCAATCGCCAATCAAATCCTCAAAGCCAAACACCCACGTGAACCAACGAAACGCCCCCTTTCTCCGCCTCATCGTGCCTTTTGCCCTCGGAACCGCCCTCGGCGGCTGGCTCGACCAGGCTCCCAATTGCCTGTATTGGCTTTTTTACGCCGCTGTTGCCCTTTCCTTGTTGTTGGCTATTCGCCGTTACCAATACCGCCACCGCTGGTTTTTTGGCGCGGTGCTGCACGCTTGCCTCTTGCTGGCAGGATTTATCCTCACCGTTCAGCACAATGAACTGCGGCGACCCGATCATTTTTCGGCGCAAAAAAAAAGCGGCGGCTATTTTGTCTGCACCGTGTATGAAGCGCCATCCCACGGGGCAAAAACAAAGATACCCGTGCGCGTGGAAGCCATGGGGGCAGCGCCGGATTCCCTGACGCCCATGCGCGGCAACCTGCTGCTGTTCCTCGACCCCTCGCCCCTGGCCGACAGCATCCGCTATGGCGACCGACTGGGTATCCGCGCCGCTGTGCTGCCCACCGAGCCTCCGAAAAATCCGCACGTGTTCGACTACAAACGGTACCTGCACTACCAAAACATCCATTTTCAGAGCTTTGTGGAGCCCGATTCCGTCCTGCTGCTGTCAACCGGGCATGGGAGTATGCTCTGGGCGCAAGCTTATGTTTGCCGCGACCAATTGCTGGAAATCCTCCAAAAGCATTTCCCGAGCCAAGACGAATACGCCGTGGCCTCGGCCCTCATGGTCGGCTACAAAGACGAGCTTAGCGACGAGCTGCGGGCGGCTTACGCTGAAACAGGCTCCATGCACGCGCTAGCGGTGTCGGGCACCCACGTGGGCATGGTTTATATGGGCTTGTATTTCCTCACCAAGCGCCTGCGCCTGCGGGGCAGATGGCGCCTGGCGGAAACGCTTTTCATCCTGCTCGCGATTTGGGGCTTCGCCTTCCTCACGGGCGCCACGGCCTCGGTACTGCGCGCCTCGGTGATGTTCAGCACCTACATGCTCGGCAAGGCAATCTGGCGCAACGCCTCGGCCTGGAACGTGCTGCCGGCCTCGGCATTCGGGCTATTGCTGTACAACCCCTATTTTTTGTTCGACGTGGGCTTCCAACTGTCGTACACCGCCGTGGCGGGCATGGTGTTTTTTTATCCCAGGCTGTACAAGCTCTTCCCGCCGGGGCCGCGCTGGGTCGATGAAGGGCTGAAAGTGTTGTTGGTGGGCGCAGCGGCGCAGTTGGGAACGCTGCCCTTCGCGCTGTACTATTTCAGCCAGTTCCCGGTCTATTTCTGGCTGGCCGGCTGGATCGTGGTGCTGGGCGGGGCGGCCATCCTCTGGGGTGGCGCGGTGCTGGTGCTGTTCGACAAGCTTCCCGAAATCTCCTTGGCTGGGGTGGATGTGTTCCAAACCCTTGCCGGCTGGCTTGGGAACGCCCTGTACTATATGGTGTTGTACCTCAACAAAGCCATTGTCGGCATCCAAAGCCTCCCAGGGTGCGTGATTGCAGATGTGTGGATACCGGGCTGGGTGGATGCGGCGCTGTACATGGCCATCGCTTTTTTGGGCATGTTGATGGTGCTGCGCCGCGGGCGCTGGCTGGCTGCTTTTTTTGGGCTGATGGGGCTGCTGGGCGTTTACCGCATCGGCACACTTTCGGCAAAACAGGCGCAACAGACGATGGTCGTTTACCACATGCCGAAGCAAAAGCGCCTGATCGATTTTTTTGATGGCCGCCACGCCTATTGCCTCGCCGATACCCTCAGCGCAAAACAGGAAAACTTTGCGGCGAAGCCCAACCGGGTGGCTTCAGGTATTCGCGAAAAAACAGGGGTCATGTTGGACGCACTGCAGCCTTTCCGCAGCGACAACCTGTTGTGCGACAAACCTTTCGCGCAGTTTTTCCAGCTAAAGATAGCCCTGATCGACGATGCCCAATGGTTAATGCCTTCCGCAGCGCCGGTAGCCGTGGATGTGCTCCTGCTCTCAAAAGGCCCTGAATTGAGCCTGGAAGCTTGCCGGGAGAAGTTCCCTTTTGGCATCGCTGTCTTTGACGCATCCAATCCAAGGCGGAAGGTGGCGCGCTGGGTGCAGGAATGTGCGGATAATGGCTGGGCCTGCCACGATGTGCGCGCACAAGGGGCCTGGGTCTTTAAACAAGAGTAATTTTCAACCATAATTTTTCACCTGTCCGTACACGCTTCAACAACTGCGGGCGCATCAAAGCACTTTTTGCCATGAAAACACGCATCGTCAACTACCTTCATTTCAGCCGAAACGAGCGCCTCGGCACTTTCGCGCTGCTGGTCTTTTTCCTGGGAGCATTTTCAATGCCGACCATCCTGGAAATCATAAGACCACCCCAAAGGGCCAATTTTTCGGAATTTGAGGCCGCGATCCGGGCATTCCGTCAATCAAGCCGCGTGGAGGCCCCCACAAACCGGCAATACTTCGATTTTGACCCCAACCTCGCCACCGCAGAAGATTTCAGAAAACTGGGCTTGTCCGAAAAAGTGGCGCAGAACATCTGCCGCTACCGGGAAAAGGGCGGCGCCTTCCGCAAGCCCGAAGATTTCCAAAAAATCTGGAACCTGCCAGCCGAGGATTATGCCCGCTTGCTGCCCTATATCCGCATCGGCATGGGAAAAAAAGAAACGCCCAGACATGCCTCCCACAAAGACCCCGAATACTTCCCTTTCGACCCAAACACGGCCACCGAGCAGGATTTCATAAAATTGGGACTGCCCGCCCATACCATCAGGGGCATCCTGAACTACCGCTCAAAAGGCGGCGTTTTCCGGAAAAAAGAGGATTTCGCGAAAATATACACCCTCAGCGAAGCCGACTATGAAAGGCTGGAGCCTTACATAACAATTTCAAAACCAACGGCATACACTGACAGCCCGCGCCCCAGCATGTACGCCGGCGGAGGCTACTACCCATCCAAGACAAGTGGCAGCATCGACATCAACAGCTCGGGCGTGGAGGCTTGGGCAACACTGCCCATGATCGGCCAGGGCCGCGCCAACCAGATCGTGAAGTACCGGGAAAGGCTGGGCGGGTTCCGCGCCATCGAGCAAGTAGCAGAAGTATTCAACCTCCCCGACAGCGTGTATCAGCGCATAAAGCCCCAGCTGAGCATTTCCGGCACGGGGCTGCACAGAATAAACCTCAATACCGTGACCTTGGAGGCTTTGCGCAAGCACCCCTACCTCAACTGGAAACAGGCCGAGCTTATCATCGCCTATCGCAGCCAGCATGGCCCCTTCGCAACGGTACAGGATGTGCTCAAAATAAAGGCATTTACCGACCAACTTTGGTGGGAAAAAGTGTCGCCGTATTTCGCTGTCGAATAAAAAGTAGGAATTCCACCGCAGGAATTGTAGGTTTGCCACTCATCATTCATCATTTATCATTAAATAATGCGCAACCACCCAGCAGCACTGCCCTTTTTGTTTTTCACGGAAATGTGGGAACGCTTCGGCTATTACCTCATGATCGGGATTTTCACGCTGTACATGACCGACACCAAAGCTGGCGGCATGGGCTTCGAACGGGGTGTCGCTTTCGACATCTATGGTACTTTTATCGCACTGGCTTACCTCACCCCCTTTCTGGGCGGCTTATTGGCCGACCGCCTACTGGGCTTCCGGAAAAGCATCATTATCGGCGGCACTTTGATGGGCATCGGCTATTGTATGCTGGCCATCCCGAACAACATCACCACTTTTTACATATCCTTGGCGGTCATGGTGATCGGCAATGGTTTTTTCAAGCCGAATATTTCCACCTTGCTGGGCAATTTGTACAATGAAGAGAAGTACAGGAAACTGAAAGACGACGGGTACAGCATCTTCTACATGGGCATCAACATCGGTGCGCTGGTGTGCAATTTCGTGGCGGCGTACATGCGCAACACCTATGGTTGGGGCCATGCGTTTGCGGCGGCGGGCATCGGGATGTTTATTGGCGTGATCATTTTTATTTTCGGCATGAAGCACTACGTTAATGCCGACGTCAAAAAGGATGAGAACAGTGCCAGTGGTTCTGGCCTGGGCGTGGTGGTGTCCTCCGTGCTTATCCCTGCCTTTGCCACGGGCATCGCGGCTTGGTATATCCCCGGCAATATTTTTGGGTCCGACTCTTCCGACGCCTTCTTGTTTGGCGCCATGCCGGTGGTCGCGTTCTACCTTTGGACGCTGATAAAAGCCGCGCCAGATGAAAAGCCGCGCATCCGGGCATTGTTGGCCGTGTATGCTGTGGTGATTGTTTTCTGGGCGGTTTTCAAGCAAAACGGATCGGCCTTGACAACCTGGGCACAGTTTTACACCGACCGATCCATGCCTGCTGTCGTTGAGCCAACGGCCAAGCTGCTGGGCTCTACCCAAACCGTAAAAATGGAAAAGGACACCTTCCCGATATATGATGAACAGTTCCGGACCACAAAGGACCCTGCAACCAACAAAATGATGATGGCGGTGGACTACCCGCCCTACTTTAAAAACATGCCGCCGGAGGAGCGTCCCGCAGAAGGGGAGGAGATCAAGCTGGTATCCACTGAGATATTCCAGTCTGTCAACCCTTTCTTTGTCATCGTGTTCACGCCACTGCTGATATGGTTCTTCGGTTGGCTCCGCAAACGCGACCTGGAGCCCAGCACCCCGGGGAAAATCGGTTGGGGCCTGATCATCAGCGCCTTGTCAACACTCGTCACCGTATGGGCCGTGTATGCCTGCCACAACGGGGCCGTAAAGGCATCAGTCTGGTGGGTAGTGATGACGTATGCGGTTATCACCATCGGAGAGCTTTGTTTGAGCCCTATGGGCCTGTCGATGGTGTCAAAAATGGCTCCCGTGCGCCTGGCGGGCCTGATGATGGGCGGCTGGCAGTTGGCGACTTCCTTGGGCAACAAGCTTTCCGGAGTGTTGGCCACTATGTGGGACAAGTACGACGACAAGTCGATGTTCTTCTGGGTCAACTTTGCCCTGTTGACCATTGCCGCAGGGGTGCTGTTTGCCATGTTGCCTTGGTTGAAACGGATATTCAGGGAGGCTGGGGTGAAGTGAGGAGAGCGGGGGTACGGAGCCCTTTCGAGGTTCAGGTACTGGGCAATAATCCCCTTGGGCAGCACCTGAAGAAAAAAAATCAGGGAACAAAAAACTTTTTTTGCCCCTTTGACGTAAGTTTTTTTTCAACAAACCCCTGGTTTTGGCACAACAATTCCCTGCCTAAATCTTAATGCACAGTTAAATAACGACAAATTGAACAACAAAACAGAAGACAGGGATGTTATAACTGCTCAACAAACTTAAATTATTGTCCTTTGCGACTGGCGGCCTGTGCCGCACTTTTGTATCATCAATTACAGACAACGGCGGGAAGAGAACAGCAAGTGGCAAAAATTGATACCTGATTCAGAAACTTTTCATGAGATTATATACGGGAAATCCGAACGCGGCGCAAAAGTGCGCCGCGTTTTTTTTTACCCGCCGTAGCTTTAGCGAAGGCGGGTAGCCCAAACGACATGGCGCACGTTATGCGTTGCGCCCACCATGCCTGAAGCTCCGCCGGGTAAAGCATCCAGTATTCCCCAATATCCCAGTATCCAGTGTCAATTCCACGACACATATTCCGGAATTTCCGCGATGATCTCAAAGCGGTTGCCCTTGTTGAACATGGCCTGGCTCCATAGCTCCTCCGGCGATGAGTTGAAGGCGTAGTTGGCGTCCATGGGCGACACCACCCACGATCCGGTATCCATTTCTTCGGCAAGCTGGCCGCTCGACCAGCCTGCGCAGCCGATAAAGAAGCGGATACGGCGCGGCTCGAGCAAGCCGCTGGTGATGAGAAATTTCAGGTTCTCGAAATCGCCGCCCCACCAAACGCCCTTGGCAACAGGCAGGCTGTCTTCCAGCAGGTCGCCCATGTCGTGGATATAATGCAGTGAGTCGGTGTGCACAGGGCCGCCGAAATGAACCGGCGCTTCAAAGGGAGGCATGTCCATCAGCACATCGTTGAGGTTCATTCCCGTCGGTTTGTTCAGGATAAGGCCTAGGGTGCCCTCTTCGTCGTGCTCGCAGAGCAGCACCGCCGAGCGCCGAAAGTTGGGGTCGATCATAAATGGCTCAGCCAAAAGTAGTAGCCCGCTTTTCACGGTTGATCCTGTTGCCATATCCTCTCAATTGAATGTGGAACGATGTGGTTTCTGCCTACGAAAGTAATGGGGATGTTGCAATTTACAAAACGCCTCAACCAACTTTCTGCTACAATCCGTCCGTCGCGACATCTTTGTTTATTTTGCGGATCATGCCCCGCAGCACGGCGCTGGAGCCAACTTCCACAAATTCTGTAATGCCGTTGGCGATCATGTTCTCAATGGACTGCGCCCAGCGCACGGGCGCGGTGAGCTGCTTCACGAGGTTTTGGCGGATTTCCTCCGGGTCGGTGACGGGCATCGCGTGCACGTTTTGGTACACCGGGCAAACAGGCCTGGTAAACTGTGCGGCGCTGATGGCTTTTTCCAGTTCATCCTGTGCGGGCTGCATCAGCGGCGAGTGGAACGCACCGCCGACGGCAAGCACCAGCACGCGCTTTGCCCCGGCGGCGCTCAGCTTTTCAGCGGCCATTTCAATGCCTTTTTTTGAGCCGGAAATGACCAATTGGCCAGGCGAGTTGTAGTTGGCCGGCACCACGATCTCGGCGTCGATGCCGCGGCAAATCTGCTCCACATCGGCATCTTCCATTCCCAGCACGGCAGCCATGGTGCCCTCGTTTATCTCGCAAGCCTTTTGCATGGCGAAGGCGCGCTGGCTGACAAGCTGCAACGCCGATTCAAAAGAAAGCGCCCCGGCCGCAGCCAGCGCCGTGAATTCACCCAAAGAATGTCCAGCTACCGCGGCTGGCTTGAAGGCCGCACCCGCGATTTTGGCCCGAACGATACATTCGAGGAACACAGCCGGCTGCGTCACCTTTGTCTGGGTAAGGTCTTCTTTCGTGCCGTCGAACATCACGTCGGTGATGCGCCAGCCCAGGATGCTGTTGGCTTGTTCAAAAAGCTCGTTGGCTTGTGTATTGTTTTCGTAAAGTTCTTTGCCCATGCCTTCTGCCTGGGAACCCTGTCCGGGGAAAACGTATGCAGTCATATATTCCTTGTTCGTTCAAATTTGCTCGATTGCTGCTTGTTCAAAGGCGTTTGGGGCATTGAAGCAAAAGTATGTTTCTGTGTAAAATCTGCGTATATTTTCTGCGTAAAATCTGCGCGAAATTAAAATTCCAAAGTGAAAATGGATATTGTTGCCTATGCTTATTCCGCTGACCAAGCTACGGCGGGCAAGCAAGGAATTTCAAACAACTAAATCACAAAAAAAGCCCCTTCAATGCTTCCCAAAGCTTCCCTTTTTTGGCGCGGTCGGGCTCCAGTACCGACAGTGCGTCGGAAAAAAGCCAGGTACAGCCGTTCAAAGTAAAGGGTTGGTAGGGTTGGGCCAAAGCCTTCAGGCCTACCTGGGCCGGTTGCAGCCCAAACACCAAAATAAATTCAGGGCGCTCCGGCAATCCGCCAAAGCAATTGACGGGCGTATCGCCGGGAACTTGTGCGAAAAGCGTGTCTTTCGCCAAATCAAGTTTTGCTGCGGACAAAACTTTGGTGACAAAATCAATATTTCCGGCATTGTTTGGCTCCTTGAGCGCCAGAATTAAAATTTTTTTCGTAAAATTGCCCTGCGCCAAGTCAGTTACAGCGACTTCGGCGACACGGAAAACCAATTCTTCGGTTGCGAACATATCCATCGTTTTTAATTGGGTGAGTGGCCCTTTGGGGTAATATCCTTTTTGGTAACAAAATATTTTTGAGAAAAAAAAGGTTGCTTTGAAACTTTATATTCTGAAAAGCCCAATTTTTGTCCCCCAATTTTGAAATAAAATTTTTTTATTTGCCACAAAGGTATTTAACTTTGAGCCGTCAAACAAAGGTCTTTCACCCGTGAACTCCCACTTATTATGGCTGTAAAGTATCCAATCAAAGTAACCCTTACAGAATCCTCCCGAATCTCTGCTGTTGACTTCAGCAACATCCCGTTCGGCAAAGTTATTTCCGATCACATGTTTGTTGTTGATTATGATGGTAAAGAATGGGTAAATCCGCGCATCGTCCCATTCGGAACGCTTGGGATATCCCCGGCAAACCTGGCGCTGCACTATGGGCAAAGCATTTTCGAAGGCATGAAGGCGACCAAGTGCAAAGGCGAACCGATGTTGTTCCGGCCTGAGATGCATGCCCGCCGCCTCAACATTTCTGCCGAGCGCATGTGCATGCCGCAATTGCCCGAAGACCTTTTTATCCAAGGGGTTAAGATGTTGGTCGATCTCGACCGCGATTGGATTCCTGAAGCCGATGACCATGCCCTGTACATCAGGCCGCTCATGTTTGCCACCGACGAGTATTTTGGCGTGCATACGTCAGAAAAATACAGTTTCCTCATTTTTACCGGCCCTGTAGGCCCTTATTATCCAAAGCCCGTTAAACTGTGGGTTGAGGAGGTCTTTACCCGCGCTGCGCAAGGCGGCGCCGGCGAGGCCAAATGCGCCGGAAATTACGGCGCATCCCTCCTCCCTGCCATGCGCGCCAAGAAAAACGGCTACGACCAGGTTATGTGGATGGACGCCGTTGAAAAGAAATACGTGCAGGAAGTTGGCACCATGAACCTGTTCTTTGTGATGGACGGCAAGGTCGTCACCCCCGCTACCACCGGCACCATCCTGCGCGGCATCACCCGCGACACGTTTATTACCATCCTCAAAGAATGGGGCTATACCGTGGAAGACCGCCTCATCAGCCTGGCAGAAATTACCGACGCTTACTGGCGCGGCACTTTGCAGGAATGTTTCGGCGCGGGTACAGCAGCCGTCGTGAGCCATGTGAGCGACATCACCTGGCGCGACCGCACCCTGGAACTGCCTCCTGTTGATGAATTCTACCGCCCGGTGGGCACGCGCCTGAAAAAATACATCAACCGCCTGCGCATGGGACTTGAGAAAGACGAGTTCGACTGGATGCACAGTTGCAACGACTCCGGCGTTGAGGAGTTTTTGCCGCTGGAAACTATGCGGTAATTTGGGGTATGTTATAATTTGGAAATGTGATAATTGAAGTGGCGGGAGCATCCAAATTTCAAATACAATTCGCAATATAATATGGGAACCGCCCGACCTCTTTGTGAGGCCGGGCGGTTTTTGCTTGTGTAAGCCGAAACAGCTTTGCCTTTTGCGAATGGCTCACAGCTCCAGCGTCACATTTTTTGCTTCGGTGAAAAACCGCAGCGCTTCCCAGCCGCCTTCCCGGCCAATACCGGAGTTCTTCACCCCGCCAAACGGCGTGCGCAAATCGCGCAGCATCCAGGTGTTTACCCACACAATTCCGGCTTGTAATTGCGCCGCCATGCGGTGGGTGCGCTGCAAATCGTTGGTCCAGAGTGTGGCGCTGAGGCCATAGGGGCTTGCGTTGGCGTTATCGAGGGCATCCTGTTCGCTGTCGAAGGGCTGGATGGTAACAACCGGGCCAAAAATCTCTTCCTGGTTGGTGCGGCAATGCGTGGGCAGTCCTTCGATGACCGTGGGCGCAATGTACCAGCCACCCGCCAATTCTCCGGGCAACTGTATGGCTTCGCCGCCACAGAGCACCGTGCCGCCTTCTTCCCTGGCCACCTCAATACAGCCCAGAACTTTTTCAAAATGCGTTTTCGATACCACAGCGCCGAGGTTGCTGGCGGGATCGGCAGGGTCGCCGACTTTGATTTTTTGCACACGCGCCACAAAGTCCTGTTTGAATCGCGGGTACAAGCTTTTTTCTACGTAAATCCGGGAACCGCAGAGGCAAATCTGCCCCTGGTTGTTGAACGAAGAGCGCACCGTGGTATCGAGCATTTTTTCATAATCGCAATCTGCGAAAATGATGTTGGGGTTTTTGCCGCCTAACTCCAGGCTCAATTTTTTGAACATCGGCGCGGCAACACGGGCGATTTCTGCGCCTGCGCGCGTACTGCCCGTAAAGGAAATCGCTTTCACCGCGGGGTGGCTTACAATGGCTGCTCCGGTGCTGGGGCCGAGGCCGTGGAGGATGTTGAGCACCCCGGGGGGCAGGCCAGCCTGCTGGCAAATATCGCCCAAAAGGTAAGCCGTAAGCGGCGTAATTTCGGAGGGCTTTCCAATGACACAGTTGCCCGCAGCGAGTGCCGGCGCGATTTTCCAGCTAAAAAGGTAGAGCGGCAGATTCCAGGGCGAAATACAACCCACCACGCCTATGGGCTGGCGCAGGGTATAACTCAATACCCCCGGTTGATGATGGCTTTCGGAGGAAAAATGCAGCAACGCCGTGGCAAAAAACTTGAAATTCAAGGCAGCACGGGGAATATCGATGCTGCGGGCGGTTTGAATGGTTTTGCCGCTGTCGGCACTCTCTGCCTCGGCAAGCCGGTCTATGTTTTGGAGAATGCCGTCGGAAATGGCCAGCAGGATGTCGTGCCGTTTTTCCAGGGGCATGGCAGCCCAGGCGGGGAATGCCGCTTTGGCCGCTTCTACAGCGAGGTCAACGTCGGCAGCGTCCGAATCGGGGATTTCACCGGAGACTTTTCCCGTGGCTGGGGCGAAATTTTCTATGTGGCGGCCGTTGACGGGAGGGCTGTATTTGCCGTTGATGAAATTCTGGATTTGTGTCATAATGGTGGGATAGTGTTGAAAAATAAGCATTAAAGGGGCATGATTTAACCTTTGGAATACAACCAAGTTTTTATTTCGTTCGAGGGCGGGTCAAGCGCATTTTGTCCCATTTGACCTCCAGTTCTGCGGTGTGGGCACTGCGTTTGTCGCTGCGGGGCAACGGCAAAGAATACCGGTATCGGGGAGGCCTGCCCTGCAGGCAATGGCGGTGCATTCTGTATGCATTTGAATCAATTTAGAGGGTGTCACCTTAAGGTTCCGCAAAAATCGTCCAAAAGCGGCCTACTCGTTGTAATTCTTCGCAATTTGTCGAATAACCGTTCTGCACCGTAGCCGGATCCGATCACAAGAAAAAAAATTAAGCAATTGAAAACAAATTGTTTTTTATGATGTCAAATTGTTGAAAACGCTATTCCCTAGTGCATTTGGACTCCACGTTCCTATTCCACGAATCGCAGGGTTCACAGCCCAGAAACCAGAAGCCCCTTTTTCCTACCTTTGCCCCAATGGAAAACTGGGAATTAGATTTTGAATGGCTGCGCGTGCAGCACCTTGTGAAAGACGCCATGCGCCGCGAGACATTGCCCGACCTGAACACGGTGTTGTTCCTGGTAGGCATGCAGGAATTGGGGCGCTGGAAAAAGTCGTTTTCCAAGGAAGAGAAACAGGATTTGATGCACATTGCCGTGTGCCGGCTGCTGGCGCAGGAAGGCTACTTCGAGTTTGTAGGCCGCGATGAGGATGGGTGGCCGCATTACCGGCAGGTGCTTGAAATGCCGAAACAGGATACGGCCACCCAGGAAAGGATGTTGAAGGTGCTGGCGGTGGGGTATTTTAAGGCATGGGAGGAGGAGGGCTAGCACTTTAAACTTTCCCTTTCCCGTACATCGCAAAATTCGCCAGCCCCATCCGCTGCAAAAAATGACAAAAAGAAACCCGCAAAACCCCCAGCCCGTACTTCATGCTGCGCCGGAAATTGATGCTCGACGCTTCTTCGAAGTATTTCGTCGGGCAGGTCACCTCGCCGATGTCGAAGCCCGCATAAACGATCTGCGACAGCATCTCGTTGTCGAACACGAAATCATCGGAGTTCAGGTTGAAGTTGATGCCTTCCAGTACCGCACGGCTGAACGCCCGGTAGCCGGTGTGGTATTCCGACAATTTGTAGTGGATGAGCAGGTTCTGCGTGAAGGTGAGGAAGCGGTTGGCGACGTACTTGTATAGCGGCATCCCGCCCTTGCGCGCGCCCATGCCCAGGATGCGCGAGCCCAGCACCACGGGGTACAGCTCTTCGCCGATGATGTTCACCATGCTGGGTATCAGCTTTGGGGTGTACTGGTAGTCGGGGTGCAACATGATCACGATGTCGCCCCCGATGGCCAGGGCCTTGTTGTACAGCGATTTTTGGTTGCCGCCATAGCCCTTGTTTTTTTCGTGCACGATGACGTGCTGGATGCCCAGCGAGCGGGCGAGCTCGGCCGTGTTGTCGCGGCTGTGGTCGTCGCAGAGGATGACTTCGTCCACCAGGTCGAACGGGATTTCACGGTATGTTTTTTCCAGTGTTTTGGCCGCGTTGTAGGCGGGGAGGACGACGACGACTTTTTTTGATTTATACATTCAAACGGATCAGACTTTGTTCTTGGTTTTGGTTGCCGCTTTACTGGCCCCGGTGGCTTTTGTAGCTGCTTTTCCCGGTTTTTTGGCGCCGCTGCCGGGTTTTGCCGCAGGTTGTTTGGCTTTGTCTGCCCCGATGGCCGCTTTGCCCGATTTAGCCGCAGCTCCTGATTTTTCGCTGCTGGCTTCTTCCGCTGCTTTCTCGGCTGCCTCCCGCTTTGCTGCTTCAAGGATGCCGTTTTCGAGCATAAAATTGAACCACTTGATGCACTTTTTGATGTCGTTGATGTGCACGCGGTCTTGGTCGTGGTCGGGCAGTATTTGGGTGAAATAAGCCCGCAGCTCCTGGTTGGAGCCGTTCACGTCGGCGGGTGGGATGGCCTCGCGCTGGTCGTACATTTTTTCAAACACGTCCACCAGCGGCACGGTGCCGTCGCCGTCGGCGGAATTGGTGTAAATGGCTACGGTTGCCAGTGGGGTCACCTGCCCCTGGCGGGCCGACACGAAGCGTGTGCGCCCTTCTTTTCGGTCTTCAATGATCACGCCATCGGCGCGGCTGGTCACGAGCTTGTGCACACCGGGCACGCCCGAAACGACGAGATATTTGTCTAAGTTCATTATTGAGAAGGTTTCAAACAGTCATTATTTCTTTTTCTTTATGGCTCACCACGGCATCGGTGCGCTCCACGTACTTGTTCACCAGCTCTTGCAGCTCGGTTTCTTTGCGCTTGCCGATGTCTTCTGGCAGGCCCTCTTTCACGGCTTTTTTGATGTGGTCGAGGGCTTTGTGGCGGGCGCTGCGGATGCCCACCTTGCTTTCTTCGGCGGCGGCTTTGGCCTTTTTCACCAGTTCTTTGCGCCGTTCTTCGGTGAGCGGCGGTATGGAGAGCCGGATCACTTCGCCGTCGTTGGCGGGGGTGATGCCCAGGTTTGCGTTGATGAGGACGCGCTCGATGGGGCCCAGCATGTTGCGTTCCCAGGGCTGGATGAGGATGGTGCGGGCATCGGCCACCTGGACGTTAGCTACCTGCGGGATGGGGGTAGGTGCGCCGTAATAATCGACCATGAGGTCGGTGACGAGGGCGGTAGATGCTTTTCCGGTGCGCAATTTGGCCAGTTCGTGGTCGAGGTGCTCCAGGGCTTTGTCCATGTGCGCCTGCGCCTCAGCGAATGCTTTGTTAACTTCTTCCATAAATTTTAATGTTCGTTACGGCATTGGTTTAGTGCTTAAATTCCCAATGCGGAACTATTTCCAGCTGCAAAGGTCATAAGTTTTATGAAAAAGAACGTTGAAAATATGTGTTGACGTACCTTCGGCCTTGCCATGCCGGAATTGCAGGAAATAAAAACGACACTTTCCAGGATAGACAAGCTGGAACGGGACATCGGTCTGAAGCAATTGCAGATCAACAGTTTGCTGACCATCACGCAAGCCATCAACGAGAATGTGCCTGCCGACGACCTGTTCCGCATGTACGGCGCCTTCCTCCGTTTCGAGATGGCCATCCGGAAAATGGCCCTCTTTTTCCGCGAAGGTACGGGCTGGGAGTGCAAAACCTCTTCGGGTGTTGACGAAGCCTTGCTCCACAACGACATCACGGTCGATCTCGACAAGATACGCACTACGCAGGGATTGAGCGACAACACGCACCCGCTTTTTAGCGAATTCGACTTGGTGATACCGGTAATGCACAAAAACACCGCCATTGCCTACGCTTTCCTCGGCGGTTTCCGCGACGAAGACGACGTTTATAGCAAAGTGCAGTTCGTCACCACCATCACCAACGTCATCGCTGTTGCCATCGAGAACAAGCGCCTGTTCAAATCGCAGATTCAGCAGCAGATCGTGAACCGCGAGGTGGAGCTCGCCGCAGAGATCCAGCAGGCATTAGTGCCGAACCGCCTGCCCTCCGGCGACAGCTACCAGCTTTCGAGCATCTACAAGCCCCATTTCGCCGTGGGCGGCGACTATTACGACGTGGTGGAGTTCCCCGACGGGCAGATCGCGTTCTGCATCGCCGACATTACCGGCAAAGGTGTGTCGGCTGCGCTTTTGATGGCCAATTTCCAAGCGAACTTCCGCGCACTGGTATCACGCCGGCCTGCGCTGGAGGAATTGGTCAAAGAAATGAACGCCGCGGTGTTCAACGTGACACAAGGCGACAAGTTCATCACCTTTTTTATCGCCAAATACGAATCGGCCACCCGTACCCTGCATTACGTGAATGCCGGCCACACCCCGCCGTTCCTTATTACCAATGGCGAGGCCATTCCGCTGAAAAATGGCTGCACCTCCCTTGGCTGGCTGCCGGAACTGCCCTTCATGGAGATCGGCGGCATCTGCCTTACCGACGAGGCCATCATTTTCAGCTACACCGACGGCCTCACCGAAGTGCGCAACAGCGAGGGCGACGAATTCGGGGAAGACAGCCTGATACCGTTCCTGGTAGAGAACTCGCATTTGGATGCCAAGGCATTGAACACCAAGCTGCTAAAGCATGTCGAGGCGTTTCGCGGCCGCGAGCCCTGGCCCGACGACATCACCGTATTGACCTGCAAGGTTTTTTAACCAGAGGCCTAATTCAGCAATGACATGAAACAAGACGATCCTTTCAAAATAACCGTCAACGAACAGCATAGCTTCGACCTGCAGCCCGCAGACGCGAAAGCCCTGGACATTGTGCCAAATACCGATGGCGGGTTCCACATTCTCTACCAGGGGAAATCCTACCGCGCTACAGCTGTGGAAATCGACCACGATGCCCGCCAGTTTGTCCTAACGGTCAATGGAGAGCGTTTCACAGTGAACATCGCCGACCGCTACGACCGCCTGGTACAGCAACTCGGCCTGAAGGTCGGCAGCGCTCACAAGGCCAATATCGTGAAAGCGCCCATGCCCGGGCTGGTGCTCAACCTGCTCGTGGCGCCCGGCCAAAAAGTGCACAAAGGCGACCCGCTGCTCATCCTGGAAGCCATGAAAATGGAAAATGTGTTGAAGGCGGCCGGCGACGGCGAGGTGAAGAACATCCCGGTGAAGCAGGGGGCGGCGGTAGATAAGGGGCAGGTGCTGGTGGAGATGGTTTGAACAAGCGTTTTCACGGTTTCAGCGTTAATGTATGGTCAACGCAAAGTGGTTGTGAAAATAGAATTTCTTCAATCCATTGACAACCAATCTTTCAGCATCTATTATTCCTTCAAATCCACCCAAACCCAGGTATACCTTTGCGCCACTCCTGCATGGAACACCTATCAAAACTTTTACTGCTCCTTTCCTTTTGCCTCTGCGGCTGTGCGCGGCAGGGCGCGCCTACGGGCGGCCCAAAGGACACCACGCCGCCCGGCATCGACACCCTGGCCAGCACCCCTAACTATGCAACGCGCTTCTACCCCAAGCGCATCGAGCTCAAATTTGACGAATGGATCATCCTTTCCGAAGCCGCGGCACAAGTGGTGGTGT
>CAZULM010000066.1:0-33787 GCA_964621185.1 uncultured Saprospiraceae bacterium | reverse complement strand
TGTCGAACTGCGCGTAGCTCACAGAGTGCGTCAGGCCGCACTGGCCCTGGTACTCTTTTGTCTGGTCGAGGCAGCAGTTGTCATAAACAGTTGCTTTGCCATATACCCACAGGCTCGGGTCGAACTGCTCGCAGCTCACCGTCACGTGCGCCGGCGGCAGGCAAACTGGCTTCAGCTTGTCCTGTACCTCCACCTGGATCATGCACTCGTTGAAGATCGGCGTGCCGTCGGCACCGATGGACAAGTTGCCATTGACATCAACTTGATATACACGCAGGATAATTGTCTGGGTTGTGCCCACCTCGCAGCAGTAGAATTTGATAGAATCCAACTCAGAGATGGCACGCTCGAACTCGCTCGGGAAGTCCGGGAACAGGTCGTTGCAGGCAGGCTGCCCGTTCGTCGTGTTCAGGTTCAGGATGCAGTCCGAGTATGGCGACATGCGGCGCACGGTGAAGCGAATATTGTTGCACTGGTCGTAAGAGCCGTCGTCGAAGGTCTTGGCCTTCACCCAGGTAACGCCCGCAAAGTCGCAAGCGCCAAGGGCGGCAGGGGTACCGTTCGGGCCCGCAGGACCGTAGCAGTCATAAGGGTCATCGATGCCAATAGCCACCGTGGTGGTCTCGTCGCAGGCCGCAACAGGCGGCACGTAGTCGCGCACCGTCAGGCGGAATGTGCAAGAAGAGGTGTTACCGCAGTCGTCTTGCGCTACATAAGTTACGGTGTGCGTGCCTTGTGGCAGGCATGGCGTCCAGCCGAACGCAGCCAGGGTGTCCGGCGTCCAGTGGTTGTTGCCGGGGAAGTCCGTCAGGCTGCCGCCGAAGGTGTGCATGCCCGTTTGCGTCCCTGTGTTCGGGTCGAAGGTCACCACCATCCCGCTGATGTTGTTGATCCGGGAGCAGTTGTCGGATATGATCACGTCGGGGAGGTTCACGAACGCGCAGCATTGGAACGGATCGACAGAAACGGTCATGTTTGCTGGGCAAGCGATCGTAGGCCCTTGAGTATCAAGCACCTTGATGATCTGGGTATAGCTGAAACCGGTTCCGATACACCAGTCGATGATCGTCCATTCGCGGGCAATTTTATAGGTGCCGTCGCATACTGGGATTTTTATGTCGTTATAGTTCCAGTTGATGCTGCAGCCAACAGGTTGGCCGAACACGAGCGGGAAGCCCTGGAGGCCCTGGTTTTGAATCCATTGCGGTGTTGGGTAGGCGTTGCTTGTGCACTGGAACGCTGGAGCGTCGATGTCATCGTAATCGGGCGGCAAAACAACGTCGTTCAGTGTAGGACGGAACAGTTGGATTGGCTGGATGCAAGTAGAAGTGTTGCCAGATGCATCCTTAGCGGTCCATTTGCGGTTAATGAGCACCGTCAAGCCAGAGGCACAGTTCTGCGGAACCTCAGTGTCAACATAAGAAAGTGTTACGTTGGAGCAAGCATCCATCACAGGAGTGCCGCAGCCAGCATTAACGATGTACTGGCCACCACCAAGCGACTGAACGCAAGGAGATTGCAGGCCGTTCGGGAATCCAGCGCCGCCGGTCATAGCGATGCTGATGGTTGCCGTGGTGTTCGGGCCGCCGTCGCCACCCACGAGGTCTTGAACAGAGAGTACCCAAGTGCCGCCTGCATTTTGGCCGTCGAAAGCAGAAAGCGCTTCAAATGGCTGGAATGAGCCTGCGATGGCAGGATTGTTGCCGCAAGTTGCTTCGAATACAGCATAAGGCGTAGCCGCCTCGTCGTCGAAGAAGCAGTCAAGGCCGTCGCCTGCGCAACCGAAGCCACCTGGGACAGGGATGCCTGGGCGGTCGTAGAACACAACTGTTGTGCCCGCAGGAGAGGTCAAGGTAGCACGGGTGTCGCCTACCCAAGTATGGTCGGTAACAAAGGTGATGTTTACGTCTTCAACCGGCAAGTTGGAAGGAACAACGAAGTTCACATTCACAGTGCCCGCGGTAGGGATAGCGAAGTTGGCAGTGCGGCTCAAAGAGAAGCTTTGTACTGCGTCGGGCGCTGTGTTCACGTTACAGGGCAGCCCAGCGGTCGGGCAGCTCAGCACAGGTGGGATCTTGTCTTCGATCTTCACGTCGCCCCAGCACCTGTTGCCGGTTGCGGGATCGGTGACGCGCACCTGGTAGGTTTTGCCAATATCGGCAGGGCCGACGCAAGCGGGCACCCAAGGGCCGTTGCCATAGGGCAGCGTCTTGTCGAGCTCTACAATATAATTGTCGTAGCAGCGGTAGGGGCCGCCCTCCAATACATCGTCGGCGCCGATGCAAGTCTGGCAGTCAGCATCGAGGGAGATGTTCACCAGATCGTTGCAGTTCAGCTGCTGGATCGGGTTGGGGAATTCTTTTACAACTACGTCGAAGCAGCAGGTATTGGTGTTGCCTGCGTAGTCGGTAGCCAGGAAGCAGTTCTTGGTAGTGCCGATCGGGAAAGAAGAACCTGAAGGCAGGCCAGAAGTTTGCGTCAGCGTGACGGAAGCCGCCTGCATGTTGAGCTGCAGGATCAGGCCGCGGGTGCTGAAGAAGTTCAGGTCGGCGATGTCTGTGGTCAGCTGTGCCGGTACGCCTGCGGTATTGAGGCAGCCATATACATAGGTAGGCGCGGATTCACCGGCCAGGTCAAAGCCTACAGAGGAGCCTGCCTGTGGGGTGGCTGTACCGCTGGCAGTGATCTGCACCACTACGTTTGAACCGCCGACAAGCGGCGTTGGGGTCAGCGGGATGTTGATGGTAGATGCATTTACGATTGCAGGAGAGTCGTACACCGTCGTGCTCAGCAAATTGGTGAGGTTGGCGTTGTTTATGACTGCACCGGGCAATTGCCAAAGCCGGATTGTAAACGGCGATCCCGGCGTAGCGCGCCAAACACCGAGGTCGATGCTGGTGGCGGTGATGTTCTGCGGGATGTTGAACACGCGGTAGTAAGAGATCACGTCTGGGGCGGCGTTGCTGCAAACCAGGGCAATGTCAACCACCTGAGGCCAGCCGAGGTTCTGGTGCAGGCTCAAAGTGGCTCCCGGGCAGTTGTCGGAAGCCGTCACACTGTAGTCAACAATCTGGTTGCAAAGGCCAGGCGCCAGGTTATAGGTCTGGTTGGGGGGACAAACGATTGCCGGCTTCACGCCATCGGTGATATTTACAGTTTGTGAAGTAAAGTCACAAGCAGACAATTGGTAGCGAATGGTGTGCGTACCTGCGCTCAAGGAAGGGATCGTGATGGTTGCGCCGGGCGCTGCATTCATAAAGAACACGCCATCGACAAAGACCGATACCACTGCGGTGCTGCAGGCAGGCGCCAGCGCCGGTACGGTGACGTTCACGTTGGTCGCACCGCAGACAGCTGGATCCATGCCAGCGATATTAAGCGTAGGCATCACCACGCCGTTGTAGGTACAACCTGGAACTGCGAAGGAAAGCGACCAGTTGATCATCATCCCCACGTCGGCCCCAACGTCGTCTTTGATGACGAGGACCCAGGTGCCATTCTGGCCGGCAGTAAAGCCGGCAAGTGTGGTCACCGTAGGCGTGATGGTGGTGCCACAAGCAGAAGCGACGAGGGTGCCTTCCGGGCGGAAAACACCCGTGAATGGGGGCGTTCCTGCTGTGATGCTGATGGCAGCATTGTCACAGAATATGGTGTTGGTGTAGTTGTCACCTGCGCCACCGTTGTCGGTGCTCAGCTCCAGTATTTGGCCGTTGGGCGCCTGGAGGTAGATGTCGAGGTCGGCATCGAAGGTGTGGGTGAGGTTGATTTGTACGCTGGCCAAAGGCGTACCAGCGCCAATACCGGCAACGACACAGTTAAACAGGGTGCCACCGGTTGTTTGTGGTGCGACGGTGCAACCGCCTGTCCCGACAGAAGGGATTGTAGGCGTACCTGCAGTGCTGTTTACACTTCCTGCAAATGTCTGTGCCATTGCCATGGAAGCGGAGAACAGCAGCCCGAGCAGAGAAAGGCACCAGGATGTTGTTATATTTCTTTTCATGAGAAACCTTGATTGTGGATGAAAAATGTGCTTAAAATAGATTTTTAGTTGGTCAATACGTCAACAATATCGTTGTACAGACCCACCAAGGTGGTTTTGGACAAAAATTTGCTGGCTTCGTTGAACTGGTCGTTCACGTGACCAAGCTGTTCGTTTACAGAAACCTCTACCGTCTGGCCGCCTTCAATGGATACCATGACGAGTTTGTAGTAATAGATGTGGTTCTGCAAGTTCTTGTACTGGGTGCTGCCCGGCACGAAGTTCTGGATGTCCAAGCTCATCTGATCGATATCAGCGTTGAGCTGTGCCACGGCCTGTGTTTCTGTCAACCAGTTGAAGGATTGTGCTTTCGCGCTGTTCGCTGCGAAAAACAAACCACCCAAGAGGAAGAACATAGCCACGAGCGAGCGCAGTTTCAAATTAAAAAATGTTCCTTTCATGTTTTACGAAAAATGAGTGATGAAAAAAGTGAATATTTTGCGTTGTCCTTGAAGATTTCAGACCAGAATTTTGGTGATTTGCAGGATTTTTTGGATGGATTATACTATGATTCGCCTGATTTTTGTGATTGAGTATGATTGATTCAACTGATTTTCAATTGATTACAAAGAGCGGTATGCACAAAAACAAGCGGCGTGAGGTATAAATTGATTATTAAGGATTTACTTCCTGATGTTTTCTCAATCCACTTTCCTTTGGGCAAAAGCAAAAAGGCTTGTTAGGGGCAGCATGAGCTGCCCCTAACAAGCCTTTAAAAGCGATAATGCCGAACACGGCCTTACACAGGGTAAAATTTCTTTTCATGAGATTAAACTTTCAAAAGGCCAAAAGACCGACTAAAAGTCACCAAAAGCTGATTAGGCCAATGGCTACATTATTTTCAGCACAAAAAAAGTGCCAATAGTCAAAACGATGCGTTGACAAATCGGGAACGGGATGGAAATTCTCTAGAGGAGGGAAGCGGAAAAACCAGGACGGTTTCGCCAAAGCCGAAGGTCGGCCAAACTTCTTTTCTCATGAGAAAATCGGGATAACGGATTAAATTGCCTCGGCTCAGAACAGTTGCCAAAACAGGTACAGCAAAGGTAAGCATTGGTGCTTGACTTTAATCAATTTTTAACAAGTTTTTTTGCTTCTTTTTCCGAATCGATGCGCGATACCCGCTTTTCCTTAAAAAACAATATTGGTACGTGAAAAAGCCCCCCTCCTACTGTAAGGAGAGAGGCCATCCCAAAAACCAATTGTTTCTTAATGTGATAATTGGATAATTCGATAATGTGATAATGATGGGCTTCGCGCTTGGCTGTGTGCTGAGTATTGCAACCTGACAATGCCAAGCGCGAAGCCTATTATCACATTATCGAATTATCAAATTATCAAATTATTGAGGGTCCGTAATCACCTTCATTTTCGGCTTTATGTTGTAGGCGACGGTAAGCTCGTGGGAGCCGCCGTTGTAGCGTTGGAAGTTGGAGAACGACAGGTCGTAGGAGTAAAAAAGCTGGAACTGGTTGATCTTGGTGCCGAGCAGGCAGACGGCAGCGCCGTCGGTGCTGGGGCGGAACGTGAGGCCGGCGATCAGTTTCTCGTCGAGGAAGCGGCCTTGCACGTTGATGTCGATCTGCGATGGGGTATTGCGCAATTTCCGAACCGTCAAGGAAGGGATGACCTTGAAGTTCTGGTTTGGCACGTTGAGGATATAGCCCAACTGAAAGATGTAATGCCCGCCATTTTTGTTGCTGTTGTTGTCTTCTACCAACACCTCGTCGAGGCGGGTGCGCACGGTATTGGGCAAGGAAACGCCGAGGAAAAAGCGCTCGTCGTACTGCAGGTGCATGCCGACGGATGCGTCGAAAATCTGCTGGCCGTCCACCAAACCTTCGAGGGTTGCGTCGTTGCGGTCCACCAACGGGTTGTCGAGCAGGCCGGCATCAGCCTTGCGGTTGATGAAATCGGTTGACAATCCGAGGCCGATCTGCGCTTTTTGTATCTTGAAGCGGAAAGCGTAGTTCAGCATCAGCTTGGTGGTGCTGATGTCGCCCGCCTGTTCAGAAAAAAGGCCGCCGCCGAGTGCCAGCTTGTCGCCCACCGGGCCGTTGTACATCAGGGTATAGGTGTTTGGGCTGCCGGGGAAGCCGGTCCAGGTGCTGCGGGCATTGGCCAGGAACTGGTGGTTGCCTTCAAAGCCCGTGTAGCCGGGGTTGATGAGCACCGGGAAAACCTGGTATTGGGAGTAAACTGCCTGCTCTTGAGCGAAAACAGCGAAGGATGCGAAAGCAAGTGCGAGGGTAAATATTATCTTTTTCATTGTAATCGAAAGAATTTGAGTGTGAGGGTGTGTTTGCGTTTGTGCGATTTACGGCACCGGGCAGCACATCCACGCCGGAAGAAGGCGCGGATGTGCCAACCTGATGCTTTTCAGCTTTAATACCCAAACACTATTTGAGCAGGTTGATATTTCCTTTGAGCTGGTGCTGGTTGTCTTCGTCGTCGATAAATGTCAGCACGTAGAAGTACACCCCTTCCGGCAGGGCCTGCCCGGTGCGGGTATATCCTGTCCATGTGTTCGCCGGGTCGCCCAGGTTGTTGGTGTAGTTCTTCGTTTGGAAAACAAGCTGCCCCCAGCGGTTGTAGATTTCTACGGAATGTGATTTTGCAGCTTCTATGCAGGTGATGAGGGTGAAGTCGTTGTTGCCATCCTGTTCGGCAGGGGTGAGCACCGGGCGCACCCTGAAGCAGCCATCCTCAGGATATGGGATCGTATCGATGACGCTGGCAGAACAGCCATTGGCATCGGTGATATCGAAGTAAAGCACCTCGCCGGAGCAAAGGCCTTCGGCGCGCTTGGTATCGCCGCTGTGGCCGTAGCTGCCCGACCAGGTATAAACGATCGGGTCGGCAGCCCCCGTCACAAAGGCGATGCGCTCGCCGTCGCAGGCGTTGAAGCTGTTCGGGTTGATCCCGGTAAACGTGATTTCGATTTGCGGCGGTGCGGGAACGGTCACGGTGGCGGTGTAGGACACAAAATTTTTGTCCGTAACGGTAACGGTGTAAGTGCCGCTGGCAAGGCTGATGGCCTGGGAGAAAGAGTTGGAGAACACCAATGGGTCGAACTGGCCATTGGACCAAACCACCTCATAAGGTTCAATGCCGCCCGTAACCCTAACCCTGGCAGAGCCGTTTTTGTCGCCATAGCATTTTGGCGTGACAGTGGTGTTGGTTACCGCAATAGCCGCCGGCACCGTAAGCGCATCTGACCAGGTGAAGCTACAGCCGATGGCATCCGTGACCGTGACGCCGTAGTTGCCGCCGCAAAGGCTGGAGTTGGTGGCGGTGGTCACGCCGTTGCTCCACAGGATGTTGACATTGCCGGATGCGCCGGTGAACACAACCTGCGCTACCCCATCGCATACCGTCGTGCCGCTCACCTGGGTGCCGCCTGGCGTGATCGAGAGCTCGTTCACGTTGGTGATGGTCAGGTTGGATTGAGCCGCCAGGTCAATTGGGCCGTGGATGTTTTGTTTACCGTCTCCTTCGGTCACGGTGAGCGAATAGGACCCAGGCGCCAGGTTCAAGATGTCCTTGGTATTGGCCATGAACCCATTCGGACCCGACCATTTATACGTAAGCGGGGGCACACCACCTGAAATGTTCAATTTAATGGCGCCATTCAAGGTGTTGACACAGGTTGGGTTGGTCGCTTCCCCGATACCGAAAGTATAGACTGGGTATATGCGCTTCAAGGTTCTGGAAAAAACAGCAGTGCAGCCAGAACTTAAGTTTGTTATGGTAACGGCGTAGTACCCTGAGTCGAGCGAGGAAAGCATGGCTGTTGTAGCGCCCGTATTCCACAGGTATTTATATGGGGGGAAGTTTGGCGTAATGGTAATGCTTCCGTTCTGCAAACTGCCGCTTGGATCGACATAATTCGAATTGTAAGAAGCAGGCTGGAGCTGGTTGACAATTTGCGTCAACGTAACCGTATTGCCATTGCTGGCGGTCACCGTCACCGTGTAAAAGCCTACCGGAAGGTTGGTGATTTGAGGCTTGGCATTTGACGAAGCGGGCAAGGAACCGCCGTTCCACGACACGGTGAACGGGCTTCCGGCGCTGGCAGCCGGCGCGATGCTGAGGTAAATAATACCATCGCTGCCGCAAGCATGGCGCACGCTGTCAATCTTGACGTTGTTTAACAAAATATTGCCCGCAGGTATTGCATAAACCCCTACCGCGGTGCAGCTGTTGGCATCCGATACCGTAACGGTGTAGGTTCCCGCCGGCTGGTTGAGCAAGTCCTGCGTAGTGGCGCCCGTTGACCACAGGTAGGTGTAGTTGGTGCCTGTGCCGCCACTGACCATCAGGTCGATGCCGCCTGTAGGGTTGGCACTTATTACGTTGGTGTCGAGTGTGATGGGGCTGCTGGGGCCTGTCAACATGATGGCCGGGAAAACAGCCGTGCACTGCTGTGCATCTGTGATGGTCGGCGTGTAGTTGCCGGGGGCCAAGGTGCCGATACAAGCGCCGGCCAGGCCGCCGTTCCAGGAAACGGAGTAAGGGCCGCCATTGCCGCCTGCCGGGGTGATGCAGATGCCGCCGTTGCCCGAGCCGAAGCAAGACACGTTGGACACGACCGGGGTGCCGATACCGATGGCCGATTGTGCGCCGGCAACGGTGACGGTTTGGGTCAGGGAGCAACCGCCAGCGTCCGTTACGGTGACGGTATAGGTGCCGGAAGATACTGCGCCATGGTCTTCTACTGCGGGCAAATTGCCCGTCCACTGGAAGGTAGGCGCACCTGCCCAGCCACCCGACACGGTCAGGTTTATGGAGCCGGTGGCTTGTCCAAAGCAAAGGCCGGGTGTCGTCGTGTTAGAAACTGAAAGCGCAGACGGTGGGTTGTCTATGGTGACGGGTGAAGGCAAGGTGGTCGTACAGCCATTGCCGTCGGTCACGGTGACGTTGTACATGCCCGGTGCGAGGTCGATGGGATTTTGCAGGTTAGATACTTGCTGGCCACCTGGCACTGTTTTCCAAACATAGGTCTTGTTGCCGGAGCCGCCCGTTGCTGCGGTGATCTCGATTTTGCCCGTAGAAGTACCAAAGCACTTGGCATTCTCTTTTTTCACAAAGGAAGTAGCCAGGGCCGCAGGCGACGTGACCGTGAAAAATGGCGGTGTGAACACGCAGCCTTTTGAGTCCGTGATGGTAACTGTATAGGTGCCTGCACCGAGGCCAACGATGTTTTGCGGGTCGTTGTCGGGGTCTTCGGGGCCGTCGTTGCTCCAATCGTAGGTGTAAGGAGCAGTGCCGCCGGTCGGGGTGATGTTGATGCCGGCGTTGGTGGCGCCAAAACAAGTAGGCGTTGTGATGGTGACGTTGTTGGTTGGCAGTGCCAATGCCTGGGGCGAGGGCACCATTATTGGAGATGAGGCAACGGTACACTGCTTGCTATCGGTGATGGTGACGACGTAGTTGCCTGTGGCGATGTTCGTCAAATCCTGGGTAGTGGCGGTGTAGCCGCCTGGGCCCATCCAGGAATACGTGTACGGCGCGGTGCCGCCCGCAGGGCTGAGGTCGATGGCGCCGGTGGATTCGCCAAAGCATTTGACGCCGGTGGCCATTTGGGTCATGCTGATGGCAGTTGGCTGTCCAACGGTAGCAGAAGCAGTGCTTGTGCCGCCGCCAGAATAAGTTACAGTAACGGTATAGGTGCCAGCCATCACGTTCGTCAGGTTTTGGGTGGTAGCGTTATTTGACCAAGCATAAGCAGTTGCAGTTCCGTTGGGTACAACGGTAACAGAACCTGTTGCAGAGTTATTACAATTTGCCGCTACTGCTGTTGCATCTGGGCCTGTTGTCTTAATATTTACATGCCCATCATCAAACCGGTAAGGTTGCCCGCCCGAATCTTTTTTATGGGTGGAATACGGCGTGGGGTTGGGGCATGCCGAGGTGCCAAATTTGACATCAACCAGGCCGGGCTGGCCGATGGCGGTAAAGCATATCGAGAAGATGCTGGTGTTGTCGGCAACCGTTGCGCCGGCCGCTTTCGACCATTTGAACTTGATGGTGCCCGTGGTGCCGGTCACGCTGGTCGTGAAATTGCTGTTCAGCAACCCCAGGGTGGTTGCGGGAATGGTCACAGGCGTGATGAGCGACAATTTTGTGGCATCGTAGGTAAGCAGGAACTCCGACTCTGTGACGAGGTTGAAGTTCTTCACTTTGAGGTCCAAACAGGTCTGCATGTTGGGTGCCACGGTATCTTTATCCAGCGTATAAATCACCGGCGAGCCACCGGGAGGGTTGGCCATGATATATACGGTAGAACCGATGCCAGATGCGCCGTTGGGGTGGTTGGCGCCCGTCCATACGTTTTGGCCCATAGCGTTGGCTGCCTCGGCGAACTGGTTGGTAAAGTCGGGCGGGAAACCAAAACCGAAGCCGTCGAAAGTGATGGCTGTTTGTGAGCCGGGCGCGCCGATGGTGTTGAAGCACACTTCGTAGATACGGGTAAAATCTGGCTTCGTGACGCCCACGCCGCTCAGGAGGTTGGGGTCTTCCCATTGCATGAGCAGGGTGCCCGGTGCCGCAGCGGGCGCGTTGAATACCGGCACGATCGGGGCGGATGTGCCGCGCACGCAGTCGTAGGTCAGTTTGGTATTGTCCCAGTGCATGGCATATTGCAGCAACTGGATGTTGTCGAAGTCGTTGACTGAAACGGGCACACAGACGCGGTGGCCTTGTTTGGCATACACGTCAGTGCCGATGATCTTGAAGCCGACGGGGGGCGGCAGTGTTCCGCCGGTGATGCTCACGCCGTTGCTGCCGCTGCCGCTGCTGTTGAATATGTTGTTGTTGAAAATAACGGTGCCAGTCGAGTTCACCACTTCGATGGGTGTGAACGGCACGGTGGTAGAAACGTTGATGGCGCTGTTGCCGTTGCCGATCACGGTGAAGTGGATGGTCATCAGGCGCGCGTTCGGGCCCATGATCGTCACCCCGTCTGGGTAGTTGAGCAGGCTTGGGAACCACGCAATTTTCAGCACCCCGGGGTTTGGGTGGAATTGCGGGGTGAGGTCGGTATATTCCGGGATGGCCGGGTCTGTGATGGAGTCGAACCGCAGCACAGCGCTGTTGTAGGTAATGGGCAACAACACCGAAGACACTTTGGTGAAATTGGAAGCATTCAGGTTGACGGTCACCTTTGAGCCCACCGGGTAAGGCGGTTGCGTAACAGATGTTATGCTGGTGCTCATGTTTTGGCCGGTAGCCTGGGAAGCAATCGTAAGCAGGACTGCGCAGAGAAATGTAATAATCGGCTTCATCTTAAACAGTGTTGATGGGATGATGAGTGAGGAAATCTTTTTCAATTGCATATCAGTGTCCGGGCGCTCGTCTGTGACCCGGTGCGAATGGTGAGGAAATAGGCGCCTTTCGCCGGGAAAACCGCTTTGTTTATGTTGATGCCGTGTTTGCCCGAAGGGAGCTGCGGCATGTCTTTCTGGAATAGGATCCGGCCTGCAGCGTCCGCAACAATTGCCTGGACATCAGCCGTTTGGGCTAAATAAAATTCAGCTCGTGTGTTTTCGGAAAAAGGGTTGGGGGCAAGGGTCAATCGCAGTGCTTCTGGGCCTTGTGGCTCCTCAGTGTCAACTGTAAAACCGACAGCTACAAAACCATTTTTAAGCTTGCATTGGTGCTCATTAAACGCAGCAATGGTACTATCGGGACTGATAACTTTCAGCACCTCAAAATCTAAGACCGGGAAAGTGTTCGTGATTTCTGTAAACCTTACGGAAGTGCTGCTCGTATCCGGGCCGATCACGTTGAACCGGAGGCGAAAAATGGCAGAATTGTCTGGCTTAGAAATGCCGGGGAAATAATCAGGGCCTTCCCATTGCAACTTTACAAATCCACTGTCCAATGCACGCTGTACATTGAAATTGTTGAGCCCCAGGTTGGGCAACTGAAAACTGTCGATGGTGATGTACCGCAGCACTGCCGGGTTCCAGCGGATGACGTATTGCATGGAGACAATACTGTCGAAGTTGGTGACTTTGACCGGCATTGCTTTGTTGGAGCCGGTGGATACCGCGTTGAGAAACGGCAGGGAAAAACCGACTTGCGCAGGGAGCACAGCACTCGAACATAGCCACAGGACCGCGAAGGCGATACGTAAGCGAAAATTCATTTAAAACAATTGGTTGTGCCAAGCGACAGAAAAACTGCGATCAGCGATTAGCCCTTATGTTGGATTAAATATTAGGACTACGGGAATTCCGTTTTACAACAGCGGATTAAAAGAGATGAAAGGGGTATTTCAAAAAGCAGGCCAAAAAAGTGATTTGCTGAAATTTTTTTTTAAAAAGCTGACATTTGGTCGATTACTCGTTAGAAAACCGAACAACAATTTTAGCATCGTGTCAACCTTCACCACGCATTTGCCGGACGCGGCACTATTGCCGTGCGTGGCCAGCGCATGATGTACCCAAGCGGCGCACCGCCTCTTGAATATGAAGCTATAAATATTAGGCACCTCCGAGGTTGAGCAACGCTTGGCTATTGTATTTGCCCCTAATTATGCGCTGACCACGCTCGGCGGCACCGAGGCCGGGAGCCGCTTGACTATATTATGCGCCGACCACGTTCGGCTGTACCCGTTAAAAAAGAAGCGCCCAGAAAAAAGGCCGTCCCACAAGTTTCCTTGATGAGACGGCCCAGAAAATTTATTCTTTGCACTACGCGCTATTCCACCACGATCATTTTTTTGGTGGCGCTGAAATCGCCCGTGGTCAGCTGGTAGAACAGGATACCGGCGCCCAGGTCGCTGCGCTGCAAGGTGACGGTGTTCATGCCTTTGGCGAAGTTGTTTTGCACGGTTTTCAACACGCGGCCTTCGGCGTTGCTGATGACCAGCGTGGCCTCGGCGGCAGCAGGCAGGTTGAAGGATATGCTCGTGGTGTGCTTCACCGGGTTCGGCACGTTTTGGAGCAGCTCAAACCCGGCGCCGGCCACGGTGGCGCCGTTGCTGCCGTTGAAGCGCAGGGCCACGTCGAGGCGGGCATCGGCTTTGTAAGCTTCTGCCTTGGTGATGCGGTTGGAAATGGCCAGCATCTCGCTCAGTTTGCCGGCTTTCTCGGCGCGGAAGCGCAGGCTGAACGCTGATGCCCCGTCAATGGAAACGGTTACTGCATTGCCTTCTTGCCCAGCAGCTTTGAAGAAGCCGAAATTGTTGGCGTTCACCTTGTCGCTGGGAACGGCCTCCACAGCCTCCAAACCGTTGAGGTTTAGGGTAAACTGGAAGCCTGTCGCGTTTTCGGCGGCGCTGAAGGCCACCTCAAACGTCTCTCCCGCCGCCACATCGCGGTCGGCCACATCGAACAAGAGGGTGCCTGCCGTGCGGTCGTCTGCCGTCATGAGGGAGTTTGAAACAGCGGTGTTGTTCACGTCGCCGATCTTCACACCGGTGAAATTGGTGTTGAACGCGCTGTTCTGCATATCAGCTACCGACTTGCTTTCCGGGAATGTCTCCTGGAAGGGGTTGGCCGGGTTGGGGAACACGTAGTTGTTGTCGATGAAGCGCCAGGAGTCGGCATTGGGCAGTTTTTGGTAAATGCCCAGTATCAATTTGCGGAGCTCAACCACGTCGAAGGTGGTGATGGAGTTCGACAGGTTGGCGTCGGCAGCGATCATTTTATATGGTGTGCCCAGCGGCTCGATGCCCAGGATATGCTTGGATATCAGCACCAGGTCGTAGGTGGTGACCCCGTTGAGCGGGTTGTCGATTTTCTGCGGCGTAACCTGATAGTTGGAGCCCAATGGAATGGCGTCAATAAACCAGAAGTTGCCGAGGTTGTCAGACATGTCGAACACCGAGACATCGGGCAATCCGTTGGGCGGTGTGCCGACGAGCAGCACTTTCGCTTCTTCGATGCCCTCGGTCATCTCTGTTTTCAAGGCGCCGGACACTACCGGCACGGGGTTGTTGCCGCAAGAGCCGATGTTGTCCTGCACGATGACGAATGTTTCACAGAAATCGGCGTTGCCGGCAAGGTCGATGGCCCAAAGCTCTACCAACTGTGCCCCAAGCTCGGTGCAGTCGAAGGTGACGCTGGTGATCGGGTTGCCTTGTGCGTCCACTGGGAACCCGGTGCCGGTGCCCACTTTGCGGATGCCGAATTTCAACAGGTTGGTCGGTGTGCAGTTGTCTTCCGCGTATTGCAGGAAGTCGGAAGCCCAAAGCTGGATCATCCCGGTGGGCATGATGTTGACGCTCAGGCCGTTGAGGCAAACCACGGTTGGCGCTTTGCAGTCTTTGACGATGATGTCGTATTCGCAAACTTTCTCGTTGCCGCAGCCATCAGACACGATCCATTTGATCTTGTGCTTGCCGTGCGGCAGCTGTGGCGCGACATAGGTGTTCTGCGACTGGAAGGTGTTGAATTTCACGCAAGCGGTCTTGTTCACGCCGCTGGTTGTTTCCTGGATGGCAAAGCCCCATTTCTGGTTGGTTGGCACCGAGCGGAAGTCGAACTCGCGGGCTGCACCTGGGCCGGAAGCGTTGCCGTACAGCACTTTGTTCCAGCCAAGGCCGCCGGGTTGGTTGCCCAGTTGGGTGCTGTTCACCAGGGTCTCCATGGTGCCGTCGCCATCGAGGTCGAGGAACAACAGGTACTCTATGTTGATGTTGGCGCCGGAGCAGGCATCGGAAGCGGTAATGCAAATATCAGACGGCGCTTCGCAGAGGTCGTGCGAACCGGTGGTATTGTCCCACCAGTAAGCGGCGTTCCACAAAGCCGGGTCGTTGGCCGTCACGTCGCAAATCGTCACCGGGCTCGCTGGGCACTGGATCACCGGCGCTTGCGTGTCGATGATCTTGATGATCTGCTTATAGGTGTAGCAGTTGGCGTTAGGGTCGTAATAAATGGAGTAGTTGGTGGCCTGTGCATCGTTCGGGTTGATCTTCACGATGGTCGATTTCCAGGGATCGCCCGTAGTCTGGATGGGCGACACGATGGGGCCAGGCAGGTTGGAAGCGTGGTTGCTGATCGCATTGGGGGTTGGGTTTGGCACGTTGATGCAAGTGCCGTTGGGGTTGTAGGTGCACCAGTTGATGATCTTCCAGGAGCGCTCGATCTTGAAGCAAGCGTCTGGCACGACGGTGAAAATCTCGTCCTGGTAAGATACGCCCAGCAGTTCGCAGTCCTTGCCGAAGAAGGTCGGTTCGCCGTACACGCCTGTGCCGTTGCACACGGTCACGATGGCGTCATTGGGGAATTTCACGTAGTAGTCCTGGTCGTAGTTGACTACGATGCGCTGGGTGCATTGGCTGGAGAACCCGTGGCAGTCGAATGCGCGGAAGGTGCGCACAATGGTGCCTTTGCTGCAAACGGTATCGAACTGGGAGTAGTTGACGCTGTGTGTGAGGCCTTTTTGTCCCAGGTATATTTTGGTAGAATCGAGGCAGCAATTGTCCTTCACTGCAGCTTTTCCGTGTGCCCAGAGGCTCGGGTCGAAGTTTTTGCAGCTGATGGTGACGTTGGCCGGCGGGGTGCAATCGGGCTTCAGCTTGTCCTGCACCGTTACCTGAATCATACATTCGTTGTAGATCGGCTCGCCGTCCCAGCCAATGGTGAATTGGCCGTTGATGTCAACCTGGTAAACGCGCAGGATGACGGTTTGGGTTGTGCCAACCTCGCAGCAATAGAATTTGATGGAATCGAGCTCGGCAGTAGCCAGGTCGAACTCGCTCATGCCGTTGGGGTAGCAGGGTGTTTTGCTGAGGCTGTTGATGCAGTCGGAATACGGCGCCATGCGGCGGATGCTGAATTTCACGAAGTTGCAGGCATCGTAGGAGCCATCGTCGAAGGTTTTTGCTTTCACCCAGGTAACGCCGGGGAAGTCGCAGCCGTTGGCAGAGGGCAGGTAACAATCGAGGGGATCGTCGGTGCCGATGGCGACCACGGTGGTCTCGTCGCAAGCGGCCACGGGCGGCACGTCGTCTTGCACGGTCACGATAAACTGGCACACCGTGCTGTTGCCGCAGTCGTCGGTGAGGATGTATTTGATCACGTTGTCGCCGATGGGCAATTTTGTGGCGACGCCCATCACGGCGAGGGTATCGGGCGCCCAGAGGTTGTTGCCTGGGAAGCTGCTGAAGGAGCCGAAGCGGGAGTTCCAGTTCCCGTTGATGTCGGCCCACTGCGCTTCAAATGTTTTGAGGCGCGAGCAGGCATCTTCCACGATCAGGTCGGGCATGTCGAAATCGAGGTAGCAGTGGTTGGGGTCGCTGCCGACGGTCATGTTGGCTGGGCACTCAACGACTGGCCCGACGGCGTCTTCCACTTTGATGAGCTGCACGTAGATGATTGGGTTGCTGGGGCCGGTGGGCAGGCACCAGTCGAGGATAGTCCAGGTGCGCAATATCTTATAGGTGCCGTCGCAGGTGCGGAGTATCTGGTCCTGGTAGGTAGCGCTCAGTTCGCAAAACCCGTTGCTGGGCCATATGGGCCAGTTAATCCCGAATTCTTTGATGTGTGGGACACCGGTTGCCGAAGGCGCCGTGTTGGGGTTTTCGCAGCTGATGGTGACATTGGCGGGCAGGGACACTTCAAACGCGTTGCGGCGGTCGAAATAGATGTATTGGTTGCAGGTAGCGGTGTTGCCGCTGCCATCGACGGCAGTCCATTTTCGGACGACGTAGGCGCTAAGGCCGGTAATGCCATTGATGGAGCCGGTGCAGGTCAGGTCGTTCCAGGTATCGATGTGCGACAGGGAATAATTGCCGCAGTTTTCATCGACGGAGGGGTATGCTTCGTCAATATCGAGTACATCGAGGAGGTATGCCGGCGCATAGTTGGTTACGGCGCAGTTGAGGAACACGTCGTTGCAGGTGAGCTTGGGTGCGAGCTTGTCCTGTACCAGGATGTTGCCCATGCAAGAGTTTCCGGAGACGAGGTCGCGGACGCGCACTTGCAGGGTTTGGTTGATGTTGGCGGAGGTTGCCACGAAGTTGCCGGAGCTGGGCACCCAAACGCCGTTGATCCTGGCTTGTACTTGCAGTACCCCATTCTGGCAGTTGTTGCCTTCCAAAATGTCGTCGGGCATCAGGGCGGCTTCGCAGTTCTGGTCGAGGGATACTTGGATCAAGTTGTTGCAAACCAGGACGCATTGTGCATTGGCCTGAGTCGGGGCGCCAAGAAAGAGTACAGAAATGAGGATGACACTGAAAGCGTTCAAAAAAGGTGTAAAGTTTTTCTTTTCCATGAGATTAAGGATGATGACAGTTGTTTGAGCCAAAAAGCTTTGGTTTCGACTTTGAAAAAATAACGGGAGCGGCAAAAGTAGAAAACGCATGACAAATAATCAAAACCTTTCTGCGCTCCTTATCAGTAATTGTGCGGCAAGAAATGCGGCAAAAACCATGCCTTGTTGGCAAATAGGGCTAACCGATTTGCGGTATTTTGCCGTTTATACCTGGATTTGAGTGGATTTGAAGGATTGCTGGATGCTGAAAGGCTGATTTTTAATAGATTAGCGACACTCCATTTTCACAGCCACTTTGCGTTGGCTATAAAATGTGATGGATCAGACCAAATGATTCTCGAAGGCGATTTTGATAAGATTTGCCGTTGAGTTTACGCCCAGTTTCCGCATAATATTTTTTCGGTGGACGCTGACGGTCTGGTGGCTGATGAACAGTTTGGCGCCAATTTCCCGGTTGTCCATAGCCTTGCCGATGAGCTGGAGAATCTCGATTTCGCGTTGGGTTAGCCCGTGTTTCTCTGCAAAAGCTTCTTCCGGACTGAGGCTTTTGTTCCAGGCGGCATCTGCCTGCACCTTTCGCCAAAAGGAATTGCCGTCCACAATTTGCTCGATGACGGAAAGCAGCTCGTCTTTGGTGCCCGATTTCAACATGAAGCCGTCGGCCCCCGCATCAAAAACCTCCTTTACCAAATTGGGCGCCTGGCTGCCGGCCATGATCAGTATCCGGGTCTTTGCATGGTCTTTCTTCACTTCGCTCAAGCGCTTCAGGCCGTCCATTTCTGGTAGAGACCAGTCGAGCAGCAGCAGGTCGGGGTCGCTCTCGAACAGCATGTCGCGCACCTCAGCGACCGAGTTGGCAATACCTTTGATGTTGAAAGAAAAGCTTTTGCCCGGGCCAGACAACACCGCCTGAAGCCCTTCGGCAAAAATCGGATGGTTGTCGGCTACGAGCACATCGAGCTGTCGCATGGATGGTGGAGCGGGTTACGTGAGCCCTTAGCGCAACAATATTCATACCATAACAAAAAAACGTCATTCTTTCAAAACCCGAAACCTATAGTATCAGCACCAGCCAATAAAAAGGTATCGCCAGCAAAAATGCGTCGAACCTGTCGAGCAGGCCGCCATGGCCGGGCAGGAGATTGCCAGAATCCTTGATGTCGAGGCTGCGCTTGAGCATGCTCTCCACTAAGTCGCCCAAGGTGCCGAACACCGTGGCGACAATGGCGAGCAATATCCATTGGGTTTGGGTAAATTCGGGGAAGTGGCCGGAGGCCAACCAGGCTACCATCACGGTAAAAACACCGCCACCGATAAAACCTTCCCAAGTTTTTTTGGGCGAAATACGCTCGAACAACTTGCGCCGTCCCAATCGCGAGCCCACCAGATAGGCCATCGTGTCGTTGACCCAAACAAGGCCCAGCAAGCCAAATACCCGCCAGGGGGAATACGTATCGCCGCTGAAGAACTCCCCCATCGGCATGGACAAGTATGTGAGCAGGCCAAAAGGGATACCGATGTAAAACATGCCCAACACGTATCGGCCAACGTGGTCGAAAGGCTTATCCGGGTTGAGGAACAGCTCAAGCATAAAAAAAGGTGCTGCGGCGAAAATGATCACCGCGATGCCCGCGAAAGCATATTGTCCGCCTAAATACCCCAGCGCGCTGCCACCTAACAACAGGTAAGGCGCAAGCACCCAGGCACTGCCCAACACGCGGCGCAGCATCCGGTGGCCCTTTCCTTGAAAGAGCAGGCCAAAAAACTCCCACAGACACCCCGCCGTCACCACCGCGAAGAGGATGAAAAAAGCAAGCTTGCCCCCAAATATCCCGCCGATCATGGCGGCTCCAAAGATGCTTGCTGTTATGGTACGTTGTAGCATGTTATACTATGATTCGCCTGATTTTTGTGATTGAGTATGATTGATTCAACTGGTGTTCAATTGATTACAAAGATCGGCATGCACAAAACCAAGCGGCGTGAGGTAAACTGTGATTAAAGTGATTTGTATGATTTGAGTGATTAAAAACATCTGATTTTCAAATGATTATGCGATCGAAATTTTCACAACCACTTTGCGTTGACTATATATACTATGATTCGCCTGATTTTTGTGATTGAGTATGATTGATTCAACTGGTGTTCAATTGATTACAAAGATTGGCATGCACAAAACCAAGCGGCGCGAGGTGTATTAGTTTTGTTTATTTGGCACTCATTGCCCATTTGCCCCTTGCCCACTTGCTACTTGCCCACTTGCCCCTTCACCCGTTCCCACAACTCACCCAGCGAGCGTTTGTTGTCTTCCAGGTGCTCCGGGTCGCGGTTATTTGCTTTTACGTCCCATTGGCCTTTCTCGTTTTTGAACAAGAGGAACGGGAACACATAGTTTTTGCCCCGCAGGGTATCACCCAACAAGCCAAAGCGCAGATCGTTCACCTGCAGGGTATCGCCCCGGTAGGGCAGCACGTTGTAATAGCCATCGGAGAACCATTTCAAAAAGCGCAGGGCGCGGTCATCTTCGGGGATATGGGCCAACAGTTCGTGGTTTTTGGGGATGCTGGAAATTTTGTTGACGGACGGCTGCGCGTCGTTGAAGCCGTATTGTCCGAAATAATAGGCCGTATCACCCTCCGCTATGCCCGACCACACGATGTTGTTGAAAATAGTGGGGTTGGTATAAAGCCGTTTGAAGGCGATGTTTTTCCCTTCCAATGTTTGGTTAAAGGCTTGAACGACTGTCGATTTGTGCCACAGGGTGTACAACATCAGGTAGCCGCAGAACCAGCCGAGGCCTATCCAGTTCCAGGTGGCCCGCAAGCGTTTTTGCAGGGAAAACCGCGAGGCAATGACCAGGCAAAGCAGAAAGGGAAAGGTGGCGATCGGGTCAACCACCGAAACCGTGCACCATTGTACCCGCAGGTCGCTGAAGGGTTGGAACACCTGTGTGCCCCAACTGGTGAAACAGTCGAGTATCGGGTGCGTGAAAATGCTCCAAAAAAACAGCTGTACCCAGGTGCGGTAGCCTATGGACACCATCGCCAGGTCGCGCAGCCAGTAGTCGCGCCAGAGTACCCAGGCAAACCGGGCGCCCAGCAGCAGCGTGGGCAGCAGCACGTACCAGCTCAGGCCCTCCCCCAAGGCTACGGGTATAAAATTGAGCCCCACTGCCGCCAGTATGTAGAACAAAAGCCATATCGACATGGCGGCGGCTTTATAGCCCCGTCGTCGGTAAATATTCTTGTTGTAGAACCATTCAGTGAGCCAGGCAAGCGCCCAGGGCGCCAGGGCGGCAAACAAAAAGGAGTGCATGAAGCCCCGGTGGAAAGAGGTGCTGGCAATCTCGTCGGCAAAAAAAGAGCCGAACACGTCGAGGTCGGGGATGGTGCCGCCCACAGCGCCCCAGAGCATAGCGCGGTTGCCCATTTTTTTGCCCGCTACTGCTTCTCCGCAGGCTGCACCGAGCACGATTTGTGTGAGTGAGTCCATTGCCAGGTAGTTTAACACATAGGCACATAGGGACATAGAACACATAGGGTTTTGATGTTAATCAGGTCATTTCTCAATCTCATACCCCCATAACTATGTGTTCTATGTCCCTATGTACCCATGTGTTAAAAAAAATCTATGTGTAAAACAACGCACAAGTTGCAAGCCCGCAAGGTACGCCAATATCACAGTATCCAATGGCTTGAGTGGGCAATGGTTTTGTGCCGTCGCAAAGTCAAGCACCCTCTCCTGCCCCTTGTTTATGCCTATATGACAAATATCCGACACTAAAACCGCCAAATGTGGCGCAGTTAAAGGAAGCGAATTTGATTTGCGCTGTATCTTGCCAGCATCTTAACATATTAGGTTCTTTGAAATTTCAGTGCTAATCCCACAAATTGGGCTCCCCAGCCCCGGTTTCATCCATTTTTTTCACCAAATTCTAATTTTCCCATGCGTTTTTCATCCTTATTACCGATGCTGATGCTGCTCGCGAACTCGCTTTCCGCGCAGCTAAACTGCAACATCTTCGACCTGTCGGCCTCGGTTGTGCAGTTCGACACCACAACTTGCGAGTTTTTTGTGGTGCTCGACTTCCAACATGCCGGCACTACCAACCAATTTCATGTAAAAGGAAATGGCGTCAACTACGGCACCTATGCCTACAACCAGGTGCCCGTGACCGTCGGCCCCATCCAGGCCAACCCACAGCAGCCCCTCGTGCTGAACTTCCTCGTGCAGGACGCTGTGTTTCAGGACTGCTCCGCGCAGACCGTACTCACGGCGCCTGGATGCAGCAGCCATACCTGCGACATTACCAACCTCACGGTAGCTGTCGGCGATTGCGGCCCTGCCATCGGCAGCTACTCCATCAAGGTTGATTTTGAAGTGACCAACCCCGGAAACGGCTTTTTTGAACTGTACACCGCCGGCGGCCTCTCGCTGGGCATATTCCCGTTGGCCGGCCTCCCGCTCACCCTCCCGAACTTTCCCTGGGGCGGTGGCGTGCACGATATTTTGAAAGTTTGTATCAACGACAACCCCGACTGCTGCGAAACCATCGAATTTTTGGCACCCGACTGCGTGACGCCCGGCTGCGGCATCACCGGCCTTATTGTTGACACGGGCGACTGCCTGAGCGATACGACCTACAAAGCCAAAATCGGCTTTCAACTGACCAGTTCCCTAAGCCTTGCCGATTCTTTCAGCCTGTTTCTCGACGGCGCCCTCCATGGTGTTTTTGCCATAAACCAGTTGCCGTTGACCACCGTTTTTGAAACGACGGGCAACGCCCAGTCCATCGTTGAAGTTTGCGTAACGCTGCCCACCGGGCTTACTTGCTGCCTGAAAGACGAATTTGACGTGCCGGTTTGCTTCCCGCCTTGCGGCATCCAAAACCTGAAGATCGAGACAGATACCTGCACCTCCGACAGCACCTTTGGGGTGTGGCTCAATTTCACGGTAAATGACACCACTGCGGTCGATTCCTTCCAGCTTTGGGGCAACGGCCAGGCGCTCGGCACTTTCGGCATGAACCAACTCCCGCTAAATATCCCCAATTTTGAATGGAATGGCCTGATATTCAACACCGTAAGGGTATGCACGGGCAATTTGCCCGCCTGCTGCAAAGAATTGCAGTTCCTGGCGCCCGACTGCCTGCCTTTCGACTCCTGTGAAGTGACCAGCATCCATGTGCAAACAGGGGCTTGCACTTCCGACAGCACCTACAAAATAACCCTGAACTTCAATGCCACCAACCCCGGCAACGGGACTTTCCTCGTGTGGACGAATGGTGTTTTTCTCGATACCTTCGACCTCACAGAAGCCCCGTTGATGATACCCAATTTCCCCTGGAACGGCGGCAACACCGATGTCGTGACCGTTTGTATCGGCGGCAGCACTAGCCCAAGCCCAGGCACCAATGTCTTCGGGTGTTGCAAGTCGAAAGAATTCCAGGTGCCAGACTGTTTGGGCACTTGCGACATCACCGACCTCAAGGTAGCGGTGGGCGATTGCGACTCTACAGGCAGCACCTATGCATTGACCGTCAATTTCAACGTGGCGCACCCCGGCAGCGACTCCTTCGACATGTACGTCAACGGGCAACTGTACGGCAACTTCCCGCTGAACCAACTGCCGCTGCACATCCCCAACTTCCCGCACAGCGGCAACATCGTGGACATCATCAAAATATGCATCAACGACCAGCCCAACTGCTGCGCGGTCGTAGAGGTCAAAACGCCCGATTGCGACGGCACCGATTGTGAAATTGACGACCTTACCGTGATCGTCGGCGGCTGCAACCCCGCCGGCGGCTATCAGGTGAAGATCAATTTTGTGGCGAACAACCCCGGCAACGACTTCTTCGACCTGCACATCAACGGCCAGCTTTTCGGCACCTTCCCCCTCAACCAATTGCCCCTGACCATCCCAAATTTCCCGGGCAGCGGCAACCCGGTGGACGTGATAAAGATCTGCATCCACGACCATCCCGATTGCTGTGTCGTCAAGGAAGTGCACCCGCCGATCTGCGATCCTTGCGATATTATCAACCTGACGGTGGATACGGGCGATTGCAACCCTGACAGCACCTATCACCTGACCTTGAATTTCAGCGTGATCAACAGCAACGCCACTACTTTCGTGCTGTTTGCCAACGGGATGCCCTTTGGCACCTACATGATGAGCCAACTGCCGCTGCACATCCCGAACTTCCCCTGGGACGGCGTCGGCCCCAACGACGTGCTGAAAGTGTGCGTGGGCAACAACATCGGCGTCAGCGCTTGCTGCGAGACGATCGAGTTCCCCAGCCCCGACTGCTTGCCACAGGGCGATTGCGAGATATTCAACCTGGTTGCCGAGACCGGTATCTGCACTTCTGACAGTACCTACAAAGTGAAAATCAACTTCCAGGTACAGAACCCTCCAGGCAACACCTTTGGCGTATGGGCCAATGGCGTGCTGATCGGCACCTTCAGCCTGAACCAGTTGCCGCTCACCATCCAGGACTTCCCCTGGGGCGGAGGCAACCACGACGTGATCAAAATTTGCTTTGTCAATACTAACAGCACTTCCAACTGCTGCAAAACGATCGAGTTCCAGGTGCCAGGCTGCCTGCTGAACACCGATCCATGCGATATTTTTGACCTGCACGTCCAAACGGGCAACTGCACCAGCGACAGCACCTACCAGCTTACCCTCAATTTCGGGGTGACCAACGCGCCGGCGCCCCTGTTCGGCGTATGGGCGAACGGCCAATTCTTAGGCATGTACGGCCTCGGGCAACTGCCGCTCACCATTCAGAACTTCCCATGGGACGGCGGGGCAAAGGATGTGCTGAAAGTTTGCTTCACTACGAATATCGGCGGTATTCCGCCCTGCTGCGAGACCATCGAGTTCAACGTGCCCGATTGCCTGACGAACAACCCTGACTGTGAAATCTACGATCTGGCGGTCGATACAGGCGATTGCACTTCCGACAGCACTTACAACCTGGTGCTCAATTTCCAGGTGAACAACCCGATCAGCAGCGTATTCAGGGTTTGGGCCAACGGCCAGCCGCTCGGCACCTTCAACCTGAGCCAATTGCCGCTTACCTTGAACGACTTCCCCTGGGGCGGTGGCAACCACGACGCGATCAAAGTGTGCTTTGTGACGCCCAACGGCATCATCGGCTGCTGCAAAACCATCGAGTACAATGTGCCGGACTGCCTCACGCAAGGGGGGCTGTGCGAGATATTCGGCATGGTGGTCGATCCGGGCAACTGCACGTCTGACAGCACCTACAACCTGTTCCTGAACTTCCAGGTGCACAACCCGCCGGGCAACACCTTTGGCGTATGGGCCAACGGCGTGTTCCAGGGCACGTTCATGCTCAGCCAATTGCCGCTCAACTTCCCGAACTTCCCCTGGGATGGCGGCACCAAAGACGTGGTGAAGGTTTGTTTCGTCACCAGTGCCGGCACGGCTACCTGCTGCCGCTCGCTGGAATTCGACGTGCCCGATTGTTTAGGCAACAACAACGATTGCCATATCTGGGACGTGCTTGCGGTGCGCACCAGCTGCCTTTGCGGCCAGTTCTTCGTAGCTGTCACGTTCAAGCACGAAAACGGCGGTGCGGGCGGATTCGATTTGGTGGGCAACGGCAACCTGTACGGGAATCACCCCTACAACACGCAACAGCCCATCATCCTGGGGCCGTTCCCGGGCGATGGCACCACCGTGTATGAGTTCGGCGTGGTCGATCACAACAATGGCAACTGTGAAGACGGATTTGTACTGGGTATGGTAGAATGTCAAACGCCGGTATCAGACCCCGGTACGCCTTCTTCCTTAGTGATCTCGCCCAACCCTGCCAGCAACTGGATAAACATCACGGCGATGCTGGAAAATGGCGCCCAGGTTGGCCAGGCTTCCGTGAAGATATTCGCTGCCGATGGCCGCTTGATCCGCACCCAGGAGGTCGGCAACGCGGGTAATTTCCAGCTGGATGTGAGCAATATTCCTGCCGGGGTTTACAGGGTCTCCATTCAAGCCGCTGCCGGCCGATTGGAAGGATCGTTCACGAAGCAATAAACAACTGGGGATCAAAGACCTGAAATGTGCGGGCCGCTTCCGACAAGAAGTCGATAGCGGCCCGTTTTTTTATGCTTGGTGGAAGGCATTTAGAGTGAGCGGATAGGCTGCATTGTTTTGCAGCGGCTTTATTTTTTTATCCAACCCATCAATATCGTATTGGTCTTCTCAGTGTACTGCACACTTTTGGGCTCTGGAATAAAATATGGGCTTGGCAAGACTTCTATCAAAGTCCATTGATTTCCACCCTTGTCATATTTGACGGATAATACCCTGTACCGTGCGCCGCTTAACAATTCTCCAATCCGGTTGCCTTTATAATAGACATTTTCACTACAATCATCCACTGTCTTTTGATCATTGATTTCGAGGTTTGTTCTCAATATCGTGTTTCTTTTCAGCTCTATCGCATTGGTGTCTAGGTTCCCCACTTGCTCGGGCAGCTCAAATTCTTTGTCCCAAATCAGGTATTGCAAGTCCGAGATTTCAGCTTTGTTGGCCTCAAATGATATGGCACAAAGCGAATTTGTCCTGATACAGCAACAGGCTTCTGAAAAACAAAAAACCTTAAGTCCGTTTTCAACTTCTCTCATCCTTACAATTGTTCCAGGAAAGTTTGAAAGTACCTTCTGGTGACCTATTTCTGTGCTCTGGAAAATGGACACTTCAAGATATGGGCAGCCTCCGGTGTAGATAAAATCCGATCTCCCGTCGTGGTTCAAGTCTTTTTTGCGGAAAAATTTCAGGTCAGGCCGCTGGTTGTTCTTCTCGCAACCAAATTTCAGGTTTTCAAGGACGTACTCTTCCTCTGTGGCGTTGAGCTTATCAAATTGGGCTAATGGTTCATCCCATGCTTGCCGCATGAATAGATTTATCAATTCGGCACCGTCGGTCTGGGCGAAGGAAAAATTGTTCGGCAACCAAACGGTAAAAATTAGGAGCACGGTGTTTTTCATTATTTGGGTGGTTTATGGTAGTGGTTTGGTATTTTTATAAGCTTTAAGGCCTAAACAGCATTACACGTTTTGCAATCAATTCTTTATAGGCGGCCTGTCTTTCCTCCGTCAAGAAAGACATTTCTATCATCCTGTTCGCCACAAACAACCATTGGGGCAATCTATCATAAACGGCATTTATTTGCCTATCGTTCAACTTTAAAAGTGTGCCAAACCGGTCGAAATACCCTTTGTTGAAATTTTCTTTTTTGCCGCCGAACATTAATGCAATTTCTTCCTTATCCTTGGGTAAGATCAATTTCACATTCAATAGGTCGTAAGCTGGAGAAAGTACCCAGCCTAAATCCGATAACAACATCGAAAAATTTTTCAGGTGCATGTCATTGTTGCCAATTACGAAATTAAAAACGGTCAGTTCAAAAAAACGTAACTTGTCCAACAGGGTGTTTACTGACAATTCGCCAATTGTTTTTCCCACTGTTTCCATATTTCCCTTGTACTTGTCTTCCAGCTCAAGAATTTGAAAAAAATCGATCATGTGAATTCTCGTGCCGACTGCTTTGCGATCTATGCGTTTGGTGATGTAGCACAATTCGCCTGATGTCAAACGAATCATGTTGCTAGGCACGACATCTATTTTGAACAGTTCTGCCAATTTCATGGAAAGATGTTCGTTTTCCGGCATCTGAGGGTACAGGGAATTTTGTGGTTTTAAAATATATTGGCCTTCCAAAGCGTCCATAATAGTCAATCGGCCCTGATGTCCATTTTCCAGTTTTGTTTTTATCCATCCAAGTGACAATTTTGGCTGTACGCCTGGCACGGTAATCGAAAGTTCTGCAGCTTTTTTTGCCAGTTGCTCCATTTCGGACAAGCGGTATGGCAGGTCTGGCGCACCTGTTGTCCCATAAAATGCTTTATTGCAAAAAGGGTGATAATCACCTTCATGCTTTCCATCTAAGGCTTCGTAACAATACAAACACTTACGCATCTGGCGTTTCCTTTATTGGGTGAACGCTTACTGCACCAATGGCATTTTGGCAACAGGCCAGCAGCAATCCCATGCGATCGTTCTTGTTGATTTTCCAGCTTTCCGCAGCTATATCCAGCAGCCAGCCTTCTGGAATCAAGCCATCGAAAAATGGGAACAGCCGTTTGCTTCTGTACGGAGAACGCGTTACAGGCATTCGAAAGGTGATAAATTGACCGGGATGCTGTTGAATATACGTTTCGTCGTAAACAAACTGATATTCCCCATTATCCTCCTCGGTCAATACACCGGCCAGTTCGTTATTATATTGCACGATTCCTTGTCGCATCAGAGTATTTTTATGGGAGCCAAGACATGGCCAAACATGATCAATACCTGGTTAACTTTGGATAAGCTCAGGTTTTCTTTTCCCTGTTCAATCTTTCGGACAACCGTTAAAGCAACTCCGGATTTCTGTGCAAATTCCGCCTGGGTGAGACCCAGTTGTTTTCTCCTACCTTTTACAAATTCAGCCAAATGCTTCATTTTATATGCTTTTGGATATAAAGGTAAGGCGTTTTTAGATTTTATATCTTTTTACGTATAAAAAACTAAAAACTACGGTTGTATATGCTTTTGGATATAATACTCAGCACACTTTGTTCAGTCTCAGTACATCAAACAATTCCCCTTTGAATTGCTGATAAAAAATTTGAGCGTTTGCGCTACGGGCGTCCCGTCCAGGATTTGAGCCGGCTTCCATTGGGGCATTTCGCGGATGCCCTGCATCAGTATGGCATCTATCGCTTCGTTCCCGGAGCCTTCCGTAAGGTGTACGCTTGCAATGCTACCATCGGCAGCTACCGTGAAATCCATTTTCGCGATTTTCAGCAGCGCTTTTTGTGCTGCGTCCAATTTTGCGATGATATGGTTTTCAATGTAAGCATTTCGACCTGCCTCAGCGCCGGTGAATTCGGCCAATACAGCGGGGATGACCTCGAAGGTATAATCCATTTCTTGTGCAGTATTGTGCTTGAGGGTGTTCTGGGGCATGTATTTTACCCAAACAAATACCTTGCTCCCTACCGCAGCTTGTTGGAGCAGGCTTTTTTGCGCCGCGCTTATGCGGCCATCAGTACCCGAGGCGGAGACCGATATCCCATTTTCCAGGAGCGTAATTTCCGTGGCGATGTAGCTTTCCACCCAATCGGCTTTATAGCGGGGGTGGATTTCCTGCAATGTGGAGGCCTCCTGCAAGGCGGGTTGCGGTACGGCCATAACCTCTTTGTCTAAGAACAAATAGGACATATCTTGTGCCGATCCTGGCACGGCGATCAGGGACAGCAAGCAGCTGAATAGTAATTCTTTCATTGTTGTTATGGTTTGAACGGCCAAAATATTTACTATGATTCGCCTGATTTTTGTGATTGAGTATGATTGATTCAATTGATTATAGTCAACGCAAAGTGGTTGTGAAAATCTCGATCGCATAATCATTTGAAAATCAGATGTTTTCAATCACTCAAATCATACAAATCACTTTAATCACAGTATACAAAGGTCGGTATGCACAAAACCAAGCGACGTAAGGTATACATTCCTTTTTAAAACAAAGCAATTACCATGGACAAAGTACCCGTACTCATCATTTGCGCTACAGCCCTCCTCCTTTCCTGCACCGCGAAGCCCCAACCAAAACCCCTGCCCATCATAGGCACCTGGAAGCTAATTTCCGGCACCACCATTGAAAAAGGCGACACCAACGTCACGTATTACACCGGCGAGCGGGCGTTTATCAAAATCATAAACGACACGCATTTTGCGTTTTTGTTGCACGACCTCCGGAAAGGCAAGGATTCCACGGCTGTGTACGGCTCCGGAGGCGGCACTTACACCCTGAATGGCAATGTGTACGCCGAGCACCTGGAATATTGCAGCGACCGCGAATGGGAAGGCCATGACTTCAGCTTTACCATCAGCATCGAAAATGACACCTTTGTGCAAAGCGGCGTGGAAGTGGTGGAAAGCGCCGGGGTGAACAGGGTGAATATTGAGAAGTATGTTAGGCTAAAACATTGAACACCAACCACATTACTAACAATTAGCGCAAAAAAACATGAAAAGAACCATTGTATTAATTGCTTTCCTTGCCCTGGTTTGCAACCTCTCCTTCGCACAAAACAAAGAAGCTGCCATGCAACTCGTCGATGAAGGCATTGCCTACCACGACAAGGGCGACTACCACGGCGCCATCACCAAATACGACAAAGCCCTGGAACTCGACAAAGACAACCTGCATGCCCTGGCAGAGAAGGCGCTTTCCTTGTTGTCGCTCCAGCAATATGAAACATCGATTTCCTATTGTAAACGAGCCATTGAATTGTACCCCGGCGACAAAGCCCTCCAGGCCGTTTATATCGCTTACGGAAATGCCACTGATGGCTTGAAGAAGACAGATGAGTCCCTGGCGATCTATGATGAAGGCATAAAAATGTTCCCCAAAAGCAACCAGCTGTATTTCAATAAAGGCGTCACCTTGGCGAGCATAAGAAAATACGATGAGGCTTTATTGTGCATGCAACAGGCCGTGCTGCTGAACCCCGAACATGCCAGCTCCCACAATGCGATTGCCCGAATATCGCAAGGAACCGACAAAACAATTCCTGCCGTGCTGGCATATTGCAGGTTCCTGGCGATAGAGCCACAAGGGAACAGGGCAAAGCAAAACCTTGACAATCTCTTGAAGCTTGTGAATCAAGGCGTTGAAAAAACCGGAGAAAAATCAATCACCGTCCGAATTAATCCGGACGCATTGCCTGACACCGTTGGCGGCAAGCAACTGCAGCCCGATAATTTTGCCGCCACGGAAATGATGTTGGCATTTCAGGCTGCGTTGGACATGGATAAGAAAGCAAAGAAAAAAACTGCGGTAAAATTGTTTGTAGGCAAGCTTGACATCGTATGTGCGGCCCTGCAAGAGACAAAAGGCGATAATTATGGCTTCTACTGGGATTATTATGTGCCTTATTTCCTGGCGCTCAAAGAAAACAAGTTGCTCGAAACTTTCGGGTACATAGCTTTTGCCTCGTCTGACGAAAAAGACGTTGCCAAATGGCTGAAATCGCATGAAACTGAGGTAAAAAGATTCTTTGACTGGTCGGATGCGTACAAATGGCCGGCAAATTAAATTATCAACTATGCAAAAACTACTATTGTTTATCCTGCTTTTTTCCGCAAGCCTTCTGGGAAATGCCCAACAAAGCCCAACCGAGCAAGCCCAGCCCATCGTACACGAAGGCAAGCTTTTGTATAAATCTGAAATGGCGTCCTGGCACGGAACAGATTTGTTTGTGGAAAAATACAAGACCCCCACGGACATAGGTGGCTACATATCCTATACCGAGGGCAGCTACACAAAATGTGTTTTCTACTCGAAAGCAGAAAATCCATCAGTGCTCGGGACAATCACATTCGACAGCACCTTCAACATTCACAACGCTGTGGTCGATTTGGGTAAGCGCTCTTTATTGCCCGTAGAGGCTGGGTTGCGGATTATGCGGGAAACAGCCATAAACCTGATGGAAAGCGACACCTTTTTCAAATCTTATAAAAACACCAACTTCAACATCATTCCGCTGATTCATGACGGCGAAAAGAGGGTATATGTGCTGACAGGGCCGCAGGTAAGCGATGTAGTGATCTTCGGCAATGACTATCTTATAACGTTCAACGAACAAAATGAAGTCACCAGCAAAAAACAGCTCCATAAAAACATACTTCCAATGTCTTACGGAGCGAAAAAGGACAAGGACAAAGAGCCCTTTGGCGCCATGCACACGCATTTGCCTGAAACTGGAGACTTTATAACCGCCACTGATATTTGTACTTTGATGTTGTATTCCAAGTTCGCCAACTGGAAAACACACGTCGTTGTTTCTTCGAAGTATATGAACAACTGGGATTGTGAAACCAATTCTTTGGTTGTGATCCCAATGGAAACGGTCGAAAAAATCAATAAAGACCAGGAGAAAAAAGAAAAGAAGCAGCGTAAAAAAGAGAAAAAAACGCCTCCCAAGAAAGAATGAACAACATCACATTACTGGACATTTTTCGCGCAGATTTCACGCAGATTTGTTTGCACAGATTTTACGCGGAAAAAATCTGTGTAAAATCTGTATCCTTTTCTGTGTAAAATCTGCGCGAAATAAAATGTCCAGTAGTGTGGACCAACATTCAATTATTCGCACTAAAGCAACGAAATGCGCAACCAATTTGGCGGAAAAGCCACAAAAGCCCACCTGGAACAATACGCCCGGTCCAAAAACTGGAGCGGCAAGCAGTTTGAGAACCTGGAGGAATCCATAATGACGATCAGTTTTCAGGACATCCCCAAGTTGTTGTACAAACAGTTTTGCGCAAAAACCGGGCGCGAGCCAGCGTCTTTACTCCCCATCACGCCCTTTGACAGGGATGGTTTTCTCGCCACTTCCGGCAAAGCCAGGTTCAGTTGGTATGGCCATTCCGTCGTCCTGATGCGGGTGCAAGGAAAAACCATCCTGATAGACCCCATGCTTGGGCCCGATGCATCGCCCATTGCGCCGTTCAAGACCAAAAGGTTCAGCGAAAACACCCTGGCGCTGATCGATGATTTTCCTGAGATCGACCTGCTCTTGCTCACACACGACCATTACGACCACTTGGATTACGACAGCATCCAGAAGTTGAAGCCCAAGGTGAAAAAGTATTTCGTGGCCCTGGGCCTGGCGCGGCATTTGGTCAAATGGGGTGTCGACAAAGCGCAGATAACAGAATTTGACTGGTGGGATCAGCAACAGGAAGGCGATATCTTGTTCAGTTTTACCCCCACGCGGCATTTTTCTGGCCGTGGCCTGCGCGACAGGTTCCAGTCGCTCTGGGGCGGCTGGGCGATTAAAACCGCTGCCGAGAACATATATTTCAGCGGCGACGGCGGATACGGGCTTCATTTTAAACAAGTAGGAGAACGATTAGGGCCCTTCGATTTTGCATTCATGGAATGCGGCCAGTACAACGAGCTTTGGCGGCAGATTCACCTATTCCCTGATGAAAGCGTTCAGGCTGGTATCGATGCCGGGGCAAAGCGCATTATGCCGGTTCATTGGGGCGGGTTCTCCTTGTCGACACATTCCTGGAAGGAGCCTGTAGAAGGTTTTGTGGAGGCTGCTATTCGGCAAAGAATGGAACACGTCACACCGCCGTTGGGGCAGTTGTTTGGTATAGATGCCGCAAATGCCGGTTCGGATTGGTGGGAAAAGTTGACTTGAACGGAGTTGATGGTGATCAGGTCAAAAATCTTGAGTGCTCTGCTACAACTGGCACAAAAGGATGTATCTTTGGGTGTTATTTTATAAAGAAAGTGGAAAAAACAGGTCAAATCCAGATAAAAATTATTGGTCGTAAAGGGAACTTCGACTTAAATCCAGATAATTATGACATTCGGGAAGTTATTGAAATGCTTCAACATGTGGAGCATTTGCTGTTTCCAAACACAAGAAAGGATAGGCCTATAATTTCACTAAAAATAACAGAAGGCTCAGTCAATCATATCATACAAACCACACTTCAGACTGTAATTGGGTTTGATGCTATTCTTGCTAAAATAAAGGCAGAAAATTACTCCATTGATTTTTTGGAATATCCTACTATACGTGCATTTGAGTTTTTTCAATCAGAGGCCCAAAAAAACAATTATCAATACGAGATCTGCACTTCAATTGCTGGAGGCCCCACGATTTCCATAAATAAGGGTACCAAGTTTATTCGTTCGGAAGATATTTGGGTTGACGCAGAATTCTATTTTTATGGTACTATAGTAGATGCCGGGGGCAAAGGGAAAGCAAATGTACACCTTGATACTAAGGAGTTTGGCCTTTTGAAAATCGAAGCAACCAGGATGCTTTTGAAGGATTATGAAAGCAACCCATTATACAAGCCTTATGGTGTACGTGCTAAGGGTAAGCAAAACATCAAATCAGCGGAAATTGATAAAGGTTCTCTGATATTAATAGACATTATAGATTATAACCCATCTTACAAAGAAGACTATATCAAATCTTTGATTAAAAAGGCTAAAAGTAACTGGTCGGATGTTAACGATGCTGATGAGTGGCTGCAAAATGTGAGAGGGTATGGAGCGTAAAAGTGTTTTACTTGACACTAGCTTTTTTATTCGTCTGCTAAATGAAGCGGACCCTTTGCACTTAAATACTTAAGCCTATTACAAATATTTTCTTGAGAAAGAATATTTGCTAAAGATATCTACTATTTCGATTGCGGAATACTGTGTAAAGGGAGCTTTAGACGAATTGCCACTTCGAGATGTGCAAATCGTTCCATTTAATATTGATCACGCAGAGAGAGCTGGTAATCTAGCGTTTACCGTATTCGAAGACAGGGCAACCATTGATCTCCCAGATAGAAGGATCATTCCAAATGGGTAATGTTTCAAAAAGTGTGTCTGTTCCAGGTCTTGCCCTTGTGGCCAAATAC
>CAZULM010000065.1:0-34054 GCA_964621185.1 uncultured Saprospiraceae bacterium | reverse complement strand
TGCTTCGGTAGCGCGACATTTATGTCGCCCGAAAAAGGCCATTTATGGCCGTGAACCAACGCAATGCGCCAATGTCCAATGCCCAACACGGAATGTCGAATGCCCAAGTGTGCCATGCGCTCGGCACTTGGAAATTGGACATTCCGTGTTGGATATTGGGCATTTGACATCGGGTTTCTCTGCTCGTCCCAAAATGATAAACCCCCAAGATTTCTCCGGGCAAAGCTTTGCCGTTCCCTTCTCTGTCTTTGTCAGCACCTAAAATACGGCTCTTGAGTCCTTGCACCATACCACGCACCACTTGCTCCGGATGCCCTCTTGTCTTTCTCGTAAGAATCCGTCCGAGCTAAGTGCGCGAAAGGTGCTAAAGCTGCAGCATTTCGTTGCCCTGTCCCCTTTTTACGTGGACGGATTCTTACGAGAATGACAAGAGGGCATACAATAACATAGGGGGCCTATGGCGCTCTGAGATTCAGGCACACCAAATGTTTGGCCTCCGAGGCTGAGTAACGCTTGGTATTGATATTTGCCCCCAAAATTATAAGCTGACCACATGCTGCGTTAACGGTAATGTTTGCGGCCATGAATAGCCTTTTTCGGGCGACTTGAAAGTCGCGCTACCCATTCCGCATTCCCTCAGCCCACTGTCACCGTCCAGAAATCTTTTGCCTGGAGGTATCGCTGTGCCAGCACCTGTATTTCATCCGGGCTGATGTTGCGAACCGTATCTACCATGGTGTTAAAGCTTTCCCAGGGCAGGTCTTCGACGATCAGGCTGCGCACCACATCAGAGGTGTTAATGGGGCCGTCCAGGCCGTTCAGCAGCATCCCCAGCATGTAGTTGCGCAACATTTCCAGCTCTTCGGGCGGCACAGGCTTGTCGCGCAGTTTTTTCATTTCAGCAAAAATGGCCTTCACGGTGGCGGCGCCATTGGCGGGGTCGACCTCGGTGGCGATGTACAAACAGCCATCGTTGTGGTATGCGTCGAGCGTTGAATAGATGTTGTACGTGTAGCCCTTTTTTTCCCGCACCTGTGTCATCAGGCGAGAGCCGAAATAGCCACCCAACAAGGCGTTGAGCATAAAAAGGCCGTAAAAATCGGGGTGCCGCTTGTTAAATGCCCGCCTGCCGATCTTGATGGCCGTTTGCAGGGAGCCGGGGTGGGGCAGGTGGATGCTTCCTGGCTTCCCCGATGCATCGGCGCCGTTGCCTGTCAGGTTGGAAGTCAGCAGTTTGTGGTGGCTGCGCTTTGCTGCGCTTTGGCTTGTTTTTTTGCCCCCAAAATACTGGTTGAGCAGCTTGATCGTGCTGTCGTCCACGCGGCCACTGGCAAACAACTGGCAATTTGTGGGGACATACCATTGTGCGTAAAAATGTTGCAGGTCGCTGCGTTGAATGGCCAGGTAGTCTTCAGCCACCGAATTGTAGCCATAAGGGTGGTTTTTCCCAAAAATCAACTCCGTCACTTTCCGGTAGGCGAGGGTTTCTACTTTTTCCAGCTCGACGGATAGTTCCTGGATGCTGTTGCGGCGGAAGGTTTCCAGTTCGGCCTCCGGAAAGCTGGGGTCGTGCAAGAGTTCAGCAAAAACCGGTATAACTTCCGCGGCGTATTTGCTCAGGGAGAACAACGTAAAATTCGCGATGTCCAGGTTGGTCGGCACACTGAGTGAAGCGCCGTAATAATCAAAATGCTCCGCAATTTCAGCGCCGGAGCGCTGGGAGCTGCCTTCCCGCATCATGCGCGCCGTTGCCCTCGCGGCCAGCCGTTTTTGCTCCTGCGGCCTTCCCGCATGAAACACAACTTCCACTTTGAGCACCTCGTAACCGGGGAAATCGAGCACATGCAAAGGGATACCGTTGTCGAGCTTCACCACCTTCGGGCGTGGCAGCAGCAAATTGCTGACCGGGAAAACTGGAGGCGGCAATTTGCGATTGAGCATGGGAATATGGCTAGACGGCATTTGTATTGTTTCGATGTTTGCGCAATTGGGGGCTGCGAAGGTAGGTTTCATTCGTTTTTCCACAAAATGTTAGTTTTTTCAGCGCAACCAGGAGCCTTAAAAACATACTTTTGCAGCGATTGTTGGCGATAAACGAAATCTGCCGCAAGCTACTAACCATACAGCACATGAAATTCAGCATCTCCTCTTCCGAACTCCTCAAACAATTGCAGATCGCGAACGGCGCCATTGGCTCTAACCCGGTTTTGCCCATTTTGGAGGATTTTCTTTTTAAAATAGAGAACAAAAAACTCACCATCGGGGCCACCGACCTCGAAACCAGCATTGCCACCACCATTGATGTGCTGGCCGATGACGACTTCTCGGTTGCTGTTCCAGCCAAGATATTGCTCGAAACCCTCAAAGCATTGCCGCCACAGCCCGTCACTTTTTCGGTAAACCCCGACAACTGGGGCATAGAGATCACCTCCTCTTACGGCAAGTACAAGCTCGCCGGGGAGAACGGCGCGGATTTCCCCGAAATCCCGGTGCCAGATTCGGTCGAGACGGTCAAGATCAACAGCCAGTACCTGCTCGATGCCATTAACAACACCGTGTTCGCCACTTCCAGCGATGAATTGCGCCCAGCCATGACGGGTGTCTATTTCCAACTGGATATGAACAAATTGACTTGCGTGGCGACCGATGCGCACAAACTCGTGAAATATACCACGCATCAGATGGCCGGTGAGGTTAGCACGGCTTTTATTGTACCTAAAAAGGCCCTCAACCTCCTGAAAAACGCCTTGCCAGCCAATGACGGGGTTACAATTTCGTTCAACAAAGCCAACGCCTTTTTCACATTTGCCGGCGTGAGCCTCGTCTGCCGCCTCATTGATGCCCGCTACCCGGATTACAATGCGGTTATCCCCGTCGACAATCCGAACAACATGGTGGCCAACCGATCCGACCTTCAAAATTCGCTGAAACGTATTGCGATTTACGCCAACAAGACCACCAACCAGGTGGTGCTCGACCTTACGGATAAAAGCTTGACCGTGAGTGCACAGGACTTGGATTTTTCCAATGAAGCGACCGAGCAGATGGCCTGCGTATTTGAAGGCGCTCCGATGAAGATCGCTTTCAACGCCCGCTTCCTGGCGGAGATGCTCGGTGTGCTCGGCTCCGACGAGGTGAAACTGGAATTATCCACTTCAAGCCGTGCGGGCATTCTCACACCCATTGAGGAGGAGAACAACAACCGGGAAATTTTGATGCTGGTGATGCCCGTGATGTTGAATAACTAGTGCCGCATCCGGCGAATGACCGTTAATTCACGCGTCATTCGCCGAATGAGGCCTTATTCATGCGGCCATTAAACGCTCATTGGGTCGGCCTTTTCAGCATCCACGCCATATTTCTTCATAAAGTCCTTCACCGCCTTGTCGCTGACCTTGCCTTGTTTGTTCAACTGGCGGACAGCGGCAAAAGCGATGTATTTGGGCGATATTTCAAAATAATCGCGGAGGCTTTCCCGGCTTTCCGACAAGCCGAAGCCATCGGTGCCGAGGGCGGTGTATGCTTCGGGCATCCAGGGCGCTAACTGTCCTGGTGTGAGCTTCACCCAGTCGCTTGCGGCGACAAACACGCCTTCTGTGCCTTTCAGGCTGTCTTGCAAGAAGGATGTCTTCTCTTTTTCGCCCGGGTGCAGCATGTTCCAACGTTCGCAGGCAGTGCAATCGCGGTACAGTTCGGTCCAAGACGTTACCGACCACACATCGGTGCTGACGCCTTCTGTTTCCAGGATTTCGGCGGCATCCAATACTTGTTTCATGATCACTCCCGAGCCGAGCAGGTGGGCTTTTACACCGGCTTGTGCTGATTTTTTGGAAGAAGCCTGGTAGCGATAAATGCCTTTTTTGATGCCTTCTTCCACACCTTTGGGCATGGTCGGCATTTGCAGGTTCTCGTTGTAGAGGGTGAGGTAGTATATTTTCGCTTCGTTTTCCACGTACATGCGGCGGATGCCGTCATGGACGATGACAGCAAGTTCGTAGGCGAATGCCGGGTCGTAACAGAGCACGCTGGGCACGGTTTGGGCGATCAGGTGCGAATGCCCGTCCTGGTGTTGCAGCCCTTCGCCGTTGAGGGTGGTGCGGCCGGCGGTGCCGCCGAGCAGGAAACCTTTGCACATCATATCGGCGGCGGCCCACACCATATCGCCTACGCGCTGGAAGCCGAACATGGAATAGTAGATGTAGAACGGGATGGTGGGCACGCCATGCAGGGCATACGCGGTGCCGGCGGCGGTGAAGGAAGCCGTAGCGCCATCTTCGTTGATGCCTTCCTGCAACACCTGGCCTGTTTTGGATTCCTTGTATTTTATGGTGGAAAAGCCGATTTCCAGCGGGGTGTACAATTGGTCGCGCTGGTTCCAGATTTGGGCAGAGTTAAAAAGCGGGTGCATGCCGAATGTCTGGGCCTCGTCTGGCACAATGGGTACAATGTATTTTCCGATGTCCTGGTTGCGGATCATTTGGGTCATCATATCCACCATGGCGCCCGTTGTGGAAACGGGCTTGGCAGTTTCGTCGGGCTTGAGTTGTTTTTCAAAAAGCTCAACGCCGGGCAGGCTGAAACGCGGATATTCGTCGCTGCGCTCGGGCAGGTAGCCGCCGAGGGCTTTGCGCCGCGCGTGCAGGTATTTGGCTTCCGGGCTGTCGGCTGCCGGGAAATAGAATTTTGCCGCCAGCGCTTCTTCATCCGAGAGGGGGATTTTATAGCGGTCGCGGGTTTCGAGGCGGTTTTTATCCAGCAGGTCTTTGGTTTGGTGGGCAGTGTTTTTGCCTTCTGCGGCCTGGCCCATGCCGTATCCTTTTACGGTTTGGACGATGATGGCCACCGGTTTTCCGGCGCGCACGGCGCGTTCGTAGGCGGCGTACACTTTTTGGGCGTCATGGCCGCCGCGGCGCATGGCGTGCAGTTGTTCGTCGGAATAGGGTGCGAGCAGCGTTTCGATGCGGGCGTCGTCGCCGACGAGTTTTTTGCGGGTATGAGCGCCTGTGCCCACGGAGTTGATTTCCTGGAAATCGCCATCGACCAATTGCTCCAGGCGGGCAAGCAGGATGCCGTCCACATCCTTGGCGAGCAATTCGTCCCATTCGCCGCCCCAGATCACTTTGATGACTTCCCATGACGCGCCGAGGAAATGGCGCTCCACTTCTTGTATGATCTTGCCGTTGCCGCGTACAGGCCCGTCGAGGCGCTGCAGGTTGCAGTTAACCACAAAAACGATATTGTCGAGGTTTTCCCGGCTGGCCAGGCCAATGGTGCCGTAGATTTCCGGTTCGTCGATTTCACCGTCGCCGATGAAATGCCATACTTTCCCGCCGTTCGCCGGCTTCAAGCCCCGGTTTTCCAGGTATTTCATGTAACGGGCCTGGTAAATGGCCGTCATGGGGCCAAGGCCCATGCTCACGGTGGGCGCTTGCCAGAAATTGGGCATGCGCCGGGGGTGCGGGTAGGAGCTGACACCGCCCAGGAGTTCCTGCCTGAAATCGGCAATGGCCTGCATGCTCAGCCGGCCTTCAAAGGCGGCACGGGCATAGATGCCGGGGGAGGCATGGCCCTGGAACATCAGCAGGTCGCCGCCGTAATCGGCGCCCCGCTTGCGCAGGAAGTGGTTGAACAACACTTCCAACATGGTGGCGCAGGCCGCATAGGTGGCGATATGGCCGCCCAGCGCCAGGTCTTTGTCGGCGCCTTGCAGCACGATCGCTTGGGCGTTCCAGCGCAGTATTTGCTCGATACGGTGTTCAATTTCCAGGTCGCCGGGGTATGCTGGTTGCTCCTCGACGCCGATGGTGTTGAGATAAGGCGTGTTGAGTGCCGGGCCGCCATTGGCGACGCCGTAGCGCGCCAGCAGGTAGCGCATGCGTTGAAAAAGTTCGGCGCTGCGGCCTTTGCCTTCGCCTTCGAGCACTTCTTCGAGTGCTTCCAGCCATTCTTCCTGTTCGAGTTTCCAGTCGTCGAGTGCGTGAGTGTCGCCCATGGTATATGCTTGGTTGTGTTGAGTGGCAAAGGTAAGTTTTTGCGGTGTTTTTGAGGTAATGTTTTGGGTTTGAGCTGTAGTGGTGTATTTTGAGGCGGTTTTTCAGGCTTTTCTTTTTTGAAGGCTTAATGAATCTGCAAATTCGACACTCTATCTCCAATATTGACAAAACCATTCTGTAACCATGAAAAAAAGACTGAAATTTTGGGTACTGCTTATTCTGGGTGGGCTTGCAGCCTATGTTTTGTGGCTGTATGTAAATAATGATCCTTGCGACTGCAACAGTGTTTTTAACAACATCCCAGGTAGGTCTGGATGTTTTAATCAGAAAGAAATCACCTATACAACCAAGGTCGCTCCAACGTCTGGGAACCAAGACTCGACAGCAACCAGAACTGATTTCGTCCGCTATCGCTGCAACGAATGGATTTTGGATGGCAACCACCCGAATGCCGATTCCACGCGCAAGCTGTTGCGTGAATGGGATTTTTGCAAGGTGGAAAGCTGCCCTTGCCCTGGCAAACTGGAACTCTGGCGCTATGCTGGCAAAAAGAAGGTTTTAGGCATCAGCTCTGGCGGCGAAGTGGTGGTCGATCCGTCCAAAAAGGGCAATGGTGTTGGCGGCTTGGAGTTGAACTATGTGCTTATAAAAAGTCCTGCTGGTTCTTTCAAGGGAAATGAAAAGCCTCAGCCATCCCCGAACGAGAAAACATGCCCGAGCAACCGCGTAAAAATCGCCATCGTTGATACAGGTGTTGAGCCAAACAATTCTCAGCTCCTGGCAACAGCCTGGAATGCTGTGCAAAGCCCGTTGCCCCCATGCGATTCAAATGCCCCGCTGACCCAGTATGGGCTGAACATTATGGGGAATAACGCTATAGGATGGGAGCCGCTCGACGATAATGGGCACGGCACCCACATCAACGGTATAGTTAGCGGGGTAGCCCCAAATGGGGGCGACAGGATGGGTGTTCCATTTGATATTTTGAACGTGAAAGTGTTGGACTCTAACAATGAATGTACCCTGTTTGACGCCATGTGCGGGCTTTATTACGCCATTGCACAGGATGTTGACGTAATAAACATCAGTTGGGGATTCAAGGACACTATCGCAGCCCCAGAAATATTCATTCCTTTTTTTGCCGCTGCCAAGAGCAAAAATATTGTGGTGGTTGCGGGTTTGGGGAACGACAGTATCAATGTTGATGGGGATATGAAGTTCTGGCCGGCATGCTTTGCCAATACAACAGACAACTTGATTTCAGTTGCCGCCCTCAATTCAGTTTCCGGCAATTTAGCCAGTTTTTCCAACTGGTCCTTTTCCGGTGACTATATGACTGTGGCAGCTTTGGGAAAAAACGTACTCAGCGCTTATCCGGTTGGGCTAAGAGGGAATACAAGCGGGCTGGCATTCATGTCGGGCACATCCATGGCTGCTCCCTTTGTAACCCGCACGGTTGCGGTCTGGATTGGATTGGCAAAAGGCTCAGGCAGAGCCTACAATGCTAGGCAAATAAAGGATTGGATACTCAACAATGCTTTTCCTGTCAACGACCATGCCGTCCACAGAAGGCTCAACCACAGCGGGCGCATAAACTGTCCTTGTCCGAGCGATCCAAACCTATGTCGCGATTGCGAAAAAATGGAATGTCCGACTGCCTTGCAATAATTCTCGGGCAATTAGTCGGTTTTTGAAAAAGCATACCGTATTTATGGTATGCTTTTTCTATTTTTACCGAAAAATAAGCCGCCGATGAAACAGCTCCCCGCCGCGTTCCCAGCCCTTTGCCTATTGTTTGCCATCCTCTCTTGCCAACCAGACACCCCAAAAGCCGTTGCACCCGAACAACCTGGGCAGGTGCTGGCCATGCTTGAATCTTTGACAAAGGGCATAGCCTCAACGGACACCCTTAAACTGAAAACCATCGACAGCCTTTTGGCTGAAATCAAGGTTTGGCAAGTGGACTCCATCGACTTGGGCGTTGCCAAAATATGCCACGAGTCGCTCGGAAAGCCATTTCTTGTCCCAGCCCCGGTTTTGGCGCGAAAATATTATCAACAGGCGCTAGATATCCGAAAACGCATCTACGCCAATGATACCACCCATATCGACATATTGCGATTGTACCACAATCTGGGGCTTTCGCACTTCAACAAGGAGGAGTATGAAAAAGCCTTGCCCTATTTCGACATGGCTGATGTGCATACGCCTGCTTACTTGGAGCTTTTCTATTTCAACAATATGCTGCGGCGCGGCACTGCCTTGCGCCATATTGGGGAGCCTGCCCGCGCGATTGACGACTTGCAAAGGGCCTACCAATATTTCCATGACTCCCTGAGCCTGTTCGACTATGCCGGCAAAGGAAAATTGATCCCTGAAGTTTTGTACGAATACGCAGCTTGCTATCGCTTGTTGAACCGCTACAGGGAAGGGCTCGAAATTGCGTACGAAGGAAACCGGATTGTCAGGCGAATGATTCCAATGCCTGACCCAGGCTCGACAATGGAACATCTGGCAGCCATAGCTGACCTAAAAATGATAGCTGGAAACCTCTGGCAGGATTCAATGATGGTAGCGAAATCTGCATCTGATCGACGCATGGCCTTTGATTCCGCTGTTACCCTTATCGAGGGGGCTATTCTATTGTATGACAGGACGTTGGAATTTAACAGGAAAGTAACGGGCATCAGCAATTTGGGCGCCTTGCTTTGCAGGGCAGAACGTTATAAAGAATCTGATGCTGTTTTGAGCGCTGGCATCGACTTTTGTAAAAACAGTGAAGCCGCGCTCGACCCAGCCTTGCTCTATATCAATCGAGGATATGCACAGCAGAAACAAAAAAAGTTCAAAGAAGCCTTTGAAGACTACCGCTCGGCAATGGCCGCTTTTGGCGGCAGCCAATGGAACGAAGCCACGGGCTTTCCCGCACTGGGCACGCTCCAAGGCAACCATTCCAATATATTTGACCTGCTGAGCAACATAGCCTCCGCATGGATAGAGTATGCCCAGGTTTCACAAGGCGACCCTCAGATATTGGCGAAGGCAGCCGTTGCTTGCAATTTGCTCCAGGAATATGCCGAATTTATGCGCAACAACCTCATGAGCGACGGGGCAAAGCTCGAATTGGCAAAAGATGCGCGGAAATGGGTCGATCAAGCCGTTGAGAGCAACCTCCAGTTGTACCGATTGAAAATGAATGAACCGGAAGGGGGCAGGTATCTGGAACAAGCCTTCAAGACTGCCGAACAAGGCAAGGCATTTGCCCTGCTCGATGCGGCCAGGCTGCGCAATGCGAGCCGAAGCCTGCCGGCTTCCGTTCAGCAAGAAGAACAGGAAATCATGGAAGAACTGTCCAGGGCCAAAAACGACCCTGCCCGGAAAGCGGCAGCCGAACGGCGGAAGCGCAAGTTTTTTGCCAAACTGGAACGCGAGCAACCACAGTTCTTCAACCTGAAATACCAGCGCAGCAACATTTCAACGGAGGATATACGCAAGCGCATGCTGGCCAAGGATCAAGCTTTGCTGGAGTATTGCTGCACCGACAGCGCGCTGCACTGTTTTTTGATTACCCCTGAGCTTGTACTGGCAGACAGCGTTAGAATCTCTAAAACCGCGCTGTCTGAACTGGTAGGGGAGTTCCAACGCCTTTTGGAACTGGAAAAGCCTTCCAGTGAGCAGAACATGGCATTTATTGGGTACAGCCACCAATTGTATCAAATGCTTTTGTCAAAGCTGGCGCCACAGCTTGAGCGCTACGCTCGCTTGATCATAATACCAGACGCCCCACTCAACAACCTGTCGTTCGAGGCCCTTATCTTCAAGACCAGCCCCGGAGACGTGGAAAAACAGGTGGATGACCAGAATTTTTTAATATTCAAACATGCCCTGAGCTATTGTTTCTCGGCCAACTTGCTTTGGGAGATGCAACGGCACAAGGTGCCAGACACCTTGGACAAAAAAGTGGCTGTTTTTGCTGCCGAAGCTGATCGCAAAAGGGAGGTTGAGCGGCTGGTGGCAAGCAAACATGGTGAGATTTCGCCGAAAAACACTGCTGATGCATTTTGGGATGCCTGCTCCCATTTCGCCTTCGCGCACATTGCCGGGCACGGGACAGTCAACGAAGCCAACCCTGGGCTCAGCAATATAAAATTCAGCGATACCAGCTTCTTGTACCTCAACGACTTGTACACCCACCACATCGATTTGGACATGGTGGCGCTTTCTTCCTGCGAAACGACAAAAGGGCGGCACAGCGAAGGGGAAGGCAACCTTAGCCTGGCGCGCGGCATGGCTTATGCAGGGGCGCGCAGCTTTATCAGTACCCAATGGAAAATCCCTATACACGGGGCATCGGAATTTGTCCCGCGCTTCTACGACACCCTGTTTCTGGAAAACCTGCCCAAAGACCTCGCGCTCGCAAAGGCCAAAAGGGCCTACCTGCGCGACGAAAATGACTATAGGCCTGTAGCCTGGGCCGGCATGGTCTTCATCGGGGCATGCGACATGGCGGTACAGGAAGAAAAAAACTGCTTCCTTGCCTGGGCTGCGTTGTTGTTGGCTGGCGCGGTCGCTGCCTGGTTTGCTTTACGGAAAAAGCCTGCTTCTTAGCCATAATTTGCTTTTTAGGCGGGCGATGTTTTCAGCCACAGTGCTGCCGGGCTTTGCGGTAGTCGCCAGGCTATCCAAGGCCGCCAAGGCGGCCTTTACATCTTTATCCCTGCCGAACCTGGCCAAAATGGTGTTCAACAGGAGCGCATTGCGGCTTTTTACCGTTTCCGGGTTGGACTCTATGGTCTCTTGGGCAGCAAGGCAGGCCTCGAACATCGTAACCGCATCTGCGTACCGGCCGTTTTGCAAATACCAGTGGGCAATGTAATAATCGGCCATGCAGAAGCTGTCTTGGCCTGCGGAGAGCTGCTGGAGCTTTTCGAGCGCTGTTGTATCCGTTTCATGGCCGCAATAGGCGGCGGAAGCCCTTTCGAATATTTGCCGGGGGCTCAAGGTTTCTCCGGCCACGTTTTTGCAGGTGGCCTGTATGGCATTGGCTGTGATCGTTTTTTTGATGCCGGGCACCAGAATGATGAGGGTGCCCAATGCCACGGATACCAGCAGCCCAACAGCGACAATCAGTTTGTTGCGCAGGGGCTGAAACCACATTTTTAGACGGAAAAGCAAGGGCAGGGAAGGCGTTGGGAAGGGCGGGAGGGAGTTGAATACAGAATCTACCAGTTCTTTGGACTTTTGGGCGTTTTGGGTTAAAGGCTTGTAGGCGTCGATAGAAAAGGCAACAAAAGCTTTTTTTAGCTCGAAGTCGGATTCAAGGTCGGCTTCGAATTGCCGGGCCTCTTTGGCGCTCATAGCGCCATCAAGGTAGTTTTTAATTCGGTTGGGCAGGTTTAGGTTGTTCATGTTTTGTGGTATTATGAATGAAGATTGTCAAAATCAAACGGATTATCTTGGGCCAACTGCCGAAACTTCTCCCGGCAATCGTGCAAGTGTACTGGTATGGCTGATGGGGAATATACTTTCCCGCAGTCTTCTTTCAAGCGTTCGGCCAACGTTTCGTTCCCGTTCACGGGCGGCACTTGCAAGTACCTGAACCGCAACAATGATGCGCATTTACATTCCATTTTTTTCAAAATTAGGTCGATCCAGTCTCGAAGCTCGCTGCTCCCTGTCAGCAGGCTTAGCAACGATGCGTCGAATGCCTCCTCCGATTTGATTTCCCGAATCGCTTTTTCGCACAAGTTTTGGCAGAGCCGCGACACATATCCTTTGCAACTCGTCTTTGGCCCTCGGCCTTCTTCCACTTCGTTCACGATTTCGATCACTACCTGGGTGTACAGGTCTTGCCAGTCCGGGTATTTTTTTTCAATTTGGGGCATGTACCGCTTGTGCCAATAAATGCTGTAATACCGGATAAAGTCCAAGTCGAACAGCAAACGCACAGCTTCTTGTCGCTCCTCGCCCGAGCCTCGGAGCAACTTTAATATGTCCATGCAATCGGAAGGCATTCCCATTCGTCAGGCTTTAAGTGTGCAAATGACCGAATAATTAAGCCGCGCGAACGACTATTTTTAAAATTATTGAATCAGGTTAATGACTGCCACTACTACTCAGATTCTCTGCAAGCGAAAATCGGCGACTTGAATTTTTTTATTTTTTTCAAAAATTGCCTTAATGGTTCGGCAATTTTTGCACTAAGCATAAACTCAAATGGAGCAAATCAAAAAAAAATATGCAATCCTGTCCTTAATGATTTGCCCAAATTGGCACGAATCCACAAAAAACCATTAAAGCAATTTCGCGCAAACATATAAAAAAAGAACTGAATCAAACATTGCTCCCTGTATAACCCACCAAGCACCCGTTTAATCCCGAAAGATCACGACTGGTAAACCCCTTTAACCAGCCTTATTTAACCATTTGAACGCTGTTTGCTGTGCAATAACCCCAAAATGCACCCCTTTGCCAAAGTCCTCGCCCTCCCCAATGGTGGTGCGGGGATTTTTTTTGCGGCATGTACTGTATGTAAAAAGCCCCCGCGAGCGCTTCGCGGGGGCTTTTTGCATGCTGGCCGGACTGCATGGAAAGGCAATCATTTCTTGAACAAATGCACCCATTCGCTCCCGATGCTGTACTTGCCTGCCGTTTCTGTTGGCTTTTCAGCCGGTGCGGCAAGCTTTGCCACTTGGTCAAAGGCAGATTGAACCGAACTTTCGGAGATCAGCCCCTGCTTCTCCGCTACAGCCGCCTCTGCCACGTAACCATGCAGCAGGGCAGGGAATTGCCGCTGGAACAGGCCGGCGTCGCCAAATATATCGACCCCTAAAACTTTGTTGCCGCAGACAGCCACCACGCCGACGACCTTTGGGTTGTCGGTGAATTTGCCCTCAAAAAAGCGCAGGTAGGCATCGCGTTGCGCCTTTTGCGCGCTGGCAGTCTCCAGTGCGGCGTAAGCCTTGGTGCTTGATGCCGCCCCATTGGCTTCCGTCACTTTGGCCACGGCTGCCCAAACATCGTCCTGCTGCCCGCTGCTGTGGATGGCGTGGCGCACTTGCGGGCTAGCCACATTGTAGTAGCCTTTGAAAGCGCCCACGCTTTTTTCCGCCGGCGAAGCCGATTGGTCGTAATAGTGCGAGCGCCCGGCCTCCACGCAGAACACTTCCACGTTTTTGACCGTTCCGGGCAGCACGATGTCGTGGTAGGCCATCACACGGTCCTGGTTGCCACCGGTGACCACATCGCCCGACATGATCAGCACCGTGTCCTGTGTTTTGTTCTGCACCGTTACCCCATGATACCAGGTATCGTTGTCGCGGCCAAATTGTTTGCGCTCCAAAACCCGAAACCCGGGGGTTTTCATGGCTTCCGACAACGTCTTCAAATGCCCGGCCTTGTTAGCGGCGCTTGCATTTGCTGCCAATACGGGGTACAGGCGCAGGTTTTCGTACTGCCAGGCTGGGTTTGCCTCTAATTGGAGGCTCAGCCCTATTTGAGGGCTGCCAGATTTTACAGTTACAGCCTGGTCGTTTTGGCAAGCTGCGAACAACAATGCCACAAAAGCGGGGAACAATATCTTTTTCATCATGGTGCGGTGATTGAGAAGATTTTGAAAACAGTGGGAAATGCAATGAATTCCAAAAGTAACGAACGCGCGCCATGTCGCAAAAGTTTTTAGATCAACGGAAATTTCTGGCCGAATAGAATTTATTTTAAAAAATATCCAAAGCGCTGTAACATCGCCCCCAATACGCCGTCTCCTTTTCAAATCAGGGCGCAAGACCAGTATGACTCGCACAATCTTCCAGGAAAAAATATTTCCCATTCGGCACAAACTCTACCGCTTCGCCCTGCGCATCACGGGGAGCATGCACGAGGCGGAAGATGTGGTGCAGGAGGTGTTGGAAAAGGTGTGGAAGACTGCCCCCGAACAAGCAGCGGCAGTGATGAACTGGGAGGCCTGGTGCATGACCTTGACCCGCAACCGCTCTTTAGACAAAACCCGGAGCCAAACCCTGCGGCGAACGGCTGCGCTCGATGGCATTCAAGAGCAAAGCACCGACACAGCTTCTCCTGCGCAGGCGGCGGAAAACAGGGATTTGGCAGAACACGTCAAAAAGTTCATGCAGGAACTGCCCGAAAAACAGCGCTTAGTGATGCACCTGCGCGACATTGAGGAGTTGACCTACGATGAAATTGCGGAAACCCTTTCCATCAGCTTAGAGCAGGTGAAAGTAAACCTGCACAGGGCTCGGAAAACGATCCGGGACAAGATGACAAACCAACTTTGACAGTCCCAGTTATTGACAAATCAAACGCCATGAGCGATCTCAAGCACATACAGGCCCTTTTGGAAAAATTCTGGGAGGGCGAAACGACACGCGACGAAGAGCGGCAATTGAAAAACTATTTTGCCGCTGAAAATGTGGATGAGCGCCTAAAGCAGTTCACGCCGCTGTTCCAGGCCATACGCGAAGAGCAGGCCCTGCGGTACGACAAGCCCAAGCTGGCCCCTATGCGCCCCAGGCAATACCATTGGCAAGGCTGGGCAGCCGCTGCTTCCATTGCCCTGCTCCTGACAGCAGGCGCCTGGTGGGTGTTCTCGGCGCCTGAAGAACCGACGATGGTTGCCGACAAGCCCAATGTTGAAAAACTCAAGGACAGCATAGGCAAGCCTGTTCAGCCGGAACAGCAAGCAGTGGCGCAATCGGAAGATGCAGCGCCAAAACGAATAACGCGTCTTTTTAAAAAGCGTCCAAAATCGGAAAAACTACCGCGCGTCAATGCCGAGGAAGAAGCCGCCATGGAAGAAATCAAGGCTGCTTTGGCACTTGTTTCCTCAAAAATCAGAAAAGGCCGCCAGGAAGCAGCGAAAGGAGCCGAACACCTGGAAAGCATCGACAAGCTTTTCAAGCGCAAAGAAGGGTGAACAGCCCTTGGCCTTTAGCTTTTGGCCATTGGCAAAATCATCCAGTATCTACCCGCCTTCGCCAAGGCTACGGCGGGTAAAGCATCCAGAATCCAATATCCAGCAACCACCCCGCCTTCGCCAAGGCTACGGCGGGTAAACCAACTTTTATCTCTAAATACAATTTTAAGCTATGAAAAAGTCCATTTTTATGCTGCCGCTCTTCTTTTTGGCAGCCCTCTCCACCGCCGTTGCCCAGAGCGACGGCATCATGCGGTTCTTCAACCAATATGCCGAAGATGAGCGCTTCACCGTGGTCTATATCGCACCCAAGTTGTTCAGCATGGTGGCAAAAATCGAAACCGACGACGAAGACTGGAACAAGGTGCGGGAAATCGTGAAAGACCTCGGCGGCTTGCGCGTGCTCACCGCCGACAGCATTGCCGATGGCCTGGCCATGTACAAGGATGCCCTCAAAAAGGTGCCTACCTCCGAGTATTCCGAATTGCTCACCGTGCGCGACGGCGACGAGAACGTGCGCATATGGACAAAAGACACCCACGACGGCAGCATCATCGAAGAGCTGCTGCTGTTGGTTGGCTCCACCAATGAATTCACCCTCCTGAGCTTTACCGGCAAGATCAACCTCGACAAGATTTCCGCCCTTTCAAAAACGCTTGATGTTGACGGCGTGAAGCACCTCGACAAAGTGAAGTCCAAATCCAAAAACTGAACCCCATGATGACAACCATTCTTGGGGCAACCCGGGCGACGGCCACCAGCCGTCGCCTGGCATTTGTCCGCTCGCTGTTTATTGCCGGACTCCTGTTCGCTTTCAATCTCGCACCGGCCCAGGACTACGGCCTTTACTGGAAATACAAAGACTATGATGGGGCGGTAGCGATTTCGGTGCCCGGCTGGGTGACCCAAATCGGGTCATTGTTCATCGATGGAAAGGAAAACAGACAGGCAATCCGAAAAATCCGGAGGATGCGGGTGCTGGTCTTCCAGGAAGGCGCCAGCCCGATCAAGACAAAAGACTTTGATCGTTTCAACCGGAAAGCAAAGCGCCGGCACCTCGACGAGCTTGTCACGGTGCGCGACGGCAAGACGCGGGTTCAGATCTACGGAAAAATGCGCCGCAACACGATTCGAAAAGTGGTCGTCTTTTTCAACGCGCCCGATGAGGGGGCCGGCTTGGTCACCATCAAAGGCAAGTTCAATATAGACGATATCAACAAGGCCATCAAGAAGGCCAAAAAAGAATCGAAGAAAGGGGAGAAAGAGGTAGTGCCGGAGGTGGTCAAGATACCGGTGAAGAAGGTTTGACAAACAACTATCTTTGGCGCAAAAAAAACATGCTTCAGCTCACACGCCTTAAAAACACCGATTCGGGCAATTTTTTCCTGATGGCAGGCCCCTGTGCCATAGAAGGCGAACAGATGGCCTTCGACATTGCGGGCCAAGTCGATGAGATTTGCCGGCGTTTGCGCATCCCCTACATCTTTAAGGGCAGCTACAGAAAGGCCAACCGCAGCCGGCGCGATTCTTTCACCGGAATAGGGGATGAGAAAGCGCTGGACATCCTGCAGCGGGTTGGCCGCCAGTTCGATGTCCCGGTGGTGACGGACATCCATTCCGATACCGAGGCAGCCTTGGCGGCTCAATATGTGGATGTATTGCAGATACCTGCATTCCTTTGCCGGCAAACGAGCCTTTTGTTTGCGGCTGCGCAGACGGGCAAGGTTGTGAACATCAAAAAAGGGCAGTTCGTTAGCCCTGAGGCCATGCGTTTTGCCGTTGAAAAGGTACAGGAAGAGGGCAACCCGAACGTGATGCTGACGGAGCGGGGCACCATGTTCGGCTATCAAGACCTGGTAGTGGATTACCGGGGGCTGCCCGTGATGCAGTCGTTTGGTGTGCCGGTGGTGCTCGATTGTACCCATTCCCTGCAGCAGCCCAACCAGAGTGCCGGGGTTACGGGGGGGCGGCCTGCAATGATCGCGACCATTGCCCAGGCTGGCATCGCGGTTGGCGCCGACGGACTTTTTATCGAAACCCACCCCAAACCTTCCGAGGCCAAATCCGATGGCGCCAACATGCTGCCTTTGGAAAAATTAGAAGGCTTGTTGGAGCGTTTGGTGCGGATAAGGGCAGCTGTAAAAAAATAAAATCAGGCCAAAAGGGGCAGCGTAAGGAAGCGCTGCCCCTTTGTTTTTGGCAGATCTTTGACCGGATTTGACCGCTTCGAAAGAAATTAATAATAAATATATTCCCTATTTTATCCTGAAATCGGCTTCTTTTGCCTTGTTTTTGACGATTATTTGACCAAATTGGCACTAATAAAAACGAAATTGCAAACTGGTTTGGTGGTAATTGTATCTCATACACTATTTTTACCGCTGAGAAAATTCGCCTCTGTACGGAAGCATATCCCGGAATGGGCTGCAAAAAATTTTTTTTCGCAGCACACGCCAATTTACAAACATCCCGCATCTTGCTTACAAACCAAGTCGGGAAGTGGAAAATCCGGCGCCCTATGCTGTCCTCTGTCAGAGGTTTTTGTCAAACTAAATCATTCATTCACTAAAAATTTTCAACGCAGCATGACAGCAGCAAAACCTACACAAGCACAACAAAAAGGAGGCTTCGGCGCTATTTTTCCTTATGTTATTATTCCTGTTTTGTATGGAGTGGCCCTTTTGATCTACAATAAAGTTTTTGGCGCATCCCACAACTTCGTTGACGGCGACAGCAACAAAGACCCACTTCCAGGAAACTACCTAGGTACCATCTATAAAGGCGGTTTTGTTGTGCCGCTCTTGATGACCTTGTTCTTTACAGTGGTGGTGTTCACGATCGAGCGCTTCATCACATTGGGCCAGGCAAAGGGCGCCGGTAACATCGACACCTTCGTCCGCGGCATCAAAGGATTCCTCGACCGCAACGACATCAACGGCGCTGTTGCTGCTTGCGACAAGCAGAAAGGCGCTGTCGCCAACGTGGTGCGGGCAGGCTTGGGCAAATATGCCGAAATGGCGCAGACCACAGGCATGGAGAAGGATGAAAAAGTGATCGCTATTCAAAAAGAGATTGAGGAAGCTACCACGCTGGAGCTGCCCATGTTGGAGAAAAACCTGAACATCCTGGCTACCATCGCTTCTATTGCGACGCTGCTCGGTCTGTTCGGGACAGTTTTGGGTATGGTGCGCGCATTCGCATCGTTGGCAACAGCGGGCGCGCCAGACTCGACAGCACTGGCAACAGGTATCTCCGAGGCTCTTATCAACACAGCCCTTGGTATCGGCACGTCTATGTTCGCTATCATATTCTACAACTTCTTCACAAGCCGTATCGACAACATGACGTACCGCATCGATGAAGCTGGTTATAGCCTTACACAGACATTCGCCGCAAAAGGGCATTGATTGAATGATCAATTGAAATGAAGCATGCCGGGTGCCTGACTGGAAGAAGCCTCTTTGACCATTCATCATTCATATTTCATCATTCATCATTCATATTTCATCATTCATAATTAAAGAAATATGCCAAAACATAAGCCAAAACGGGGTGCGCCGACCATTGACATGACTGCGATGACAGATGTCGCGTTCTTGCTGCTGACCTTCTTCATGCTGACTGCGAAGGCCAAGCCGCAAGAAACCGTGATCGTGGATACGCCTTCGTCCATCTCTGAGACAAAACTGCCGGAGGCAGGCACTTTGACTATCCTGGTGAGCAAAGAAGGGAAGATTTATCTGGACATGGCCGGGTCGCATACGCGCCTGTCGCTGATCGAGGATATCAACAAGGCGCATAACCTGGGGCTCGACGAGAAGGAAAAACTGAAGTTTGCCAACCTCGGCAGCTTCGGCGTCCCGCGCAGCCGCCTCAAAAAGTACATCGATCTGGAATCGTCAGAACGCGCAGCCTTCCAAACCGATGGCATCCCGGTAGATACCGCAGATGTCAACAAAAGCGAACTGGCCGACTGGATTCACAACGCCCGGCTTGCCCAGTTCCGCATGAAGCAGGAAGGCAAGGTGAACGACGAGTATGTGATCGTTGTGAAAGCTGACAAAGACACCCCTTACCCTGCTGTTCAAAAGGTGATCAACACGCTGACGGATATCAACGTCAACAAATTCAACCTGATCACCAGCATGGAAGGCGGGAAAGAAGAAGGAAAGTAAACCAAACCAAGTTGGGGCATAGGGCGGTTTATGCCTGTGCCGTGTCCCATCTATCTCATCACTAAAAAAAAGCAACAGCGATATGGCTGAAATAGCACAAGACGGTGGTGGTGGTGGTCATAAGAAAGGCGGGAAGATAAGGTCCAAAAAAATGTCCACAAAAATCGACTTCACGCCGATGGTGGACTTGGGCTTCTTGCTCATCACTTTTTTCATGCTTACCACGACCCTTGCAAAACCGCAAATCATGGCTTTGGTGATGCCCGACAAGGATGTCGATAAAGAGGACATCGAACCGGTAAAAGAATCTAAGGTGCTCACGCTTTTGTTAGGGGCAAACGATAAGGTTTACTGGTATGAAGGCATCACCAACGCAAAACTTGATTCAACGGACTATTCTGCGGAAGGATTGCGGAAAGTCATCTTGAACAAAATGGACAAGGTGAAGGCGCAGTTTGGCGAAGAAGATTACAAGAAGAAGAACAGGGAAGGTGTCGAAGAAGACCTGAAGGGTTCTTACATCAATGTGATCATCAAGCCCATGCGCGAGTCCCGCTACAAAAACCTCGTAGATGCGCTCGACGAAATGGCAATAACCAAAGTTCGATACTACGTGATACTCGACGTGTCTGACCTGGAGCGGGAGTTTGTCAAGAACCCCGCCGGCGGACTGAAATTCAGCGCCGACGAACAGTTGGATGCAGCTACCGGCAAGTAGTAAGGACCCAAATTGCAACGTTTTTAACATTAAAAATTTTTAACCATGGCAGACGAAAAAGGTAATGCCTTTCAGGGGGATATGCTCGACATCATCTTTGCCGATCGGAACAAAGCGTATGGCGCCTACATGCTGCGGCGCGCCTATACCAAATATTTGACCCGCGCTTTGGGCATAGGTTTGTTGCTGATCCTCTTGTTCGTAGCGATTCCCTATATCAGGAGCGCTATTGGGGGCCTGATACCTAAGGAGAAGCCGATCGACGTGATCGCAGAGTTAGGCCCTCCACCGGATATCGACCCGAACAACCCGCCGCCGCCGCCGCCGCCACCACCACCAACCCCGCCGCCGCCTACGCGCTCGACGGTCAAGTTTGTGCCGCCCGTCGTGAAAAAGGACGAGGAAGTTGTGGAAGAGGTGGAGAAAAAGGCAGTGGAAGAGCTTATCCTAGAAGACAAGGACGTAGGCAAGGAGGACAAACAGGGCACCGATAACGCCCCTCCGGCCATCACCAAAAACCCATCCGAATTAATTATTGACGAACCCAAAGTGGTGGAAGAAAAGACTTTTGAGATGTTCGACATTCAAAAGCCGCCAAGCTTCCCGGGTGGTGAGGCAGAGCTGTTCAAGTATCTTTCCAAGAACATTGAATACCCTGCGCTGGCAAAGGAAAACAACATCCAAGGCGTAGTGCCGCTCACCTTCGTGGTGGGCAAAGACGGCGTTGTGCGCGACGTGCAGATCCTGCGCGACATCGGCGGCGGCTGCGGCAAAGAAGCCGTGCGCGTCGTGAGCAACATGCCCAAATGGTCGCCCGGCGAGGCCAATGGCCACCCGGTAAAGGTGCGCTACACGCTCCCGGTGCGGTTTAAGCTGGAGTGAAAACCTAGCGGCCTTATTTTCTGAAAAAAACGGCATCGACATTTGTTGGTGCCGTTTTTTTGTTTTTTCCAAAACAAATACCAAGCGCGTGGGCGAAAGTTCAAAATTTATCACAAAAAATATATAGTTGCATACGCCAAAAAAACGATAGCATACATCTTTACAATTAACAGCACAATACCGAAGAAATACAGCACGCGCCCATTCAATAGGCGTACGCCTCGATTCACTCAAAATTTTCTGGATTATGAAAGACAACGTTACCGTGTCCCATGCGGACGCGCTGGAGATACTATTCTCCGACCGAAACCGCGCCTATGGCGCATACCAGCTGCGCCGGCAATACCCCAAGGCCCTTGCCCGCGCGCTCGGCATGGGGCTGCTGCTCATCGCGCTCTTAGCGGCATTGCCGCATATCTTGAAAGCGTTTTCCGGGCTGATACCCGTTGAAACAGCGCATGATGAGGTATATGTGACCACAGAAGTCGTGTTGACCCCTCCGCCCAAGCCGCCCACTCCCAGCACCCCAGCTCCAGCCAAGCGCTCTACCCAGCGGTTTGTGCCGCCTGTGGTGGATAAAGACGAAAAGGTGCAGGAGGAACCCCCCAAGCTTACCAACGAGGCCCTGCTGAACGACCCTGCTGATATTGGCAAAACAACCCTAAAGGTGCCAGACCAAGCTCCGCCAACCCTGTATGACCCCGGCCTAAACAAGATCATAGAATCGCCAAAACCAAGTTCGAATGACGAACCCTTTGAACCTTATAGCCTGCAGCGGGCGCCCACATTCCCCGGTGGTGAAAAAGAATTGATGGCCTTCTTAGCCAAAAACATCGTGTATCCCAATGTGGCCAAAGAAACCGGCATCCAAGGCACCGTGGTGCTTTCTTTCGTGGTGGGCAAAGACGGCAGCATCAACGACGTGGGCATAATAAAAGATATAGGCGGCGGATGCGGCAAAGAGGCGGTCCGGGTGCTGAAATCAATGCCGAGCTGGTCGCCTGGCGAAGCCAACGGCCACCCTGTGAAAGTGCGCTATACCCTGCCGGTGAAGTTCAAGCTGAACTGATCGGGGAACTGGTTTCAAGGCTGAGTTTTTGGCCCGGCGGGATGCCTCTTAGCCTTGAAACTTATTTTTGCAGCTTCCAGCACCAAATCCTCCCGTCCTCGATATCTATTTCTTCGCCGGCGAACTGGAAGCCCAGCTTTTCGAGCAGGCGGTTGGAAGCGTTCTTTTCAGCGAGGGTGTTGGCGCTGACACACTTCACTTCATCAAACTTGAAGGCATGGTTGACAAGGGCATGAGCCGTTTCGGTGGCCAGTCCCTGGCCTTGGTAGCCGTCGGCAATCTCGTAGCCGATCTCCACCTCCCCGTGAAAATCGGGGGAGCCTTTGTAGCCGCAAGTGCCGATGAGGCGAACGTCGCGGCGGTGGACGATCAAGTAGTTCCACCAGCCCAGTTCTGTTTGGCTTTCCCGCAAGTAGTCGCGCATCCAGATCATCGCTTCGGGGAAGTGCAGCCAGTTGGGCGCAATGCCCGCCCCGCCGAGCAGGGCAGACAGGGCGGGCCAATCTTCCGATACGATGGCCTCCAGTTTCGGCAGGTCGGCAATGACGAGGAACAGTCGTTCAGTTTGTATCATATCGCGACAACTTTCGGGTGTTTTTTCGGTTCAGGAAAACAATTCAGGGCATCATTGGGCAATTGTTCGGAACTTTCCGCGCACTAAAACGGCAACGTATTGACAATGAATGAAGTGATCATAAAATCCATCCGCGCATCCATCGAAACCAAACAGGCTATTCTGGACGATCCGGCGTTTCAGGCAAAAATAGTGGATGCCGCCCACTTGTTGGTCGAAACCTTTCGCGCAGGCGCCAAAGTGCTTTTTTGCGGCAACGGCGGCAGCGCTGCCGATGCGCAGCACATCGCTGCCGAGCTGTCGGGCCGCTTTTACGCCGACCGGCCACCGCTTTATGCCGAGGCGCTGCACGTGAACAGCTCTTACGTGACGGCGGTGGCCAACGATTATGGCTACGACATGGTTTTTGCCCGGATGGTGGAAGCTGCAGGGCGGCCTGGCGACGTTTTGGTGGCCATCAGCACGTCGGGCAATTCCGGCAATATCTTGAAGGCAGTGGAAATGGCGCGCTCAAAAGGCATGAAAGTGATCGGCCTTACGGGCGAAAGCGGCGGCAAGATGAAGCCCTTGTGCGACTTGCTGCTCAACGTGCCGAGCAGCGACACGCCCCGGATACAGGAGGCGCATATCTTGGTGGGGCATATTGTTTGTGAGTTGGTGGAAGGACAACTGTTTGGGTCTTAATGGATAGCATTTAGAATTATGCTCCATTCCTTCCGTAGTTTTGACTACTTTTGACCAAATTTAATTGAAATGTTGAAAAGCATTCAACTTGAAAACTTCTATTCGTTTGCCAGCCCGGGATAGGTTATCGAGCTGAATCCAGACTCAAACTTGCTGGTTGGCATAAACGGCAGTGGAAAAACCAACTTTTTGAAGGCAATTCAATTGTTGGCGCTCAGTACTGCCGATGGCGGGAGTTTTCAAAATATCTTTAATCGCTGGGGAGGCTTCGATGCCGTTGCTAATTTTTCTTCAGGCAACGAAAAAGCTGCGCGAATCACATTGACTTTCCAATTTGACGGTAAAATTATAGGTGACCTGAACGGCCAAAGCGTTCAATACCCTGGCAACCCGTTTTATCGGGTTCAGATTCATCGGGTAGGCAACAATTCTTACTATTTGGCTGAATCAGTTTATGTGCTACGTAATGGAAAGCCTCCTTTTTATTACCTGAATATGAACAATGGTCGCGGGCAAATTTCTGAAAGAAACGGAACAGGGGAGATAAGGTTGACCACCATTGATGCCAATTTCAATGCCATTGATTATTCAACCCCGGAGGAGTCTTTTGATGGGCAAGAGTTGGTGCTCAAACAAGCCATAGACCCCAAGCGTTTCTATCCTTTGTTCTTATTGAAAAAAGCCATTGAAAAAATCGCGGTATATGCTCATTTTGACACTACATCAGGAAGTGTTATCCGTAGAATGGGTGAATACAGGTCAGACAACCAATTACTGCCGGACGGCAGCAACCTGACTCAGTTTTTACAACGATTAAGTGTGAATTCACCTTTGGTTTTTGATAAAATTGTAGGGTTTCTAAAAAAGATCAACCCCCATTTCAAAGACATCCGCTTTGATTATTTGGGGAAAAACTTTGGGCTGGTGTTGATCGAAACAGGCCTGAACAAACCCGTCAATTTAGATAGCCTTTCGGATGGCACGCTCCGCTTTTTGATCTTGCTGTCTATACTGTTCAATCCTGAGCGGGGCAAGATTATCTGCTTGGACGAGCCAGAAACAAGCCTTCATCCAGATATGATCGCGCTCCTCTCTGATATAGTCAGGGCATCGAATAATGAGGGCACCCAGGTCCTTATTTCCACCCATTCGCCCATGCTGTTGAACATGTTTGACCTGGATCAAGTGTTTGTCGTAGAAAAAGACCCTATTTCGAGCAGCACTCAAATAAGTGTAAAAACAGAGGAGGATTTTTCAGACTGGGTAGGAGAATTCCTGCCGGGCAAACTTTGGCTGCAAGGCGTTTTAGGGGCAAGAAGATAATCCATGAAAAAGGCTCATGTTTTTGTAGAAGGCCAACCGGAACGACCGACAGCAGGCATCGTAAATGACCGCGCATTCGCAGGTGTCGCAGAGCCAGAATTTTCACTTCAATCTGCTTTCAACGCGCTTTTCTCAGGCCTGATCTCACCTGCAATCTTTATTTTTGAAATGCAAGGAGGCTGGAAGGCAGCCCTTAAAAACTTTGCCTTTGAAAATATTGCCAAAAGCAGGCCCGAGACCTTGTTGTTGATTGATTTTGAAGATCGAGACCCGGGGACTCCAAAGTTCTCGGATGCCAATGGAAAGAAAAATTTGCAATTGTTGCCCCTGATTGAACTATATTTAAAGGAAGCCGAACTACCTGATAACCACCAAAACACCGCTTTAAACTCAATTTTTTTCATGGTCCAAGCGATGGAAGCGTGGATTTTGTCACAACCTGCGGTAATCGAGTTGTGTTTAGGAGCAAAAAATTTATCAAATAGGGAAACTTTTGAGCGAAGAAAGGCCGCTTTGATAAAAGCCCCAGCAAGCCAAACAAAAAATCCTGATGTCGTTTTGGCTCAATTGGTTCGTGACTTCAAAATTGAGAGACAGGAAAAATTCGAAGCGTGGAATACAACAAGGTAAAACACGCCAGCCAAATGCTCCGTCAATTGAACGCACAACAGCTCCAACAAGATTTTGAGGACATACGCCTGATGGTTGAGCGCATCAACCAGTTTAGCAAATAATCGGCCTAGCGCCGCCCACTGTCCAATGTCACCGCCCCCATCAACCGATCATATCGCGCCGCAAAAGGCCGGAAATAGGTGAGTATCGTGTACTGGTTGCCCGTTTCGTACCAGTTCCCTTCAAAACCATCAAGGTCGGGCAGGCCGGTGTTCCGGTCCACCACCACGTACTGGTAGTTGTAGTAGCCCTGTTTCAAAAAAGCTTCGAGGTAATAGACACTGGCATCGTAGCTGTATTTCATCTTGAATTCCGGCTTCAGTTGCCAATCGCTCAGCTCGCCAAAAACATAAACATCGGCATCGTCGAGCGGCAGGTTTTGTTTGATTGCAAACAGCACATTGGCATAATCGCATTGCAGCAGAGTCTGATTAAAGTTCTGGTTTTCAATGACAAAGCGCCCGTTGGCATCGGGCAAGACCGTGACCGGGCGGCCTGCCCGCGATTCGTCGGTGCGGAGGGTTACTTCGTAATAGTCGTGCTTTTCCGTGATGATTTTCACGTTTTCTCCCCGGTAATCGAAGGTGCGCATGTCGAAAAACCGGAACTCCTTGCCGGCGGGGAACACGATCACGTCCTGATAATCGAAGGAAAGGGAGCCGCTGCGCTCAATAAATGGTTTGAGCGGCCCGATGGCGTTGTCCCAGCGGCCGTTTTGGAGGATAAAAGCTTTTACATCAGTCTGCATGTTGTTGATGCGCGCACCTTTTGTATCGACCTCGAAATCGATCTCGTGCCAGGTATCCTTTTTGTCCACTTTTACGGTGCGCACAAATTCTGCGCTGATGCGCCATTGGGGTTCCACCACCATGAAGCGCCGGGTAATTACAAGGCGGTCGTTGTCGTCTTCATCGAACACTTTCAGGATATAGTTGCCGGAGACCAGCCAGCGCATGTTCCGGTTGGGCAGCCCCAGCGTGTAGTGGGTATAGGGCATGAGCGTGTTGAAGGAGTTCTGCACGTCGGTTATCCGGTCGATGGTGAACCCGTCGATGTATTCGTTGTCGTCGAGTTGGGAAGGCTGCCAGTCGCTGTTGCAGTGTACGATGGTATAGGAATAGTCGCGCAATTCGTCGCCGAGATGATCGAATTCCAGTTTCAGTATCCCGTTCCCGGAACGCAGGTCCACAATGGGCAGGGAGAGCTGCGAATGGCCAAGGTTGAGTTGGACGGATATGATGTTCACATCGAGGATTTGGTTGGTTATTTGGGCAACAACTGAGTTGGAGCCGCATATACATGTTGCCCAAGCCGCGATTTGCACTAAAATAAATGTTTTTTTCAAGTCTGTTGAATTCAAGTGAGTGATTACCAGATGGTAAAAGTAAGTGAAAGGTTGTATGAAATTAAGATACACGGTATTCAAATGCCCCAACGGTTGCGCATGTTGTACAGTTTTCCCTCCTTTGCACTTGTTTTGCAAAATGTTTTAAGATCAATCTCCATAAATAATGACAAAAAGGCTGCTTACATTACTTACTGTCTCGGTTTTTACCCTTCAAATTGGCTTAGCTCAATCTTTCGCCAAATTTGTACTTTCCCCCAATGCACAAATTCAGGTCAACCTCATGTTCGACGACAAGGGTGAAATCAGCTACAATGTCCGCTACCAGGGCAAGGAAATTGTGGGGAATTCCAAATTGGGCCTGCGCCTGCAAGGCCACGACCTTACTACAGGCATGACCATGATCGGTCAAGGGACCGACCATAAAAAAAGTTCCTGGAAGCCCGTCTGGGGAGAAGTGGATGAAATTGAAGAGGCTTACAACGGAATCAAATTCGAATTGAAAGCCGCCACCGGCCAGCGCATGAACATAGTTTTTCGCGCGTATGACGACGGCGTCGCCTTCCGCTACGAACTGATCGGCCAGCGGAAAGCAGAGCAGGTTGCGGTACTGGAGGAAATTTCAGCATTTCAAATGACAGGCGACCACAACACCTGGTGGGCGCCCAGCGACTGGGATTCCAACGAACACACCTACACCAATTCCAGGATAAGCGAGATTGATGCGACCAAATATTTGCTCGATGTGGAGCCTTTCGTGCAACATATCGTCAATGTAAAAGCGGTGCAAACGCCTGTCACCATGCAATCGGCATCGGGGGTTTGCCTGTCCATTGCGGAAGCGGCCCTGGTCGATTTCGGCGCCTTGCACCTCGACCTGGACAGCGCGAGCCTGACGTTTCAGGCGCATGTTATCCCTAGCGACAACCCGAGGGTGATTTCCATCAACACGCTGCCTTTCAACACTCCCTGGCGTGCCATACTCATCAGTCCCGATGCGGCAGGCTTGCTTAGCAACCACTTGATCCTCAACCTCAATGACCCCTGCAAAATCGAAGGCGACCTGTCTTGGATCAAGCCCCAGAAATACGTCGGCATCTGGTGGGAAATGCACAACGGGAAGTCGGGATGGAACTACCGGGAAAAAGTCGGCTCCATCTCCACCCGCCACGGCGCCAACACCGCCAATGCAAAACGCTACATCGATTTTGCAGCAAAAAACGGCTTTTCAGGGGTACTGATCGAAGGCTGGAACGAGGGTTGGGACGATTGGTTTAATGTAAACCGGGAGGAGATTTTTGACTTCAAAAAGCCCTTTCTCGACTACGATATGCCAGAAATCAGCCGCTACGCCAGGGAAAAGGGGGTAAAAATCATCGTACACCAGGAAACAGCATCTGCTATCCCGAGCTTTGAGCGGCAAATGAACGCTTCCTTTGAATACATCAAGAAAAATGGCTTCGATGCGATCAAAACGGGTTATGTCGGCTTTATCCAGCCCAAAGGCCAGTGGCACGACAGCCAATACATGATCAACCACTACAACAAGGTGCTGGAGACGGCGGCCAAATACCAGATCATGGTTTGTGCGCATGAGCCCGTGCGCCCGAGCGGGCAGCACCGCACCTGGCCCAACTACATGGCCTCCGAGGCCGCCCGCGGTATGGAATTCAACGCCTGGAGCAAAGGCAACGACCCCAGCCACGAGCTCACCCTCATCTTCACACGCCTGCTCGGCGGCCCTATGGACTACACCCCGGGCATTTTCCAGCTCGAAGTAAACCAGTTCGATACCACCAAAACCGAACGGGTGCGCACCACCGTCGCCAAACAATTAGCCCTATACGTCACCCTTTATTCCCCGCTGCAAATGGCAGCGGATTTGCCGGAGAACTACGAAAAGCGCCCTGACGTGTTCCAGTTCATCCGCGATGTGCCGACCGATTGGTCCGACACCAAAATCCTGAACGCCGCCGTGGGCGACTACGTCACCATCGCCCGAAAAAAGAAAGGTTCCAGCGAATGGTACCTGGGCAGCATGACGGATGAAACCCCGCGCAATTTCAAAGTAAAACTCGATTTCCTCGACGAAAAAAAGGTGTACGAGGCCACCATTTACGAAGACGGCCCCAAGTCGCATTACCTCAACAACCCCTACCCGGTCAGGATTCGCAAGCTGAAAGTGCGGAAGGGGCAGACATTAAAAATCAAGCTGGCAGCTGGCGGCGGCACGGCGATATCGATTAAATAGGGTTACAGGGTTTCAAGGTTTCAGGGTTACAAGGTTACAGGGGGCTTTGAAAAACACATTTTTAATATAGAACAGATAATGATAACCCTGTAACCTTGAAACCCTGAAACCTTGAAACCCTGAAACCCTGTAACCTTGCAACCTTGCAACTTTAATTTATGAAGCACTCATTCATTCTTCCACTTTTCCTGTTGTCTGTCCAGCTTGTCGGGCAAGACACCCTGGCGCTGCGCGACCTTTCTTTTTGGAAAAATACCGATGGCAAAAACTGGCAAATTGTCGGGGATGTTGCCGCCGACCTCGACAAAGACGATGTGGTGAAAGCCAGCCCTGGTTTGGGCGTATTGGCCAATTTACCCGACGCGAAGAACCGCAGCAACCTGCTTTCCCTGGCTGAATACGGCGATGTGGAGGTGTCCTTCGATTTTATGATGGCCAAACATTCTAATTCCGGCTTCTACCTGCAAGGGCGCTATGAGGTGCAATTGCACGACAGTTGGGGGGTGCAGCAACCCACGTTTGGCCACTGCGGCGGCATTTATGCCCGGCGGCGCTGGAACCCCGACGAACAGCTTTTCGATGGCCACCCACCGCGCCTGAACGCCTGCCTGGCGCCAGGGCTCTGGCAACACATAGAGATTAGTTTCCAGGCGCCCCGATTCGATGCCGCTGGTAAAAAGACGGCCAACGCCCGCTTGTTAAAAGTGGTGCTGAATGGCGCGCTCATGCACGAGAACCTGGAGCTGACCGGACCAACAGGCGGTCCGATCTCAGAGCAGGAAGCCGCAAAAGGCCCGTTTATGATTCAGGGCGATCACGGGCCGGTAGCTTTCCGCAATTTCAAGATAGTGGATAAAAGCGGCGAAAAAGTGACCGCAGGCAAGTTCAGCTACAAGGTGATCTACGGCGATTTCCGCTACCCGAATGATTTTGCGGGCAAAAAATACGACAAAGAAGGCACAACAGAGCAGTTGACCTGGGAAGTAGCCGGGAAAGACAACGGCTATGCTACTACCTTCAATGGTGTTATCAACTGCCCAAAAACAGGAACGTACCACATCACGCTGCAAGCCGCCGGAAAATCCATCCTGAAAATTGACGGCAAAGAATTGCTTGCCGATCAATGGACGTATTCCGCCAGCCAGCGCCAGACCAACATCGGACTTTCGGCAGGCGCGCACGCCATCGAAATCACCAACTATAAAATGGACGGCTGGATGGCGCCTTTCCTCGGGTTGTGGGTTACAGCCCCTGGGGCCAGTGCAGCTGCCTTGCACAGCATGGGCTCCGCACTGGCCCTGGCAGCGTCCGATCCCATCGGTCTGGATGCCGCCAGGCCCACCGTTTTCCGCTCCTTTATGGACATTACCTTGCCCAACAGCCAGCGCGGCGACAAAGATTTTTTGGGTTACAAGGCACAGAACCGCAAGCGGGTGGTGCATGCCGTACAGGTAGGCCACCCAAGCAACCTGCACTACAGTTACGACCTCGACAATGGAGCCATCGCCCAAGTTTGGAAAGGCGGCTTTTTGAACACCTCCCCCATGTGGGACAACCGCGGCGACGGCTCCTCGCAGCCCCTCGGCGCAATTCTGGCATTAGACGACATTCAAACATTGGTGGCCAAAACCCAGTTGTTTGACCTGAAAACCTCGGAAAATGATCCAGTTCCGGGGTTCAAGCCCCTCGGATATGACCTGGATGAAACCGGAAACCCAACGTTTCGCTACACCCTGGACGGCACAGCAGTGGAGGATCAAATCCGGGTTTCGGAAGGAAAATCATTGACCCGTACCATAACTTTCAAAAACACCGGCAAAACAGAGCAGGTGCTGCGCCTCGCGGTCGGGAAGAAAATTGAAAAAGCCGACGACAACCTTTGGGTAGTGGACGACAAGCGTTATTTTGTGCAGGTAGCCAAAGGCCTGAAACCCAGCCTGGAATCGTCGGGCGGGATGACGGTGCTTTATTTGCCGGTTAAAGAAAAGGTGGAATGGACGGTTATTTGGTGATGCTTGCCCCATATTACCCATACCGTTGTGAAACCTTGTCCCGTTCACGCAACGGGGACATGAGTCTTCAGGCCCGTGAAACAAAACACCAAAAATTTTGAATGTCCAATACACAACAAGGAACGTCCAATGTTCAATGTTACGCGTACACCGCATTTGTTTAGCCAGCGGTTGGGAGCATCGGATTGGCCTTGTCTCTCGAAATGATCAAGCGTTATGCCCACTTGAACATTGGAAATTCCGTGTTGGGCGTTGGACATTATTTTTACCCCTGTACAGTTGTCTTTTGGCTGTTTCAATCGGCAATCAAAAAAATAACAACCTTGTAATCAACAATATATGAAACGATACTCCTTACCCCTCTTGCTCCTCTGCCTCGCCAGCGCTATTACCGCCCAGGACAGCCTCCCGCTGCCCTCCGAAAGCGATTATTACCGCATCATCAAAGTACCCATCCCGGAAGGTGTGGTGCTGGAAGTAGGTGGGCTTTGTCCCTTGAATGACGGCAGCATCGCGGCCAGCACCCGGCGCGGCGATGTGTGGGTGATTGAAAACCCGACGGCTTCGCGGCCCAATTACCGCCGTTTTGCCACGGGCCTGCACGAAGTGCTGGGGCTTGCTGAAAAAGACGGCCAACTCTACTGCGCCCAGCGCGGCGAGCTTACCCGGCTCCTGGATCGCAACGGCGACGGCATCGCCGACCGCTATGAAACCGTGTTTGCCTGGCCGCTTTCCGGGCATTACCACGAGTACAGTTTCGGCCCGAAAGTGACGCCTGATGGCGACTTCTTGGTTACCGGGAATGTCAGTTTCGGCTCCAGCGACTGGTGGTCGGGCAAGAGCTTTGTGCCCTGGCGTGGCTGGACGATGAAAATTTCGCCCGATGGCAGCATGAAGCCTTTTGCGGCGGGTATGCGCTCCCCCTGTGGTATCGGCATGGCGAATGGCGAATTTTTCTATGGCGACAACCAGGGCGACTGGATGGGCTCCGGCTTTGTCACCCACGTGGAAAAAGGCGATTTTGTGGGGCATCCCGCCAGCTTAGAATGGGCCGACAGGCCGGAATCGCCCGTGAAAATGCGCAGCGAGTTAGTGTACAGCAAAGTAGATCCGCGCGACGACCCCAGGAAAAAACCTGAGCATATTGCCGACGAACCCATGACGACCATTTACGAGATGGGGCATAAAACCTATCCTTATCAACAAATAAAAAGTCCGGCTGTGTGGCTGCCGCATGGGGTATTGGGGGTATCTACTTCCGAAATACTGCCCGATGAAACGGCAGGCGGCTTTGGGCCTTTTGCCGGGCAGCTTTTTGTTGGCGACCAGGGCATGTCCAAAATCGCGCGGGTATTTCTCGAAAAAATAAACGGGCAGTGGCAGGGGGCTTCCTTCGATTTCCGCAGCGGCTTCCGCTCTGGGGTGTTGCGCATGTGCTGGGGCAGCGATGCCAACACCATGTTCGTGGGCGGCACCAACCGCGGCTGGGGCAGCACGGGCAAGGAGCCTTACGGACTGGAGCGCTTAGTGTGGACGGGACAAACACCTTTTGAAATGAAAGCCGTGCGCGCCATGCCTGATGGGTTTGAGATAGAATTTACCTTGCCCGTGGACAAAGCAACGGCCCAGGATGTGGACAGTTATGTGGCCACCAGCTATACTTACAAATACCACCCGGTGTACGGCAGCCCCATCGTTGAATTCAAAGAAAATGCCGTGCTGGGCGCCAAGGCCAGCGCAGATGGCCTGCGGGTGCGCATCGTGGTGGATAGCCTGCGCGAAGGGTATATCCACAGCATTCAGCCGCTGGGACTGCGCTCTTACGCAGCGGAGTTGCCCCTTTTGCATCCGGCAGCGTATTACACCCTGAACAGCATTCCTGCCGGAGAAAAAGCGCCCTTTCCATTGGCGGCGGCAAAACCAAAAGCCCAAAAAAAAGAACTTTTGAATGACCCCGGGACGGCGGTGAACACCCCCGACAACCAGATGAAAGAAGCAAGGCCCAGCACGGCGGGCGAGGCGAAAAAAAATGCCGCGGCCCCGGCGAAAGCCGCTGCCAAGCCGGGATCTACCGTGGCCAGTTCAACTGAAATAGCTGCCTTGCTCTCAAAATACACCTGCTCGGCCTGCCATAAAACCAACGAGCGCTCCGTGGGACCCGCTTTCAAGGAAGTGGCAAAACGCAAGTATTCGGTAGCGCAAATCGTGAACCTGGTGTACGCGCCAAAGCCCGAACACTGGCCCGACTACACCCCTATGGCGCCCATGCTGCACGTGCCGAAGAAAGATGTGGAGAAGATTGCCGCCTGGATAAACGCCCTAAAATAAAAAAGCCCATCCCGCGCGCACGCGAGACAGGCCCGAGTGAATAAATCACCATCCTTGTTTTAGCGGGCAACGAAGTTGCTCAAAAAGAATTGGTACTCCCCTGCCTTGGTATCATGCCTGAAACCATATTTGGTCGGATAGTACTTGCCCGGCTGGTCGTACTTGGCCGGCAGTTTCAGATCGGTCAAGTACTCGTGGTTGTCGCTGATAAACTGCTTGGTGATCATCGGCTCTAAGAAGGTGACTTTGTTGTCGAAAGAACCCCAGATAAATGTTTGGGTGAAGGGCGAGCCGTTGAATTCCGAGGAAGTCGGGTCGATCCAGTGAACGCCCATGGTCGGGACTAACCCCGTCTCAAAGTAAGCAGGCGGGAAATAGTCGGCACTTGGCAGGCGTGCAGCCTTAACGGTGTCGAATGGCGTGATTCCCTGACGCTCGGCTTGCGTTGAAGTGTAAAAGTGGAAGTCGAAGTGCGGCACATCGTAGATCATTGCGGGCTCATGGCCGTGCGGCGCAAACCCCATGAACTGGTGCTTGAACGGCGTCTTGCCAGCTTCTTCAGGATAGTCTAAGCTCGCCTCGGCATCCCCCGACATGCTGCTGAAATTGTCGAATGCCGTAGCATCCATCGCCACCCCGATTTCTATAGGGTTGCCGTCGTCGTCGTTTATCACATACGTATGGGCTTTCCCGAGGCCGAATGCGCTTTCTTGCCCCGTGAATGTGCCTGCCCATTTGTCTTTCTTGTCGCAGGCACTGATGGCTACCACAAGGGTCAGGAGAAAAAAGGTGCTTTTCAAAATGGTTTGAATTTTCATAATAATAAATTTGATGGTGAAAAAGGTTGAAAGATAATGTCGGAATTAATTCCAAACTGGAGCTTCATCGTAAACACGAATGGCTGCGTTGACGGCACAAAATTCCCGTTTCCCTCAAAAGTTGACAATCCCCTAAAACTGGGATATTTAATTCTCCAAAACAGGGCGGTACTGAACCCTTATTCTTTTACATCCTGGAGAATTATAGTCAACACAAAGTGGTTGTGAAAATCGTGATCGCATAATCATTTGAAAATCAAATGTTTTTAATCACTCAA
>CAZULM010000064.1:0-34702 GCA_964621185.1 uncultured Saprospiraceae bacterium | reverse complement strand
ATCAATTCAATCCTCGACATCTCACTGCCGCCGAAGGCGGCTGGATAGTTACAAAGTTTGGAAATTGAGTTATAGGTTTGAAGGTTTCAAGGTTTCAGGTTTCAAGGTTTCAAGGTTCAGCGTTTCAGGTTCACGCTATTTTTGCCAGACGTTATAAACACCATTTCAAAGCAACGAACCAATATTGTGAACCTGAAACCCGAAACCTGAAACCAAGAAAATTACTTGCCTGCTCCTGGCGGCGGCACCACGCCCAGCTGGATCATCAGGCCCATGATGTCCATGACCACCCAGTTTTCGCGGATTTTGCCATCGGCTACGCGCCAGATGTCCATATATTCGACATGCACCTTTTTGCCTGTGGGCGGGATACCCATAAATGTCCCGGTTTGTGTGGCTTCCCAGAAGGCATACGTGAATACTTTGTCGCCAATTTCATGCTGTTCCAGGCGGGTGATTTTGATGTCGGGAAAACCGGCGAACAAGCCCCGCATACCGTCGGTGAACATGGCTTTTGTGTTGTTGCCCGGGGCCGGAAAGTGATGGCTCACAAAATCGTCGCCAAGCAGGTCATTGAGCAGTGTTGGGTCGTGCATGCCAACAACACCATCGGAAAAGCGGTTTTCTAATTTGGCTGCCCCGGATGATTTTGGCGATTCGGGCTTTTGGGCTTGCGAGGTGCAGGAAATTACTAAGAACATGCAAGCTGCAGATAAGAGAAGATTCAGGTTTTTCATTGTGAAAGAATTTAGTTAGTGAGTGAATGAATGAATGAACTTGATGGGGCAAAGGTGTGGGCCTCGCCAAGCGAAAACCATTCACATAAGTTAACTAATTCGAGTGCGGAGTGCGGAGTGCGGAGTGCGGAGTGCGGAATAAGCTCAACATTTGGCGTTGGTTTTGGCATTGCGCGCTGGCGTTTTTGGCCGTTATTTAGAGCTTATTTTGATCATTTTTGTTCGTGCAGCCAGAAAAGGTACTGGGTAAAAGCGCATAAAAAACAGATCAACCACGCAGCTTCACAGAATATTGGCATGAAGTGCCAGGGCAGGATTTTTAAGCAAGGAGAGATGATGTGCATATTCCGCAATCCGCACTCCGCATTCCGCACTCATTTGCGTCCGGCCATTTGCTTGCGGATACGGCTCAAGCTTTGTGGCTTGATGCCCAGGTAGGAGGCAATAAAATGTTGTGGGACGCGCTGGAAAATATCGGGAAAACCGTCGAGCAGTTTGGTATAGCGGGCTTCTGCGCTGCTGGCGCGCTGGGCCATCATGGTTTCGAGCCGGGCATCGGTGGCTTTTGCGTGGCGGATTTTGCAGTATTGGTCGAAAGCCGGGATTTCGTTGCGCACTTTTTCAAATGATTCCTTGGTGTACAGGAACATCTCGCATGGCTCAAGTGCCTGTAAGTTGAAGGTACTGGGCAGCCCGCTGTAAAAGCTGCTCAAATCGCCGATCCACCATTCTTCAACGGCAAAATAGACGATATGCTCCTGCCCTTTATCGTCCAGGTGATAGTATCGCAAGCAGCCTTTGTTGACAAACCCGACGTACTTCGCCACCTGGCCTTCCATAAAAAGATGTTCCTTTTTTTTAAGTTTGGTGACTTTGGCCATTTGTAGCATAGTAATGGCTTCTGCTTCAGAAAGCTTCACCGTTTTGTTCAAATGCTCAAACAGAAATGTGTGCTCCGCCATGGGTTTTTGTCAAATTCTCCGACAAAAATAACAGTTTGGAGCATTACTTTTGTTGAAAGAATCGGCGCAAAACATCGCCGACCACAAATATTATTTCTATGAAAAACAGCCTTTTCAACCCTGGCGCCCAGCAAGCCATAACTGAACGGATCCAAAAGCTGCAGCCCGACACCCAACGGCATTGGGGCAAAATGACTGTCGATCAAGTTGTCTGCCACATGGCCGATCCCTTCCGGGTGGTGCTGCATTTGCGGCAAGTGAAGCCTGCCGTGCCAAAGCTCCTGCAGCCGCTGCTGCGCATGATGGTGCTGACCGAGAAAGACTGGAAACCCGGCACGCCGACCTTGAAGGTTTTTAGCCAGGAACCGGGCGGTGGCGGCACCGCCCCTGTCAATTTTGAAACGGACAAGGCAACCTTGCTCCAACTGCTTGCCGATTTCTGTGCAAAAGAACCGGAATATCAATTTGCCGCCCACCCCGGTATAGGGAACCTGACCCGGGAACAACAGGGCTTTATGATGTGGAAGCACACCGATCACCACTTGCGGCAGTTTGGGTTGTGAAACCCTGTATTTCACACGCCAAATTGGCGCAAATGATGGTCGAGATGCCGCCAGTAAAGGCGGCCGTAATCCCGCTTGGAAAGATTTCCAAAAACTGGATGCGGCTGGAAAGCAGTATTGACGTCAACATTGGCAAACCGGTGTATGAGCAGGATCAATGCTTGCTTGTCATCCTCGAAGCCCTCAAAGGCTGTCATGCCTGTTCCTGGCAAAAAACTGGGAGATGTAAAAGCAGATTTTGGCCAGGGAATGTGCCTAACCATCATTTTTCCAATAAATCCCCGCGTAATGGCATTAGAGACATCCTCCACCTTTTTTTCGCCCAATGTGGCTCGAAAGGGATCGGAAAGGTGGGGCAAAATTTCGGCCACCGACATTTTGCCCCAGCGCCTTTGGCAGTCGGGATGCAGGTTGTAGAGTCGGGCAATCAGGTTTTCGCGGTCGCTTTGGTTGAACAGATTTTTCATAGTTTCATCAATTTCGTGCGCATTTGTGAAAGATGAAACAAAAATATGGGTGTCTGGCAATCCGCAATTATGCCGAAAAGGAGTTCAAATGTGCCGAAAAGGAATTCTTCGCACTTCGGATGGCGCCATCCCATATCGAGCCCGAAAGGCGCGGACAAAAGAGGATGTGTTTTCATATCCAACTTCAAGGGAAACATCGCTTACTAATTTGTCGGTTCCTTGAAACAAAGAATATGCCCGTGAAAGCCGCATCTCCTGCAAATAGCGGAATACAGGCACGCCAAATACTTCTCTGAACCCCTTTTTTAGGGTAAATTCATTGGTGCCTGCCATCCTGGCTAGCTTGGAAAGGCTGGGGGGATCAGCCAGATTGGCCATGATCAAGTCTTTGGCGTGGTGTATTTTTTCAATATCTCTTTTGTTGATGCTAAATTGTTCCCGGTCGCCAAGTTGCTGCATTTCAAGGATCAATGCGATGAGTTCCAGCATTTTGCTCTCCAGAAAAATTCGAGATGTGCTGGCAGAAAACTGCTCCCTGTAAATTTGTGCCAGTACGCTTTTGATTGCGGGATGCCATTGATAATAATTGCAGCAGCAATGCTTCAAAGAATCCATAGCTTTCAGGAAATTTTGTGGCAAGATTTCAACACTGTTGCCGAGCACTTTTATAAAATGCTCTCTTTCAATAAAAAAGGTGGCAATCGAAAAATCGCCATCGGCAACAATTGTTTCCGTGGCATGGGATGCCGGCGGAATAAACAAGTGGTTGCAGAACTCCCGCCCAAGGGCCGGAGCCGAACTGTACCCGGAAATAGAAAACCGAGCATCCCCCTTCACCGCAAAATTAAATGCCACATGGTGCCGGCTGTTTTCATATTCGTGCACCAGTTCAATTGGTTTTTCACTGCGACCCTTGGCCAAAAACACCCTGGCCGATTCGCCAAGCAACATTGTTTGTGCAGAGGCTGTCAAACCCGGCTGGCTCAATACGCCATTTGGGGGAAGTAAAATGGTATTTTCCATGGTTCAAGTAATTTTTACAGGTCAAAAATATAACTCGCTCATGTATTTTGCATGCTCAATCGTTGCTCAATCCCTGTTCTTTTTTGGGCTTCACAAACCAGAAACCAGAAACCTTGTTCTACCAGCATGCAACACAAACTCATCTACATTTACGACGCGCTCTGCGGCTGGTGCTATGGCTTCAGCCCCATCATGCAGCAATTGCACGAAAAATATGCAGGGCGCCTGAACTTTGAAGTGCTTTCCGGTGGCATGATAATGGGCTTGCGCGCCGGCCCGATTGGCGAAGTGGCGGCCTATATCGAAAAAGCTTACCCTGATGTGGAAAAAGGTACGGGCATCCGGTTTGGAGCGCCGTTCCTCAACAATATCCTGAAACCCGGAACAGCTGTTTTTTCCTCCGAGATGCCCGGGGTTGCACTCACCGTTTTTAGAAAATACCGGCCTGAAAATGCACTGGCGTTCGCCCATACCCTGCAAAATGCGCTGTACCGCGATGGCATTGAATTAAGTGTTCTGGAAAATTATAAGCCCCTGGCTTCCCAATTCGGACTGCCAGGGGCTGAATTTTTAACAGAAATGGAACGGGAAGAAACCCGCTACGAAACACAAATGGAGTTCCAGACTGTCGCCAACTGGGGCATCAACGGTTTCCCAACCGTGCTGCTCAAGCCAGCTCAGGAAGACCAGTATTATATGATTGCCCGGGGATATACCCCTTTGGAAAGATTGGAGGAAATTATTGAAAAGCTGGTTCCTGGTTATTGATTTCTGGTTTCAGGTTCACTACCGCCGAGCGTGGTCAGCGCATAATCATAGCCAAGCAGATTTCGGCCTCGGAGGTCCAGAACCTGTAGTGGCTTTGAAAATAGATTTCAAAATAGACAATAGACATTGTGAACCCGAAACCTGAAACCCTACCCTTTTACATACTGCACATTAGCCTGAAACTTCACCTCGTCCGATACCACGGCGCCGCCAGCCTCCGTCAAGGCATTCCAGGTAAGGCCAAATTCCTGCCGGCTGATCTTGCCGGAAACATCGAACCCAGCCTTGGTCTGTCCATAAGGATCTACCGCAATGCCGCCAAACTCCGCCTCCAGGGTGAACGGCTTGGTGATGTCCCTGATGGTAAGGTTGCCATCAATATGGTAAAGGCCTTTGCTTACTTTGCGGACAGCATTTGATTTGAAAGAAAGCTTGGGGAATTTTTCGCTGTTGAAAAAATCATCGCTGCGCAGGTGCTCGTCGCGCTGGTCAATGCCTGTATCGATGGATGCTGTTTCTACTTCAAAGCTGATGTCTGCCGTAGAGAAATCATCAACTTCAGTTTTGGTGACGGAAGATAACTTGTTGAACTTGCCCGAAACAGTTGAAATTACCAGGTGGCGGACGCGAAAGCTTACTTCAGAATGTGCCGCGTCGAGGTTCCATGTTGTACTTGCCATGTTTTTGAAAATTTAGGATGTGTGAAACAATCCAATCAAAACAAGGTGTTTTGATTTTAGTTGTTGCAACACCTATATTTTTAAGAACAAATTTATACCTTGCATCGCTTGGTTTTGTGCATGCCGATCTTAGTAATCAATTGAACATCAGTAGTATCAATCATACTCAATCACAAAAATCAGGCGAAGCTTAGTATAAATGCCGTTCCGATTTTTCAAACCGCAGTGCTCCCAGGTTGATATTTCTGGTCGCAGGCCGATATTTTCAGGGGGTGTGCCTGCATCGGGCCCGGCGCCATGGCCAACAGAAGGATAGCGGTATGTTTCTTGAATAAGTGTGTTTGTAGTATTTCACGCCAGGCAGCCTAAACAAAAGCACCGCTGCCGCGTTTCTCCCAGCAATGAAAAATTTCGAAAAAATCCGCACGCTCGGCGACCTCAAGAAGTCAGGCTACCAGCCACGCTCCGTTAAAGACGAGCTCCGTTCCAACCTCATAGAAAAGATCAAAGGCAAAGAAGACATATTTCCCGGCATTTATGGCTTTGACGACACAGTGATCCCGGATGTGGAGCGGGCGGTGCTGAGCCGCCACAATATTTTGCTGCTCGGCCTGCGTGGGCAGGCCAAGACACGGATTGCCCGCATGTTGACCCATTTATTGGACGAGTATGTGCCAGTCGTAGCCGGCAGCGAGCTCAACGACGACCCATTGGCGCCCATCAGTCGCTGGGCAAAGGACTTGATCGCTGAAAAAGGCGATGCCACGCCCATCGATTGGCTGCACCGCGAAGCGCGCTACGTGGAAAAACTCGCCACTCCCGACGTGAGCATCGCCGACCTGGTGGGCGACGTTGACCCAATAAAAGCGGCCAACCTGCGGCTGCCTTACTCCGACGAGCGGGTGATCCACTTTGGCCTCATCCCGCGGGCGCACCGCTGCCTGTTTGTCATCAACGAGTTGCCCGACTTGCAGGCGCGCATCCAGGTTTCCCTGTTCAACGTGCTTCAGGAAGGTGATATGCAGATCCGGGGCTTCAAGCTACGCTTGCCGCTGGATGTGGAATTTGTTTTCACTGCCAACCCGGAAGACTACACCAACCGCGGCAGCATCATCACGCCGCTAAAGGACCGGATAGAAAGCCAGATCACCACGCACTACCCCGACAGCATTGAGATCGGACGGAAAATCACGGAGCAGGAAGCCCGCATCAGCGCCGAGCAGCGCGCGCTGATACACGTACCTTCGGTGCTCAAAAACCTGATCGAGGAAATCGCTTTTGCAGCTCGCGACAGCGAGTTTGTTGACCAAAAAAGCGGCGTGAGCGCACGCCTGACCATCGCTGCTTACGAAAACCTTTATTCCAGCGCCGAGCGCCGGATGTTGCGCAACGGCGAGTACAAAACAACTGCACGCATCACCGATTTTTGGGGAGTCGTTCCCGCCATCACGGGCAAAGTGGAAATGGTGTACGAGGGCGAACAGGAAGGCCCTCATGCAGTAGCCATGACCCTCATCGGCCAGGCCGTAAAAACCATCTTCCTGCAATATTTCCCCAACCCGACCAAGCTCAAGCGCGGCCAGGAGCGCGACCCTTATGGCGTGATAAAAGCCTGGTTCTCAGCCGGCAACACAGTAAATATGTTCACCGAGCTGACGACAAAGAAATTTCAAAAAGAGCTGGAAGACGTGGCCGGCTTGAAAAAACTCGTCGAAGAAGCCAAAGTCGAAACTTCCGAGCTGCATACTTTTATGGAACTGACGCTGCACGGTTTGGCCGAATTTGACCTGCTCAGCAAAGAATTCATCCAAACGCGCTGGGTGTTCAAAGACCACCTGACAGGAGAGATGGGCGGCGATGACGACGACGACGTTCGTGGGCTTTTCAATTGAGCGACAAACAGCATCGTTTTGTTTTTGCACACAACAATTGGTTACAAAATGAAATCAACGCCGTCAAAGGTGCTGAGTCCAAATTTTGAATTATCATTGCAAATCAAAATCAAAACGGACACTCCTATGTTCAAAAATCAAAGCGGCGGTTTCCGCATACCCCCTACCTTGATCCTCGCCCTGGTCATGGGCGCTTTCACCATTTGCAAATACTATGGCCAAAGCTCCGTCAACGACATCACAGGGGAAACACAGCACATCAGCATGTCGCCAGAACAGGAGATCAGCATGGGCCTGGAAGCTGCCCCACAAATGGCGCAGGAAATGGGGGGGCTGAGCCGCAACCAGGAAGCTGCGTACCTCGTCAAACAAGTAGGAAAAAAGATCGTGCAAAGCTCAGCCGCCAGGAATACGCCCTACCAATACGATTTCCACTTGCTGGTCGACCCCAACACCATCAATGCCTTCGCCTTGCCAGGCGGCCAAATCTTCATCACCGAAGGCTTGCTCATGCGCCTGACCACTGATGGCCGAACCATCAGCACCGATATGCTCGCCGGCGTGCTTGGCCACGAAGTTGGGCATGTGGTGGCGCGCCACAGCGCCGAAAAAATGGCGCAAATGGAGCTCGCGCAAGGCCTTACTGGTGCCGTCACCATGGCAACCTACGACCCTTCCAACCCAAACACAGGATACATCGCACAAGCAGTGGCAAATATGATCCAAATGAAATACGGCCGCGACCAGGAGCTTCAAAGCGACAACTTAGGCGTCCGTTTCATGCTGGAAGCAAATTACAACCCGGAAAACCTAATCGACGTGATGGAAATACTCAAACAGGCTGCTGGCCCAAACAGAACACCCGAATTCCAAAGCACGCACCCCGACCCGGAAAACCGGAAAGAGGCCATTCAGGCGGCGATCCAGGAGTGGCGGCAGAAACTGGGGAAATGAGAGATGAGAGATGAGAGTTGAATTTGCACGGCATTTCCTTTCGATTCAGAATTAGTTTCTTAGCACCCAATTACAATTTTGAGTTTTCGTGTTGAAACACTCAGACTTGACAATGAACCCAAGCTCTCATCTCTCATCGCTCATCATTCGCTTTTCTTCTTCTCCTGCGGCACGTCCAACTGTAAGCGCAAGGGCCTGTTCGCGATTTCCCAGGCGGTGTAGAAGGCCAACTGCGCCCGTTTGGCCAGGGCATCAAAATTGATCTTGTCGGCCGTGTCAGTCGGGCGGTGGTAGTCGGGGTGCGTACCGTTGAAATAGAAAATGGACGGAATGCCTTTTTCTGCGAAATTGTAGTGGTCGCTGCGCTCGTAATAGTGGTTGGGGTCGTCCTTGGCGTTGTACTTGTAGTCGAGCTCCAGCTTGGTGTTTTCTTCGTTCTGCATTTCGCTGATGTCGTGCAGTTCTGTGCTGATGCGATCAGAACCAATCACATATACATAGTTGGGATTGCTGGCATGGCGGTCGTCAACGCGGCCGATCATGTCGATGTTGACGTCGGCAACAGTTTTGTCGAGGGGGAACAAGGGGAATTCGGTGTAGTACAGTGAGCCCAGCAGGCCTTTTTCTTCCCCGCTTACCAACATACATATCACCGTGCGCTTGGGCCCTACGCCTTTGTCTTTGGCTTCCTGAAACGCCCGGGCGATTTCGATGACCCCAGAGGTGCCACTCGCGTTGTCGTCGGCACCGTGGTAGATCACGGTGCTGTCGGGCATCCCAAGGTGGTCGTAGTGGGCAGTGACGATCACGTATTCCTTTTTTAGCAGCGAGTCGGAGCCTTCAATGACAGCCAACACGTTGGAGCCTTCCAGCGTGCGGCTCTTTTTGGCCAGCCGCACTTCAATTTTCGACTTGACCTTTACGGCTTTGAACTTCTCGCCATTGCGGAGGTCTTCAAGCTCAGCAGCTGCTTTTTTGGATTTCCCACCGAAGATGGCATCTGCAACTTCCGTGGAAACAAAGACACAGTTGACCAGCTCGCCTGAAGACATCGACACTTGGGTTCCTGTAGGCTTCCAGCCATAAGTGGATATTTGCCTGCGGTTGCGCTTGACGCTTTCCTTGAAATTCGGGTCGATCACGAACACCATTGTTGCGCCCTTCTGTTTGGCCAGTTTTACCTTTTTCCGCCAATCTACCGACCAGTTGGACCGAAACTCCTTGCCCGTTAGCAATGATTTGCCATCGGGGCTGAGCGGCTCGCCATCATAAAAAATGACTGCTTTTCCTTTTACGTCGGCTTTGTCGTAATCATTGTAAGTGCCCTCTTCAATGCCATACCCTACAAAGACCACATCTTTCAGTTCAACCTTGGGGGCGTCTGCCGTAAAGGCCGGGAAGACATAAAAATCAGAGCGGTTTTTGAATTCCTGCTTGTCCACGGTCAGGCCAATATCCGACCAGGCGTCGCTGCGCAGCAGGATTTGTTGGAAGTAGGAATTTTTGTCAGCTTTTGGCGGTATGCCAGCTGCCTTGAACTGTTCTGCTATGAACTGGGCGGCTTTTTGTTGACCGAGTTGGCCGGTTTCGCGACCTTGCAGGGAGTCGGACGCGAGCACATAGAGCAATGCCTTCAGGTCTTCCGCTTTAATGCCGGCAGCAAATGGTTTGGCATCGGGGAGCTTGTAATGGCGCTTCTTGCGCTGGGCAGGCGGGCGGCTCATGCCGAGCGTGCCTGCGTCTTGGGCTGTATCGGGTTGAACGCCTGTTTGGGCGGGCAGGTTAATGGCCAACAACAGGGTAAAAATCAAAAGTTTGAATTTCATAAAAAATGTACGTGGTTAAAATCAAGACGCCGCAAAAACATTCTTACGGCGAGATCAGGCAGTTTTTCCGGCAATTTTATTGCCAAACCACAAAATCAGGGTGGAAATATGCCCAACATCAATGTTATAACGCTAAAAAACCGATCTGGATGCCCGCACTGCCAAAATAGCAGGTTTTTTTGTTCAGAACCCTACGGCGATGGCGGTGGAAATACAGGTGTTTTCGTCGATGAGCCTGTTGTTGCCTTTTAGGAACACATCGTTCTTGCTTCTCAAGTACCTGCCTTCGATGCGCCAGATTGCGTTGGGGGTGATGGAATAATCAAAGTTCAGCGAAAAACCCGCGACCCCGAAGCCGGAAATGCCCATGATTACTCCTGCATCATCGTTGTACGCCTCGACCCGGCCACATATACCCAACTTTTTGGCAGCCTTATAGCGCAGCATCAGCACCGACGAATACCAACTGAAATAATCGCTGCGTCCCGGCGCAGTCTGCTCCCAGCCGATATCAAATGCCGATGTTAATTCAAAACGATCGGAAAGCTGGAAAATGCCGTAAAAATTGTGGAAATAGCGCATTTGGCGGACGGCGTCTGGCTTGTCGGTCCCGATAAAGGTGCTGCTGTTCAACAGGACTTTGTCGTTGGGACTGAACTGTACCTGGGTGCCAAAAGAAGGAAGCGAATTCCCTTCCACGCGCTGGATGCGCTGCCAGCCATTCAGCAAGAGCCCGCTCAGCAGCCATTTTTCGTTGGCAGAACGGTAGCTTAGCTTTGCCCCTGTCTCAAAATATGGAGAGTTCTCCGCCATCATGCTGCGCGAAAGGGTGCCGCAGTCCTTGCCAATGGCGCTCTCAAAGCCTATATGGGAGCCCATCACGCCCGCGTCGAGCCACAGGTCGTGCTTTTTCGACAACCGAAGCCCGACGTTCATCTCCTGTACGTTGCGCATCACGCCGCTTTCCAAGGCATAGTTGGCATTCATATAGGTACCGGCAGCCAAGGCAATATTCGCCCGCGCCCGGTTTGACTCCAGCTTGGCTTTTATCAGCCCGAGGTTGATATTGACTTCGTTGGCACGGTTGTACGCGTACAGGAAAGTGGGGCGCAGCCCGCTGGAAGGTTTGTTGAAATCGGCATTGTAGTAAGGTTCAACATAGCCGGCGAGCGAGATTTTCAGGCTGTCTTTATCAGTGTCTTGTGCAGACAAGCCCGCTGCGAGCAAACAGGCCAGCAGGAAGAGAATGGGGCATTTTTTAATTGTCAATCACGATTGGCGTAAAAACTGAATTTATATCTATCCACAGGCGATCTTGTCAACGCGGTTCCCATGCCGCCCGCCTTCAAATTCAGTGCTGAGGAATATCCGCACCATGGCCTGCGCCAGTATTTCTGGCACAAAGCGGGCCGGCAAGGCGATGATGTTGGCGTTGTTGTGCTGGCGGGCCAGGGCAGCGAGTTGCTCCGTCCAGCATATAGCGCAGCGGATATGCTGGTGTTTGTTGGCCGTCATGGCCACGCCGTTGCCGCTGCCACAGATCAAAATGCCACGCTCTGCCTGTTTGCTCTCTACAGCCTCAGCCACCGGGTGGGCAAAGTCGGGATAATCGACCGAATCGAGCGAATGGGTGCCAAAATCCTGCACCATGTGTCCTTGCGCCTGCAGCATCGAGATGATGCCTTCTTTGTAAGGGAATCCTGCGTGGTCGCAGCCGATGGCTATTTTCATAGTATGGTAGCTTTAGTGGCGTCGAGCATGGCGCGGCATTCAGCCAGATCAGGCGACTGTGCGTACACGCGCAGCACGGGCTCGGTGCCGCTGGCGCGGATCATCACCCATTTTTCGTCGCCAAATATAAACTTCCAGCCGTCGAGGTCTTCCACGCCGGTGATTTTGTATTTCCCGAAAGCGGTGTATGCGCGGTTTTGGCACATCCTGATCACGTTTTGCTTTTGTTCCTCGGTGATGTGCAGGTCGTCGCGGTCGAAGGCAAAGGCGCCGACCTCTTTATAAACTTCTTGCACCAATCCCTTCAGCGTTTTCCCGGTGCGCGCCATGAACTCGAACACCAGCAGGCCCATCCACACGCCGTCGCGTTCGGGGATATGGCCTTTCACCGCCAACCCGCCCGATTCCTCGCCGCCGACCAGGATGTCTTCTTTGGTCATGATTTCTGCGATGTACTTGAAGCCGACTTTGGTGATCTCGTAGGGCAGGCCAAACTTGAGGGCCATTTTTTTCATCTTGTCGGTCACGGAGAAAGTGAACACGACCTTGCCCGTCATGCCTTTGTATTTGTGCAGGTACAAAAGCAGTATGAGCAAGAGGTGGTGGCTGTCCACAAAGTTCCCGTCTTCGTCGTACATGCCGATGCGGTCGGCATCGCCGTCGTTGGCCAGCCCGGCGGTGATCTTGGGGTTCTTTTTGATGGTCTCGCTCAGCAGCCCCAGGTTGCGGTGGATGGGCTCGGGCGCCTGGCCGTGCATACCGGGGTTGTTGTCGCAGTGCAGGAAGACGCACCTGGGCAACAGCTTTTTCACCACATTCTGGCCAGCGCCGTACATGGCGTCATAGGCGATCTTGCCTGCCCCGGCCTTGATCAGCTTCAGGTCGAAATTTTTCTTTACGTGCTTGATATAGATGCCTTCCAGGTCGGCCTCCTTGAGCAGGTTTTTCTCTCGGAGCTCGTTGAAGCTGGGCAATTCCTTGAGGGAACAAACGTCCGGGATCAAGTTTTCCACCGCCGAAACATCAGATGGGATCATTGGCCCGCCGTAAGCCGCTTTGAGCTTGTAGCCATTGTACGAGGGCGGGTTATGGCTGGCGGTGATGACGATGCCCAGGCTGGCTTTCAATTTCACCACACCCAAGCTGACCATTGGCGTGCTGACAAAGCCACCACTGGCGATATGGCACTGGATGCCGTGCGCGCCCAGCACCTGGGCAGTACGGGAGGCGAACAACAGCCCGCCAAAACGGCAGTCATAACCGATCACCGCTCTTTTCATCTTGTTCTTTTTCATGTACAAGGCTGTAGCTTCTGCCACGCGCATCACATTTTCTACCGTGTAGTCGTCAGCGATTATCGCCCGCCAGCCATCAGTGCCAAATTTTATCGGAATTGCCATCTTGAATTTGAATTGTTTGCTAAAAAAGGGAGGTTTTCGAATTTAAATGCTCGGTAAACTTAATGCTGTTCCCGCTTTAAAGGCAAAATTATTTTTTCAAACCGTACTTTCGCTGCTCATTTCCCAAAAATAATAAATTTAATGGCTGAAAAGCTTCAATTCCTGTTTTGAACGACACTTACAGACATAAAGGATTGCGCAAGCGCATGGTTGACACGCTGCGGCGCAGGGGGATTGGCGACGAAGCGGTGCTGGCTGCCATGGGTTCTGTGCCACGGCATTATTTCCTGGCGAAAGACTTTGAAGACCATGCCTACGAGGACAAGCCCTTCCCCATCGGCAACGACCAGACCATTTCCCAGCCCTTCACCGTAGCCTATCAAACGGCTTTGTTGAAAATAGAACCGCGCGACAAGGTGCTGGAAATCGGCACCGGCTCTGGCTATCAGGCAGCAATCCTTGCCGTATTGGGCGCAAAGGTGTACACCGTTGAAAGGCAAGAGGCGCTTTATTTCCACGCCAAATCGCTGCTTGCCGACTTGGGTTTCCGCACCGTGCACTGTTTTTTCCGCGACGGGTCGCAAGGCTTGAAAGAATATGCCCCTTTTAAAAAGATCGTGGTGACCGCCGGCGCTCCCGTTGTGCCTGAACCATTGAAGCAACAGCTCGCCATTGGCGGCATATTGGTGATACCCGTCGGCAAAGACGTTCAAAAGATGCTGAGGATCACCCGTTTGTCGGAAACCCAGTACAAAGAGGAAGTGCTGGATTCATTCCGGTTTGTGCCGTTTTTGGATGGGGTCAACAAGTTGGGCGGCGGACGGTAGCCGTCAACCGTCTCTGCCAACGTTTACGATCGCTTCCAAGGCATCCAAATGGGTGCTGAAAGCCTCGCGGCCCAGTGCTGTAGCCGCGTAAGTCGTTTGTGGCCGCCTTGCAATGAATACTTTATGGAAAACGATATAGCCCTGGTATTCCAGCGGCTTCAAATGGCTGGCTAAGTTGCCGTCTGTCAAGTCCAGTTCCGTACGAAGGGTATTGTAGTCCACCCGCTCGTTGGAAACCAGCAGCGCCATGATAGCCAGGCGGTTGCGGTGGTCGAAGGCGGGGTTCAGGTTGGAGAGGATTGCTTTCATAGTTTGCTTTGATTTGCAAAGTTATGGCAGGATACCAAGCGGGAAGCGTTAATTTTGCGGGCACATGGATAAAAATCTCATTTACGGCCACCATCCGGTCACCGAAGCCATCCGCGCAGGCAAGGCGGTGGAAAAAGTGTTCTTCCAACAGGGCGAGCGAGGGGAAATGGAGAAAGAAATACGGCACTTGACCAAGGAATACGGCATCACCCTGCAAGTGGTGCCGAAGGAAAAGCTGAACAAGATGGTGAAGGGCCAGCACCAGGGCGTAGTGGCCTATTTGGCGTTGGTGGAATACCAATCACTGGAAGATGTGCTGCCCTTTGTATTTGAATCGGGCGAAGTGCCGCTGCTCGTGATGCTCGACAACGTGACCGACGTGCGCAATTTCGGAGCTATCTGCCGCTCGGCGGAATGTGCCGGCGCCCACGCCGTGATCGTGCCGCAGTCTGGCTCGGCGCTGGCCAACGAGGAGGCCATGAAAGCTTCCGCGGGCGCGCTGGCACGCATGCGCCTGTGCCGGGTGCGCAGCCTCTTCAGCACATTGGAATGGCTGCAGGAATGTGGGGTGCAAGTAGTGGCCACTGCGCTGAGCGAGCGCTCCGAACCACTGTATGCCGCCGATTTGACCCTTCCGACGGCCATTTTGATGGGTGCAGAGGGCGAAGGGGTACACCCTAAACTGCTGAGAATGTCAGATAAAGTGGTAAAAATCCCGCAAGCCAACGATTTTGACTCCTACAATGTAAGCGTGGCCACGGGCATCGTGCTGTACGAAGTACAGCGCCAACGCCTCACTTCCAAACCTTGAAACACTGGTGAATGCGCTCGTTCCTGAAATCGGGCGGGATGGTCTGCTTGCTGATGTCCTGTATCTTGGAGGCGCGGATATGTTCCGCCGACAGCTTGAAGCGACGGTAATTGGTGGAGAACCAGATTATCCCGCCGGGCGCGCAAATTTCCAAAGCCTGATTGAGTATCCAAACATGGTCGCGCTGGGTGTCGAGCGTGGTTTCCATGCGCTTGCTGTTGGAAAAAGTGGGAGGGTCGATGACGATGATGTCGAAGCCGCGGGCAGTGGGGTGCTTGAGCCATTGCAGCACATCGGCCTGGAGCAGCCGGTGCTCGGGGGCGTCGTGGCCGTTGAGGGCGAGGTTTCGGTCGGCCCATTGCAGGTAGGTGTTGCTCATATCCACGGTCAAGGTTTCGGAAGCGCCGCCAGCAGCGGCATATACCGAGAAGGAGCCGGTGTAAGCAAAGAGGTTGAGCACGCGTTTGTCTTCGGCGCTTTCCCGCACCATTTGCCGGGTGATTCGGTGGTCGAGGAAAAGGCCCACGTCGAGGTAGTCGCTGGGGTTGATGATAAATTTCAGGTTGTTTTCCCGGACAACAAACTCGGCCCCGACCCTCGAAAAGCGCTCGTATTGCTGCAGGCCTTTTTGCCGTTGGCGGTATTTCAGGAAAATGCTGTCGGGGTGCACGTCGAGCACTTCGGAGATCACGTCGATACATTCGGAGAGCCATTGCGCGTGCTCATCGGCGCTCATGCCGTGGTCGCGCTCGTACTCGGCCACGTGCACGATGTTTTCGTACAGATCGACGGTCAGCGGGGTGCCTGGGATATCGTTGTCGTAAAGCCGGTAGCATTGCACCCCGACGCGCCTGGCCCATTTGCCAAAATGTTTGCGGTTTTTGGTCAGGCGGTTGTAAAATGGCTCAAGTCGGGCAGTCATCACTCTTGCAGGCCGCGGCCTTCCTTCATGATGCGGCCGCTTTCGAGCAGTTCTTTCATCAGGTGGTCGAGGATGCCGTTGATGAACTCCTTGCTCTTGTCGGTGGAATAAGTTTTTGAAATCTCGACGAACTCGTTGAGGGTCACTTTGGTGGGGATGGTCGGGAAATGCAGCAGCTCGCACAGCGCCATTTTGAGCATCACCATGTCGAGGATGGCCACGCGGTCGGCGTCCCAGTTTTTGAGCGTAGGCTCAATTTCGGCAAACAGGGCGCGGTCTTCGGCAGCGGTTTTGCGCAGCAGCTCTTCGCCAAATTCCAGCACGGTTTCGTCGGATGGCTCGTGCTCGGCATAGAACTTGCCCTCTAAGGGCATCGATTTCAGCGTTTTTTTCATGGCGCCGCTCACCAGCGATTCGTCGTCGGCCCAGTTGCTGTAACGGTCTTCCGACAAGTCGGAGTACAGTTCGTTGGCGGCAAGGGAGCGGTAAAGCTCAAGGAGGATTTTCGCGTGGTCCTTCGTGTCGGGGCTTTCCAAGGCGGCATAGGCCCTGAATTCAGGGGTATCGCAAAAGGCGTTGTACAGGGAACGGATATGGTCTTCGTCGATGCCTTCGTTGGCCTTGTATTTCTGAACGAGCTTCAGGAAATCGACGTGGTTGGCGAGGCTTTTGGTGCAATCGTTGGTAGCGAGGCGGGGCTCGAATGCTTTGTCTTCGTCGGAAGGCAGATGCTTGGCTTTCCGGATTTCGGCGTCTTTTTCGGCGTACTGCGCCACGCGCAGCAGGACGTACAATTGGAAGATGTAGAGCTCAAAAGCTTTCCAGATGCCGTCTTTGTACATGTTTACCACCTCTTTAGGGGTAAGCTCTTCGTCACGGTTGAGCATGTACAGGAGTTGCATCACTTTGATTCGAACGCTGCGGCGACTAAGCATGAGATTTCAAAAAACGTTTGCGGTGTTGGTTAAAATTCCGGCACAAAGGAACACATTTTCTGCCAACCAAATAAGATTTTGGGGCTCATTTGTCCGACTTTTTTTCGAGCCTATCGAAAAAACAACCTTGCATCCAATAAAACAAGGTCTTTTGCTGTTTCGCTTTGCTACAACAAAACGGGTACCTGCTATGAAAAACATCGAACAATTCTTCCTCTTCTGCTCAGGGGTGGACGCTGCCATTCTCGACAAATGCCCCTCCGACAAGAACAAGTACGTGGGCATCGGCGCCACCATCTTCTTCACAGGCTTGCTGGCATTTTTCTCCTCAGGTTATGCCTTGTACACCGTCTTCGAGTCCTGGTGGGCTGCGGCTGCCTTTGGCCTCGTGTGGGGCCTGATGATCTTCAACCTCGACCGCTACATCGTGATGAGCATGAAAAGCTACGGCAAATGGTACCGCGACCTAGTGGTGGCCTTGCCACGGGTGGCCCTGGCAGTGCTGCTGGCGCTGGTCATATCCAAACCGCTGGAAATGAAGATTTTCGAGAAAGAAATCCAGGCAGAGCTGGTTCAGATGGAACAAGAGGTGTTCAAATCGCAGGAAGACCGGGTGAAAGAACGCTTTGAAGCCCAGATCGCAGAAAACAAGGCACAAATCGCCGCACTAAAAGGCGAAATAAGCGCCAAAACTGCCGCTCGCGACACGCTTGCCCAGATCGCCGTGCAGGAAGCCGACGGCACGGGCGGCTCGAAAAAGAAGAATTTGGGGCCTATTTACCGCGCCAAAAAGAAGGAAGCCGATCAGGCACAGGCCGAACTGACCGCCCTCATCGCCTTGAACCAGCCCCAGATACTCGAAAAGGAAAAAGCCATCGAGGCGGCAGAGAAAAACATCGGCACAGAGACCGCGGCCCTCGAGCGCTCGCGCTACAACGGCCTGGCCGCCCGCATGGAAGCCCTCAGCCGCCTCACCCAAAAAAGCGAGGCCATGCTGGTCGCCAGCCTGTTCATCATGTTGCTGTTTGTAGCCATAGAAACAGCGCCCATCTTAGTGAAGCTCATTTCCTACCGCAGCCCCTACGACTACCTCCTGCACGAACACGAGCACGTATTCGAAATGGCCAACCTGGAAACCACCACCATGCGCAGCAACGTCGTGCGGAACAAAGTGCGGTACGATACCGAAACCAGCGCCTACATCACCACTTCCAAAATCGCCGCCGAAAAAGCGCTGATCGACCACAAGCTGCAGGAAAAGCTGGAGGAGCTGAAAAAGCGGCCTTACGATTGGAAGGTGGGGAGCTTTGGCGGGATTTAAAAAGTTTCTCACGACGACACTGCGAAAAGGCTCCGCTTGTGCATTTGTTCCGACTTTGGCCAAAGCAGCGCGGCGTAGTGGCGTCGTGTCGTTGTGAGAAACTTTTTTTTCGTAAGGCCAATGTAGTCTCAGCCCACACTACCGAAGATTTCGAAAAAAAATAAAAAAGTACTCTATTGATTTTCCATCTTTGCCACAGGCTAAACGACCCGCCTTTTTTCAACGCGAAAATCAACCTGCATGGCAATATCTACCCCCGCTCCCGGCATCTCCAATCCCAAACCGACGCTCTCTACCCGCAACATCCTCAACATGAGCGCCGGCTTCCTCGGTATTCAAGTCGGTTGGGGCATGCAGATGGGCAACATGAGCGCCATCTACGAGTATCTCGGCGCCAAGCCCGACGAAATACCCCTGCTTTGGCTCGCCGCGCCCATGACGGGCTTCATCATCCAGCCCATCATCGGCTACATGAGCGACCGCACCTGGGGCAAATGGGGCCGGCGGAAACCGTACTTCACCACGGGGGCCATCCTCGCCACAATCGCCCTGCTGCTGATGCCGCACTCCTCGGCCCTTTGGATGGCCGCCGGCCTGCTGTGGATACTCGATGCCAGCATCAACGTTAGCATGGAGCCGTTCCGGGCCTTTGTGGGCGACCTTTTGCCGGAATCGCAGATAAACAAGGGCTATACCACCCAGAGCATGTTCATCGGCATCGGCAACGTGATCGCGGCGGTGTTGCCAGCGGCTATTATCGGGGTGATGGGCAGCGCCGGCAACGGCGGGGTACCGCCCTATTTGGTCGCGGTATTCAGCGTTGGCGCGGTTTTTTACTTGGCGGCCGTCCTCTACACCGTTAAAACGACCAAGGAGTACCCGCCCGAGGATTTGGAAGCTTTCAACAAGATGAAGGCCGAGACCGCAGGTGTATGGAACGGCTTCCGGGAAGTGTTCTCCAATATTTCAAACATGCCGACTACCATGCGGCAGATTGCATTGGTGCAGTTTTTCACCTGGCCCGGACTTTTCCTGATGTGGTTTTTCTTCACCCCGGCGGTCGCGCGCGACGTCATGGGCGCCCCAGACACCGATTCGCCCCTGTACAGCCAAGGTGTTGCCTGGGGCAATATTTGTTTCGGGTTTTACTCCGCTGTCTGTTTTGCCTTTTCATTCGTGCTGCCGGAGCTGGCCGATCGCTGGGGCCGGGCGCGCACCCACGCCGTTTGCCTCACCTTGGGCGCTTTGGGCTTGGTCTTTGTAGGCTTTGCACCGGATAAAAACTGGCTGCTGCTGTCCATGCTGGGCGTGGGCATCGCCTGGGCGAGCATACTTTCCATGCCCTACGCCATGCTGGCCTCTACCCTGCCCCCGAACAAAATGGGCGTTTTTATGGGGATTTTCAACTTTTTCATCGTGCTGCCGGAGATTATCGCCACCTTGTCGTTCGGCTGGGTGATGGAGCACTGGCTCGACAACAACCTCTTGTCGGCAGTGATGCTGGGCGGCGGGTTGCTGGCGTTGGCGGCAGTGCTGAGTTTGTTGATTCGGGAAAGAAAGGCGGCTTAACCCTTTAATTATGCCAATTGGCAGCCCCTCTTCACCCAGGGTTCAACCCACTTTATCAGTTTTACAATTTAGATTTTTCAGCAAAATATTACAACATGGAACTGAACGACTTGATTTTCACCCTCCTCATCGGCGCAGCCTCCGGCTGGCTCGCCGGCCAGATAAGACAAGGCTACGGCTTTGGCTTGCTGGGAAACATCATCATAGGCATCCTCGGCGCATTTGTCGGCTCCTGGCTGCTGCGCTCGGTGCTGCACGTTGATCTTGGCAGCGGCCTGCTCAGCGTGATCGCAACTTCTGTCATTGGCGCCCTGGTTGTACTGTTTTTGATAGGATTGGTAAAAAAGAACTGAGATAACGATGCGCTATTCGATATTTTTTGTCGTCCTGATCGGATTGTCGGGATGCAATAATTTTTTGGGAAACCCCTACCGCAAGGCCGCACCGCCAAAAACGGTCCCGGTTTCAAACCCTGTCCGTGTGGAGCCAGCCAATTGGTGGACGGGTATGCAGCACAATTGGGTCGAAATACTGGTGCACCGCGACAGCGTGGCCTTTTTTTCGGTGAAATTAGGATCCGCAAAGGGTGTCAAGCTTCGCAAGGTTGAAAAAGCGGAAAGCCCCAACTACCTGTTCGTCACCCTCGACATCAGCGACAACGCCAAGCCGCAAACCGTACCGATCATTTTTTCAAAGGGCGACTTCTCCTTCACCCATGCCTTCCCGATCTATGCCCGGAACAACGCCGTGAAAGCGCAAGGCGTGACGGAGAAAGACGTGATCTACCTCATTTTCCCCGACCGCTTTGCCAACGGAGACCCCAAAAACGACAATGTTCCGGGTATGCACCAAGGCTTGCAGCGCGATTCCTTGGTAGGCCGGCACGGCGGCGACCTGCAGGGCATCATCGACCACCTTGACTATATCCAGGACCTGGGCATTTCTGCGATTTGGCTCAACCCGGAGTTGGAAAACGACCAGTTGGAGGCATCGTACCACGGCTATGCCGTCACCGACCACTACCGTGTCGATCGCCGATTCGGCACCAACGACCTCCTACGGCATCTGGTAAGAAAATGCCATGAACGCGGCATAAAAGTGATCCGCGACGTGGTGCTCAACCATATCGGCGACCAGCACTACTGGATGAAAGACCTGCCTTCCCGCGACTGGGTGAACCAATGGCCCGCTTTTACCCGCACCACTTACCGCGCCCCTACCCTTGTGGACCCCTATGCCTCGGAATGGGACAAAAAGCATTTCAGCAACGGCTGGTTCGACAGGGCCATGCCCGACCTGAACCAGCGCAACCCGCATGTGGCCAACTACCTTATCCAGCAAGCGATATGGTGGATCGAGTACGCCGGCATAGACGACCTGCGCATCGACACCTACACCTACTCCGACCAGGCATTTTGCAGCCGCTGGTGCGCGGAACTGCTTGCCGAGTACCCCAAGCTGGGCATGTTCGGGGAGGTTTGGGAAAATGCCGTTTCCATACAAGGCTTTTTCGCCGACGACCAGCCGCTGAAAAGCGCCAATTTTGACTCCAACCTGCCTGGCGTGGTCGATTTTCAGCTGTGCTTTGCCATCCAAGAGGCACTTACCCGGGAACAAGGCTGGACGGAAGGGGCCTCCAGGATTTATTACACCCTGGCACAAGACCATTTTTACAAAAATCCCCTTCGCAACGTAGTCATGCTCGACAACCACGACTTCACCCGTTTTTTCAGCACGGTAAAAGAAGACTTCAACAAATACAAAAGCGGCATGGCTTTCTTGCTGACCACGCGCGGCATCCCGCAGATTTATTATGCCACCGAAATCCTTGGCACGGGCAACGAATGGCCATCCCACGGCAACATCCGCAAAGACTTCCCCGGCGGCTGGGCGGGCGACCAGGCCAACAAATTTACCGCAACAGGGCGCACGGCGCAAGAAAACGAAGCCTTCAACTATGCCCGCACCCTCATCCGCTACCGCAATGCCACCCCCGCCCTTCAATCGGGGAAGCTGATGCAGTTTGTGCCCGTGGACGGGGTTTATACCTATTTCCGCTACGACGATGCCAATACGGTGATGGTGGTGCTGAATACGGCAAATGCAGCCCGCACGGTGGATACTGCGCGGTTCGCAGAGCGCACCAAGGGGTTCAGTCAGGCTCGGGACGTGGTGACCGGGGCAATTTTGGGGGACTTTTCAACATTGAGCCTGGAAAAGAATTCGGTGTTGGTACTGGAGTTGGTGCGGTAAACGGTGGGCGGTGGACGGGATAGGGTTTTATTTTTATACCCAAAAATGCTTTGGCACTGATTTCCAACACAATATGCCATGTTTTTCATTTTGAGCCATAAGGCTGAAAAAGAAAGCTAAACACGCTCTAAAAAACTTTTGTTGTGCAATCCGTCAACCGTTCACCGCCCACCGCCTACCGCCCACTCCGATCAATCACCAGGTTGCTTGCCTGTTGCGTCCCGAACATTTGCAGGTCCTGGATATTCACATGCGGCGGGCGGGTAGCCATAAAATAGATCACCTCTGCTACGTCGCCAGATTTGAGCGGCTGGAAATCCTCGTAGATTTTGGCGCGTTCCGCATCGCCGTCGAAGCGGGTGATGGCAAATTCTGTTTCTTCCACATGCCCGGGGCTCACTTGGCTCACACGGATGTTGTGCGCGTGCAGGTCGAGGCGGATGGCCTTTGTGAGCGCATCGACGGCGAATTTGCTGGCGCAGTAAACGTTTCCTTTTGGATAGACCTCTTTTCCCGCGCTGCTGCCGAGGTTGATTATATGGCCGCGGCGGCGCGCCACCATGCCCGGCGAAACGCAGCGGGTCACGTAGAGCAAGCCTTTCACGTTGGTATCGATCATCGTTTCCCAGTGTTCTATGCTGCCTTCGTGGATGGGAGCAAGGCCCTTGGCAAGCCCGGCGTTGTTCACCAGGATGTCGATTTCCTGAAACGCGGCGGGCAAATTGTTCAAGGCGGCCTGCACGGCCCCGGCATCTCGCACGTCGAAGGGGAGGACGAGCAGTTCGGATTGGTACGCTTCTTCCAATTCTTTTTTGAGCGCTACGAGGCGCTCTACCCTGCGGCCGGTTAGGATGAGCCGATAGCCGTTGCGGGCAAAGATTTCTGCCGTGGCTCGGCCGATGCCTGCTGTTGCGCCCGTGATAAGCACGGTTCCTGGGGATATCACTGATCTGACGGGTGAGGAAAGTGTTTCCAGCAAAGTTTGCACGGTAACAGTGGCTGGCTGGGCAGAGGATTCTGCTTCAATTGCCGGAGGTTCAGGAGCCGCTTCCACTTCATGCTGAAGGTTTTTGAGGGCAGCTTTCAGTTCTTTGTCGTTTGCATCAACTTCCAATGCTTTTTGCAAATACTGAATTGCCGTTTCCCGGTGGTCGTGGAGGTGCTCGGCAGTCATCAAGCCCAATTTGCGGTAAATACCGGGCTGGGCAGGGTTCAGCTCCACTACCCTGTCCCAGCAGTATTTTGCAAACAGGTAGTCCCCTTTTTCGGCTGCCACGTCGCCCATCAATTCATAAGAGCTGATGTCATTTTCTGTTGTGGGCGCATTGGAAACTGTTGTCGGCTTGGTTTCCGCGACGGGTAGTTCGGGGGCAGGTTGTGGCTCGGGCGAGGGCACGGCATTCCGGTAGGCCGCTGCAATCCGGCCATCATTGGGATATTCCTCTGCTGCAATCTTCAACAGCTCGACACCACGTTCCACATGCCCGCGGTCGATCCAAAATTGGGCATCCCGGATGGTAAGTTCTATTTGGTCAACCACCTGCAGTGGTTTTTCCGCAAGTTCTGGCGCCTGCTCCGTTTGCGGCACAGGGGCAGGCTCGGATATAGTATGGTCCTCGCCAAGTTTGGCAGCGGCATCGCTTTCCTGTTTTTGCTGCGGCTCCTCCACGGGTTCAGGCGCCAGTATCCCGCTGGAGAGCGGCGTTTCTGGCAAGTGGACATGCTCCATAACACTTTGCTCATCTGTGCTTTGTGATACCAAGCGGCGGTATTGCCCGTGCCAATCGCCCAGGTCGAATCTTTGGAAGAACTGGGCAAAATCGTTTGCTGCAAATTCTTCTATGGCAAGCGGGTTGCGTTCGCGCAGCGAGACGATCAGGTCGCCCATTTCGTTGGCGATCAAACGGGTCTCGTCCAATTCGGGCTCTAGGGCTGCCCGCCCTGCTGGGTCCGCCGCCTGGTGCCTGGAGCTGAGCTCCATCCAGGCGTTTTGCCAGTGGTTCATGTAGTGCAGCATGTTCACCATCCGGTCGATCTTTGTCTCGACCGCTTGCCCTTCCGCATCTACGCCATCGGCCAAGACCGGGCAAAACGGTGTGTCTGCCGGCATGGCTTTAATGGCATCAAGCAAGCCTTTCACACAAGTCCGCTCGGTGAGCAAGTTATCGGTCACCAACAGCAAGACCGGCTCTCCGGCAGCTGTTATGGCATCAGCCACGTGGCCTTGGGAGGAAGAAACATGCTCGAAGGGGATGCCAATGCGGGACAATTGGCTGTCTATGTCTTGCGCCAATGCTGTGTTGGCTTTATCGTAAGCGAGAATAATTCGGTTCATTGATTTGGATGATATTCAATGGATAGATTGCTGGAAAGGGTTGGCGCAGGCTCCAGTCCCTAACGGCCAATAGCCTTTTTGATTGTTTCAGAAAACTCCGACTTGAATGCTTGGTAACGGGACGTGGCCGGGCCGTCGAAACCCGTGTGCACCTGCACCACCTTGTCATTTTTGTCGAGGATGATCATGGTAGGGAAGGCCATCACCTTGTCGAGCGCCGGGAAAAACTTCGCGGCTTCGGCGCTGCCCGCCGGCCCGGCATATACTATGTCAAATGGTATGCCCAATTTTTTCTTGTAAGCTGCCAAGTGGGCATTGGCTTTGGCCACGTCCTTGTTGCGCTCAAAGGAAAACCCGACAACCCGGATTTCGTTCGCCAGGTCGGGGTTTTCCTGGAGGAATTGTTTGAGGAACACCTGTTCGTCGAGGCAATTGGGGCACCAGGTGCCCATGATGGTGAATATTTTGGCCTTGCCCTCGAATTCCTTCGACGGGAAGTTTATCTCCCGCCCTTCCGGGGTTTTGGCTGAAAATGCGATTTTGCCGCCAGATTTTATTTGGGTCAATGAATCAGCGGCGCCCAGTTTGAAATTGGGGTCTTTCCAGCTTGTCCAAAGCGTTTTGAACTTGTGGCCGGAGCGGAATTCCCCTTGTAGGCTGTCGTTTTGCACAGCGCCGGAGAAAAGGAAGGCGTGGGCGCCGTCGAAGCAGGAGAGCCAAAAGCGGCGGCCTTGCACGGTGCCTTCAAGGAAGCGGTAGTCGCCCGTTTCGGTGCGGAAAGTGCCCAGTAAGCGATTGCCCTCCTGCTTGAACTCGCCGATGGCCTTTTCTATCTTTTCGGGGCCGCCTTCCACGCCAAAATGGGTGGCCCAGTTGCCGCTGAGGTCTTGCAGGGGTTTTTCGTTCATGGTGGTGAAGCGGTAATCCTTGCCGGCATCGGCATAAAACGGTATCTGGTAGTCTTCTTTGGTGGTCACCTTCCAGTAGCCTTGCATGACGCCGCCCCGCACTTCGGCGTGGATGTAGGATTGGTATTCGGGGAACCAGACGTTCATGGTGTCCCGCGCGGTGGTGCGGTCGCGCCCGTACTGGATGCTGTCGAGCCGGATGCGCTCGTCCCCGTTGATGATTTCGATGAAAAAACGCTCGTCGTCGAGGTATTTCACCTCAAAGTTGAAGGGCAGCTCGCCCGGCTTGAACTGCTCGTGCACGAACACAACATCTTTCTTTTTTTGGTTGGGGATGGAAAAATGCTCCAGCGCCAACACCCCGCGCCAGATGCCGGGCGCCGCCCGGGTATAGGTTTTGTTCGCTTCGATGCAGCCGCCAAATATCAGGCTGAGCACAATCACAAAAAGGGCAATATTTTTCATGCAGTTGAAATTTCGCCGCAAATGTACGGCGAATAAAAAAGCCCGAACGACATCCGGTGACGTGTTCGGGCTATTTTCTTAACGTTGATCGAATTCAACGGAAGCGTTTGGACAGCCTCTCGGTCAGGAAAATCAACCCTTCGCCGAGCGCGAAAAGGAAGACAGTTACACCAATGATTAACATGATTAAATCCGTGTTTAGTTAAAATAGTAAATTGTACGACGCGAAAACCCGCGCTTGCAAGTGATCAGCCAATAACAATGCCAATTTTGACAAACGGTGGTTTTTTCGAGAAAATCCGGCTGTTTTTTTGAGTTTTCGGTATTGCAATAGCCGCTGGCATCCGCAGGGGCGCTTTGGTTTTTTCTGTATATTCTCCAATTCCCAACGATTCCTTCGGCGACTTCCCAGGCCCGAAACATGCCATACATTCACTGGAAGAAACCCGCCACAAGGTTAACTTTGCGCGCCCAAACTGCCCAAACCGTTGTCTTATGAAAAAAATATTACCGCTGCTTTTTTGTTGCGCTGTACGCATTTCCTCCCAAGCCCAGGAACATGCACGGTTGTACATGCCGCCTGCCGACCCGTTAGTGCAGAAAAACCTGGCGGCCTGGCAGGACATGAAATTCGGCCTGCTCATGCACTGGGGCACCTACAGCCAGTGGGGCATTGTGGAAAGTTGGAGCCTCTGCCCGGAAGACGAAGGCTGGTGCGCCCGGCGGGGGAAATACGCCGACAACTGGTACGAATACAAAAACGCTTACGAAAAGCTGCAAAGCACCTTTAACCCCACCCTATTCGAGCCCGAACGCTGGGCCGCTGCGGCAGAAGCGGCAGGCATGCGCTACGTGGTGTTCACCACCAAGCACCACGACGGGTTCTGCATGTTCGACACCCGGCAAACGGACTACAAGATCACCGATCCCAAATGCCCGTTCTCCACAAACCCGCGTGCCGACGTGACCCGCGCCATTTTCGACGCGTTCCGCAAAAAAGGCTTCAAAACCGGGGCGTATTTTTCGAAGCCCGACTGGCACAGCGAAGACTTCTGGTGGCCTTATTTCCCGCCCAAAGACCGCAACATCAACTACGACCTGAACAAATACCCCGACCGCTACCAGCGCTACAAAGATTTCACCCTCAACCAGTTGGAAGAACTCTGTACCAACTACGGCCCACTCGACATCCTTTGGCTCGATGGCGGCTGGGTACGGCCCGCCAGCACCATCGACCGCAGCGAGTCCTGGCAGCGCGGCATCCCGGACGGCCAGGAACTGGACATGCCAAAAATCGCCGCCATGGCGCGGCAGCGGCAGCCTGGCATCATCGTCGTTGACCGCTGGATTCCAGGGCCTTATGAAAACTATTTGACTCCGGAACAAGGCATCCCGGCCGCGCCGCTGGGCGTTCCCTGGGAGACCTGCATGACTATGGGCGACTCCTGGTCGTATATTTTTAAGGAAAACTACAAAAGCCCCCGGAGGCTCATCCATACCCTTTGCGACATCGTGAGCAAGGGCGGCAACTTGCTGCTCAACATAGCGCCTGGCCCCGATGGCAGTTGGCACCCGGAAGCTTATGAGCGCCTCGCCGATATTGGCCGCTGGATGAAAACAAACGGGGAGGCTATTTATGGAACAGTTACCCCAAAGTCGGGCAATTTCAGGTCGGGCAATATCGCCTTTACCCAAAAAGCGGGCAAATTATACGCCATTTACCTCGCCCAAAGTGGGGAAGAACTGATGCCCGAGCAAGTGCAACTTCCGAATATCAAGCCCAAATCAGGCACTAACATCAAACTGCTTGGCAGCAAAAACAACCCACAGTGGAAGACGCTAGGCAACGATCTGGTCATTTGGCCCAACAAGGAAGACATCCAAAACCCGCCCTGCAATTTTGCCTGGGTGTTTGAGATACAACTATGAATACATTCTATACCGCGCGGCTACGCATCCGGCCTTATCAGGATAGCGACTTTCCTTTCGTGTACCTGCTGCAAAGCGACGAGGAGATCATGCGCTACATCCGACCGGCGACAAAAGATGCCGAAGTGATCCGCGAGCGCACCAAAGTATGGTTGAAATATGCTGCCGAGAACCCAGGCTACGGCGTGTGGATACTGGAAAGCAAGGAAGACGGCGCCCTTGTGGGATATGGCGTGGTGCGGCATGTGGAATTTCAACCAGGCCGTGAGATTGAAATTGGCTATACGACCACCAAGGAGTGCTGGGGCAAGGGATATGCGACCGAAGCCACCCTGGGCCTCATCCAATACGCAAACGAAACCCTGGGCATTCACGAATTTGTAGCCTACACCGACGAGGCCAATATTGCCTCCAACCGGGTGCTGGAGAAATGTGGATTCAAGCGCGTTGGGCCGGAAAGGGTGTATGAGGCGGATTGTTTGCGGTGGGAAACATAGGGTTTTTGGTTTCGGGTTTCAGGTTGGCTTCACGCTTGGCATTTTTTGAAGGCGCCAATAAATGTAGGGCAATATACGCAAAATTCCTTTTCTAAAACCAAGCGCGAAGCCAACCTGAAACCCGAAACCTGAAACCTGAAACCCTATTTTTGCTTCTTCTCCTTCTCAAACTTCATCAACTCTTCCATCACCTTGATGATCTGCTCGGCGCCGATGCGCTTCATCAGTATCTTGTGGCTGCGGTCGAGGATGAAGATTTGCGGGGTGGTTTGCACGTCGTACAGCTTTTTGTAGCGGCTGCGGATGAAGGGATCGACCATGTTCATGAACAGTTCGTCGGAGAAGCCCTTTTCCTTGACGCCTTCCCAGCAGTCTGGCACGTCTTTTTCTTCGATGGTTTTGGCCACTGCAGTGCAGACAGCGAATACTTTCACGCCGCGGTTCTTGAACTTTTCAGCAAACTCCACCATGTGTGGGGCGGCTTTTTTACAGTGGCTGCAATCGGGCGCCCAGAAGAACACCACGGTGTAGTCAGCATCCACGTCCCATAAGGCGTGCTGTTGGTTGTTGCGGTCGGTGACGACGATGTTGGGCGCTGTTTTGCCGATCAGGATGGGTTCCAGGCGGTTAGCATTGTCGCAGATTTTTTCCAGGTCTTCCTTTTTGGTCCAGGGCGCGAGGCCGATGCAGTAGTAGTTGAGCGCGATGTGCACATAGCAGGCATCGAAGCCGACGATGGTCGATTTGGCGTAGTAGTTCAGGAAGTGCACCAAAAAGTACTTGTTGACTTCGGGGTTGGCCTTGGTCTTGCTGAACAGCCAATCCAGGGCGACGTTCACGCTATCGGGGTGCTGCGGGGTTATTTTGGTGATGTATTGGTCAACTTTTTGGTGCAGCACGGGGCTGCGCAGCAGGGCGGCGTCGGTGAGGTCGATGTTGTCGAAAAAGTGAGCCCGGGCATAGTAATAGCGCTTGCGCTGCACTTCGGCCTCATCTCCTTTGAAGTCGGGGATTTCAGGGTCAACCGAGGCCATGGTGATGCGGGCGGTCAGGGACCGCGGGTTTTTGGCCACCAGGTCTTTTTGGTATTTTTTCACTAATTCGTCTAAGCCGACAAGCTCCTTGGCATAGCGGAGTGAGTCGGCGGCGTTGCCGTTTGCGCGGACCATCTTTGCTCGCAGGGAGTCGGCTTCCGGGCGCTGCTTGTTGAGGAAGCGCAGGTAGTCGTAAAATGCCTCGTTGTCAGTCGAGCCCTTGAACTTCATTTTGTTGATGGAGTCCTTCACGTCGGTGGTAAGGCTGAAATCCTGGTCGTCTTCCGGGATCAGCACTTGCAGGTAATTGTTGTCGGGCTGCAGCACTAGGAGATAAATTCCCGCTGGCAGCAGGGTGTCGGCCTTGAACGTGAACCAGCCGTCGGCGCCGAGGCTGACTGTGTCTTTCACGTATTGTTTTTCGCCGAAATGGAAGCCAAGCACCAGTTCTTTGGCGGGGTAGTTTTCCAATTTGACCCTGATGTTGAAGCCTGGGCCGCCGTTGGCGAGTATGGCAGATATGGTGAGAATAAAGGAAAAAGAGAGGGCAATGATACGTTTCATCCGTAAATTGAATTGTTGTTGCTGTTTTTGGTGAATGTTGAAACCGTCGTTGAGACGTGCAAATATCCGCAAGTGCGGTATGAATAGGGTGTTTTTATGGAATTGTTAACACGGGAAAAGGAGATTTGATGCAAATGTACGGGATATCCGGTGGCACAAGCTGGGAAGTTGACTACTTAGAAACCTGACTTTAGGAAAAAAATGGTTTGCACCTAAGCGATCCATGATTGCATCTTCGCAAAAGCAATTTTAACATGAAAAACTACTGTACACTTTTTTTATTGCTGCTGTCATTGGCTACGTTGAGCCAGAACACCTGGAACCAGAGGCTTCCTTTCCAGAGCTCACTTTCTTTTGCTCGCCAAGATCTGGTTGTGAAAAATGGGCGAATTTTAGTTTGCAACCAGGGACAGATCGCCGAGCTTGACCTAACGGGAACCTGCACGGGAAAGGCAAGCCTGCCCATCACCAACATTTACTCCAATTTTGTCAGGCGCAATGTTGACCCTGCATCGGGGGACATGGTTTTTCTGTCGGGCATGCGCGGCTTTATGGGGGCAAACGGGTACTCTTTGCGGCTTTTTTTGCCGGGAACTGGTTTTTTGGCTACAATTGAGCTGTCGGATAGCCTTGGAAATCCCAACCATTTTGGCGGTGTCACCCTGGCCTTAGACGACAGCACGGTGGTTGTTTTTGGCAGGAAATTTGCCTACAAAGTAAGGGTTCAGGGCAATAGCAGCTTCATGCAGATTTGGCAGCAACCACTGACATTTCAGACCAACTCGGTGGCCAATGCCGCTCTGGCTGTCAACAATGGCTTTGTCGCCCTGAGTTTGGATGGCTCCATCCTCGGGCTGGACGGGAACGGGCAGCAACAGTTTTCCAAAACCTTGCCTTTCAGTGTCTCTGCCGCGGCCGCGCTGCCCGATGGCATGATCGTATGTGGCAGCAATGCTGCGCAAAAAGCGGTACTGGCAAAACTGACTTTTGATGGCGAAATCGTTTGGTCGCAGGATTATGACGACAAGCAGTACAACCATGTTGCAGCCAGCTTGGATGGGGGGCTCGTCGCCACTGGGACAAGTGCCGACAACTTCATCGCTCTGCTCAAAACCAATGGCAGTGGGCAACAATTGTGGTCAAAAACCTTCCAAAAAGGCTCAGGCACAAAAGTGGCGGCGATGCCCGATGGGGGCTACCTGCTGCTGGCTTCAAGCTCCCAACCAAATGCTGTTTATGGCATCAAAACCGATGGGGCGGGCAAAACGGCGCCCCCGACTGACGAATCCTTTGTACAAAACAGGCAACTAAAAAACGAAGGCACAAAAGCAGCATTTGAGCCAAACGCCTCCTTGTTCTTTAATGGCACTGACGGGACGTTGATCTCTCCGGCCAATGGGGAAGCGACCAGCATCTTTACTTTTTCCCCGCAAATCGGTGGCCTGGATTCAGGTGGATCGCTGCACCTTGCCGCTGACGATTACAGTGCTGGCCAAAGCATCGACTTTCATGCAGGCATTGTCGGTGGGGTCCATGGAGATTATAGGCGCGTTTGGTTGGCCAAGAAATCAGAAATAAGGGCCTTGCGCCGCGATTTTTTGACTGATCATGGCCTCAACGACGCAGTGCCTTACGATTTGCTCACCTGGCCTGCCAAAGGCAACCGGCACAACGAGTACAACATTGATTTCACCAAGATAAAAACCGACCCATTGCTTCAATCAGCCCCATTTGTGGACCATAATGGCGACGGGAAATACAATGTGTTCGACGGGGACTACCCGCTCATAAAAGGCGACCAAATGGCCTGGTGGATGCTGAACGACGATGCCCTTCATTTGAACTCTTATGCCTCGCCAATCAAAATTGATCTCGCAATTTCAGCCTACTTGTATGATTGTCCCCAAAATGAATCTGTAAAAAATTCGGTATTTGTCGATTTTGAATTTATCAACCGTTCTTCGGTATTGTACGACAAATGCTACCTGGGCTTTTTTACGGATTTTGACCTTGGCTGCCACCTTGATGACTACATTGGTTCTTTGCCAGATGCCAACAGTTATTACGTGTACAATAAGTATGCTGAAGATCTAGATTGCCAGACGGCTGGCTTTGGAACGGCAGTCCCTGTGCAAAGCGTGAGCTTTCAGGATAGGACATTGAACCATTTCATTTATGGCAACAATTTGATTGGTTCAAGCACACCCCCATACATCAACCCATCTGCTCCACTTGAGTTTTACAACTTTTTGCGCGGCAACTTGTCGAACGGTTTGCCCCCGACCAAGGGGGGCACAGGCTACAACCCCGGCAGCACCGACTATGTAGATCACGTATTCCCCGCCAATCCTGCCGACCCGAACGGATGGTCGATGTGCGCTGAAAACCTCCCACTTGCCGATCGGGTCGCGATGGGCTCCCATGGCCCCTTCAGCTTCGCTCCCAGCGACACTTTTAAGATCAGCGTTGCCTTCACCACCCACCACAACATCCCCTTGCCCTGTCCCGACGTTTTTGGCCTGGTACAACCCGCGATTGAACAACTCAGCAATTGGTCAAACGACGGCACCTTGGAAGCCCACCCCAACCTGGGCCTGGTGCAGGAAATCCTGGGCAACCCCATCACCCTCGGCACCGACATCCCTGGCGCGGTGTTCCAATGGTCAACCGGAGCCTCCAGCCCGACCATTGAGGTAAATTCACCTGGAGAATACACCGTAACTGTGACGAGCCCTGCAGGCTGCCAATCCGTGGAGACTGTGCTGGTGAAATTGGGAGCAGGCACCTGGGAGCCAGAAAAAAACGCAAACTGGTCACTGTTCCCCAACCCTGCGACTGATTACATAAAAGTTGCCTTCCCCAGTAGAGCGCAGGGGCCAGCCATTCAATTGGTGTTGCGAAATGCGCATGGCATCGTATTGCGATATGAAAAAGTAGCGGGCAGCGCGTTTTCGCTGCCACTGCAAAGCCTCCCTTCGGGATTGTACTGGATGGAACTATGGGAAAATGAAGAATATTTAGGGAGCAAAAAATTCGTACATATTTCCCATTAAGTCATTGTAAATCAAACAAATCCCCCACCCCCGGCGTCCGCCCGCAGATAAACCCTTCTGCATAGCGGGCGCCGATCGGGCGGCCAAAAACCCGCGCCTTGGCCTCCATAAAATCGAGGAAATCCTTGCCGGAGATGGGCGTGTTGGGCTCCTTGCTCGAAGGGTCGTAGAACTGCGAGCGGAAAGCCAATATCGCTTCCATCTTTTTTTCAAAGTACTGGGTGATGTCCACCACGAAATCGGGGCTGAGCTGGCGGTCCTGGATGTAGTGGTACAGGGCTTTTGGCCGCCATTTTTGCTGGGGTCTGCCCTGCTCGTCCAGCGTTTCTATTTTTTCCAGTCCCGCGTAAAAGCAGGCATCGGCGGCCATTTTCGCCGCGCGGCCGTGGTCGGGGTGCCGGTCGTCGATGGCGTTGCAGAGCACGATCTCCGGCTGGCAGGCGCGGATTTCCCGCACGATCTTCATCCAGGTTTCCGGTTTGTGCTCAAAAAGCCCGTCTTCAATGTCGAGCTGGCGGCGGAAGGCGCTGCCAAGCAGCTTGGCGGAGGCCATTGCCTCTTCCCGGCGGATTTCAGGGGTGCCGCGCGTGCCGAGCTCGCCCTGGCTGAGGTCGAGCAGGCCAAAAGTCTTCCCGGCGGCTGCGTGGCGCAACAAAGTGCCGGAAGCGCTCAATTCCACGTCGTCGGGGTGTATGCCTATGGCGAGTATGTCAATTTTCATGGGTGTCAGCTAAAAAATACGTGCGTTTTCGGCCACAAAGATACTTTTGCAGCCGAGAGCAATCACGAAAAGAAAAACGCTATGAAATCTGACCCTTCCAACAACGAAAAGGCCGAACAGTTGATCGCAGCGCAGCAACAGCGCATCGAAGCGCTCGAAAAACTGGTGGAGGCCACCGAGAAGCGCGCCAAGAACTTCGAGGCCGACTGGTCCAACCTCTTCGACCAGAACAAGGCCCTGCGCGAGGAGAACCACAAGATACAGCACGGATACGAGGCCCTGCGCATCCAAAAGGGCGGGTTCGGCTTCCGGATGCTGATGCTCTCCGGCATGGGCGGGTTCGTGACGGCGCTGCTGCTCTGCTTCGTGTACCTAAAACTGAAGCCGAAGCCCGACTATGTGGCCACTTTCGAGCAGTTCCGGCGGGAGAATCTGTTCAACTACGAGCTGAGCCTGAGCAAAGGGGATTTTGAGGCTGTGGAGGCCTCATTGGAGGAATGTAGCAAAAAAGCGGAGTACAAGCCTGTGCAGGCGGAGATATATTTCGCGCAAAAGGTGGTGGGGGCGGCGAAGCGGTATTGCAAGGAGGGGGGGTAGGCAGGTCGGTTTTGAGCCCCAAATATTCGTTTGGTTTGGGCAGGGCAAAAAGTTGTCAACTTTGCACCTCCGACGTGCTGGCCGTGGGCCTGGCCAAGCGCAACCCCTACTGGACATTGGAAATTCCATGTTGGACATTGGAAATTCCATGTTGGACATTGGAAATTTATTTCAGAGCCTTTTCAGGCCAAGTGAAAACTTCCATAACCAGATGGCTAACCGAAAAGCACCAATGTGTTTTTCCTCAACAACCCCATCTCCAACAAATACCGCCCTGCGTCCAGCATCGCCATACAGCCCGTGCCTTCCAAAGCTCCGGCAACCATCAAAAGTTAAATTTCCGACATTAACAAATATTCCGCACTGCCCCCTTGACATTATGGGCCTAAAGTATTTACTTTTGTATCGTTGTTCCGAAATGGTTTTATAGAAAGCCCGTTTCGGGACATGGTTCGAACCTTCCATAGTGCCCAATTAATCCTTCACTCTGTTTTTTAGATTAAGTCTTATGATTTGTCCGGTCAACCTTCATGGCTTGGCCCTTTGCCCTCATTTTCCTTTACAAACTTTAAATGATTCTACCAATGAAAAAGTATCACGCACAACTACTTGGCAGGAATTTCTGGGCGGGGCGGCCCCCCGAGCCAGG
>CAZULM010000063.1:0-35433 GCA_964621185.1 uncultured Saprospiraceae bacterium | reverse complement strand
GGCGTTGCCGCAGGCGTCCGTCACGCTGTACGTCCGCGTGATCGTCTCCGGGCAGGTGTTGCCGTCGGAAACGTCGGAAACGTGCGCCACGGTCGGATTGGACGTGCAGTTGTCCGCTTCGTCCGTGACCACCGCCACGTTGGGCGCGGGCACGTCGGCAGGGCATTGCACGGTTATTGGCGCGGGGTTAGAGGCCGTCGGATTGATATTATCCTGTATGGTTACAGTAATATTATACGGAGTGCTTACACAATTCAAGGAGCTGTTGCGCACTGTCAATGTAGCCGCATACATGCCACAAGTTGCATTGGAAGGCACCGTTATGGCTATTGCATTTGCTGGCAAGGTTGCATTCACAACATCGACAAAACCAGCAGCTTCTGCGGCGGCATTAAAATCAATGCTGTATTGATCTGGAGCGCCAGTTGTGGCAGAATAAGGCAAGCTAGCCGTAGCAGCTCCCGGGCATACCGGGTTGATGGCGCCCAGGGTAATGCTCGGTGTCGGCAGCGGCACAATGCCGCTTGTGTTGGAGCAATACAAATTGACGTTTCCTCCACCCAGTGTTTTGAAGTTGTTGTCGGCATTTATGGAGCCATTGGAATTCAGAGGGTCGTCAATATTGTGGAACAGGTAAACATCGCCGGAACAGTTCCCGGTGATTTTAAATGTAAACAGTTCAATATCTGTATTCGCAGGGATATTAAAAACGGTGTAAGAACCTGCATTGGTAGGGGCAAAAAACGCGTAGTCTTTTGTAGGGTTTTCGGCAGGGCTGTTCAACTGGGAAACCCCCATTTGCAAAGCTGTTAGGGGCGTCAGGTTGATCACTTGGGCAAATTGCCCACCTGGCCCGTCCGGGTCGGACATGACAATTGTGAACTGTGTGCTTCCCGTTATCCTGGCCAATGGCCCGTTGAACGCTACCCCACTGTTGAAGGAAACCCGATAGGTTTGGCCATCCGGGTCTAACACAAGTTTATAGGTAACACAAGCGCAGGAAGTGTTGTCCGTCACGTTCCCGACATACAAGTTTGTATTGCCGCCACCCAATGTCTTGAAATTGTTGTCGGCATTGATAGAACCATTCGAATTTAATGGGTCTAAATCGTTGTCGTACAGGTACAAAGGCGCCAAACAGGCCGTAGTAGTCTGGAAGGTGAACAGGTTTATGTCCGTATTTGCCGGAATATTAAAAACGGTATAGCTCCCTGCATTCGTCGGTGCAAAGAAAAGGTAGTCTTTATTCGGATTTTCGGGAGGGCTATTCAATTGGGAAAGACCCCATTGCAGGGCCGTCAGGTTGGTCAGGTTTGTGACGACAAAGGCATCTGGACCGGTGCCATCGGGGTCAGGCGCCACGACAGTAGCCTGGGTGGAGCCGGTAATGCGGGCTAATGGGCCTGAGTAGGCGACGGTGCTGTTGACCGAAAAAGTATAGGTTTGAGTCGCACTATTATACGACAGCTTATATGTGACTGTAGCGATAGCATTTTGCGCACCAAGGATTACAAACAGCCCAACAATTGTGGAAAGTAGCAGTTTTTTCATTTTTGAAAAATTTGAATGACCCTGAAATTGCTTTCAGGCAAATTGAAAAAGGATTCAGTAGAGCTCAACCCCGAAGGGCGGCGCAGGTCAACGCATTACCATGAAATGCCAACCTCGGGTCTGGAGCCCGTTGGCAAACTGGAATCTGACGTAGTAAACACCTGATTTCCATGAACTTACATCAACATTTACTGAATTAACCCCTTTCGAGCCACTCATTTTTTCCCGGTAAACTTCCCCACTCTTGCTATCTGTAATCACCATTTCCATTCGCTGGCCCAAATCCATTTGGTTCAGCCAGCTGACTGTGACACGCATGTCGGCCGGGATTGGCGCTATTTGCACTTCATCTATCATTTTGTTGTTTGCATCGGCAGCGCCGCTCACGGTACATTCAGCCATGCCGTTGACAATGCCCGCATAAGCGTTTCCCCTTGCGCCCAACACGCCAAAATGCTGCGTCACATTGAAGTTGGCAGCACGGACGGTTTGAACTTGCGGGTCTTCGTTGGCGACCAGTTCGATCAGCCCCGGGCAGGTGCCGCCCGCGTTTTTAAAGCTGAACAGATCGACTTGTTTGCCAGCTGTGAGCGGGATTTTTTTAGTGGGTGCATTTACCAAGGCAACGCACACGTACACAAATTCAGGCGCATCCGAAGGAAAGTCGATATAGGCATTGTCGGCCCATACCAAACCTTCGACGAGGCTGCTGATGATCGGCGTGAAATTTTCACTGTATTTCGCCCGCAGGACGATCTGTGCGGAGCCAAGCATGTTCTTAGGCTCGGCAAAGGTTGTTTCAGGCATCACACTCACCGTATAGGTTTGCGTTTCTGCTTGAAAGGAGAGGTTGAATTTAACCTGGCCGAACAAGTTGCCAGCGAAACAAAGCAGGAGCAAGGAAAACCAAAACTTTTTCATGAAAGTTACTTTTTCAAAGATTAGAATTAAATGAAAATGAGGCATTTATTTGATGGCTGGGTGGAGATATTTCAGGAAACCTGTCCTTGGAAAAAGTTGGTTTCCCAAAATATCTCCGAGCCTGTTTTGTATTAAATGCGGTTGGGTTTAAGGAATTTGTTGGTAAACGATGAAGTTCGGCAGCGACAAGACATTGCCCGGGAACAGGAACACGGTGTAGAATGGAATATCCGCATCTGAATCTCCTCCCTGGTAAATCACGTTGCCGTCGAGGTTGCCATCTGAACGGTCATAGGCCAGTACGATGTAGTTCGGCACCACATTGGTGTTGCCCGGATCGAGCAATACCCGGAAGTACGTTTCATCCGGATCAGCGTCGTTGCCTTGATTGATGATCCTGTTGCCCGTATTGCTGGTGTTGCTGAAATTGCCAGACCAAAGTGCTCGTTTTCCGTTGTTCAGCACCTGTTGGGTGTGCGGTGAGCCGTTTGCGCCCGATAGCTGGTAATTCTGTGTTGAAGCCAGCGTAAAGTCGATGGTCGTAACCGTGCCCGACAGCGACAAGGAACCTTGGGTCATCACACCCAGGTGGTTTCGGTGGCGGATTGCTACGTAATACGTCCCAGCAGAGGTGCCCGTAAAGGTGACCGAGGAAGTACCATCAGCCGCGCTCACCACATCGCCGTCCCGCTGGATCAAGGCCGCTTTCCTTGCGACGATTGTTGCAGGGTTGGCAGCATCGCGCAGTTCGAGCATCACCCAATCCACAATCGCGTTATCACCCGTCACGGCCAGCACGCCAGCGCCGATGGTTTCGGTGCCGTTGTAAGCAAAGTCGCTGTACTGGCTGCCGTTGAATGGCTGCGCGTTCGGGATCAGGTTTTTCACCCGGAGCTTGTCGTGCATCTTCTGCGGGCCATCCTCATACGCGCCGCCCAGGAATGCTTTCACCGCCAGCACCGGAGAAATCAGGTTTACGGTCAGGATTGCATTGCTTGAGGTGGCGGCAGGGCTGCAAGTCCCGCTGACGATTACCCGGTACTGATAGGTATTCATCGCATAAGTCACCGTCATCTTCGTGTAAGAGGTTCCGGTAGCGCCCGGGATATTGACAAAGCCTGAGCCATTGTTTTCCTGCCATTGGTAGGTCAAACCTGCCCCGGCAGCCGTCACGCTGAAGGTTGCATTCGTGCCTTCGTCGGCAGTGACCGACATCGGCTGCATAGAAATGGAAGGCGCAGCATTGACCGTAAGCGCCACAGGTGTGGAAGTTGCGGGCGGCGTGCAAGTGCCGCTCACGATTACCTGGTACAAGTTGCCATTCATGGCCGTGGTCGTTGAAACGGCTGTATAAGCAGTACCGGTAGCGCCAGAGATGTTTGCAAAACCGGAGCCGCTGTCAACTTGCCACTGATAGGTCAAACCCGTTCCCGTCGCCGATACGCTGAACGTTGCGTCAGCACCAGCACATACCGTCGATGCCATGGGCTGTGCGGTGATGGCAGGCGCCAAATTGACTGTCAGCACTGCGGCATTTGAAGTCACAGCCGGCGTACAAGTGCCCGATACGATTACCCTGTACTGGTAGGTATTCATGGCTCCTGTGGTTGCCGTTTTGGTGTAGGATGCATTGGTAGCACCGCTGATGTCGGCAAATCCTGAGCCGTCGTTTTCCTGCCATTGGTAGGTAAGACCGGTTCCCGTTGAGACTACGGTGAATGTAGCGTCGGCGCCTGCACAAACCGTTGTTGATGAAGGCTGTGTGCTGATGGCCGGCGCATTGTTCACGGTCAGTGCAACCGGAGTGGAGGTGACAGCCGGGTTGCAAGTTCCGCTGACGATTACCTGGTACAAGTAGCCGTTCATGGCCGAGGTTGTTGCCGCGATTGTGTAGGAAGCACTTGTTTCACCAGGAATATTGACAAACCCGGAGCCGTCGTTTTCCTGCCATTGGTAATTCAATCCTGTTCCTGTTGCCGTCACGCTGAAGGAAGCGCTCGCACCTGCGCACACCGTGGTTGCAGAAGGTTGTGTTGTGATGGCTGGCGCGGTGTTCACGGTCAGCAGGGCATTGTTGGAAGTCGCTGGTGGCGCACATGTCCCGCTGACGACAACCCGGTACTGGTAGCCATTCATCGTTGAAGTGGTGGATGGCTTGGTAAAAGAAGGATTGGTGGCGCCGGCAATGTCCATAAACCCGGAACCGGTGTTTTCCTGCCATTGGTACGTCAGCCCTGCTCCAGTGGCGTTCACGTTGAAGGTCGCGTTCCCGCCCGCGCAAAGTGTCACGGCCATTGGGTGGCTGGTAACCACTGGCGCTTCTATCACCGTGAGCCCAACCGTGGAGGAGGTGATGGCTGGCGGGCAGGCACCGGAAATGTTCACCCGGTACGTGTAGCCGTTCATCGCCGTTGTCACAGCGGATTTCACGTATGTGGCGCTTGTTGCGCCCGGAATGTTGACGAACCCGGAACCAGTGTTCTCCTGCCACTGGTACATCAGGCCAGAACCGGTAGCTGTTACGCTGAAGGTGGCATTGCTGCCCGAACAGGTAGTAGAAGCCGCTGGCTGGATGGTAATGGCAGGTGGGGTGTTCACGGTCAGGAATGCGGCATTGGATGTAGCTGGTGGCGTACAAGTTCCGCTGACAATCACCCGGTATTGTCGGCCATCCATGGCGGGATTGACGCCCGCTTCTGTGTATGCCGGGTTGGTAGCGCCTGCGATATTGGTAAAGCCCGATCCGGTGTTCATTTGCCATTGATAGGTCAAGCCAGCACCTGTTGCGGTTACGTTGAATATTGCGTTCCCGCCATCGCATACTGTCTGATCTGCAGGGTGTGTGCTCACGGCAGGTGCAGCATTCACTGTCATGGTGGCTGCATTTGAGGTGGCCGGTGGTGAACAAGCGCCCGTCACGATCACTTTGTATTGGTATCCGTTCATGGAGCCCAATACAGATGCTTTGGTATAAGTGGCGTTGGTTGCGCCTGGGATATTCACGAAGCCTGAGCCTGTGTTTTCCTGCCATTGATAGCTCAGCCCTGTACCTGTTGCTGCTACGCTAAAGGTCGCATTTCCACCTTCACAAACAGCGGTGCCAACTGGCTGAGTGGTAATGCTTGGCGGTGCTTCTACGGACATGATCGCCGGATTGGAAACAGCTGTTGGCGCGCAAGTCCCGCTCACCAATACACGGTACTGGTATCCGTTCATGCCGCCCGTGATGCCCATTTTTGTGTAGGAGTCACTGTTGGCGCCCGAAATGTTCACAAAGCCCGAACCTGTGTTCTCCTGCCATTGATAGCTCAGGCCAGGGCCAATGGCTACCATGCTGAAGGTGGCGCTGCTGCCCACGCAAGCTGTAAGGCTGGACGGCTGCGACACGATGGAAGGCGCGGGCGTTATGGTCAGGGTAGCAATGTTGGATGTTACTGATGGCGGGCAAACACCGCCCACGATCACCCGGTATTGATATCCGTTGTATGAGCTTGGCGCCGCAACTTTGGTGTAGGTCGGGTTGTTTGCGCCAGGGATGTCCACAAAGCCAAACCCGTCGTTCACCTGCCATTGGTAAGCCAGGCCGGCGCCGGTAGTGCTTACGCTGAACACGGCGTTGGCGCCGGCACAGATGTCAACATTGTTGGGCTGCATGGTAATGGCCGGTGCGGTTGTCACGGTGAGCATTGCCGGATTGGAGGTGACCGAAGGCGCACAGGCCCCGTTGACAATTACCTGGTACTGGTATCCGTCCATAGAGGAAGTGACCCCGCTCTTTGTGTACGAAGCGCTGGTAGCGCCAGGGATATTGGCAAAGCCCGAACCCGTGTTTTCCTGCCATTGGTAGGTAAGCCCTGTGCCGGTGGCAGTCACGCTGAAGGTAGCATTGCTGGTTTCACAAACGATTACCGACGATGGCTGCACCGTGATGGCGGGCGCTGTATTGACTGTCAGTGTCACCATGTTGGATGTAACCGTCGGCGGGCAGGTGCCGCCCACAATCACCCGGTATTGGTAACCGTTCATGGCGCTTGTTACCGACGATTTGATGAACAGCGAGCCTGTTGCCCCTGTGATGTTCACAAAGCCCGAACCGGTGTTTTCCTGCCATTGGTAGGTAACGCCCGAACCTGTAGCGCTGACTGTAAAGATGGCATTGTTGCCCGCGCAAGTCGTCACGTTGTTGGGTTGGGTGGTAATGGCCGGCAGTGCGTTTACGGTGAGGGTAGCAATGTTCGAGGTGAGTGATGGCGGGCAAAGCCCGTTCACCAACACCCGGTACTGGTAACCGTTCATCGAAACCGTAGTAGAAGGTTTTGTATAGGAAGCCGCAGTAGCGCCAGGGATATTGGCAAAGCCAGAACCTGTATTTTCCTGCCATTGGTAAGTGACACCAGCACCGGAGGCAACCACGGTAAATGTTGCGTCATTGCCCGCGCAAGCTGCCGTTGAGCTGGGTTGCGTCGTGATGGATGGCGCCGTGTTCACTGTTAACACAGCCGCGTTGGAAGTGACTGGAGGCGCACAAGTGCCGCTGACAATCACCCTGTACTGATAGCCGTTCATAAGCGCGATCGTACCTGCCAAGGTATAGGAAGCATTGGTCGCGCCAGAGATGTTCAAGTAGCCCGAGCCAGTGTTTTCCTGCCATTGGTACATCAAACCGGTGCCTGAGGCGGTTACATTGAACGTCGCATTGTCGCCTTCACAAACCGTGATGGAGGCCGGATGCCCCGCGATGGCGGGCAATGTGTTCACCGTCAGGGAAACGGGAGTCGAGGTAACAGGCGCCGGACATATTCCGCTGACAATTACCTGGAACATATTTCCGTTCATGGCGAAAGTTGCCGCAGTCCTGGTGTAAGAAGCGCTGGTGGCTCCAGGGATGTTCACAAAGCCGGAACCCGAATCTTCTTGCCACTGGTAGGTGATCCCGGTGCCTGTTGCGAGCACTGAATACGTGGCGTTCATGCCTTCGCACACGGTGGCTGCCATGGGCTGGGCGGTAATGGCCGGTGCGGCATTTACCGTCAGCGCAACCGCAGCAGAAGTGACCGGTGGCATACAAGCGCCGCTAACGATCACCTGGTATTGATAGCCACTCATGGCCACCGTCGTGGAAGTTTTTGTGTAAGAAGCATTGGTAGCGCCCGAGATATTCACAAAACCAGAGCCGGTGTTTTCCTGCCATTGGTACATCAAACCGGTGCCTGTGGCCGTAACACTGAACGTGGCATCGCTGCCCGCGCACACCGTAACAGCCGTTGGCTGGGTGGTAATGGAAGGCAAGGAATTTACGGTCAGGGTTGCAGCCGAAGACGTGACCGGCACAGGGCATATTCCGGCGATGACTACCTGATACTGGTAAGCATTCATGGCCAACGTGGTGGATGCTTTGGTATAGGAGGCACTCGTAGCGCCTGGGATATTCACAAACCCAGTGCCCGTATCTTCTTGCCATTGGTAGGTCAATCCCGTACCTGTTGCCACAACGGTAAAGGTCGCATCCTGCCCAACGCATACCGTCGCCGACATTGGTTGGCTGGTAATGCCCGGGGCAGTGTTCACTGTCAGGGCAACTGCGGCAGAGGTAACCGGCGGTGTACAAGTACCGCTCACAATAACCTGATACAAGTAACCGCTCATGGCCGAAGTGGTGGAGGATTTTGTGTAGGAGGCATTGGTGGCGCCCGAAATATTCACAAAACCCATTCCGGTGTTTTCTTGCCATTGGTACATCAAACCGGTACCCGTTGCCGCAACGGTAAAGGTCGCATCAGCGCCTTCGCATACTGTGACCGCAGTTGGCTGTGTCGTAATAGCTGGAACCGAATTGACCGTCAAGGCTACTGCCGAAGACGTGACCGGCACGGGGCAGATGCCCGTTATAATCACTTGGTACTCGTAGCCGTCCATCGCCAAGGTGGTCGATGCTTTGGTGTAGGAAGCATTCGTAGCACCGGGGATGTTCACAAAACCGGTACCGGTGTCTTCCTGCCACTGATAGCTGAGGTTGGAGCCCGTAGCCGTTACCGTAAAGGTGGCATCCTGGCCAGCACAAACCGTAGCTGGCATAGGCTGCGCCGTGATGCCCGGAGCAGTGTTCACCGTCAAGGCAACCGCAGCCGATGTGACAGGCGGCGTACAAGTGCCGCTCACGATCACCTGGTACATGTAGCCGTTCATGGCTGATGTAGTAGATGACTTGGTGTACGAGGCACTGGTAGCGCCCGGAATGTTGGCAAAGCCGGAACCGGTGTTTTCTTGCCACTGGTACATCAACCCGGTACCGGTAGCTGCCACGGTGAAGGTCGCGTCGGCGCCCGCACAAACGGTGACAGCTGTGGGCTGTGTGGTGATGGCTGGCAATGTGTTCACCGTCAAGGCCACCGGCGTTGAAGTGACCGGAGATGGGCAAGTCCCGGAGACAATTACCTGATATTGGTACCCGCTCATCGTCGAGGTGGTGGACATTTTGGTGTACGACGCATTGGTGGCGCCTGGGATGTTCACAAAACCGGAACCTGTGTTTTCCTGCCATTGGTAGGCCAGCCCTGTTCCCGTTGCCGTAACGGTGAAGGTCGCGTTTTGGCCTTCGCACACAGTGGCAGCCGATGGCTGGGCAGTGATGGCAGGTGCAGTGTTTACGGTTAGCGTAACCGGGGCTGAAGTGGCGGCAGGCGTACACGTGCCGGTGATGACCACCTGGTATTGGTAGCCGCTCATAGAGGAAGTTGTCGACAACTTGGTGTACGACGCAGCGGTTGCCCCTGGAATGTTGTTGAACCCTGAACCCGTATTTTCCTGCCATTGGTAGGTCAAGCCCGTACCCGTCGCAGCCACCGTAAAGGTAGCGTCGCTGCCCTCGCAAACGGTTGAAGCCGAAGGCTGGGTCGTGATAACAGGCGGCGTATGCACCGTCAATGGCGCAGAATTGGATAAAACCGGTGGCGCGCAGGTACCCGTGATGACACACTGGTACAAATAGCCATCCATCGATCCTGTTGTTGCCATTTTCGTGTAGGATGTCCCCGTGGCGCCCGGGATATTTGCAAATCCAGACCCGGCATTTTCCTGCCATTGGTAGGTCAATCCTGCACCCGTGGCCACGACACTGAAGGTGGCGTTTGCTCCCGCGCATACGGTGACGGCATCGGGCTGTGTGGTGATGGCTGGAGACTGGTTTACAGACAAGGCGACAGCGGCTGAAGTTGCCGGTGGTGCACATGTGCCGCTGACAACAACCTGATACTGATAGCCATTCATGCTGAAGGTTACAGACGATTTGGTGTAGGTATCGCTGGTTGCTCCGGGAATGTTGACAAAACCAGAGCCTGTATTCTCTTGCCATTGATAGGTAAGACCGGTGCCGGTTGCCACCACGCTAAAGGTGGCATTTTGTCCTGCGCACACGGTTACCGCAACTGGCTGGGTAGTAATTGCAGGCGGTGTATTGACCGTCATGGTAGCAATAGTCGAAGTTGCTGCCGGCATGCAAACCCCGTTTACGATGGCCTGGTACTGGTACCCGTTCATGGTGCCCGTAACCGACATTTTGGTAAAGGAGTCGCTGGTTGCACCGGGAATGTTGACGAAGCCGGAACCTGTGTTCTCCTGCCATTGGTAGGTAAGGTTTGGCCCTAATGCGGCTACCGTAAAGGTGGCATTCCCACCCGCGCACAAGGTCACATCCACAGGGTTGGTGGTGATGATCGGCGCGCATGTTTCAGTAGCAAAGGTGAAGTACTCCCCGTTGACAAAATCGTGATCAACTTCCCAGTTCGTGCCGTTCAGGCTCATTGGAACCTCCACAGCCCCTGAAGAGAAGTCTCCATCGTTGTCAACCAACAAGAATACGGACAACACTTCTGCCGGCAGCTTGGTGCTGAGGGAACTGCTGTTGTCGGGAATGCGGATTTTCACGGAACCGACAGAATTGGATTCCGCGATCAGCCATTCACGGGTAAGCCTTTGCCGCTGGGCCGGTGTTTCCGTATCCTGCCAGGCAATGGCGCCATCGTTGTTGCCCCAAATCATGTAAGAGGCATCGGCAGCAAAAGTGGAAGTATTGGATGGGTTGTCCACCGCGATGGAATTTCCGTTGCCTATGGTAACCAAGGCATCGGCGTTTCCGGATTTGGATTGTTTTTGGCTCAAGGCAGCGCAATCCTCCCGGCCAATGGCCGCGATGTCGTTGTCATAGCCTCCGGTGTTGCCCACGTCCCAGATCACGTTGCCGGCACCGTTGAAATAATCATGCGACAAGGTGATGCCATATTTGAGCGCCAGGTAGCTTTCTACCCGTTGGCGTTCGGATGCCGACAGTTGGATGCTGTACAAGGCAATTTCCGCAATCCGACCGTTGAAGTTGTCCGGTGCGCCGTCCACGCGCCCACCCAGCCACAGCTCCTCTGAAGCGGCGGTGTTGATGTCGCGGGTTATGGTTCCTGTAGCTAAGCCGTCGCGCCAGGTAGAACCGACGCCAGTGCTCATATTCCTGTCGGCACCGTTCAGCACGGTCCTGGTGGTCACCAAGCCGCCGCCAATGGCAGCCGGGCTTCCCACGCAGGTGCTGGAATGCCAGTTGAGGTTCCCGTCGGCACTGAACTGGGGGTTGACGGCCGCATTGGAGCAAGCATTCAGTTCTTGTACCAGAACCGAGCCATTAGCATCCGCATTCACGACGCTGAAAATGGTGTATTGCGTGGTATTGGTGCCCAGAGCAGCAGCAGGAATCTGCATGATGTCATTGGCGCCGTCAAAATCGACCGCAGGGTTGAAGTTGATATAATTGGAGGCGCCGGCTAAGGCAGGCTGGTTGGTGCCAGTGCCTTGCGTGGCATCATTGAGGTTGCCGCTCTGATCTGCCCAGGATGCTGGTGTAAAGCCAAGGTCGGCTTTGAGCCACACAGAGATGCCTGCACCGATACAGCCAGGCTGCGGCGCCTGGTTGGTCGCAAAGGTAAAATACTGCCCATTGGTGAAATTAACATTCGCTTCCCAGTCGGTACCGTTCAAGGTCATTTCAATTTCCGTTGCACCACTGGAAAAATCGCCGTCGGCATCTACCAACAGGTACACGGTGCTGACTTCTGCCGGCAATCTGGTAGCCAGAGAGCTGCTGTTGTCGGGAACCTGCACTTTGACAGAGCCGACAGTTCCGATCTCGCTGACTAACCACTCCCTGGTGAGGCGGCGGCGGCCAACCGGTGCTTCCGCAGCTTGCCAGAAAATACCGCCGTTATTGTTGCCCCAAAGCATAAAGGAAACATCCTCTTCAAAGTCGTTGGTGTTGGCATCATTGCTGGTTTCAATGGTATTGCCGTGCCCAACCGTTACCAGCGAACCGCTGGCAACCGATTTGGATTGTTTTTGGTTCAACTGGTCGCAGTCGTCGCGGCCAATGCCGGTGATGTTGTTGTCGTAGCCACCGGTAGCCCCCACATCCCAAACCTTGGTGCCATTGCCCGCATAATAATCGTGCGCCAGGGTGATGCCGTATTTCACGGCCAGGTACGATTCTACCTTTTCTCGCGCTGCTGCTCCAATATCGTCGTGGTACATGATCACCTCGGCATAGTCGCCGGTGAACTGCAGGGTCTTGGCATAGCCGATTTCCACCTGACTGGCAGAAGTAGTAGGCGTTTGTGTGGCCGAAACGGCTGTTTGTCCGTTCACGCTGACTTTTTGATTGGTATCATAATAACCTGTTGCGATAAACGGCGTAGCTGAAGGATATACTTGGTGCGGCACGTTGGCGGGTTCAACACCCGTCTTTGCTCCTTCCCAGAATCCGACTTTCTGATTGGCATTTCCGTACAGGCCATAGCCATCGGGCCAAGCCGAGCTGGTTGTTTTGGAAATGATCGGGTTGGTCGCTGCCGATGTCGGCTTCGTCACCGCAAACACTGTCAACTTGGACGAAGTCGGGTTCAGGAACGCCGCATTCGGTGTCGTGAAATATTTGCCGGTGCCCAAAGCAATGGCCGGGTTGAAGTTGATGGAGGACGTGATTTGTGGCGCCCCCACTACTGTAATTGGGCTGAGGTTCAAAGTTTGGTCTTCCCATGCCGTAACGGTTGGGTTGCCCGTCACCCCTTTGTTCGCTTCCAGCCAGAGTCCCAAACTCGGCACGACACATCCCGGTGCTGGCGGCACTTCGGTGGAGAAAGTAAAGTAGTAGCCATTCTGCAAATCATACTCTGCTTCCCAATCGGTGCCGTTGAGGGTCATTGAAATTTCTGTAGCCCCGGAACTGAAGTCCCCATCTTCATCTATCAAGAGGTAAACCGGGTAAGCTTCTGGCGGCATCTTGACGCTCAATGGGCTGCTGTTGTCAGGCACCCGGACTTTCACCGAGCCGACAGTGCCGGTTTCCTGCACCCGCCACTCGCGGGTGATGCGCATCCTGTTGGCCGCCGGCACCTCCGTGAGCTGCCAGGCTATGGCCCCGTCGTTGTTGCCCCAAACCATGAACGATTTGTCGGCAGTGATGGCATTGGTATTGGAAGCATTGTCGGCAGCAATAGTGTTGCCATGCCCAATGGTGATCAATCCGTCAGCGTTCACAGACCGCGATTGTTTTTGATGCAGGGCCTGACAGTTGTCGCGCCCGATACCGGCAATATCGTGGTTATACCCGGCATTGAGGGCCGCGTCCCAGATTTTGGTGACGCCATCGCCCGCAAGGTAGTCGGTCGCAACGGTTTGGTCGAGGGTGACGCCGTATTTGAGCGCCAGGTATGAATTGACGCGCTGCATCTCGTTGGCTGTCAGAGCGCGGTCATACAATACTACCTCGGCGATTTCCCCATCCATGTACCTTGGTGTGCCATTGTCGTTGTGTCGGCCAATGTACAGCGGGTTTGTCCCGAGGACGGTGTTCAGCGTAACGTTTTGCGGCCAATCTGTTTTCCCGTCGATGTAGCCATTGCTGCTGGGGTTCATGGCGTTGTTGTGGTGCCAAGTGTTGATGATTGTCCTGTTGGCCGGATAGGCGCCTACAACACCCATATACCCACTCCCCCAGTTCTCGTACCAGGCTCTTCCCGCATTATTGCCCATTTCAAAGCTCTGGTTGGCTGCATTGCTGCCGTATCCGAACACAAAGTCCTGACCGGTATTGGTGTTCAGCCTTGCTACTGTAAAGGCTGTGCGTGAACTGTTTCCTGTTGGGAAATCGGCGATCAAGCTATTGGCAATGGTCATATTATCATTGGTGTTGTCAAAAACCAATGCCGGGTTGAAGTTCAGGCTGCCTGAAGAAAGGCTAGGCTGGTTGGCCATGGTCGTTTGGGTGGCATCTTTATCGTTGCCGCTATAATCGAGCCACTGGTTGGGCGCCGCGTCATAATCGGCGCGCAGCCAAAGCTTTACCCCCAGGTTCACACACCCGGGGCCTTTGATGGCATCGCCGATGCTGAAATAAGCGCCGTCGGGTATCAGGCTGCTGTTGAATGTCGCCAAGCCGTTGGCATCCAGAGGGATTTCCTGGTTGGGCGCTGTGGCGAACGTTGCGGAGGTATTGTGTACGATCAGGTAGCGGTTCGGGTAGCCTTCTACCTTAACAGTGATATCCTGGTCGTTCCAGTTTGTTTTGTCAACCCGCCAAATCCGCGCCATGCGCTGGGTCACATTGGCGCCGCTCACAGCGATGCTGCTGGTCAGGCTGCCGTTGTTGTCGCCCCAAACCAGGAAGGATTTGTCGTTGGTGACGTTTTCCAGGTTGCCCGCATTGTCCGAAGCGATGCTGGAACCTATCGCAAAGGTGACGAACTGGCCAGGGTTAGAGCTTTTGCTCTGCTTTTGGTGCAAAGGCTGGCAATTGTCGCGGCCCATACCGGCGATGTTGTTCCCAAACCCGAGGTTCACGGTAGCGTCCCACATTTTGACCACGCCATCGCCCGAGAGGTAGTCTTGCGGGATGGTTTGGTCGAGGGTGATGCCATATTTCAGCGCAAAATAACTTTCGATGCGCTGGATTTCAACGGGGGTAAGGTCAATGTCGAAATAAACCGCCATTTCAGGCAGGTTGCCCGCGTACTTGTTCGCCCCGGTCACAAAATCGTGCCCGATGATGCGGTAACCATTGCCGCCAGATTGCCAGTTCAAGGTGGCCACTGTGTTGGTAGTGGGCGCATTGCCGTTGAAAGAGATGCCCCGCTCCTTGGTTGCAGCTTTGTAGGAGTTGCGCATCAATCGGGCGCCTGTGGGTATGCTCGCCCGCGAAAATGCCCTGCTTGGAAAGTCGAAGGTAGCCGTGGGTGTTGATGGCCGCACATATATCGCCTGATCGGTGGCGTTGGCGCCATGCGACAGGATCGTGCCGCCATTGCCCGTGCCCACACTGAAAACTGTTAGGCTGTGGTTGCCCGTGGTGAACAGGTCGCTGCTGAAATCATAAGCTTCGCCCGTGGCAGTGCCCGCAAATGTAACAGCCGGGTTGAAGTTGACAGCGCCCGCCGTGATGGTGGCAGAACCGCGCCCGATGGGGTTGTTGTCCTGGCCGCTGAAGTCGGGCCACAACGTAGAGGTCACGTTGCCCTGGTCGGCACGCAGCCATACTTTTACACCGGAGTTGACACAGCCAGGGCCTTTTACCGCATCGCCGATCGTAAAATATGCACCATCGGGCAACACGTCAGAGTTGAACATTGCTTCGCCGTTGGCATCCAACTGGATTTCCTGGTCGATGGTGGCAAAGGTAGCCGAGGTATTGCTGATGAGCAGGTAGCGGTTGGCATAACCCTGGGCGCGGAACGTGATCTGCTGGTCGGCCCAGTTGGTCTTGTCAACGCGCCATTTGCGCACCATGCGTTCGGTCACATTGGTGCCTGCAACTGGTACGACATTGTTTTTGCTGCCGTTGTCATCGCCCCAAACAAAGAAGGAGCCATCGTTGGCAATGGTTGATGTATTGGATACATTGTCGTCGGCAATTGAAGCCCCGAGCGAGAAAGTGATAAACTGCCCCGCATTGATGCTTTTGCTCTGTTTCTGCAACAGCAACTGACAGTCATCCCGGCCTATACCCGCAATATTGAAGTCAAAACCACCACTTCCGCCTACGTCCCATATTGTGGCGCCGGTGCCGGAGTAATAATCGTGTGACAAAGTGACTCCATATTTGAATGCCAGGTAGCTCTCAATTTTTTCAATATCGAGCGTTGCCATACGGCCGCCATTGGTGCTGGGCGTACCGGTTTTGTAAATTACCACCTCGGCAATATCGCCCAGGAAATTTTCGCTCAATGCCAGGCCGTCAACACTGATGTCTGAACCTACGGCCATTTTATTGGCACTGTAGGAATATGTGTTGATGCCAGCAATATTGCCAGAAGTGCCGTTCCAGTGGATGGTCTTTTGCGAACCATCTTTGGGCAGGATGAAGGAAGTGACTCCATAGTCGATCCCCAGCGCTGTGCTGGGTATCTGGTTGGCAGCCAGCCAGACGGAGGGCCTGTTGGCGGCTCCGTTGTTATACCACTGTACGTGCGTGGCATCCCGGCTGAAACCATACAACGAACGCCAACCATTGTCGTTCACTTTCGACATCACAAACACGTGCACGGCTTCATTGCCCGAAGCAAACGTATTGGTAACCATGGCATCCGTGCCGTCAAAACTAACGGCAGGGTTGAAGTTGAAGGCGTTGGTTTTAAATTTCGGCTGGTAGGACGCATTGGTTTGGGCATGATCGCGGCTGTTCACCGTTTGGTCGAACCAGTCGGTAAGCGGGTCGAGGTTGGTGCTCGAACTGGTTCCCGCATCTGCTTTCAGCCATACCTGTAAACCGCTCACGACACAGCCAGGTGCAGGCGGGACTTGCGTGGCAATCGTAAAGTATTGGCCATCTGTAAAGTCAATTTCAGCCTCCCAATTTGTACCGTTCAGCACGAGCGGGAACTCAATGGCATCAGTGCTGAAATCACCGTCATCATCCACCAAAAGGTATAGGGTGGTCGCTTCGGCCGGCATTTTGCTGCTCATGCTGCTGCTGTTGTCGGGCACGCTGAACAATACCGAACCAATGGCGCCTGTTTCGCTGACGCGCCATTCGCGGCCCAAGCGCAGGCGGTCATCGGGCGCTTCTGTGAGCTGCCATGTAATGGCGCCGTCGTTGTTTGCCCAGACCATGAACGACTTATCGGTTTCAATCATGCTGGTATTGGCGGCATTGCTGGCGGCAATGGTATTGCCATTGCCCATGGTAACAAGCGCGTCGCTGTTGGCAGATTTGGATTGTTTCTGGTACAGGCCCTGGCAATTGTCGCGGCCAATGCCCGCGATGTCGTGCTTGTAGCTGCCGTTGGCGGCTGCGTTCCATATTTTGGTGACACCGTCGCCGGCCAGGTAATCCTGCGCGGTCGTTTGGCTGAGCGTGAGGCCGTATTTTATGGCAAAATAGGACTCCACGCGTTGCACTTCGGCAGCAGTCAATTCCCGGTTGAACACTACAACTTCCGGTACCAGCACCTGTGAAGGTTCATTGAGGGCGGATGTGCCGCCGATGTTCAAGCGCCAGGTGGAGTTGGCCGAAGTGGCCGCTGAGTTGATCGTTTCCCCTTTGCCCCTGAATTTCCAGGCGCCGGTGCTGTTGCGGTGAATGGAAAAGAGGTTGGTATTTTGCGTAGAGGCGACGCCCGTCAGCAAAGAGGGGTTGCCATCCAGGTGGACGACGTTTTCCTTATTTCCCCAATATCCGAACAAAGCATTGCCCACCTGCGACTGGAAAACGCGTTGGGAAGTGCCGGTAATTTTTGCCAACCCGAAAATACTGTAGTTGGCCACAACATCTGCTGTGCTGGGCAAATTGTGCGCATTGGGGCTGCCATATTGGAATGCTGGGTTAAAGTTGATCAAACCGCTCAAAGCGGGCGCGCCGGCGCCCACAGCGTCGTTGCCATTGCCGCTGTAATCAGACCACAGGGCAGAAGTTGCCTCAAAATCGGCACGCAACCAGGCTTTTACACCCAGGTTGACACAGCCAGGGCCTTTGAGGGCATCACCGATGGTAAAGTACGCGCCATCGGGCAGCAAGCTGGAATTGAAAGTCGCCTTTCCGCTTGCATCCAACAAGATTTCCTGGTCGGGCGCCGTGGCAAAAGTTGCCGATGTGTTGTGAATCAGGAGGTAGCGGTTGGGGTACAAACTGGCGCGGAAGGTGATTTCCTGGTCGTCCCAATTGGTCTTGTCAACCCGCCACACGCGCGACATGCGCTCTGTGACATTGGCGCCGCTGACCGGCACCGCGGCGCTGAGGCTGCCGTTGTTGTCGCCCCAAACCAGGAAGGACTTGTCGTTGCTGACAGAGGCTGTATTTTCGGCATTGTCTGCTTCAATGCTGTTGCCGAGCGCGATGGTTATGAATTGCCCGGTATTGGCGCTCCTGCTTTGTTTCTGGTGCAGTGCCTGGCAGTTGTCGCGGCCAAGGCCGGCGATGTTGAATTTATGCGCGGCATTCACCGTGGCGTCCCACATCTTGACCATGCCATCGGCGGATAGGTAGTCTGTGGCGACCGTTTGGTCGAGGGTGATGCCGTATTTCAGGGCGAAATAGCTGTTGATGCGCTGCCGTTCGATCGCTGTCGGGGTGCCGTTGTAGAGGACAACCTCTGCGATTTTGCCAAATGGCTGACCACCGCCCTGGTAATTGCCAAAGAATTGGGCGTTTTTATTCGTTTCGTCAATACCGGTCAGCGTGGTTCCAGCTTTTCCGTTGAGGAAGGTTTGGGCTGTGTTCGTTGCTGCGTTGTGCTGCATGCCAAATATGGAAGGCACTGTTGTGGAAGCCACGATGCCGCTGGATTGAAAACCTGGCCCTGTATTGTTGAAGTAGCCAAAAGCGGCTGTGCCGCCTTGTACGATTATCGGGTGGTCGTTGGTAGAAGCTCGGAACATGGTGTTCCAGGTACCGGTACCCGTGGGTATGCCCGCAGCAAAGATTGTCAGGTTGTTGTGCACTACCGTTCCGGGCAGTTCAAATGACATTACTTTGTTCCCGGTAAACTCAACCCCTTTGTAGAAGTTGAAATTGACCGCACTGGCGTTCAACAGCGTCGGCTCGGCGCCGACTGCTGCGCCGACGTTGGCATCGTTGCCGCTGTAATCAGCCCAGGTATTGACCAAGGCGCCTGTTGTAGATACGCCAAATTCCGTTTTTAGCCATGCTTTCACGCCCGTGTTTACGCAACCAGGACCTTTTATCGCATCGCCGATGGTGAAATAGGCGCCATCAGGCAAGGCTGCGCTGCTGAAGGTCGCCTGTCCTGTCTCGTCCAGTAGTATTTCCTGATCGGGCGCCGTGGCAAATGTCGCTGACGTGTTGTGGATCAACAGGTAGCGGTTGGGGTAGCCTGTTGCCCTGAAGGTGATGTCCTGGTCGGCCCAGTTGGTTTTGTCCACACGCCACACGCGGCTCAGGCGTTCGGTGACATTGCTGGCTGTCACCGCAACCGTGGTGCTCCTGCTGCCATTGTTGTCGCCCCAAACCAGGAAGGATTTGTCGTTGGTGATGGAGTAGGTATTGGAAGCCATATCTGTTTCGATTACGCCGCCCAATGCTATGGTGATGAACTGCCCCGGATTGGTGCTCATGCTCTGCTTTTGGTGCAACTGGTCGCATTTGTCGCGGCCAAGGCCGGCAATATTGTACTTAAACCCGGCATTGACGGTGGCATCCCACATTTTGGTGACGCCATCGCCTGCGAGGTAGTCCTGTGGCACGGTTTGGTCGAGTGTGAAGCCGTATTTCAATGCGAAATAAGACTCAACGCGTTGTACCTCAGCCGCAGTCAGGTCGCGGTTGTAGCCGACCACCTCTGGCACCAATACCTGGGAAGGTTCGTTGAAGTAAAGTTTGCCACCTATATCCAGTCGCCAGGTCGAATTGGCGGATGCCGCCCCTGAGTAAATGGTTTTGCCCTCGCCCCTGAATTCCCAGGCGCCGGAACTGCTCCGTTGCAAAGAGAAGAGGTTCACATTTTTAGTAACCGCAATGCCCGAGAGCAGGTTTGGGTTGGCATCTACATACAACTGGTTCTCTTTCCCGCCGTGATACCCAAACAGGGCGTTCCCAACTTGCGATTCAAATACACGGCCCGCTGTACCTGTTATCTGTGCCATGCCGAACATGCTGTAATTGCCAACAAGGTCGGATGTGGCGGGCAGGTTGTGCGCATTGTTGTTATATTGGTAGGCAGGGTTAAAATTGATCAAACCTGTCAATGTCGGAGCCCCTTGCGCAATGGCCGTATTGTCGTTGCCCGAATAGTCGTCCCAATTGGTAGCTGCGCCATAGTCGCTCTTTAACCAGTATTTCACGCCGACATTGACGCAACCTGGGCCGAGGATGGCATTCCCCAAGGTGAAGTACGCGCCATCGGGCAGCAAGCTGCTGTTGAAAGTTGCTTTGCCCGTCTCGTCGAGCTCAATTTCCTGGGTTGGGGCTGTGCCAAACGCCGGGTCGGTGTTGTGGATCAGGAGGTAGCGGTTGGCGAAGCCCTGGGCTTTGAACGTGATGGGCTGGTCGGCCCAGTTTGTTTTGTCCACGCGCCATACCCTGGCCGAACGCTCGGTCACGTTGGCGCCATTCACGGCCACTACATTGGTCAATACGCCATTGTTGTCGCCCCAAACAAGGAAGGAGCGGTCGTTGATGACTTTGACGGAATCTTCGGCGCTGCTGTTAAAAATATTGGGCCCTGTGGCGATGGTGATGAACTGCCCGGGATTGACGCTTTTGCTCTGCTTTTGGTGCAAACCCTGGCAGTTGTCGCGGCCTATGCCGGCAATGTTGTATTTGAAGGCCGCGTTGACGGTGGCATCCCACATTTTGGTGGTGCCGTTGCTGGCAAGGTAGTCCCTGGCAGTGGTCTGATCCAGGGTAATACCGTATTTAAGCGCCAGATAACTTTCAATTTTTTGCACATCCGTAGCGGTCATGGCCGTTGCGTCGCGGTACACGATCACCTCCGCTACGCCCGTATTGCCACCGGACGCGTTCCCGGGTTGGGCGCCCAAGTGGTTGGCGGTGGTGTTTGCCATGTAGTTGCCGGGGTACGACCCCGGTTGGTTGTACACCAGGCCGTTGAGCCGGATGGCCATGTTGGTGGGTGTTTTTTCACCGGCAATGATATTCGGGACATTGTACTGGCCGTTCATGGTGGAGAAAGAGCGCAGCACCCGGTGCCCATAAGGCGCGTCGAAATACACGTTGTTGTTGGAGTGCGGCGCCCATAGGCCGACATTGTAGCCATTGGACAAGCGCTCGCCCCAGGGGCCGGTCAAATACCCGTTTACAGGGACAACCACTGTGAACACCTTCATATTGAGCGCGCCAGGTGTATTTTTGAAAATGCCGCTGGGGTAGGTGTAATAGTTGCCGTTGAATTTTACAAAGGGGTTGAAGTTGGCGCCCGTTGTGTTGAATGCCGGCGCCCCAACTGCGTTGATATCGAAATCATTGCCGCTGTAGTCGCTCCAGGCAGTCCCGCTGGCGCCTACGTCGGCGCGCCACCAGGAGCCCACGCCTACATCTACGCATCCGGGGCCTTTGATGGCGGCGCCAATGGTGAAATACGCGCCATCGGGCAACAAGCTGGAATTGAAGGTAGCCATGCCATTCTCGTCCAGCTCAATTTCCTGACTGGGCGCGGTGGCGAAAGTGGCGGAGGTATTGTGGATGAGCAGATAGCGGTTGGCGTATCCCTGCGCCCGGAAAGTGATGGGCTGATCGCCCCAATTGGTTTTATCGACCCGCCATACACGCGTCATTCGGGTGGTCACATTCACGGCCGGCACGGCCACAGAAGTGGTTTTGCTGCCGTTGTTGTCGCCCCAAACCAAAAAGGATTTGTCGTTGGTAATGGTGTTCGCGTTGTCATTGTTGCTGGCAGCAATGGTACTGCCAAGCGACATGGTGATGAACTGCCCTGCGTTGCTGCTGCGCGACTGCTTTTGATCCAGTTTGGTGCAGTTGTCGCGGCCAATACCGGCGATGTTGAATTTGAAGGCGCTGTTTGCCGTAGCATCCCAGTAAACGGAGCCATCGGTGGCCACATAGTTGTAGGGGGAAGTTTGGTCGAGCGTCAGGCCATATTTCAGGCCGAGGTAGCTGTGCACCCTTTGGCGCTCCACCGGTGTTAGCTTGCGGTTGTAGTGCACCACCTCGGCGATTTTCCCGTAAAAATAATAGCCGTCGCGCCAGCCGATATGCTGGTTGCCGTTGGCATTGTTCGAACTGGTCTGAAAGATCGGGGTATTGGTAGTGCGCACGGCCTTTGCCAGGCCATTGAAACCGGAGAACCAGTCATTCGTGGCCGCACCGATGTTATAGATATTCCAATTGGTCATGGAATACGCTGCGCCTGTCACTGTAAGGCCGGGCGCGCCATCGACAATGGCATTGGTGGTAGGCACGTAGCCTACCCTGTCGTTGGTGCCAAATCCATCATAGGTGGCTGCATTGCCCCAAGGATAGTGGTGCGCGCCTTGCCCGGTCGGGGTGCCACCGAAATCGAACATAGGCCCGCGGTTGGCAATATCATTGGCTTGACCCACGGAGAATACCTCGCCAGCCGTGAAGTTTTTCCCGTAAGAAGGTTGAAAAACCACGTCGTTTCCATCAAAAAACGCCCCCCTGTTAAAATTGATCATGCTTTCCTGCACGTCCGGGTCGCGGCCGGCCCCGATGTTGTACATGTTGCGGTCCCAGCCGCTTACATCTGTCCAGCCAACCCCTTCTACCATAGGCCCAACGGGCATTTCGCTGGCATCAAACCAACTGGCAATGCCGGTATTGACACAGCCTGGGCCTTGCAGCACGTTGCCCAGGGTGAAATACGCCCCATCGGGCAAAAGGCTGCTGCTAAAGGTCGCCCTGCCCTTGGGGTCCAACAAAATTTCCTGCGTCGGCGCAGTGCCAAATGCTGGGTCGGTATTGTGGATCAGGAAATAGCGGCTGCCGTATCCTTGTACCTGGATGGTGATGTTCTGGTCGGTCCAGTTGGTTTTGTCCACCCGCCACACACGGGTCATGCGTTCGTTCACGTTCACGCCGCTGACGGCGACCACGGTATTTTTGCTGCCGTTGTTGTCGCCCCATACAAAATAGGAATTGTCGGTGGTGATACTGCCTGTATTCGCCGCATTGCTGGCTGCGATGGCATTGCCCACGGCAAAGGTGATGAACTGGGCTGCGTTTACACTTTTGCTTTGCTTTTGGTTCAGCAATTGGCAATCGTCGCGGCCAAGGCCGGCAATATTGAATTTATAGGCAGCATTGGCAACGGCATCCCACATTTTGGTTGTGCCATTTGCCGCCAAATAATCCCTTGGCGCCGTTTGATCGAGGGTTATGCCGTATTTGAATGCTAAGTAACTTTCAATTTTCTGAACATCGGTAGCTGTAAGCGCACTGGCATCGCGGTAAACGACGACTTCTGCAACCCCGCTGTTGCCGGTTGAGCTCCGGCCAGGCTGTGCCCCCACGTAGTTGGCTGCGGTATTGGCAACATAAATCCCTGTGTAGGATCCTGGCTTGTTAAAGGCTTTGCCGTTCACCCGGATTCCCAGGTTTGAAGGCGTCCTTTCACCCATCACCAGGTTTGGCACACCGTAACTGCCGCCTAGCCCCGTATAGGAGGTTTGGACCCGATAGCCATAGGGCGCATCAAAATAGGTAATGTTATTGGTGTATGGCGCGTATTGGGCTACATTGTATCCATTTGACAAACGTTCTCCCCAGGGGGCATTGTATTGCCCGTTAACGGGCAGCACCACCGAAAACACTTTCATGTTGAGTGCGCCGGGAGAATTTTTGAAAATGCCTGTATTGTATTGAAAGTAGTTGTTGTTGAAACGCAACAGTGGATTAAAGTTGGCGCCCGTTGTTTGGAATACGGGTGCGCCCACATTATGCATATTATAGCCGTTTCCGCTAAAATCCGTCCAGTTCGTGGCATAAGCTTCATTGTCGGCACGCCACCATGCCCCAAGCCCTGAATTGACACAACCAGGGCCCTGTATCAGTTTGCCGATAGAGAAATAGGCGCCATCTGGCAAAAGGCTGCTGTTGAAAGTAGCCGTTCCGGTAGCATCCAGCAAAATCTCTTGGTTAGGTGCCGTTGCAAAAGTAGCAGAAGTATTGTGGATAATCAGGTAACGGTTGCCGAATCCCTGAGCCTTAAAGGTAATGTTCTGATCAGTCCAGTTGCTCTTGTCCACTCGCCAAACACGGGCCATGCGGTCGGTTACATTGACACCGCTCACGGCGACGGAAGTAGTTTGGCTGCCGTTGTTGTCGCCCCAAAGGAGGAACGAATTGTCGGCAGCAATAGTGCCCATGTTGCCTGCATTGCTGGTCGCGATGCTGGCGCCGGTTGCGATGGTGACAAACTGGTTCGGGTTCGCGCTGCGGCTTTGCTTTTGGTACAAGGCCGAACAGTTGTCGCGGCCGATACCGGCGATGTTCCAGTTGAACCCGCCACTGCCGGCAATATCCCAAATGGTTGTCCCGTTGCTGGCCACATAATCGTGCGACAGGGTGATCCCGTATTTTACGGCGAGGTAAGATTCGATTTTGTGGCGGTCGCCTACAGAAATATTGGTCGGGAAGTACATCACCTCCGCAATATCGCCGTTGTAATACCCGCTGCCCGGAGCTGCACCGACATAAGCCGTGTTGCTCACTTTGCCGGTGTAGCTGACATTGGAATTTTTCACGGCTAATTGTGTGCCATTGCGGATAATGGCCTGGTTGCTGGTGCCGGAACCGTTTGCCGTTAACGACCAAAGGTACGGCGTGGCATAAGCGCCGCCCGAACCTGTATAAGCCGTTGTGAGGCGCAGGGCGCCCGCATTGCCGGCATCCCAATACACCACCCCGTTGCCCCAGGGTATATGGTTGTTCACGTAAGTAGAACCCCGTTCGTTGAGCACCGAGCCGTTTGTGGCGCCGTTGGTCCTGGATACGACAAACACGTTGGCATTGGTGAAGGTATTGGCCCCCACCATGCCTCCGGGTATCTTGAAGTATTTCCCATTGGTGTTGATAACCGGGTTGTAGTTGATGGCTGAGGCTTGGGCGCCGTCAGTCAGCAAGGGAATTTGAGAAGCGGAATTCGGGATGGCATTTGCCGCGCCCGTGCCCCAGTTTTTCCAGGTATTCACCTTTTGGCCTTGGGTTGCTTCTGTCATTCCGGTAAAAAAAGCACCTTCATCAGCTTTGAGCCAAAGCCGCGCACCCGTGATACAGCCCGGGTCTGGGGGAGGGGGCGCCATAGCGGCCGTCCACAACGAAAAGTGGCGAATGCCATCTAATGTGATGGTATTCGCCTTTATATCTACCCTGCTGTTGGGATGGGCATCCCATGTCTGGCCGTTGTCGAGGGAAGAGTACAGGATTAGTTTTGATTCGTCCAGCCCGCCCAACTCAGCGTCGGTATAGGCAAAGACAAGCCCGGCCCCGAGGTCTTCGTTGTGCTCGGGGTGAATGCCGACAACCTTGCGGATAGAGGGCCTTTGGTCGGCAACGCGTACCGGGCGCTTCGACAAGCTGAAGTTCGTGCTGCCCAAGGGGCTTGGGGTGTTGATTTGAATTCCCGCGGCCTCAACCCAGGTTTTTTCTGTGGCATTGATGGTCTGATTCCAACGTTGCTGCCTTGATGCGCCGAAGCCCAAGTTGTCGGCAACCAATAAAGTTGTTTCTTTGGCGGCCTGTGCCATTTTGTTGGTCGCAAGCCGGAGTCCTGTCGGCCCGGTTGCGATACAATATATCAGGGCGGAAAAACACAAAATCCCGGCAAAAAACATTTTAGGGTTTTTACGGGGCAGGTGCGCAATTTTCTTAATAAATGTAGACGTGTGATTCATGAGCAAATTGGATTTCAAAACCAAGAAAAAAACTGTTACTGCTGGTTTCCAAGGCAAATACGGGAAGGTGATTAAGCGAAAAAATAATCCCAGGTTGGCAACTTTGTAATTGAAGCGACCTCCCTGGGCAGTTTAGAAAAACGGTTGAGGCCCGCTCCAAAAAGGGGCATCGTGGAAGAATATTTTCGGTCAAAAAATGCTTCATAGTCGATCTGGCCTGGGGTAGAGAAAGGCTCTCAATTATGGCCAGTCGCCATCTATAAACAGGATGGCGGCTGGCATAACCAAATGATTAAAGCGTGCTTCACGACGTCCATAGTGGTGGTCGCGCACAATACCCCAGTTCAAAACTCGACGGTAAAAAAGCCGTTCGCATCCCGGACGGGATAAACTCCAGGCTGTACAATAACTTTGCTCAACCCGAGCTCGCGCATCATTTCACCCGGCAACTCATATGGCTCCTGTACCTGAAAAAGCATCCATTCAAAGTGCTTTTCTACAAACTTTGAGTCCATCTCTGCTTTTGAAAAGCTGACCTGAAGCCTGCCTTTTTCCGTGACGGTCAACCAGGCTGAAACCTTTGGGCAAATACCGGTGAATTTTTCTCTGTGCGCCATTACTCTGCATATTCCAACTCCTTGACATCGCATACTAGGCGAGCCTAGGATTATTTCTGAGCGGATTGATTTTTTTTGTTGCTTGCCGAACAGTGCTCCAGGCATAGCATGTTGTTGTACTGCATGTGTAGAAGAGTCCATAACGAGAAGATTGTTAGCCAAAAAAGTGGATTATGATTAAAACCCCGACTGTAAGAATACCCCAAAGGGTATCGCGAAAAGGCAACACATGCATAGGCGCTTGCTGGCGGGAAGGCCTCCAGCAACTCAGGCAGAATTCAAAATATGTGGATCGGAAAAGGTGGGAACGGGTAATTCAGTTGGAACTTATGGGGATTAATAGGTCAAAGTCCCAGGACATCTATTATGACGATATCGCCAAGTAAGATGGAAAGGATTGTGAGCATGCCTTCTTGCGGGGCATCGATGGGGGCGGTATGCCCCTGAAAAGGAAGTTGCTTTGAATTTTTCATGCGATTAAGATTTATTTGATTATAACTGATACCCAAATATACAGGCGCCAGCTTCGGGCAAAAAAGGACAGAAGTACAGCAATTCTTACGTATTTTTATGTTTTTATATTTGTAATTATATGAACCTAAATATTTTGTTGTAAATTTAAGATTCATCCCTTCTCATGGCAACCCAGGTTTAATCCTTTCAAGCACGAGGGTGGGGTACGCCAAAGGACAGTCCATGGCGGCAATGGAATTTTGTTCTGAAAAGTGCATTCAGAAGCTCAGGCCCATAGCAAATTGATGCTACCGTTTCTGCCACATAGCCTGAGAACCGGATGTATGGGAGATGGTATCCTAAATCCTTCCTACTGCCAACCTAGGGGCCAACAGCAGGGACTTGGGGGGTGGGGCAGAACCTTTGGTTCCGAAACCTCTGCGGTTGGGCAAAATGCCCAACAATATTTCCCACAGCGTTTCATAGGGGATAATCTCGATCTCGTGGTTTTGGTTTGCGGCTTCCAGCGGTATTCCCTCCAATTTCAACTTGTACTTTTCGGCACGCCTTTCCACGTCAGCCATCTGGAACATTGCCTTGGGCATCTGCTCCAACATTCGGAAAAAGCAATTGCTGCGCACAGCGCTTTCATCAAGATAGCGGCTCCTGTACTTGGTCATGTTCTCTACCCGATCTGCCAATTCTTCAAAACGGCCTTCTGCTAAAGGGAAAATGAATTGGATGATAAGTATGGGGATGTTCATGCCGCGTTTGTCTTTTGAAAAAACCTGCGTCTCGTTGACAAACCTGGCGACTTTGAAGCGACCTGAGCTACCCTCTTCGGGCAGGAGGCCGATACATTGCAGAAAGGCAATGTACGCTTCAAATATCTTCCACATTTCAACCACGTGCTCTGGAAGTTCTGAAAGCTGGGGGTGGCTTATGGTAGTATTGCAGATGATCGAGGCATCAACATAATTTTCCGAATGCATGGCAACCAGGAAATACAGCTCTTGCAGCTTGAACCAATTGAAAGTGCCTTCGTCATACATTGCCCGGTGCTTGTCGGCCAATTCCCGGCACCGTCCATAGTTTCGCAGGTTCAGTTCACACAACAACAAATTGTAATAAAGCCCTTGCAAAGCGCTGTCGCTGCGATAATCCTTGTTTTCGAAGAAGGAAATCGCTTTTTCACAAACCGCAGCCATGCCCTTGTAATCGTGCCGGCTGTCGTAAATCATAATCTCTATCAGCCGGCCAAAAAAGTGGAGTTTGTAAGAGCTGTACAGTTCCAGGTTTGGCTGAATGGCCTTGAAATACTCCAAAGCTTTGGCAGCTATCGCCTCTTTTCCGGCTTTGCTGCGCACATATCGAATAATCAACTCGGTGTAAAGGTTTTCCGCACTGCACTCAGCGGCCCACACCGCTTCCATTTTTTTCAACTGCTGGTCCACAGTTTCATATTGGTTTTGGTCGCCCACCATGGTGCCATAGTACAGGCGCAGCGTCCGGAGTATATTGATGGTAATTTCGGTAAACTCGAACCGAATTGTATGGCGCAGCAAATTTTCAAGTACGGGAACCGCGCTTTGCCAGGTGTTTTTTGAAAACAGTATTATTGCCGCAGACCATTTGCGCACACATTGACCAAAGGCGCCTTGGCGGTCTTTAAAAGCCGATTCGTCCAGGTCGAGAAACAAGACCGAATCAAGGAGCCTGTCCTTAAGCCTGCTTTTTAAGGTGTACAGTTTTGCCGGATTTTGTGCCAGCTCAGGCAACATGACGCGCAAGTCGTCATCGGTGCTTACCTGCCCATTTGCCAGGGCATCGTAGAGCTGGCGCATTTGAGAATTGGGATCCAATATAATATTCAACAAACCGTTACTGCGGAACTTTGAATGATGGATTAATTGGACCAAGGCAATAATTTCTTGCATGGTAGTCGTGTCTTTATGCTTCGAATTGATTATTGGATTAAAGTCAAACTGGTTTGGCGCTGCAAAGCTAAATACTCGAACCAAAGTTGCCCTACAAAGTCACATTCAAATAATATTAATTTCAAATCGAGCGCTTGATTCGGCTGTGCTGCCTCATTCTCTTGTTAACAAACGCACCAACTGGTCGCGATTAGAAACGCCAAGCTTCGGATAAATGGAGCGAATGTAATAGCGAACCCCGTCGATGGTCATGAAGTTTGTTGCGGCAATTTCTTTGTACGATTTGCCCTCAATCAACCCGCGAATGACGGCTTCCTCCCGGTTTGTGACAGTCCATGAAAGGCGCTTGCCGATGTTGTCTGCCCCAAGCCTTTTTCCCCGGATCATTTCGATGGCGATTTTTGATGCTTTGGGCGACAAATAAGCATATCCGGCGCAAACATCCCGGATGGCTTTCAGGAGCTGGCTTTGTGGTTCTGTTTTGCTGAAACTCCCACAAACGCCCATGCGCAGGGCTTCTTGGATCATACAGGTTTTTTCATCATTTGTCATGAGCAATATTGGCACCTCCGGCATCATTTTGCTTATTTTTTCAAGATGCCCCAAACTGTCAACATTTCCTACTTGCCTGCTTATGACAAGGATATCGGGCAGTGCTTTGAGGTCGAGCGCCTGATAGAACTCCCCGATTGACCCCGCCATGAGCATACAATTGATATCGGATTGTTTGCGGAGCATATTTATGGTTGAAGCGAGGAAGTGTCGGTCATGTTCAACGAGTGCGACTTTGATCATTTATTGTATTTTTAAGGATGAAGCGTTAGGATTAAAGGCATTTTGGGGCGGCTTAGACTCAATTTCTGTGTTTTGGCGCCTAATTTCTTTCATTTTCTAACTACCCATGCGACATCATTCATACATATTTTTAGCATGATGATGTAGTGTATTGCACGCACGGTATTCAAATATTTGCGGTGTCTAATCCATAAATTTAATCGCTCATGGAAAACAATCTTCACCCTGCGATCCCCGCAGAAATCATCCTGGGGACACCCAGCCTTGGTTGTAAGGGTCATGGAATCTGTAAAGTCGTAACGCAATCGGTTGCCAATTCCCTGCCCTGCCCTTCTGTTTCGGCCCTCATCAGTATAGTATCTGGCAAAAAGCTCCGCCTGGCCTTTTTCAAATCATCTTTACCTGCCGCTGTGCAGAGCATTCACTTTGGGGCGGCTGGATTTAAGGTAAACGAGCCGTTTGATTTGCCTAAGTGGCTCAAAGCGGCTTTTCAAATCCAAACTTGCTCCGTTCTGCCAGGGTTGTATAAAATTTTGGAAACCGACCAATATTTGATCGTCGATTTTGGCTCCTGAAGCCTCCCAGGGCATAAAGGTAGCAGCGATGCCCTGTGCAGGTTATGGGCCACATATATTCACAGCGCAAAATACATGTTTATGTAGTGGGATGTAGTTTTGGCGTTTTAGTACCTTCCCGCCCTACATATCCGTACCCTGCCATGAATATCGCCATTATTGAAGATGATTTGATGCTCTCGGGCGAAATCCTTGACTATTTTTCTGCCAACAAGCAGGTCAACTGCGTTTTGGCGGTTGACTCTATTTCCAAATTCCAGCAATTTTTCAGGGCTTTCCTTGAAATTGATGTGGTGCTTTTAGACATCAACCTTCCTTTGATCTCCGGGGTTGATGGCATTCCAGCTATCCGCAGGTTGCTGCCAGAGGCCGAAATCGTCATGCACACGGTCGTCAACGACTATGACACCATTTTTAAATGTATATGTGCTGGTGCAAACGGGTACCTGTTGAAAAACGGCGACTTGAAACAGCTTGAAACCGAACTTTTGTCCATTCAGGAAGCGGGCGGCTGTGCCTTGAGTTCTTCGGTCGCCCGGCGCATCCTTTCTTACTTTCAACCAAAGGCTTCGGAGGAAAGCCCAGCAAGCCTCTCGGCACAGGAATTGAAAATCACACGTTTGCTGGTGGATGGCCTGAGCTATCAGGATGTTGCTGAAAACATGAATATCAGCATCAATGGGGTGCGCTACCATATCAAGAATATTTACAAAAAGCTCCATATCAATTCCAAGGGCGCCTTGTTGCGTCGGTTCCGGGAAGGGATAATTGGCCTTTTGCCTCCAAATTAGTTTGCACATGCGCCGTTTCCGTTCTACAAGCACGATTGGGTTGGCACTAGGGTTGTCGATGTTGTTGGCACCATCGCTGTGCGCACAAATTCAAGTGCCTGGCTATGATATTCGACGGATTGGATATCAAAACGGCCTGCAAAATCAGATCATTACGGCCATCGTCAAAGATCATTTCAATGTGTTGTGGTTCGGTTCCATTAAAGGCATTTACCGCTTCGACGGGCTTCGGCTACAACAAATCGATACCAACTTTTTTCACATTGGCGGAAATATTGCACAATATGTCAACAATATGGCCATTGACCCTGGCCCTGAGGGCGTCATTTTCGTTTCTACAAAAGCAGGTGCCAAGTTGATTGACCTGCAAAGCAATATGCTCGCCAAAGCCTCAGATTATGGCATCCCGGACACGCTGTATTCCGGTTTTAGCCAAATTGTTGCAGGAGGCGATGGCGTTTTTTGGGGCTTGCGGCAGAATACCGTATTTACGATAAAAAAATTGGGTGCGCGGAAATATTCTTGTCAGCCTTGGTTTGACATTCCAGGCCACTCAACGCCCAATAAAATTGTAGCCGACCCCGCCGACCCTGATGCCGTTTGGATATTATGGCCCGATTGGGAGGTTTGGCGCGCCAGACCGCATGATATCAAAAAATATTCAATACCAAAACCAAGCACTGGATTGGCCGAAGAAGGCTTGATTCAATTGTGCTTTTCAGCAAAAGGACTGATTGGCTGGGATTTGTTGCAAAACATATATCAATTTGACCCTCGGAAGAATACATTTAAAAAAGCAAAAAAGGGGCTTAAGCTGAGCGACTACTTTCCCGATCTTTCCGCAGTAGATTTTGCGATGCGGCAAAAAGGCGTGCTGCGCTGTTACCTCAGCCTGGACATTAGCCAAACAGTTTTGGGCACCACTTTGGGGCTCTTTATTGTAAGGAAAAGAAATACGCACTTCAAGACCTTGGATGCACTTCGGGAAGTGGAGATTCGGGGAATAAACATTGATTCAAGCGGGAATTGGATTGTGGGCGCCTATCCTGGCGTTTACACAGGAAAGCTTGGCCAGCCCAAATTCAATTTTCAGCCGACCAAAATGCCCATTTGGGCTTTTCTGCCGTTACAAAAAAACACTTGGCTGTTGGGCCTTGAGGCAAATGCGGGCTTACAGCTGTGGAATCCAGGCACCCAAAAATTTTTTGACACGGAAATGGTGCAGCGGATGCCCAATCCAAAGGACTTTGAAGGCGTGCTGTCCCTCATAAAGGATTGCTACGGCATCAAATGGGCCGGCTCTTTTCACAACCTGAGTTACTGCACAAGCGACAATCCTATTATTTTTCAACCCTACAGGGCTCCCGTTACAGGCCAAGCCCTCAAATTCCACCATTACCGGGCAATATTGTCGGCAAAGGATTCCAGCCTTTGGCTGGGTGTGGACGAAGGCTTGTTCCGCATGCGGTACAAGCCAAACTTTAGGCAATACCAATTGGAAAAACCAACATCTTACATAGGCAAGGTTTTGGTCAGCGACTTGTACGAAGACCGGTTTGGAAATATTTGGGTCGCAACCAAGGGCCTGGGGCTCGCCAAATACGACAATGCCAGTGGAGAAATTAAATGGTTCAGCCTGGAAGCCGGCATTTGTGACACTATGCTTTGCCGCATTGAAAGCAGCAACCATGACTCTGTGCTTTGGATCAGCACGCACAATGGCCTGTCACGCTTCGAGGTGAGCACCCAAATATTTCATAATTTCTACGAAGAGAGTGGGTTTCCTGGCAATGAGTTTAATTCTGCCGCCAGTACCCGGCACAAAGACGGCACCTTGTTTTTCGGCGGGATAAATGGTTTGATTTACTTTCACCCAGACTCTATTCCCTGGGAAAATTATCTGTATAATACGACCGTGCCATTTATTCATATTTATGATAAAAAAGCCGACACCCAAATAACATTAAACGGTTCCTCCACTAAAATCCACTTAGACCCCTACCTCGATTTGATAGAATTTGCCCTCGGGTCAAATGAAATGATACAACCCAACAAAATCAGGTACAGGTTCCGGTTGCTCGGCTTGTCGGACAATTGGGCATATATCACCGGCGACAACAAGGTGAAATATGTCAGGCTCCCACCGGGCAATTATGATTTTCAAGTGCAAGCGGTTCCATTAGAAGGTCATTTTGGCAATATTTTTTCGCTCAACGTTCTAGTTGCGACGCCCTATTACGAGTCTTGGTGGTTCAGGGCACTCCTTTTGGGCGCCGGTGTTTTGCTTGTTTTCGCTGCATACCAATATCGGCTCAGACAAATCCTGAAAGAACAATTGATCCGTCAACAGGTAGCTGACGACCTCCATGATGACATTGGGAACAAACTGAATATCATTGGCATCCTTACCCAAAAAGTAGCCGGTTTTTTCAAGAAAAGCGATATGCCGCTGCCTCCAGACAACGCCATCAAAAATCTATTGGAGCTTAGCCGGGATGCTCAGCTGTCCCTGACCACCATGATCTGGTCTGTTGACCCTAAAAAAGATAAGATGGCCAACCTGATTGACAGGATGCAGGATTTTGCCGACGATTACGTAAGGCCCCTGTTGCCGCAATTCTACTTTAAAGCCTCGATTTCGTTCCCGGATCGAGATATAGACCTGCGCGTTCGGCATCACCTGATGTTGATTTACCAAGAATTGTTGGTCAATATGATCAAGCATACCAGACCCTCCCGTATCGATGTGGAAGTCCGCTTGTTTGATGGCCATAAATTAAGCCTGAGCATTTCAAACCTGCATCAAAAGGTTCAAACCCAGGCTTACAATACAACTTCCGGTAACCGGGGACAAAGCACTTTGAACCGCCGGTTAAAAGAAATTAATGCAACCATTGAATACCTCCAGGAGGAAAGTACGTTTCAAAAAATAAGGGTAGAAGTGCCAGACGTCTTCAAAAAACAATAGTGGCGCACCGCGCAAAAAAAAGCCGGCTCTTTTACAAGTGCCGGCTTTCCGTCAATTCAAGATAAAGTCATAAACGCCCCGGCTTTCCAAGGCGCCGCTACTATGAAAATGTTTACTGTCTATCTTTATTTTTGATGTAATGATACCGCGATGCAAATGCATTGCAGCTTTCATGTTGTTCACAACTCAAAGGTCGGGACATTCTGCGCTATCGGAAAGGACAAAACGGCAGGGAATCTTACGTATTAAACTTATTTTTATTCCTTTTGCCTGAATTTTTTCCAGCCCGGACTAATAAAAAAAGCCAGCCCTTCTTCAAGGGCTGGCTCAGCGTCAATTTACTAATGTTAGGGGCGCCCCGGCTTTCCGAGGCACCCCCTCCATGTCAAGACTTACTACTTTGTTTGTTTCGCAGCATGTACCTCCAACTTTCAGTTGGAGCGGCTTTCGCGCCAACCGAAGGTTGGCGTTACTTGGTCTGTATCATCGTACGGGCCGCACTGTCGGTAGATGTTTCCACCCGGTACCACAGTGCCCCGGTACTGCCTATCAATTGCCGGTCTATCATAAACACATTGTACCCTTTGGCGAAATCGCCCTGTTGCGTGTGGATGAGACGTCCTGTTTCGTCATAAACTGTCAAGGTTGCCTGGGTCGATTCTGGCAAATGGAACCCAATCATCGTTTGGTTCACAAACGGGTTCGGCTGGTTCTGGTACAGCTCGAAGCCGACACCTGCAACCGTCTTGCCGTCGAAGCGAAGCGCTACTGCCAAGCGGCCATCGGCCACACTGTATGCTTCAGCTTTTGTAATACGGCTTGACACGCCCAGCATATTGCTCAACTTGCCAGCTTTCGTCGCACGGAATTTCACCGTAAAGGCATCAGAACCATCGATCGATACAGTTAAGGCATCGTTGAACACACCGAAGTTGCTCGCCGTCACCTTATCGCTTTCTTCTACTCCCAAAACTTCCAATCCGTTGAGGTTCAGCGTCATCTGGTAACCTTGCGTCTTCTCTGATGCCTTGAATTTCACCTCAAACACCTGGCCTGTTGCCACATCGCGGTCGTCCACATCGAACAACAAGGTACCTATGTTCCGCTCGTCCGACACCATCAGGTTGTTGGCTACCACGGTGTTGTTCACGTCGCCGATCTTCACACCCACGAAGTCTTCACCAAACTGGTGCGTCATCGCCTGTGCCACAGAGATGTTCTCCGGGAACTGCGTCTGGAACGGATTGGCTGGGTTCGGGAAGCTGTATGCCTTGTCCACGAAGCGCCAGGAAGTATTGCTCGGCAGTTCCTGGTAGATGCCCAAGATCAGCTTGCGCAGCTCCACGATGTCGAAGGTGGTGATCGAGTTGGACTTGTTCGCGTCGGCAGCGATCATCTTGTACGGGCTGCCCAGCGGCTCGATACCGAGGATATGCTTGGAGATCAATACCAGGTCGTAAGTTGTTACCCCGTTCAGCGGGTTGTCGTCTTTCACTGGGCTGATCGTCATGTCAGCCGCGATCGGAACCGAGTTGCTGACGTTGAACAAACCTTGAACATCCGACATATCGAAGTAGGAGAATGGTGGCGCGAAATTCACCGAGCCGGTGATGTTCACGGTGCCTTCTTCTACCCCGTCAGCCGTCTCTGTCTTCAGCGCACCCGACACGTTCACATGGCTTCCGTTCACACAGTTGCCGTTGTTGTCCTGTACGATCACGTAGGTCTCGCAGTAGTCCGCGTTGCCTGCCAGGTCGATTGCCCACAGTTCCACACACTGCGTGCCAAGCTCCGTGCAATCGAAGGTCACGTTCGTGACCGGGTTGCCCTGCGCATCGAGCGGGAACCCTGTTCCCTGACCGCACTTGCGGATGCCGTACTTCAGGTATGGCGTCTTGGTGCAGTTGTCTTCCCCGTATTGCAGGAAGTCGCTGGCCCACATCTGGATCATGC
>CAZULM010000062.1:0-35854 GCA_964621185.1 uncultured Saprospiraceae bacterium | reverse complement strand
TGCGGAGTGCGGAATGCGGAGTGCGGAATGCGGAATTTGCACATTATTCGTTGCTATTTATGGCAACCTGCTTCGGCACTCTTTGTAAGAATCCTATGCTAAGAGGCCGAAGCAGGTTGCAAAGAAAGACCCACTCAAGTTGTGCAAATTCCGCACTCCGCATTCCGCACTCCGCACTCCGCACTCCGCATTCCGCACTCCGCATTCCGCATTCCGCATTCCGCATTCCAAAATCACTCCTTCGCCCTTCCCGACCGCACAAAATTCACCAGCGACTCTGCGCTTGACCCGTTCACCAGCGCCACCTCTACCGTGCGGCCATCCGGCATTTTGATTTTGGTGTCTTTGGCTTTCAGGCTCAGCGCCACGTCGTTGAATTTGGTACTGCTCGATACTAAGTTTAGGTCGGCGCCGCCGTCGGGGTTGGGCTGGTAGCTGAAGAAATACCAGAGCTCTGGCGAGGCTTTCAGGTAAATGGAGAACTTGTCGTCGCCGCTGCCCGGCATTTTGTACGAGATGTACATCGTCAGCATTTTGTTGATCGGGTAGCCGGCGATGCTGATGAGCGGGAACTTGTCTTCCATCGTGATGAAAGCCGAGTATTCGTTGTTCCAGCGCACGGTGTGGCGGCCAAAGACGAAGGTGTAGTTGTCGTCCTTTTTGGGCAGCAGGATGGCGTTGATGCGCATGTTGGCCAGCGTTTCCTCCCAGTCTTTTTCGTCGCTGACAAATTCGTGCAGGGTGGGCTGGTAATAGGATGCGTTCGTGTTGTAAATGGCGCCGGGCGCGTCGAAACTGGCGGCTTTGATGTCGTTGAGCATCAAGTCAAGCAACACTTTGGGGATCGGCATCTCAACTGCGGTCATCAATTCTCCCGTCACTTCGAATGCCGTGGTATCGCTGGCCGTGTTGTAGTCAGATTTCAAGCGGCCCGCAGCTTTTATTTTCATGTATTTGAGGTCGGAACCGATGTTGATCGGCCCCTCGGCGGTGGCGATGCCCACCCGGTTGTCGAACACCATTTTGGAGCCGCGTTCCGAAGCGCCGACGACTTTGGCGGAATCGCCAAAAATAAAGCGGTCGTTCTTGGGCTCGTACTTGATCACGTCCTTGCAGTCCATCAGCACCCTGTCCACGCGGGAAAAGGCAGGCAGCATCACCCGTGGGTATGCTTCGCCCATTTCGCGGGAAATGAGGAAGCCCGTCACCATCGGGTTGTCGTCGGGGTCTTTGGCGAGCTTGATGCGCAGCAAGGGGTCGTTTTTGTCCACTTCAGAATACAGGGTAAACCAATTCGTGACGGGCAGCTTGTCGGCGTCCAATTTGGCATAGCCTTCGAAGCGCATGTTCTTTTTGCTGGCCTCTAAGATCATGGTGCCTTTGAAGAAGGTTTTGGCATCCACGCGGAAGGAGTCTTTTTCCGGGATGTCGCCCGCTGCCGTGGTGATCACGCTGCGCTTGAAGTTCTTGTCGGTCTGGTTGTCGCCCTTGATGTTGTTGAAAAATATTTCCTGGTTGAAACCGGGGATGTTGTACTGGTAATACCCGGTGGCTTTATAAACCTTTTTGCCCAGGATGTCCACCGTGGCGCGGGTGATCGTGTGGTACTTGCTGAGGGTATCGGCCTCGATGCGGGCGTTCTGGATTTGCCGCATGCGTCCGCCTGGCTGAATGTAGATGTCGGCGGTGTCGGGCGGGTAAACGTAAGCGTCGGCGGTGTTGATGATCTTCACGCCGCCAATGCGCAGCAGGTTGGTCTTGAGGTCGTACAAGGCTGTTTTCCCTTCAAAGGAGAGCGAGTCCTGCCCTTTGTCGATCGACAAAAATTTGCCGGGCTTCTTGGGGTCGGCCTTGAAGGTGATGGTTTGGCCCTTCATGTCCCAGCTGAACTCGTTCATGGAGGTGCGGTATTGGTCAACGGGGAGGGTAGTGGTGGCGTCGGCGGTGTTCGCCTTGAAATTTCCGAATTTTGCATCAAAATCGAGCTTGCCGGCTACGTTCCTGGAGTCGAAGGCGATGCCCTTTCCATCGAGCGACTTGATTTCGAGGTTGCCCGTGTCCACGTTTGCCTGGAATGGCCCGTAGGATATGATCTTGGAAGTCAGTTTGCCCTCTGCCCACTCGAACTCGCCGCGGCCTTTCAAGCCGGAAGGCGTAAGTATCAACATGCCTTTGTGGGTATAGCCTGGCTCTTTGAACAGCTCAAAAGCTTTTTCCTTGCTCTGCACGTACATCGAGTCTTTGAAGGGCAGCCAGTTCACCGACACGTTTTCGCCCTTGGCCTGCGGCACCTTGACGGCGCTGGCGCGGTCTTCGGTCATGAAGAATTTTTTTGCGGTGCCTGTGGTCTGTTTGGGCCTGAATATCAAGTCTTCCGAGTCGATGTCGGCCGTGAGGTACTTGAGCCTTCCCTTGCCGAGCAAGCCCTTGTTGCTGAGGTCGAGCTCGCCGGTGTAAAGGCCTTTCTTGGTGTAGGTAGGGTACCCGGCTGCCGGGGTTCGGTGCACGAAACCAAAAGACTTGTCGTGGTCGCGCACCACGATGGTCTCCTTGAACGAGGGGAAAATGGTGGCCGGGAAAAGCTCGCCCTTGAATCTCAGCTGTTCTTTGGTGTAGCTGTCGAGGCCGTTGAAGGCAAAGGGGTCGAGCCGGAAGTAAAAGGAGTCGCGGGTGTAGGCGCCCGCCTGTATGTCGCGGCGGTCGTAAAAGACGAAGGAGAATTTTTTGGACTGCAGGGAGGGGAAAATTGCCATTTCCTCCTTGCCCGATTTGTTGTTGGGCGCATCTACCAGCAAAGCGCCGCTGACATGCTCGATGTTGGAGCTCATGGCATGGGCAATTGGCTGGTTGTTCTTGTCTGTTTCCCCCGTGGGGATGTAAAAATCGAGGTGCCGCACCGAGTCGAACTCCACCTGGAATTTTTCGTAGTTGAAGAACATGTTGCGGCCCTGGAACAAGGCCAGTCCGGCGTACAGCCTGCCGCCGAAGCGCATGTCGCGGTTTTTCAGCAGGGTGAGCTCGTTCTCCTCTGGCAGCAGGGCAACTTTCTGGCGCTTGCTGAGGTCTAATTTCTTTACCTCGTAAATTTCCGTCTCCTTGGTCTTCAGGTCGAGCTTTGCATTCGCCTTGTCGCTGTCGGAAATGATGTTGATCGCGTCGAAGTCGCGCTTGCCCTGGCTGGCCAGCGCGTAGTGTATCAGCTTGTCGCGCAGCTCAATTTCGTGCCGGTCGAAATAGTAGTTGATAAAGCCTTCCGACACCATTTGCGCCAGCAGGGTCTGGATGCTGGAATAGTCGAATTTGGGGTTGATCTCCATGGCGAAGGCGTTGTCAGAAACTAAGCGGCCGTTGTCGGCCCTGTCGCGGCTGGTGCGTTGCCACACGTTGTACAAAGTGGAAATGGGGTTGTGCGAAGCCAGTCCCTGCATGGTCTGGTAAACATTGGCGTCGAAGAAATTGCTGCTTTCAAAGCTCACCGTGTTGCGGGTGCCTTTCACCCCGGTATGCACCCCGATCTCGAGCGAGTCCTGGTTTAGGTGCCAGGCGATGCGGTCGGTGTTGAGGTTCATGTTGTAGAAGGAAGAGAAAAAGGGGTTGCGCTCCGAGCCTTTTTCGCCCCGCGCCAGCGATATGACCTGTTTGGGGATGTCGATGCGGAAGCTGGCCGCCGGGTGGAACAGGCTGTCGGACTCCATGTAGAGCTTTGCATCGACGCCCTGGGCCACCACGCTGGAGCCGCGCTTGATGATAAACAGGGGGCCTTTGCCGTAAAAGACGCGCTCCCGCTTCTTGTTGTAAACCGTCATTTGGGCAGGCTCGTTGCCCGAGCCATAGCCGTAAAGGGCATTGCCCACCAGTTTAAAGCCGCCCACGTACTCGATTCCCTGGCCTATCTTGTTCACTTTCAAGCGCTTGTCGAACGACTCAAAGCGCGGGAACTGGTAGTCGCGCAGGGAGTCGGCCTTGGCCGTGCTGCTCCGCGCCTGCACGATCACGTTGTTCTCGAATTTGCCCTTGATGCCTTCCTTGAAATAGAGCGGATAGTACAGCGTGGCGGTATCGCATTGGAAAAGCGGCTTGTTCACCTCCACGTTGTAGGTGCCCAACTCCACATAGATGGAAGAGTCCATGCCCGCCTCGGCCCAGGAAACCTTGCCCCCGCGGCCTTTCCACACGTTGTCGTAGGGCAAATATTCCCCGGAGGTGCGGATGATGGTGGTGGAGTCCAGCTTGCGGGCGCCGATCAGGTCGATGTCCTTGCAGACCAGGCTGGGGATTTTGTCGGCATAGGCGAAATCGAAGCTGCCGCCCTTGAATTTCCAGGTCACGGAGCCGCCCTCGCCCGTTTTCAGGGCGCGGCTCTCCATAAGGTCGCAGGAGAATTCCAGGAACTGGCCGATCGGTTTGGTCCTGCCCCTGTCGATGCCGGTGATCACGGTTTCGGTGAAGCTGTGCCAACGGGCGAACAAGGTGGTGTCCGCGTCGTTCTTAGCGGCGATCACCGCGTTGAGGTAGTTTTTATAGTACGGGTAGGCAGAAAGGTTTTGCGTGCCCAATGTATTGGAGATCAGGATGATGCGCTTGATATCGTCTTCTTTGAATGTTCCCGAACGGTACATTTTTTTAAAAACAGCATAAGTCTCCTCCAAATCCGGCCGCTTCGAGGTGGTCATGAAAACGCCCAGCTTGTCCACGAATTCGTTGGGGTTTTCGGGGAATTTCGCCGGCGCCTGGGCGCAGAGCACTTCGGCGGCGAAGACTAAAAGGAACAGAAGGATCGACTTAGGGAAGGCTGCGAAAAAGGTATGCTTCATTATTAATTGTATTAGACTTGGGAGTGAGACGGGGAAATATACTATGATTCGCCTGATTTTTGTCATTGAGTATGATCGATTTAAGTGATGTTCAATCGATTGCAAAGATCGGCATGCTCAAAACCAAGCATCGTCAGGTATCCTGTGATTAAAGTGATTTGTATGATTTGAGTGATTAAAAACATCTGATTTTCAAATGATTATGCGATCGAGATTTTCACAAACACTTTGCCTTGACTATATATAATCCTGCAGATCACTGGAATCTTCGTATAAACGGCAAAAATCGGAAAAAATTGAGAATGGGAACAAGGTTTCGGGGGCGGCGATTTGTGCCGGGACATATCCTTCGCACATGTGCACAGAAACGTATGACCGCATCAGATTCGAAATAAAAACCTGCCAATGATGCCTGACCGTGAGGCTACGCTCCAAATATTTGTTATACCTCACGCCGCATGGTTTTGTGCATGCCAATCTTTGTAATCGATTGAACATCAGTTGAATCAATCATACTCAATCACAAAAATCAAGCGAATCATAGTATAACAACCATTAAACTTTAATAAAAATTCTCCCCGGCGCGTGACTTTTTTTGACCGCCCCGTTTAAAGTTTTGTTCCCGCAAACGAGCGGGGATTAAGGTAAAAAGGAAGATTGATTTAAGGTCATGCCGTTGTTGTGCAATACTGTAACGGCTTTTTTGGAAATTTTTTTGGCGTACTCTGGACGTTTCAACATACGCACATTTGCTCCCTGACAAAAACCCGGTTCCAAAAACCGATCCCGATACAGCCCAATTCCCCAGGGCAAAAGAGCAGGAAGATTGTTTTCATTTGGTTTTTTGGGGTTTAGCCGTTGGCACGCAATGTGTCAGCGGCTTTTTTTGTTGCGGAGTGGCGTACCTTCGCCGCCCTTACCTAAGCATATCCGTCGTTTGTAGCCAACGCAAAGTGGTTGTGAAAATGGAATGTCTGTAATCTATTGAAAATCAATTTTCCAGCATCCATCAATCCTTCAAACCCACCCAAATCCAGGTATGAAAGAAGCAATCAAAAAAATACTCAAGGCGCTGCCCTTCGATTTTACCAAAAATCAGCGCTACGACCGCCTGACCAAGCAAGTGATCGCCCATGTTTGCCGCCCCGACAGCAACTGCATCGACGTGGGCTGCCACAAAGGCGAGATACTCGACCTGTTGCTGAAAGCCTCGCCCAATGGCCGGCACATCGGCTTCGAGCCCATCCCGATCATGTTCCAGAACCTGCAAGCGAAATACGCCGGGCAGGGCAACTGCCGGTTTTACGACATCGCCCTTTCCAACCAGCAAGGCACATCGAGCTTCAACTACGTGCTCAGCAACCCCTCTTACAGCGGCCTGCTCAAGCGCCGCTACGACCGCGCCCATGAAGAAGACACCCTCATCACCGTGCGCACCGAGCGGCTCGACGCGGTGCTGCCGCCCGATTTCCGGGTCGATTTTATGAAAATCGACGTGGAAGGCGGAGAGCTGATGGTGCTGGAAGGCGCCGTGGGAACACTGCGCCGCTGGAAGCCCGTAGTGATTTTCGAGCACGGCCTGGGCGCCAGCGAAATGTACGGCTCCACGCCTGAAAAGGTGTTCGAGCTGCTGGAATCCTGCGGGATGCAGGTTTCGCTGCTCGACCGGTTTATGAAGGGCGCGCCGGCATTTACGCGGGAAGCGTTTGCGCGGCAGTATTATGAGCGGGTGAACTATTACTTTGTGGGGTATTGAATGGGGGCGAGCGGCTCGGGAGCGGCTCATGCGCCTCGTGTGCATCGGGCGATGCCCGAGGTTAGTGATCTTGCCCCTTCAGGGCAGTTCGCACACTACTGGACATTTTATTTCGCGCAGATTTTACACAGAAAAGGAAACAGATTTTACACAGATTTTTTCCGCGTAAAATCTGTGCAAACAAATCTGCGTGAAATCTGCGCGAAAAATGTCCAGTAGTGTGGGCAGTTCGGGGGCTATTCCTGAGCTTGGAAATTTTGGCCTTTTTGCTGCCGAGCCAGCGCTTTGCGCTTGGCATCGCATCATACATTGACTAGTGCCGCGTCCAGTAAATGACCCATGAATTGGCGGCCTCGGCACTAGGCTCGGCGATAGAGAGGCCCAACCTTTGTTTCAGGTTTCATATCCTTATCTTTGTAGATCAAAACACATAACAACAACCAATATCCCCACGATAAAAATGCGAAATAAATCATTGACCCTGAACCTGTTATTTGCCATATCCTTGGCTTTTGCGGCCTGCGCCCCGAACAAGTACACCACGCCAAAAACACCCTTGGAAAATTTTATCTGGACGGAATCCAACGCCGTTTTAAGAAATGTCGGCAAGAGCTGCAACGAAATGAACAGGAAAAGGCTTGAGGGCGTCAAACTCTACCTGAACAGGAGGAGCTTTTTCGTCAGCGCTGATTTTTCCAGGCAAAAGATATTCGTGCCGGCCCAAGGCAATTTGAAGCGGTATGCAAAATCCAGCCAAGAATCGTACCTGAAAGACCGCTGCCCCGACGATGAAGCTTGTCAGTTAAACTTGATCAAGTACTATTCCATCTACCATTCCTTGCACGAACTGTACCATATAATCAACAAGGAAAAGTACAGGAACTACAAGCAGCACCCTGAAGCGGTTGCGAAGAAGCCGAAAAGCTCGCGCAAGGTTATGTCGTTTGCCGAGGAAACCAGGGCTGCGTCCGTTGTGGCCAAGTACCTGTCCGTTTACGAACCCGCGCTCCTGGCGACATACAAAGATTTCCTAACGAAGTTTTTGGAGGCGCAACAGTTCAACATGGATCCTGCGCACGTGGAACAACAATGGAACACGTTTGCCTACAAGGGCTTCAGGGAAATCAACAACGCCCAGTTTTTCATATTTGTCCATGCCTGCAAACAGCTCGATGGGCGGCCTTTGGAGGAGTTGTTGTTTGAACGGCAATAATCGGCAAAACATGTGTGGGTGAACCTCAAATTACCCCTAATTTTGACATAAAATCCTATGCCATGAAAAAATTGACTTGCTTCCTGAGCCTCGTTCTCACCGCCGCCAACTTTATACAAGCGCAAACCTGGCTCCAGACCCGTGGCCCCTACAACGGTGAAATAGATGCCATCGCCGTCAACCGCAGCAACGGTTTTTTGGTTGCTTCCTCCCAGTCCCTTATTTACAGCTCTGCCGACAAGGGCATCCACTGGCAAAAGTCGTCGCTGCAAGCCAGCCTGCCCCATAGCATAGCTGTTGGCGATAACAACGTCCTTTTCCTGGGCAGCGGTCAGGGCATCTTTCGCTCCCAAAACGATGGGCTCAACTGGACAACCCAGAACGGGGGGCAAACAGCGGGCGTGCTCGTGGTGAAAGCCGTTGCCGGCGGCCGGGTTATGGCCGGGGGCAAAAACGGCGTGATCCAGTACTCCTCCGACAACGGCCTTAGCTGGGCAGTGGTGCACAACGGCGCCGATTTCAGTTCCGATGTGACCGACCTGGCCTACTCGCCTGGCCCCAACCTGTTCTTTGCCGCAACTGCTGGCCAAGGCGTTTGGAAATCGGCCAACAACGGTACGACATGGACGCCCGCCAACGATGCTTCTACCGCCAACAGCACCATCGACGCCTTGCACGTCGTGCCCCAAACGGGCACCTTGCTCGCCCGCACTTATTTCTCCCCGACCATTTTCCGCAGCACGAACAATGGCAGCAGCTGGTCGAACCTCGGCGGAAGCCCGAGCTGGGCCAGCGATTTTGACGACAACGGCTCCACCGCCATTTTTATACTCAGCATATTCGACGGCGTTTTTGTCTCCAAAGACGACGGCCTGAGCTGGACTGCTGAAAACAACACACTCCCGTTCAACAATTCAGGCCACCTGGCTGCCGACCAGTTAGGCTCAGTTTATGCCGGCTTCGACGACAATATTGGCATTTATCGGGCCACTGGAGATGCCAACCTGAACTGGGCGCTCGCCGGCCCAACCGACCTTGCTACCTATTCGCTTCTGTACAACGCAGACAGCCAGGCGTTGTTTGCCGGCACTTCTGACTCCCTCTTCGTCACCCATAACCAAGGTCAAAGCTGGGAAAAACGTAGTTCTGGCCTGACAGACGGCAGGGTCGCCTACTTAGTGCGGAATGCCAATTTGCAATATGCGGCAGGTATCTTCAGCGGCATATTCGTGTCCTCCGACGCAGGCCAGAACTGGGCGCCCACCGCGAGCCAGCCAAGCGGCACCTTTTTGAACGCATTTGCGGGCAATTCCGACGGTTACCTCCTGGCAAGCACCGAAGCCGGGCTTTACCGCTCCGCCAACAACGGGGCAAACTGGCTCCAGGTCGTGAACGGCGTCGGGAATGTGTTGCCACAATATCTGCGGGCAGCAGACCCGCCTGGGCCTGACCATTTTATGTTCGGCGCCGCCAATATCATCTCCGGAGTAATACGCTCCACCAACTCAACCTGCGTTACCTGGAACAGCTTCAACAGCGGCTTCACGAGCATCCCCACCATCCTTTCTTTGGCTACCAGCCCTGATGGTCAGTTTGTGTACGCCGGCACCCCGGCAGGTGTTTGGCGCAGCCCTACCGGCTCCGCCGCCTGGGTATTGACCAAAACAGGCTTTCCCGCCATTACTTACCTGAACATAGATGCCCTGTTTTCACCCGCGCCGCAAGTGTTGCTGGCCAGCATTACCGGCAGCGGGGTTTTTCGCTCTACCAACAACGGGGATACCTGGCAGCCTTACAACGATGGGCTGAGCAACCTGACCGCGACCTCCTTTGAAGTGGATGAAAACGGCTATGTGTATGCCGGCACCGAGTTTGGCGGGGTTTTCCGCAGCGGGGCGCCTGTTACAGCGACCGTTGACCCATACTTGCCCGCGGTAGTTGTGTCCCCAAACCCTGCGGGCGACTGGCTGTATGTGCCATGCGACCAGGCTTCGGGCGCGCGCTGGTGGGTAGCCGACATCATGGGCCGGCGCTGCAACGTGGCAGGTGGACGCGACGCAAAAGGGCTGCGCTTGTACGTGGCAGACTTGCCCTCGGGTATGTATTTGCTGAACCTGGAGGGGTATGCGGCTGCAAAGTTTTTCAAGGGCTGAGCGAGGGAAAGCAAAAAAGCGGGAAAGTGAAACAATTTAATTTCTAAAAACAAAATACTTTCGTATTTTTGTTCAGAAAAACATTTGGTTCGCAAAAAAACTCTGTGTCTCTCTGGCCCAAATCGGATCACGGGATTATACTGTATTTTGACCAGTTTTTAAAAGTAAGGCACCTTTCACCTCCTAATTTAAATTAACTCAATATGGACCAAGAAAATGTATTCAAGTTTGTTTCTGTCAGGCCTCCCCAAACGGCAAAGAAAGAAACCTTGAAGAAAGAGTTTGCCAGTTATGACAAAAATGTGGAACAGGGGCCGCTGCTCCAAAAATTGAGGGAAGTTGAGGGAATGACCCCTCGCAAAAAGATTGCGGAGGATTTTGTCAGGTCTGGCAAATATATTTACGAGGCGCAGGAAGCCAGTTATGCGATAGACCTTGCGCAAAAAGTAATCGATGTGTCCAGACAGTTAGGAACCCATGAGGATATTTCGTGCGATAAAATAATCGAGCTGATTTCATCAATTTTTGACAAGGATATCCTGGCTTTTATTGATAGCCCCGAGTTTAGCCAAATCAAGTCTTCGGCTTGGGACAGCTATTTTGCCAAGACAATTTTGTTTAACCACGACCCAGGAGAGCGCGATGGGATACTGGCCGTAATCCGTTTGTGGAGCTACTTGAGCATTTTGGGCGACGCTTCGGTAAGCGACGAGGAGAAATGCGTTATCTTTTCAAAACTGGATACCATACGGCCGATTTTCCCCAAAGGGGTTCTTGATGATGGCAAAGTAAGCGCTTCGGCCGTACCCAGGCAAGAAAAGGACAACCGCGTTGAAACACAGCGCCGCGCAATCCAGGCAGAGTTGAAAAGCCTCAACAATACCCTTTCTGAAGTGAAAAAAAACTTTAACAAGAAAATCATTGCTGCGGCCAAAACGGCGCCAAGATCGGCCTCTACGAAATCAACACTTGAAAACCCCGGCATTGAAAATTTAGAATTCAATGTCAGGTCTTCTGTCGCCCCATGGCAATTTTCAGAAAGCGAGTTGACCAAATCCACAAAAGCTTCGCTGCTGAAGAACGATATCCTGTTTGTCAATGACAATGCCCCCGACATGATCAACAAATTGGAGCGCAAAATAGCGGTGAAAAACCTGGACCTCGAAAGGTTGTCAAACCCGGAAATGCCCAAAATGGTTTTTTACAACAACATGATCGTAGAGTCGGCAGATTCCTATACTGCATCCTATTCCGGGCTTTTCAAAGCTGCGGCAGTGAAGCCAGCCTTGAGCGGGGCGCGCCCAATCGGGATAGGCGACTTGCTCGTGGTGCGGCAAAAACTGTTGCGGTACGAAGCAGGCGAGGTTGCGCATATCGAAAATGTCATGCAAAGCGAACACAAGGAGCGCAAGCACCGCCGCCTGAACCGCCAGGAAGAGATTTTGTACGTAGAAACCGAGAACCAAAAGGAGAGCGAAAGAGACCTGCAGTCGACCGAAAGGTTTGAAATGCAAAAAGAAACCTCAAAAACGATTGAAACAGACGTGAAGTTCGAGGCGGGGGTAAAAGTCAATTACTACGGGCCGGTCAACGTGGAAGCGCATGCCGATTTTGCCTACCAGAACGCCCAGTCGGAGTCAAATAAAAATTCCTCGAAATTTGCCAAGGATGTGACCGAACGCTCGGTCTCAAAAATATTGGAGCGCACAAAACAAGAGCGCACAAAGAAGACTTTTGAAGAAATCGAAGAAATAAATACGCATGGTTTCGACAACCAAGGTGGCGATGAGCATATTACGGGCATTTACCGCTGGGTCGATAAGGTGTATGAAGCCCAAGTCTTCAATTATGGGCGGAGGCTTATGTACGAATTTATCGTGCCAGAGCCTGGGGTTTTCTACCTGCATGCGCAAGTTTATAAGCAAAATTCAAAACTGGCGACGCTGAAACTTCCGCCGGACAAACCCTCCTTAACACCGGCTGACATTGACAGGACAAACTACCTTTCTTATGTCGCGCAGCTTGAAGTTAAGGACGCTTTCCCTCCGCCTCAAGCAGGGCTCATTATCTCGGAAACGGTGAATATTGACACAGTCAATGACGACAACAAGCCATTGGTCAAGGTAAAGGAAATCGCTATACCCGCCGGTTATATCGCCAGGAAGGTTATTGCCTGGTCGAATAATTACTTCGGGATTGTAGATGGCCGCTTCTACGACCACAAAGTCGGCGCGCTTGACGCAGGGAACATGAGCTACTCCCACAACGTCGTTTCAAAAATCCCGCTTTCAATATTTACCAACCAAAAAAGTGGGATTACCGCCGTCCATATCTATTGTGAACTTATCCAGGAAGAATATGAGAAATGGAAAATGGACACCTACAACAAAATAATGAATGCCTACAACAAGGCTGTGATGGACTATGAAAACAAAGTTGCGGCGATCCAGATCCAGCAAGGTGTGCAGATTTCTGGCGAAAACCCGTTAAAGAACAGGGAAACTGAAAAAAATGAATTGAAAAAACAATGCCTTTCAATATTGACCGGTTCGAGGCTAGACTATGCCGGCTCTGTCTTTGATGACTGGGGGCAATACAGCTTTGGGGAAGCAGCAGCCGAAGGCAGGATAACCCAGTTTTTCGAACAAGCCTTTGAATGGCACAACATTACCTATACGTTCTACCCTTACTTCTGGGGCAGGAAGTCGAAATGGCTCGAAAAAATGGCGATCGACGCCCCAGACCCGATTTTCAACCAGTTTTTGAAATCTGGCGCCGCGCGGGTGCTCGTGCCCGTACACCCCGCCTACAACGAAGCGGTGCTGTATTTCCAGCAGACGGCGGGATTAACACTCGAGAACCGCATCTGGAATGGCGGCGATGCCCCAACCATAGATGACCCTCTTTACATTTCTATCGTGGACGAAGTGAAAGCCGCAAGCGGCCTAGACGAAAATGCATTGCCTGTGGGGAACCCATGGATTGTCAAATTGCCCACTACCTTGGTCTGGCTGCAAAAAGATTCAGCGCTGCCAAACTTTGAAGAGGAGGAATAGTCCATAAAATTTTCGGGTCATGGAAGCCGCAACAAAAAGTTCTGTCCGCATCTACGAGCTGTATCCAATAAAAAAAATATTGGAACTGAAGGGCCAGATACAAGAAGCAATTTTTGGGAAGTCAAATGATATTGACAACCAGAACAAAGTGTTTGTGATCTCCAAATCGAGCGGTTGGCTGAACTACACCGATTATTCCGCTATCTGGAGCTCCAGGGATGGGACATTGCTGGCCGAGAACAAACTGGAAGCTATAAGGGTGGCCGAAGATTTCATGGACGCTGCCAACGGAAAAATCGCCCAGATCAACAAGGAGCAGAACGCAGGCTTGCCCAGTATTTTCCCCGCGAAAAGCCAACGCCAGATCAAAGAGTCTTATGCTGTCAAGCACCGCGATGGGCATTGGACAGACCATTGGGTGTGCGCCTACGAGATTTCGGTTTCAAGTTACGGAACCTCCCAAAACCGTGCCTTTGTTTATGGCACAGGCTTGGAGATAAGGGTTGGGAAAAACAACGCAATTATCGGCTTTTCTTCAAGATGGCGCCCGTTTTCCAAAACCATTTACACCGACTTAAGCCCCATTGAGGAAGCGGAAACAGGTTCGGATGCGGCTGGAGATGGGCATCACGGCACAGACGCAGGTGCGCCTTCCGACCAGGCCACGGAACGCAAAATCGCCTACCTTTTTGAAGGTGACGGGGCAAGTCAGTATTATTTAGCGCCCTATTACTATTTTTTCAATGGCCACCACATTGTTTTTCTTCCCGCTTCCAAGTACTCCCTTGTGGTTTCAATTTCTCAGGAAGAATCTGAAAACGAGACCAAAATACTGGCAAAAGTTGCCGGCGGCTCGGGGAACTATAAATACAACTGGGCTTATTGGAACAACAACTCGGCATGGCAAAACGATTCGGAGCTGATCGAGATCGGCAGCGGAAGCTCGGAAGTAGTGCGCGAAAACAACAAGCTCAAAATTATGAACTCGGTGAGGTTGCCGAAAGGCGTGTACAATGTGTTGCTCAATGTGGTCGATGTCAAAACAAGCGCGTTCAAGAACATCCAACAAATGATTTACTCGCAAGTCACCAACAACGACAATGCCTAGGTTTATTGATGGAAATAACGAATGGGCCGGTGACATGTACGACCCGCAGGAAAGTTCTGGCTGCGAACCGCCAGACGGTGGCATCGCGCTCAGAAATTTATCCCACCAAAATTTTAATTTCGCAAAAGATGTTCGGGTTATCGGCCTCTGGATAACCTTTGAGAAGTTCGACCGAACCGCCGTTCAAAGTGTCGTGATGCAGGAAAAAAGGTTTTATGTCATTGATCGAAACAACTTCTTGTTCAACTGCGTGGAACAGTTGACCGAAAACGAACTCAATGCCAATACCGTAATTGATGAAGAACATTCCGCAGCTGGCAGCAGGGACCATTTTTTGCATTCCATCAACCGCTTTCCCTACTATCGCTACATCTTTGGTATAAAAACGCACTACACTTCCGTCCCAAATCTCTTCCCTCCCAACTCGGACATAGCCAGCTTGACCATCAACCAAAGTTACTTGTTTACGCGCTACGCCAACACCCCGCCGCATGAGCCTTCCGGCGGGCTGAACGCCGCCAGGTTCTATCCGTTGATCCATACCGATTTTGTTGAAAACACGGCCTTTGATGCCAACATATTCCCCCAATACAAGGTAAAATCTGTCAGGTTCGATTACAGGGTCCACCTCAACCTCGATCAATTCCATGGAAACCCCAGGCCGGGCACTGCCGGCGCCATTTCCCCCAATTATGCCGGTGTGTTCAAAGACCACGACAGCAACGTTGCGGCATACGGAACTGGAATTCTCACAGGTGGCACCATGTTCCCAGCTGTGGAAAAGCCCTTGATCTTTGAAATCAACGGGAAAGGATATGTCAACGGCAGCAATGTGCTTTCCCCCAACTCGAAAGGATGGGATAATATACATTGGTGGGGGAAGCGCACCAAGGACTCAAATGATTTTTTTGGGAATCCAACCATAGAGGAATTGCATATATCCGCTCCCGGTGGGTTCCATGCCGTGCATTTTCATTGGCGCTGGGGCAGCATATTGCCCGCAAACCCCCAGTTCAACCCCGGGCACCTCCTCATCGACCCCGCCATACGAAATCAAACATTAAAATTTGCGGTCGTTAAATTTGAAGCCAGCCAAGACCCTATGGCAGTGCCGCTCGCAAACCTTTCAATGCAAAACTTTTTCGATTTGTTCAATTCTAGCAGCCCTGAGGATATTTCACATGGCGAGAATATCGTAATGTGGGTTTCTGTTGAAGTAAACAAGACGGCCAATATCAATTCCCTGAACGGCACATTCCTAATTCATGGGTTCTTCTTCGCCCACAACCCAGAACAGAGCAGCTTTGGAACATACGGGACAACGGACGCTGAATACCACCCTCGTTCTGAATCGGAAATCAGGAGAGCCAGGGCCTGGGAACGGTAACCACCCAGAGCAAAACTGTCAGCTTCCCGCTTAAAACAAAAATTTCCTTAGAAAACATCAGCTTTCTTCGCAATATTTGTGCTTTGTACAAATACCCAACCGGTTTGCTATGCAACAATTTTACTCCCGACTTTTCGCCTTTTCTTTCCTGCTGACGAGCGCGCTCCCGCTCTCCAGCCAAAACTTTACCCTTACCACCGCCGTCTCCAACGCCAGCTGCCCCGGCAACTGCAACGGCAAGGCAGAGGTGCTCGTCAACCCCGCGGCGCCCGGCTACACCTATTTATGGAGCAACGGGATCACCATACAGGAAATCGTCAACGTCTGTGCCGGCACCTATACCGTGACGGTCACCAACGCCAACGGCCTGACCCGAACCGCCACCGCAACGGTATCGCAGCCCCAGCCCATGGTGCTGAGCACCTGCTCTACCGATGTGCTCTGCAACGGTGGCAGTACCGGGAAAATAGACCTTACCGTGAGCGGCGGGGTCGGCGCCTACAGCTACGACTGGTCGCACAACGGCCCGCAAAACCCCGATACCGACCCGCAAGACCTGAACAACGTCGCCGCCGGCACCTACATGGTCACCGTCACCGACGGCAACGGGTGCCCGCAAACCACAACGGCAGTCGTCAACCAGCCTACACCCATCTCGATTGCCTCCTCGGTCACCAGCGCCGGTGCAAACGGCTTCAACGGCGCCGTTGACCTGACGGTGACGGGCGGCGTACCGCCCTACACCTACCAATGGTCGAACGGCCAGAACACCCAGGACCTGACAAACCTGAACGCCGGCACCTATACCGTCACTGTGACGGACGCCAACGGCTGCTCGCGCCCCCACTCGGTCACCGTGCTGGCCAACAGCGGCACCAACTACCCGCCCGTATTGATAAGCGCCGTGGTCACCAACATCTCCTGCCTGCCCTCGCCCGACTGCACGGGCGCCATCAACCTGACCGTCAGCGGCGGCAGCCCCAACTTGCACTATTACGTAAAATGGGCCGGGCCGAACGGCATTGGGCTGCTCCAGGAAGACATATTCAACATCTGCGACCCTGGCACCTATTGCGCTTACGTGGCCGACTCGCTTTCCGGCGGGCTGTTGGCCACCGGCTGCTACACCGTCAGCCAGGCGCAGTCGCAACAACTGGACATACAATCGTCCAACGCTGCCTTCTGTAACTACAACAGCCCGGGTACGCCGCCAATTTGCGAAATGGTATGCCCCCATACAAGCCTGCGCTATTTTATCGCGCCACAAACCAACCCCTGTTTTTCACCCCCCGTTACGTTCACCGGCGCTGTATGGACGGTCTCCGGCGCCGAAAGCTATACGGTGAACCCGAACGGCAAGGAGATAGACGTAACCTGGGGCCCCGCAGGCCCAGGCCTGATAACCTTCGACGTGCCAGGCTCCGGCGGCTGCTTCGGCGGCGCGCACTGCGTCACCATCGTGGAAGAGCCGCGGGCGAAATTCAGCACCGACCCGCCCACGCCCGCCAACACCAGCCTGCAACTGTGCAAGGGCCAAACCGTCACCTTCAAAAACGAGAGCCTCCACGCCGAACAGTACGAGTGGCTGTTCAGCGACAACCTTTCCAGTGTTTCCGCCGAAAACCCGCAGCATACCTACCTCACCCCCGGCAATTTCACCGTCACCCTTATCGCCCGCAGCAACTGCCTCTGCGCCGACACCACCGTGCTGCTCGTGGAGGTGCTCGATTCGGAGCCGCCCCTGCTCGATTGTGTCGGCTCGGTTTGTCCCGGCGAAACGGTGAAATACGCCACCTCCAGCAATTGCAGCAGCTATACCTGGACGGTTTCGGCCAACGGCACGGTGTTGGATGGCGGCGGCATCAACGACAATACCATCACCGTACAATGGGGGCAAGGGCCAAATGGCACCATTGCGTTGAGCGCTTCGGGCTGTGGCAGCGCGGTTTGCCCGCAGGCCAGCGTGTTTATCATCCCCATAATTTCCGACAATGCGGAAATCCGCGGCGACGAGTCCGTTTGCCCAGGCAGCGAGGAAGAATACAGCATCGACCTGTTCGACGGCACGGAATACACCTGGAAACTCGGCAGCGGCGGCACCATCACCCGCGGGCAGGGGACCAACAAAGTCGCCGTGGCCTGGACGGCTGCCGCCAGCGCCAACAAAACGCACTGGCTCTCCGTCGTCTATTACAACTGCTACCTCGGCTGCGGCGGGGAGGACTCCATCCCGGTGAAAATACTGTCGCCGTTTTTTATCCAGGGCCCTGTGGAGCTATGTGAAAAAGGCACGGCAAACATGACTGCCCGCCTCGTGAACCCCGCCACCCCGGTCAAATGCAACTGGTCGGTTTTCAGCGCCGACGGCAGCCTGTTCTGGAACTCGGTGCCGGGTATTGACAACTTTAATTTCCCGACCAATGCCCCGCCCGGAAAATACCGCATTTCCGCCGTGCCCACCACACCCGGCCAAACCTGCTCCGACAATGCCGAGCTGATCGTCAGCGTCATCGCCCGCCCGCCCAAGCCCGCCGCCATTTCCGGGCCAAAGGTGATCTGCCCCAACACCCCGCTCACCTATACCGTGCTCGGCACCGAGCCCTACACCGTGAACTGGACCGTGTCAAACGGTACGCCCGCCACAGCCACGGGCAACCCGACCAATATTTCCTGGAACAACAACGGCAACGGCTGGCTCTCGGCCATGTACGTTTCCACCGACGGGCTGGGCTGCCGCTCGGACACGGCCAAGCTCAACATAACGGGCATTGCAGGGCTGAGCATCACCGGCGTGCCGAACGCCTGCATCAGCGCCGTGGCCTATTACAGCGCCGATGCGTTCGCGGGTTTTGACTACCAATGGCAGATTGTCCCGGTTGATGCCGGCACCATCAAAGCCGGGCAGGGCCAGAACGCTGTGGAGGTTTTTTGGCAAAAAGCCGGCACCCACAAGCTGCGCGTGACCGTCTGCGGCCAGACCATCGACTTTAACGTGACCGTGGCGCCCAACCCGGTGCCGATGGTGAACGCTCCCGACGGGCTTTGCGCCGGCGATTCCAGCACGATCACCACCACGGTGCCGTACAGCCAATATTCCTGGGAAAAAGCCGACGGGACAGTGTTGGGCATCGGTTCCAGCATCCGCATCCCCAGCGGAAACTACTTGGTGGCTGTTACCGATGCGTTCGGCTGCAAGGGCAGCAACGACTTTGCCCTGCCCGTGCGGCCCAGGCCCAACGTGAGCGTCACGACCGCCAACGCCACGGGCTTTTGCAACAACAGCCTCTTCGTGTCCATGACGGCCTTGGTGTCGAGTTCCGGCACATTTACCTACAGCTGGCTGCACGACGGCGTGCCAGTAGGCGGAAACAGCCCCGTGTATGCGAGCAACCAATACGGCTACTACACGGTGGTGGTCACCAACGAATACGGCTGCACGGCCACCGCGCCGCCCATCCTGCTCTTTGAAAATTGCGGCGGCGGCGGCGGCATCCCCAGCCCGCTCGACGGCCCGCCGCCCTGCCCGCCCGGCAGCGTGCAGATACTGCCCGTGCCAAGCCCGCGCTGCGACTCCATGCAGCTTACGGTGAAGGACAACACCGGCTTGTACGTGCCGGGCAGCGCCCTCTGGTACACGGGCATTTCCGGCGGCGCGCAGGTTGGGACGGCTTCCGGCGACAATGCCAGTTTCGTGTATCCGAACGCCGGGAAATACATCGTGGTAATGGCCGTGGCGCTGGCGAACGGCTCCGGCTGCCTGGTCATCGATTCCGTCAACATCGAGGCGGTGGCCCAGTTTTCCGTGGAAGAGGCTTGCCCGGGCGACAGCACCCAGTTCAGCAACCAGAGCACCACTTTGCCCGGCGCCAGCATCACGGGCTGGGCCTGGGATTTCGGCGTAGCGGGCAATGGCGACGTGAGCAACCTGCCCTCGCCGGGTTTCCCGTACCTAAGTTCGGGCAGCTACACCGCCACCCTGACCGTCACCACGGCCTCGGGCTGTACGGCTTCAAGCACGGAGCAAGTGCTGGTGCCGAGTATCCCCTCGCCGACATTTACGCCGCCGGTGGCCAACTGCGCAGGCAACGCCTCGCCTTTTGCCCTGGCCAACCCCGCCGGCATCGTCAGCACTGTTTGGGATTTTGGCGACCCGGCTTCGGGCGGCTTGAACCAAAGTACAGGCAACCCCGTGTTCCATTTGTATTCCCCGGCGGGCAATTACCCCGTTAGCGTTACGGCCACCAATGCGTACGGCTGTGCGGGCAGTTTCACCCAAAACGTGAGCATCACGGGCAATCCCTTTTCCGGCAGCATAACCCCGCTCAACCCCGTGATTTGCGAAGGCAAAACCGTGACGCTGGTGGCGCCGCTCGGCCCGGCGGCAACCTATATCTGGTCGAACGGCACCAGCGGGCCAACGCTGACCGTCGATCAGGAAGGCGTGTATGGCGTCACGCTGACCAACGGCAACGGCTGCAGCTACTCGCCGCCCGACCGGTCGGTGGACGTGATACCGGCGCCTGTCGGCACCATAAAAGCCTTGCAGTTCAACGACCTGGGGCAAGTGATCGGGGTGTCGTACCCGAAGCTTTCCGTATGCTACGGCCAGGACGTGAACCTCCAGATCCAGCAGAACGGCAATTACAGCTTCCAATGGAGCACGGGCAGCACCACGGAAATATTGGTATTTTCGGAAGACCGCGACAACCTGCTGGGCGTGGGCACCCACGTTTATTCCGTTACCCTCACCGACCAAAGCACGGGCTGCACGGCCATACTCGCGCCCTTCGAGGTGACGGTGAACCCCGTGCCTTCCGGTTTCAACATAGACGCCAACGGCGCCTGTGCAGGCACGCCCACGCTTATTTCGTACAACGGCCCGCAACTGCCGAATTGGGATATTTTCTGGAACACCGGCGCGATGGGGCCGAGCATCACGACCCAAAATGCCGGGATTTATTTCGTGCGGGTGATCAATGAATTCGGCTGTTCGGCACAGAGCAATACCGTGGTTGTTTTCCCTGGGCCCAACGTGGCGGCGCTGCCCTCCGGTTGCCACGAGCGCTGCAACCCCGACAGCCTGTGCCTGCCCCCGATACCAGGAATTGTGTCGTGGCAGTGGTTTTTTGAGGGAAATCCGATACCGGGCGCGACGAGCAACCAATTGCATGCCACCCAAAGCGGCACCTACTTTGCGCAATTGCAGGACGCCAACGGCTGCCATGCCCAAAGCGCCGACCTGACCCTGGCGTTGTACGACGGCTACGGCAACATCCTGGGCAAAGTGTGGTCCGACCTGAACAACAACGGCATCGTGGACGCGGGCGACACCCTGGTCGGCTTTATTCCGGTGCAGCTGTGGCAAAACGGCAGCCTGGTCAATACCAATGTCTCTGGCGCCAACGGCAGTTTCGACTGGCAGAACGTGCTGGCCACCGGCTACACGGTGCAGCTCGACAGCGCCGCGCTCGACCCGCTTTGGGAAGTGGTGATACTCTCCGACTCGGTTGGCCTGACGGGCTGCGGCGGCAAGGCTTTTGCCAATTTGCTGGTAAAACCCTACCAGTGTCCGCCCACCTACGCAAGCGTCACCCTGAGCGCCTGCCCCGGCAGCTCGGCCATGTACAACGGCACGGCCATTCCGGCGGGGCAGTCCATGGATTTCACCAGCACCTTCGGCTTAGGCTGCGATTCCATCGTCACGGTGACCGTCGCCGCCCTGCCGACCTCCGCTTCGACGCTGGCGGTGAAAGCTTGCCCCGGCGGCACGTACACCTATGCGGGTGTGCCCATACCCGTGGGGCAGAGCCAGGATTTTACGCTGGTGAATGCGGCGGGTTGCGATTCCATTGTCACCGTAACCGTGAGCGCCCTGCCGACTTCCGCTTCAACGCTGGCGGTGAAAGCTTGTCCGGGCGGCGCCTATACCTACGCGGGCGTGGCCATACCCGTGGGACAAAGTCAGAATTTCACGCTGGTCAATGCCGCGGGCTGCGATTCCATTGTGACGGTAACCGTGAGCGCCCTGCCAACTTCCGCTTCGACGCTGGCGGTGAAGGCTTGTCCGGGGAGCGCCTATACCTACGCGGGCGTGGCCATACCCGTGGGGCAAAGCCAGAATTTCACGCTGGTCAATGCCGCGGGCTGCGATTCCATTGTAACGGTAACTGTGAGCGCCTTGCCGACTTCCGCTTCGATGCTGGCAGTGAAAGCATGTCCGGGCAGCGCCTACACCTATGCGGGCGTGGCCATACCCGTGGGGCAAAGCCAGAATTTTACGCTGGTGAATGCGGCGGGCTGCGATTCCATCGTAACGGTAACTGTGAGCGCCTTGCCGACTTCCGCTTCGATGCTGGCAGTGAAAGCATGTCCGGGCAGCGCCTACACCTATGCGGGCGTGGCCATACCCGTGGGGCAAAGCCAGAATTTTACGCTGGTGAATGCGGCGGGCTGCGATTCCATCGTAACGGTAACTGTGAGCGCCTTGCCGACTTCCGCTTCGACGCTGGCGGCAAGCGCTTGTCCGGGCAGCACGTACACCTACGCGGGCGTGAGCCTGGCGGTGGGGCAAACGCAGGATTTCACGCTTGTGAATGCGGCGGGTTGCGATTCCATTGTCACCGTGACGGTGAGCGCCTTGCCGACGTCCAGCGGATCGGTTACGGTCGGGGTATGCCCCAACGAGACCTATACCTTTCAGGGTCAGGCACTTGCGGCGGGCACGGTACAGGATTTCACCCTCGCCAACCAGCACGGCTGCGATTCCGTGCTAACGGTGACGGTGGTGGAAAAAGCCAGTTCGGCGGATGTGCTGGAAGTGAAGGTTTGTCCGGGCGAGTCCTATATTTTCAACGGACAAAAAGTGGAGATCGGCCAGATCCGGGACTTCCACTTCACCAACAGCGAGGGCTGCGATTCGCTCATTTCGATAAAGGTGACGGCCTGGCCCGGGCTGCAATTCGACGCCACGGCCCAACGCACCTGCCCCAACCAGAGCCAGGGCAGCCTCACCGTGAACGTGCTGCCCGGCGGCAGCCAGCCCACGGGCTATTCCCTCAACGGCGGCCCCTTCCAAAGCGACAACCGGTTCAACAACCTCGCAGCGGGCAGCTACACCCTGACCGTGAAGGACGCCAACGGCTGCACTTTTGAGGAGACGGCCACAGTGCCGGCTAGTCCCAACCTGCAAGTGATACTGCACAGCGACTACATCATACCCTGCTCCGAAGATTCCATCGTCTTGAAGCCCATTTTTGGCGGCGACACCGCCGGCCTGCAGCTCACTTGGTGGAATGGCGCCCATACCCTCAGCACCGCCACCGCCGAAGCTGGGCCCGTCTGGCTCGATGCCAGCAACCACTGCGGCGAAACCCTGCACCGGGCCGCCCAGGTGCAATGGGCCTCCAGCGACGGCTACCCCATCAGCATCTACGTGCCGAACATCTTCGCGCCCGACGCCAAAAACCACGAGAACCGGCAGTTCCGCGCCTTTATCGGCAACAACCTCACGCTCCTCGACTACCGCTTGGAAGTATATGACCGCTGGGGCAGCTTGCTGTTCAAGAGCGAGCAGCTGGAACAAGGCTGGGAAGGCAGCTTCCGCGACAAGATCATGGAGCCCGGGGTGTTTGTGTGGCAGCTGTGGGTGAAAGTGGCGTTCTGCGGGCGGGTAATGGAGATTTATAGGAAGGGGGATGTGACGGTGGAAAGGTGATTATTGAGCAGCCAGAAATCCATAAATTCCGCCAAATCGTTGAAAAATTTCATGTTGTAATCTATTTAAAACCAACATTTTAACATCCAAAAATCCAAAAAATCCCCCCAAATCCTGGTCAAGGGCTTGGTATTATGGTTTTGTCGCCTATATTTGCAGTATCTAAACCCTTAGTATGAAACGGAATGGCCCTGAAATTCGATTGGATGGCAAATGCGCGTACCCTGGGGGTGGGGTGGGCGCATTTGGTGTTTTTTGGGGGTTGGGGAGTAGGAGGGTTATGCGGAGCTGGGTAGGTGCAGGACACAGGCGTATTGAACGGAAAAGTAGGGTGGGAGATGATAGGGTTATCGATTAACCATTATTTATTCAGGAGTTGTGTGTAACAGGAAGTAAGAGGTAACGAAACTTTTTTATTCGAGATTGACAATCAAAAAAGTTAAATAGATATGAAAGATGAATATGAGTCTGCGCCTGGCAATATGACTTTTTGGTATTGGCTTAACAAAGACCCTAAAAGAGCCTTTTTACTCTTATTTATTGCTTTGGGCATGATAATGTTGATGTTGTATATTGCAAAAGAAATGGGTGTGAAAAAGGCATTTGGCATTGAGTTAAATGCTGAAAACGATGGAAGCCCAACTAAGGAAAAACTCCTTGAAGAGCGGCAAACTTCAAAACGTAGTAGCCAGCAAACGGATGAAGATATTGAAAAGTTTGCTAGATCATATCCAAAAGAGCGACAGCGAACCAAATTACCTGGAGAAAACAAAATCAACATTAGGGAAACATTATATGAGAAAGGCATAAAAAAATCTAATCCCACGCAAGACAAGTATTTACCTATATTTGATCCAGAATTAGAAAAAGCAATAAAAAATTCTTTGACAAGATTGACAAAATATATTAATGATTGTGCAACAGAGGATATTGACAAACCTTCAAAAGAAGAAAAAATAGACGTAATGATGATTGAATTTGTAGAAGGAGCAACAATGGAAGTTTCAACTTTGTTTGGAGGTGTAAAAACAATGAAAGTAAGGGATTACTTTACCAAATTGGTATATCTCAAAGAAATAAATAGCTATACCGATATTTCTTTTGAGTTTTCCGATCTAAAACCCTTGTCAATTTCGAAAATTTCGGAAAATACATTTCTTGCAAACGGAGAATACACTCAAAAATTTGAAGCGTTTCGTAGTGGTAAGCGTGTATATTCAGATATTACAATAAAATTTTCAGAAATATTCGCCCAAAAAAATAGCAACGGCTGGAAAACAAAATTTAGAGACACTAAAGTAATCTCAACTTTTCAAATACTTGAACAATGAGGAGAAATATTTATATTCTAATTTTTTTTCTGCTTTTTGGCACAATAACATCGGTAAAGTCGCAAGAGAATGGGTTGAGGGAAAAAGTAATAACCCAAGTGCTTGCTCCGTATAGGGGTGGTCTCTATTCGTATCTTGAATCTGAAAAAAATAATGAAACTAAAGCAAGAGAGGATTTTAAAAAACTTTTCTCAAACGATACTATTATAATATATAATGACATACCAGGAGGTAGTGACTTCGGGAAATATCTTACAATTAAACAATATACTCAACTGGTAAAACCAAAGGCAACTAATAACACAAAACTTGAAATAGAATTTGACTACGACAATTTACTTCTTTGCTTAAAAACAGACACTTTAGTTTACCTTCAAAAGAATTTCGTCATAAATCAGAACAAGAGCTCAGAGTTATTAAGATTTAAAATTAAATATTTTCCTGATGTTGAAGAAGACCCATTAAAAATAGTTTCTATTGACAAGGTTAGCCTTCCTTCTGATAAAGATGGCGATAAAGTTCCGGATGAATGTGACGTTTGTGCGGATATTAAAGGTAGTTTAAACTATTTTGGTTGTATTAAAAAAGAAGAAAAAGATAGCGATAACGATGGTGTAAATGATGACGAAGATAAATGCCCGCTTGAACATGGTCTAAAAATATTTAGTGGGTGTCCAGATTCTGATGGAGATGATGTGCCTAATAACGTAGACAATTGTCCAAATGAGTTCGGAAAAAAAGATTTAATGGGATGTCCTGACAAGGATAATGATGGTGTTCCGGACAAAGATGATTTTTGTCCTGATGAACCTGGTTTGCCGACCAACGGTGGTTGCCCAGTAAACAAGGTGGAAAAAATAATAGACAGCGATTCCGATGGGATACCAGACAAGTATGATAATTGCAAATATGAAAAAGGAACCAAGGAATTATCTGGTTGCCCAGATAGTGATCTTGATGGTATTCCAGATAACAAAGATGAATGTCCCAATGAATTTGGGTTATATTATTGTAAAGGATGTCCCGACAGAGATTATGATGGCATCGCAGACTACCAAGATAATTGCCCCGATGTTGCAGGAATGCCTTATTTAGATGGTTGCCCTTATCCTCAACAACCCGCTCAATACAGTTCTTCAAAGGATTCTGATGGAGATGGAATCGTTGACTCAGAGGATAGTTGTCCTCACGAATATGGACGAACATCTAATGGCTGCCCTCATTCATCTTTTGACTACTTTTACAATATTGAACCTGTTAGGGATAAGCCAGTCAAATTTGGAATCGGCATATCATGTGGGTTTGTAACGAGTTCATTAAAAAATGCTGATAATGACATTGATAATGACGGGGGATTAGGATTTTCTCCTTATATCTTTACAACTATCCGCCTAACTGATAAATCAAGACTCCAATTTGATTTTTGTTATTCAAAACGAAGTTTTGTGTTTTCTAATCATGGTGATGATTCAGAATACGGCAATTCTGATGTTTATTACTATAATACTACTAATGCCCAAATGGCTTTTATTGACTTGCGAGCTTATACAAAACTTAATATTAATTCATTTTACTTTGGAGGTTATTTTGCTAAAACGATTAATGCGGCTAGAAGTGGCAATATCGAATATTTTTCTGCGCAAAACAATGTATATTACAAAAATTATAAATATGATTTTTTAGACAAAATTGAATACCCAATCGTCTCTGGTGAGAAGCCGATATCCGACTATACGTATGGACTAACAATTGGATACGAAAAAATATTTAGAAATGGGTGGCTGCTAGGTCTTGGTTTTGATTATAGCCCATCAAACTACTTTAATAAAAAATACTCGAAGGGTTGGGATTTATACGGCGATAATCTTGATTTATATCCATCGAAAGAAATTGACTTAAAGCTTCATTATCTATTCCTCAATTTAGGGTATAGGTTTGGAAATATTGATTAATTAACTTAAAGAATTTCATCATGAGCAACAACATTCGAAAGTTTGAATTTCTCTTATTTTGTACCCTGTTCCTTTTTGCTAGTAGTTGTACTTTAACCTATTCAACGGTTAGCACAACTCCAGATTATTCTAGCAATTCTTCTGGCAGAGGAGGTAGCTATTCTACAAATGGTGGCTATACTTCTGGAAACTCGAACCAATCAACTACAAATCGACCTAGAACAAGTCAAACTACCACAAATAGAAGTAACCCATCAGGAACTACGACAAGTTCAACGTCTAGAAAAACCACAACAAGTAATGGAACTTCGGTCTCGCCTACTTCAAGAAAGAAGAGTGGCGGAAATTAGTAGCGAATCTTCCAAGTAAAGCATTGCAGAAATTAATAACAAAAGGGAATAACTCAGCGTGACTGCCAACCGTCCGCTGAACGCGGCGGTATGGCAGTCATGTACGCGTTCTTTCCAAATAAAATATTATTCATGAAATACAGAGATCCCAAAATCTCGGCAATATTCAGTAATTTTGATTAATTTTTAAGGAGGATGAACTTCAGCCTTTATGACATTCTTGCCCAGTTGATACCGGGCTTTGTGACTTACCTGTCGCTGCTCAGGATGATGGAAATTCCGTGGGACAAGGATCAGGTCATCCCGGCAACAGCTTTGGCATTTGTGGCTGGTTATTTCGTAAATGCCATCGGCTCTTGGCTGGAATCTTTTTACTTCCGTACCTGGGGCGGTAAACCTTCCACCCGTTTGTTGCAGGGGCGTTCCATCCGTACCGTCCGGTTTTATCACGGTGGTCAAGCCCGGCAATTGCTGTTACAGGATAGCCCCCACCCAGGCGCCAGCGAGGATGAGTTATTCAGCATTGCTATGCGCCACGCTTCGTACGTAAAAGACAGCAGGGTGGAGATTTTTAATGCGCAGTATGCTTTTTCCCGCAACATCCTGACTGCTGTGCTGCTTGCCCTTATCCTGCTGTGGCGCGACTTCGCTAATAACCCGTACCTATTCTGTCTCCTGCTTCCTGTGATCTTTATGGCCTGGCATCGCTGCAAGGAACGGGGGTATTATTGGGCGAGAGAGGTGTTGCAGCAGTATTTGAAGGGTCGGGAATTACCAAAAGAAAACCCGAATCAATGAGACGGCTGTTACTCATATTATCTGTCTGCGTTTATTATGTGGAACTGAATGCCCAGCATCACTCGGGCTACAGCTTTCAACACTTGAGCACATCCGACGGGCTTTCGCAGAATTCTATACCCTGTGTGATGCAAGACCGCCAAGGTATGATTTGGGTGGCGACACAATCGGGGATAGACAAGTACCTGGGTAATTATTTCCGGTATTATGATAAAGTAGAAAAAGGACTCATAGCGGATGTGACCTATTTATTTGATTGGGATGAACACAATATACTGGTTGCCACTGTATCGGGCAACATGCTGGTAAACAAATGGGATAAAAAAGTACCTTCCCGGGCTTTAGATGACACGCTAAAAAGTATTCTTTTTATTGAAAAGGTGTCTGAAGACAGTTTTCTTGTTATAACTCAGACTGAGATGGCGTGGGCAAACTCGAAACTTGAACTGCGAAAGCAGATTACGTGGACGGGCGGTCGCATATATCAGGTCGTAAAGCACGAAGGAAAGTATTATATCGCGTCAAATGCTGGTATGCAAGTATTTGATTTGCACGATCAATCCATTAGACCTCTGGGTGAAAGTAGAACCAGAGCTGTTTGCATAGATCAGTCCGGCAATCACCTCTATTTCGGTTCGACCTTGTCTGATATTCAGGTTTACGACCTGAAGACCAACACCAAACTGAATATATTAAATATCCCCGCTGCCAAAATCAGCCGCTCCGATACCATTACCGCCTTGTTTTCAGATAGAGATGGTGTCTTATGGGTTGGAACCGAAGCGCAGGGATTGTTGATTTTTGATATTGGTAAAAGTACATTGCACGCCCATTTTACCAGTGACAAGGCAGAGAACGACCCTCAATACTTTTCGGGCAAACGGATCAATTGCATTAATTCATCGAAAGAAGGGGTTGTTTGGGTGGGCATGGACAAGGGTGGCCTGAACCTTTGGCAACCCGGCAGGATTGTTTTTGAAAATCTTCTGAGTCAGGAAGTGCCCGATGATAATGATACCCGGTTACAAAAAGTGGTATGGAGCATTTATGCAGCGCCTAATGATGATAAAATTTGGGTAGGATTGGACAAGGAAGGCATCCTATGTTTGTCGGCAAAAGACAAGCGTGTGATACAACGGATTCGTTCTGCCGATCCGAAACTGGCGCCATCGGCATTTGTCATGCGTGAACACCATGGACGGTTTTACATTGGGACGGAAAATGGGATATATACCTTGCCGGTTTCGAATAAAGCAGTGAGATATGAGCCCCATAAAGTAGACAACCGTCGCGTTTTGGGCGGGAAGCGCGTATCCATGATGGTTTTTGACCCGGGTAACTCCTGCTGGTATGCGGGCAGCAGACAGGAAGGGATTATCTATAAACTGTCAGAGGGTTTTGAGCAGATTACAACGATCACCCTCAACCAGAACAAGCCGACTTTTATGTTGCCCTCCAAGCAGGGTCTATGGGTAGGTGCCGTCAATGGTTTGTATCTTATTGCGCCCGGTACGAATTCCCCGCAAATCGCCTATCAAAAAAAGGATACATCTATCTATTTTACTTGTGCGGTCGTATCCGGTAACAAATTATGGGCGGGCACTGACCGGAAAGGTTTATTCGCATTCGATATTGCAACTGATGGCAGGCTCTTGTCGCCGAAGTGCTACAACGGTAAAAAAGGATTCCCTTTTGAAGTCATATATGAATTGCAAACAGACACCTTGGGGTATATCTGGTTATCAACCAATCATGGTTTGTATCGATTTGATCCAAATACCCAAAGCTTTAACCACTACGTCCGCCAACATGGGCTTAAGGTGGTGGAGTTCAACACTGGCGCCGTTTATCGCGAAGGCAACTGCCTGTATTTTGGCGGCGTCGGCGGCTTGTGTCATTTTGATGCTTATCTTCCAGTGGATAAATCTTTCCCTTTTTACAAACCGGTCGTAGATGTAAAATACTTTGGGAAAAAATCAGAGGAAAGAATTATCGACTATAATAATGAGGAGGTTCATCATTTGTTCCTTCCTTACAAATTCGGTTATCTTGTTTTGCGGCCAGCATTGGGTCATTATCATGATGGTTTTAATAATGCATTCATCGTGACTTTGAATGACAGCATATTACAACCAATGCAGGATGGGCTTTATCTTATTGAAGAATCAAATTTGAGGAGTACCTGGGCAGGGATAGGACGTAGGAATAAAGTAACGATTACATATCGAAGTGGCAATGGGGTATGGAACGAGCCGGTAGAGATCAAAATCAGGAGGGAGTTTTTTAACGACAGCGACACCATCCTGCTAGTTGTATTATCCATTCTACTGCTGCTCCTTACTTTGTATTTTGCGTATGTTTATGTTCGCAATACTCGCCTGCTCGATCTTGTTCACAAAAAAATAAATGAGATATCTAAATTAGAAGAAACAGACAAGATTGGCAAGATAGCGCTGGGACACCTTACCAGAGATGTGGGATACGAATATGCGTTGATTGCCCTGGTCGATTTTGACAAAAGGCGAATCCATATTGAAGATATCGAAGATCCTGCCCTTGATGATAAACAAAAGGAACAATGGAAAAAAAATTCCAACTACCCTCTGTCATCGGAAGATATTCTGGCACGGGTGGCTCGATTGGGTGAGCCGGCCATTGTGATCGGGAATAAACATATCTATCATTCAGCAATATCAGCTGACGAAAAGAATTTGTTTAACAGCCACATCGCCGTCAATTTAGAACATGAAGACCTGGCGAGAGTATTTATTCCTTTTGTACATCGCTATCAAGAAAACAAGGAAGAAAACGCGCCCAAATACCCGGTGGCCCTGGGTGTCGTTGAAGTAGGGTTCAGGATGCAAGCGTTTGACCGTTTTTTTATCCAGAAAAAAATTAACTGGCTATTGCCTGTTTATCGAAAGTGGAATGTTGAAGGGGCACTGAAGTACAAGCTACCCTACTTGAAATTGTATGTGGATAATCTGGCTCAACCTTATTTTAAGGCCTTTATCCGGGAAGAAAAAAGAAAAATATATGACTTGGTGGAAAACGAACTGGAGAAAACTTCCAACCAGAAAGAAGAAGACAGTAACACCTTTTTAAGACGTGCTTTGCAAGCAATTACAGAAAGAATACAGGCACAATCTGGTGCTGTAGCGTTGAGCAGTTTTAATACTATTCAACCCGAATATGATAATGATCAAATATTTTTTGATGCAGACAACGGCGATCGCGATAAAAGGGTACAAACCCTTAGAAACGCGACGCACCAACAATTTTTTAGCGAAGTAGGCAGCGACAACGCAGTTTATTATAGCGATGAAAGTAGTACCGGTATAACTTATAAGTCTGCAATGCTGCTTCCAATGTCCATACACCAATCTGCTCCGCTCTATGGAGTATTCACCTTAATGTCGGATCAGCTCGATTTTTTTAATCCTGTACTAAAGGAGGTGTATCAAAAGGCTGCAAGAAAAATTACCGATGTTTATCTGCAGAAAAAACGCTACGAAGCCCTGCAAAAAATTGCGCAACCGCTGAATCAGGTGTCGCAAACGCAAGAGTCGCTCTACAAGGAGCTTTCAATGGCACTCAAAGTATATTTTAAATCTGATTTTATCAGTATTTGGGTACGTACAATCCCGTCGAACTGGGAATTCAGTCTGTCGCCTGAAACTGATGCCACTTTTTACCAACATTACAAGGAAATTGGATTTCTAAATAAAGAAATTAATCCGGAAAATGAAAAAAAGCTAAGGGATTATAAAAAAGATATTTTAGTAAAAAAAGATCGCGATGATCATCCGGTCGGCACACGAATCAGAACCTTGTGCGACAAGCACGGGTTTGTAAGTTACATCATTTTAAAAATTATTCGCGATGACCGCTATCAGGCATTTATCAATGTGTTCTCCCGACGCCCTATCTCAGAAGATGAAATCAGTGGCTATTCTAAAACATTGCTGGAGGAGGTAGCGCTAAAGGCTGCTTTAGCTGAGCGAAGTATATTCCTGTTCGACTCTTTCCGTGAAATTGCAAAATCATTGGCAACCGAACAAGAAAACAAAGAGAACAGTACCTTGAAAAAAATAGTAAGTCAAGCTTTTTTGTTGGCACCTTCCGCCGACTCTGTGGTATTGTTTCCTTACAGAAATGAGCCGATCAGAATCAAACATGCCGTGGTTGGCGGAAGAACTCTTCCTCCTGAAGATGAAAGGACGCCGGATAGAAAAGCCAACCTAGCCAACTATATTCTTGAAAACGGAACGCATTATTTTAATGAAAAAGCCGAGTACATGTTAGTTGCTACAAAGACAGATATGAATCGCCGAGAGGAGGGGACTTTCTGGGTAGTACGAAAACTTCAATCTGTGGCAGCTATACGTATGGAGTATGACGGCCAACCGGTGGGTGTAATGATTTTCAATTATACGGATAAAAAGGCATTTGAGGAAACAGATAAACAAAGCATCGAAGCATTCGCCAATTATGCCACGATTGCACTGATTAATGAAAATTATATCCGACGACTGCGAGAAGAAAGCGCCCGATTAAATGAACGTATTCAACAACTGGCGGCTCAGGAGAAAGCGGCCAAAAGGGAAATGGAACATTTATTTAAAGAAAAGAAAGAACAGGAGAGTTTATTACAAAAAATTTCTGAAAAAGCAGCTGGTGAGTCATTTTTTGTTATCCTGCAAGGGATTAATCACGATATTCGAAATCTGTTACTCAGTATGGAGGGGCGACTGGAAATCTATGGAGAAAAATTGAAAGAATCCAAAGATAAAGAGGAATTTGATTCGATATCAGGCACACTTAGGCAACAGTCCAATAAAATTGGAGCCTTACTCAACCTTTTTCGTCCCAGTGAGATCATTAAGCGGGAGCGTTTTAATATCAATGAAACGATTCTAAAGGTTACCCATATTTTTGGAACATCTCATGCTACGTTTGTATTCAATCAAGACTTTGGGAAGAATATTCCCTCCTTGATTTGTAACAAGACGGAGTTTTCAATGGTTATTTATAATCTGATAAAAAATGCTGTATCCGCCATTGAAGAAAAGAGTGGACAAAAAGGGGAAATATCATTGAGTACACGATTTGAAAACAAATACTTCATTATTAAGGTAAGTGACAACGGAACTGGTATTGACAATGATTTGCAAGAAAGAATATTTCATCTGGGTTACACTACCAAGAAAGACGGCACAGGTGTCGGCCTTTATTTTGTCAAGGAAACGGTTGAGAACAAATGGGACGGAAGTATTCAGGTTATGTCTCAAAATGGGAAAGGCTCGACGTTTATCATAAAGATTCCCGAGTATATTAATTTTAAAAACTGAACCATGCAGGAAGCAAATTCTACACAAGTCTTTCTTTTACGGCCGGAAATTTGGCATGTAGAAGATGAGGTGCATATCACGAACTCTCTCAAAAATAAATTGCAAACGCCAATCCTTTCAGGATGTCGTTTATTAATACCCGGATATAAAGTTTTTAAAACGTTGGATGAAATAAAAGAAGGCATCAATGAGCTTTCCAACCTTAGCTTGTTAAAGTACAAAAAGCCAATCATTGACATTAATTTAGGCCCTCAACGAAAAACAGAGGGCCTGGATGTGATAAAAGCGCTAAAAGACTCTTATAGAGGTTTTGGTTTCTTTCCTATTATTTATTCGGCAAATACAGATGATGAATACAAGGAGCGCTTCAAGAAATTAGGTGGGGATGAGTCGCATTTTATTGAAAAACTAAGCAGTGGAGACGGCACCCAAGGGGACGCAAAAATGTTGATCAATTGTATCCAAAAAGACCTAGAGAAGGGAACAAAAGAAGAACTGGCACCTGATTCACCCCATCTTCTGGTAGCCAATGGAAAAAGTAAAAAGACATCGTATCAAATCACTGGTGCCTATATTTCGAGCAAGGAGCTGGCAGAATTTAATAACAAAAAAACCGCTCGCAGTTATCTGTTCGATTTCTGGACACATCCATTAAAATCCGGGTTGAACTTCCTATCGTTGTATCAACATTTATTAAGTGTAGAGATAAAGGATGAATTGTTTTTTCACGTAAGTGATTTCATCGCTCAGTTGGCCGATGAAGATAACGTAGACGGTTTGATCTTCCAGTTGCAAGGTAAACAGGGATATGTTTGTATCCCAGATTTTGAAACACTGGAAAACGCCGTGGGTGTAGTTTATGAATATATTGCGGAAGAAGACAATCTGGCAAATCGCCTGATTGATTATCTAATGGCACAGCGTATGGCGACACTCTACATCAAAGGTTCTGAAGCAGAAAAAAGCAAAATAACCAGCTTTTTGGATCAACTGAGATTTGAAGAAAGCAAGCTTGCTTTTGACTGCAAGATATGGGAAGCAAAAGCCAAAGGAGAACTGGAAGCACTACCTGAAAAATCTGCTTTCCCTACATACCCGATCAATGACCTGTATTACGGTGAAGTTGTTGAAGTAGAAGAAGTGGACGCCAGGGTTCGTTTGGAAACGGTCTCACCTGCAGGCGAATATGTACCTTTTTTTAAACAATTCAATTTGCAGGCACTTCAATATTGCGGGATATTTAATGAAAATGCCCGCTTTAAACTGGTTATGTACCAAACAGAGCGCGGTGGCGGGTATTTGGTACTGCCTGTTCCACCGAATATGTCCTTTTAATCGAATTTTTCGTTCACCATTTTTATCCTACGAAGATGTCTGAAAAACTTCCGCTCAAGGTTTTCGTATTTGATGTGGGGCAAGGCGACAACCTTTTGTTGCAACTTCCTGACGGCTCAATTGGGTTGATTGATTTTTTTCACTGCGACAAACGGAACCCACACGGCGAGCCGCCTTCGCTGACCTATATCAAACATAATGCCCCCGAAAATATAGGGTGCGCCGTATTTCATCTCTCGCACTATCATCTTGATCACGTGAAAGGGATTGACAAATGGATCAATTGGCTGAAAAACAAAAAGACAGAGCAAGTATGGATGCCTGGCACACAAGACCCGTCCAACACCATCAAACGACTTCTAGATCTAATGAAGGACGTTCCTAGGGTGAAAAAATTTGTGCAGGGCAACATAAAACTATCAGATAAATTCATGCGCCTCGCATCGTCTTACGAACGTAGCGCCTATTTTCAGTTGAGTCAATTATTGAAAAGAGTTGGAACACAAAACGGCCAGATAAAAAGCATGACCATCAAAGTTTTACCTAACGCAGTCAGGATGCCGGAGGTGAATGCCTATTGCCTTGCGCCGACGGATAACAGGGTTAACAACTTTATCGTAAATAGCAATTTCATGAATATATTCCTTTATCTGTTGGGAGAGCGAAAACATTTGTCCTCAAAAGGGAATGATATATCCGCGATATTACTCCTCGTATATGATCGTTTCAAATTATTATTTGGAGGAGATACAACTTATGCAAACATCTTGGAAGGAATGAAGGCTTTGGTCATAGCTCCCGAAGTCTGCAACTACCAAACATTCAAAGCCGATTTCATAAAAGTGCCCCACCACGGCTCCAGGCATTCCAGCGGCCCGAAGATTTGGGGAAATATATTGCCACAGGACAGTGAAGCCGCACTGATTGCCATTTCTGCCGGGGAGCACAAAACCTGGGATCATCCGGATCAGGCGACCTTGAATCATATCCATAGTGCCGCCGGGAAAAATAATGCCAAAGTGGGCATCTACTCCACCAACGGCAAAGGGAATCATCCTCATCCCAGTATTCCCTTGGGTGAAATGCGGGTAAAATGGCCGGATGGTAAAAAAAGTAGAGAAATCGCTGATAAATTTGACAAAAACCCCGCGACCACGGGCCTCCTTGCCGCTAATCAGCCTTCCTTTAGTCAGGAATTCCTTGGCTACTGCTTCGAATTCGACCCGGAGAACAGCGCTGAACCAATCCGGGTGTTCCGTTTGATACCGGATTGATTCAAAAACTTTAAACGATTGCTTGACAAAAATTTGAAACGTCCTCTCCCCCCGACACCCAACCAACCATAAGTAAAGAACATCTACCAGATACTTTAACTTTGAAAAATATGAACATTCGAAAAACCAAGTTTTTCCGAATTACACCGGCTTTCAACCTAAGCCAAGCACGATTTAAGATATAGAAATGTGACGATCTGTACCTAGGATAGTGTCCCAAAAAAGTGTGTCTGAGAAAAGAAAAAGGTCTTCATCTTAGTGG
>CAZULM010000061.1:0-36191 GCA_964621185.1 uncultured Saprospiraceae bacterium | reverse complement strand
CACCACTAAAAAATGCGGCGAAGCCGCTTTTACTCTGTGGAACTCTGCGAAACTCCGTGGTGAAAAAAAACTCCGTGGTGAAAAAACTCCGTGACCGGTACGAAAAAAATGTGTACCCTTTCAAACAGACAATGATTTGGAGGATCGTATCGCTACCTTTTTTGATGAAGTGTAAAATATGGACATTAACGCCAAAGCAGCCCTCCTCGACGAATACAAACGCGCCATTGCCGACCTGAAAAGCACGATCGCCGGAATATCCGAAGCCGAGCTGACAGCCATTGCCGACCCGGACACAAGCGACCCGGACTGCCATTCCATCCAGACGGTGCTGACGCACGTGGTGCGCTCGGCCATCGGCTATGCCACTTATATCCGGCAACAGCAGGGCGAATCGCTGGATTTCCCGGTTGGCCAAACTTTGGCATCGATTGAGGAATACGCAGCGGCTTTGGACGCAGCGTTCTTGTTTACAGAAAAAACATTCGAGGCATACCCGGCCCTGAGCCTGGAAACTTTCGACCCTGCCCAGAAAATCCGCACGCGCTGGGGGCAACTGTACGATGTGGAACAGCTCATGGAACACGCCATCGTGCACGTGCTGCGGCACCGCCGGCAAATAGAAGGGTTTTTGAAAAAGCTGCGCACTGATAGCCAACGCTAAGTGGTTGTGAAAATGGAACGTCTGTAATCTATTGAAAATCAGCATCCATCAATCCTTCAAATCCACCCAAATCCAGGTATAACCGCAACATCAAGTCCCCTTCGCCAGCACCAGTTTCGTCTTGTCTGCCTTCGCGACATTTTTGAAGAAGGTCACAAATTCCTCGAATTTCTCCTTCGGCTGAATGCTGTCGTTCAGCAGCAGCTTGCGGTAAACGAGCAGCTTGCCCGGCACGTTCTGGATGTTCAATTCATAAGTGCCAAAGTCCGAGGTGTAAACGATTGGCTCGATGCCGTTTTCTAAGGAATAGCCTTCCGGAACGATGATGGTTAGCGCGTCTTCCATGAAAAAGGGTCGCGCAGTGGCTTGTATGGGGTTTCTCCGCAGCGTGTCGGCATCGGGGACGGTAACTTTGGGCGCGAGGGCCACTACTGGCACGAACAGCCGTTTCCCGCTGGCCGAAGCGAATTTCGGGATAGAAAGCTCGAGTTTTCTGTGTGCCTCCGGGATGGGGCCTTTTTCCCGTTTCATATTGAACGACTTGATCTCGAAATCGCTCAGTACCAGCAGTTTGTACAAGGCTTTCTTCTGTTCTTCCCGGTGCATGTCGGCAATATCGGCCTGGGTGCTGCTGGTTATGCCCCGGTAAACATCATTGGATTCGAGCATGGCGCTGCCGTTGGCAGCCAGTGTGAGCTGTGTTTCCCGGCGTATGGTATTGCTTTTTTCGTCGTACCGGGGCGTGCGCACGAGCTTCCCGCCTTCCGGCGTTATCAACAGGGCAGGCCTGTTGTCAGTGAAATCGCCCATAAAACCGCAGCTTTCCGACTGGCTGGTACATTCCAGCCAAAGGGTGTCTTTGCCAAGCGGCACACAGGCGATGGCGTGGTTGAAACGGGCGTTTGGGAAGTCGGGAAACTGGTTGTGCTGCTCTTCCGCGCTTGCCCGGATGAGGGCGTAGAAGGCCGGTACGCCAACAGCGCGCAACATGGCCACCGTGTAGTTGCTCAAGCCTTTGCAGTCGCCGTACTTGAACGCATCCACCTGCTTTGCCGGCATGGGCTGCCAGCCCCCGATGCCCAGGCCGATAAAGAAGTAGCGGGTGTTTTGTTGCAAGTAATGGTACACCCGCTCCACTTTGCAGCGGGCATCGGGGCAATCAGCGGTCATTTTCTTGAGCATTGCCTCCGTATCGTCGGGCAGTTTTTCCTTGCCGTCGTTCAGCTTTTGGATAAAAGCCCCGTAAGACTCCCAACTGCTCATGTCGCCGTCGTAGCCTTCCAGCCGGAACTTTGTGGGCGCCGTCAGCACCCTGGGCAGGTAGGTGTTCGAACTGGGCATGTACGGCTCGGTCTCGAATGCCTTGAGGTTGCTGAATGCCCATTGCAGCTTGCCCGTCTTGCAGGATGGTGGCACATTTAATTCCCGCACCCGGATATCGAGGCCCTCGGGCATGACAACCTGCAGGCTGGCCGACTCTACCGCTTCGCTGGCAGCGCTTTGAGGGGAAAAATCGGGATAATACATCAAGCCCTTGTAACGCCGCACCACCGTGTATTCGATGGTATAGGGAAAATCCAGCCTTGCAAACTGCAGCACCTTCATGCGGTAGTCGTTCACGTAATGTTCGTCGGGCTTGCCGTCGAGGATGTCTTTTTTCTTGAGTTTGCGCACCAATTTGCCCGCGCTGTCGTACACGGCGCCTTCTATGTCGTCAATGTCTATGATCTTGTCGTACACAAAGTACTGGTCGGTCTCGCTGTTGGCCTTGTCGTTCAGGAGCGTCAGCACCTTGTGCTCGGTCTCGATGGCCTCGCCTTTGTTGCGCACCTCGAACTTGACGTCGAATCGGCGCACCACGGTGTTGGCGTTAACGAGCAGGGCTTGGGGGATGTCGGCGGCGGCGTAGTTTGTTTGTGCGGCTATTGTGCCACAGAGGCACAAGAGCAGGGCTATGCAATGGGCTTTCATGGGCTAAATTTTTGTCAGTACGACTTGTTCATCCAATTTTGAAACAATATTTCCGTAAAACTGCTGCAAATCGGCATAAAACTCCACTGAAATGAACGGTTTTCGGATGCTGCGTCGAATGGTGACTTTAACGGTTTCGTCGTTGGCCTCGGTGAAGTACTCGAACAGCAGCCCGTTTTCCCCAAAAGTCATCTTGGAGCCTTTGGGCAATTCCTCCACTTTATACCCTTTCGGAATGGCGAAAGTGAAGCTGTACACCGTCGTGCGCGGGAACCCCAGCTCGATGTTGAATTTTCGTTCCGGATTTTTGAACGGATTTTCTTTCCAGCCAAAGCCCAGCGAAGGGTTGAGGTAGATCTTGTTGCCGGAGACGTTGGCAAAGCCGGTCGCTTCCAGCTCGAAGGAGCCCTTGATGTTAGGCTCCTGCCAATTTTCTAAGTTTTCGATTTTCAGGTTGCTGAAACTCCCTTCCGTGAACAGTTCCGGGTATCGCTCGCGCGCATAGGTTTCGGCATTCTTTTCCCGCACGCGCTCGCGGGCCTGCACTGCCCCGTATCCGGTCTCCGAAAAATTCACCAGTCCGGTCAGTTTCCCTTCGGCGTCGAAAGCCAGGTCGGCCTGGACGGCGCTGCGCACCAGGGCTTTGTTTTGCAGGGGTATCCAGGACACGTCGTCTTTGGCCCGCATCATCAGGCCCTCTTTGTTTAGGTCTTCTTCGGGCAAAAACCCTACCGGGTGCGGCCAGGCGGAGGCATCGATGAGGGTAACGGTCTTGTCCTCGTTCTCAACACCGGTCAGGATGCGGTCGAACACGTCGTAAGTGACCCTGTACGGGTGGATAGGCCCGTTCTCGACGGTGCTGATGGCGATGGGGAAGGCGTTGAGGTTGGCCCTGCGCAGCAAATTGATCAACAGGATGTTGAGTTCGCTCGGGCTTCCTTTCTGGTTCCTGACGATTTTGTCCACAGGCTCGGTCATCCAGATAATGTCGTAGCCTTCGGTTTTGTAGTTTTTGCCCACGTATTCATAGAGCGCCGCGACGCGCTCGTTGCGCGCTGCCTTGCCTGCAATAGCAGAGGCCGCTATTGGGGCTGTTGTTCCTGCCGCGTCAAGCGCTTCCTGGTACACATCTTCCAGCAATTCCCGCCCCAATACCTCCCAGGTATTGATCCTTTCCATTGGGGGCCCATTGATCAGGCGGGTACCATAAGCGCCGCCTGATGCTTCAACTTGCGGCCTGTACACGAGGCTTACGTCAAAGTTGATCTGCGACAGGTAGCTTTTGATGGAGCTAACGAAGGGCTCCGGTTTCAGGGCGGGTATGTTTTCCTGAACATAGTGCATTTCATTGCAATAGAAAGACATGCCGTTGGCTGAGCTTGGCCTGTATTCTTCCGTTGCCACAGAAAAAGGCACTTCTCCCTGCGAAAACTTTTTGTACTCGATAAACGCGGGCACGGAGGCCGTGTACTCGCTCCATACTTTCGGGATTTCGACGTCTTGGAACACCCAGTTCGGCACATCGTAGTCCATGTTGGTGCGGGTATATCTGTACTCGATGATTGTGCCCTCCTTCACGGCCGGGATGGTCAGCTTTTTGAGCCGCCGGGTGCGGGTCAGCTTCTCGTCGAAGATGTTGGCCTTGCTCAGCTCGGTTTCCACCACAGCGCCGTTTTCCAGGTTGAAGCTGCTCGCCTTGAGGTCTATGATCTTTTCGTCTTTGTAGTACGGGATGCTGATGTCGGCCCGGTCGTAGGCTTCTTTTTTGAATATCTTAATGCGCACATGGCGTTCCATTTCAAACTGGAAGCCCTGGTTCATCGTCAGCCGGTTGGTGAAGGAAGCCCGGTCGAAAAGCACCACAGCGGGCGCTGCGGGGTCTTGGGGGTATTCTTTCATGGCCATTTCTTCTGCCGAGAACTTGCCGAACTTGAAGTTGGGTTTTTTGTCTTGGGCGATGGACGGCGCGGCAAGGAGGAGGATACACGCCAGCAATTGCAGGTTTTTGAGCATGGTAGTTTTGATGTTAGGTGAGATGATAGGGTTCAAACTGCCTGTAAAAATATGGGAAATGGTTTGACTGGTGCAAGCCGGGATTGGCGGAAAAATGTTAAACTTGCGGGAAGGCACAAAAAAACCTCCGACGTTGTTGCGTCGGAGGTTCGGAATGAATATAAATTCAAGGTCGGGGCCGCTTAGGCGAGCCTGACGTTAACTGCATTCATGCCTTTTTTTCCACGGGCGGTCTCGAAAGTAACGGTGTCGCCTTCGCGGATTTCGTCAACTAAACCACTGACGTGGACGAAAATTTCTTCCTTGGTCGAGGAGTCAACGATAAAGCCGAAGCCTTTTGTGGTGTTGAAAAATTTTACTGTTCCGGTATTCATTGTAAAAAAAGAAAAAAATGTGATGTGGCAATGCGCCGGAACAAAGGTAAGGGGTTTTGCCTAAAAATCTGGTTTCCAGTTAATTTTACTAAAAATTATCCTGCATTGGGCTTACATGTCCTTCATCCGCAATTGCACCAGTTTGAAGCCTTCCACCTGGAGGGGAAAACGATCCGGGTTCCACAGGTATAGGCGCATTTCGTCGGCATCAACTTGCGGGACGTTGATGGCGCTTGCCCTGAACGCGGTGCTTTCGCCTTCGGGCACGCGCAAGGGCCGCTCCAGCACCGCCACGGGCGCGCCCGACTTGAACAGCGACACGGTGGCCGTCAAGGCGCCGCCCGCAGCCGATCGGAACTTTCCGTAGAACAAAATCTTGGCGCCAGGCTCCGCCGACTTGAACGTTGCGAACATAAATTCCTCCGACGTAACGGCACTGGTATCGACCAGGGTTGACCAGTTTTTACCGAGGAGGCTCTCAACAGTATTGCTCGGGTATGCTCCCGTCCTAAACACCCAAAAATCGCTGTTTCTGCCCACATAATCAAGGTTTTTGACGATGTCGGGGTTGTCGGCAAACACCTCGGAAACAAAATTGGTATCGAGGCAAACGGCGTAGTCGGGCTTTTGAGATAGAACTTTTTGTTGCGCCTCAGCCGACGAGCTGAGCAGGCAATATCCATTTCTCCGAAGCCCGATCAAGGGCAAATTAGAGGAGTACGCTTCAAAAACCATCACCCTGGCTTCGCGGCTGATGCCAAGCCTGTCGAGCAATGCTGCGCCCTTTGAATATACCTGTTGGGTTTTCAAGCTGATATGGGCTACCCCTAAATGGTTGTACCAGGCTACCGTATGATACCCGTACAAGAAGGCGGCTGCGAGCAGGGCAAGCTCAGCTTTTTGCGCCCAAGCCCGAGCGCCCATAATTTTCCCCCAGCCCAGCACCCCGATAAAAAAAACTGGGTAAAAGCTGTCGATAACATAGTACTCGTGGTCGCTGAACTGCCGCAACATCAACAAAAAGTAGGCTAAGCCGGCGGAAAATGCCCCCCCAAAATACCAGGCGAAATTTGTGATGACAGCTTTTCCCCTGTACATGAACAGCAGCACAAAAGCCAAGGCCAACCAGGCTATATGTGCCGGCGACAGCCAGGTGAGCCCCCATTTCTGCACGGCCTCAACAGCCAGGCGCCAGGTATCGCCAAGGCTTTGCGGGTGCATGGTTTGCCTCAAAAATATGGAGCCGTATCCCCGCAGCAGGTAAAAGTCGTACCATTGCCAAAGTAGGAAAACCCCGAGCCCTGCGGCCAGCACCAGCGTCTTTTGCCTGTCGCGCCGGAACAAAGCTTGCCATGCCCCGACACAGGCCAACTGCAAAATATATGGCTTGCGCAACAATGCAGCAAGCACCATTGCGCCAACGGCTATGGCCCAATATTTGCCCTCCCCCCGCAGGCTGCGCAACAGCGCCCAAAGCCCGATCAAAAAAGCGCTCAACGCCCAAATTGAAGGCAAAAGATTGTCGTGATAGTACAGCAAGCCCGGCAAAAGCCAGAGAAAAAAGGTGAGCATAGCCGCCCTGGCGGGAGAGGTGCCCGTCTCGTAAACTGCCCTGAAAAAGAAAAAAAAGCCCAAAAAGCCAAGGCTCAAGCTGAGCAGCCGGAAAACTGCCGGGCTTTCAGTGCCCGACAGGCGCATCACAACGGCGGCCAGCCAGGCGGGCAGCGGCAGGTCTGATGCCGTGATGCCATCCTGGGTGCCCAGGTTGTAGGTTTGTGGGCAGAACAGGTTCAAACCGTTGGCTTTAAATTTCAGCGCCATGGCGTAATAATCTGCCATCGCCCAGGCATGGTGGCCCTGGGGCAAAGCACCAATGCTTTTCCCATAAAACAGCGCCGAAACCAGCAGCCAGGCTGCCAGCAGCAGACACGCCGCGACCTTGTAGGAGACCTTGTCCATCGGGCAAAAATAGGCTTCTGGGCAGTATTTATTTCCAGGAATAAAAAGTGATTTTGCGAAAAACGGGGTAAAAGCCCCAAAAAATCTGATTTTTGCCTTTCAAATGAATGCCCCCGCTCACATATTCCTCTCCTACAGCGCTGCCGACGAGCGCAGCGCGCAGGATTTGCAGCGCCAGGTACTGCTGGCGATGCAGCCCCACCCAGTTGTCTTTTGGAGCCGTGCCGATGTCCCGGTGGAAGAGTTCAGGGTAAAAGCCTCCGCGTTTTTGGAAAAGACAGACCTTTTCATCGCGGTGCTTTCCATGAACTACGAAGACAGCGCCGATGTGCGCTGGGAAATGGCGACCGCGCTGGAAATGCAAAAAACAAAGCCCGGGCTGCAAATTATGACCGCGCTGGCGCGGGAGTGCAAGCTCCCCGCAGCATTGCGCCCTTTCCAGGCAGCCTTGCCTGCGTGCGAGACCATCGAGAACCAGGGCATCCCCCGCGACCGCCAGCTGCGCCGGGCAGCCGAGGCAGCTGTCGCTATGCTGGCCTCTGCGCCCGTGTCGAACGAAATCCCATTGGGGAAGGTATCGCTGCCCATTACCATCCAGGATCTGCGCGAACGGCTCATGGCCCAAACCGACCGCATCAACCACGCCCCCCTGCTGGCACTGTTGAAGCGCCTCATCAAAGACGTGCCCGTGAAGCGTGTGGTACTGGATACCGAGGAAGCCTACAAACAGCTGCGCGAGCAAACGCGGCTTTCTCAAATTTCCATTGCGGAATTGCAGCAGCGCGCAGAGCCCGTACAAATGGACCTCAGCAGCCTCATCGAAAGGCTTGAGGAGCGCCATTTAGCGCCAGATTGGCGCAGCATATTCATCCGCGACTACTACCATTTCACCGCCGAGAGCCGCGACGACAGCACGGTGCCGCCCTTCTTCGTGCCGGTCGATGAGGTCATCATCCCGGAAACGCTCAACCTGCCCGTCGGCCCGCGCGAGGAGGAGTCGCTGGAGCAGATCGGGCTGCTCTCCTTCGAGCAAAAAACCGACTTCAGGCGCAGCCTCCTGCTGGCAAAAGATGCCCTGGCGGTAAAGAGCCCTGCCCAGGCATACGCCCACTGCGACCACGTGCGCCAAAAAATCGACCCGCAATCGGCACAACTGTACGAGTACCTGCTCATCACCTTTATCCAAAAGGAAAGCCCGGCGCGCGCCATGCAAGACGCGCTGCAGGGCAACGACCGGGTGTTGCAGCATATCCTGTTGTTCGCCAGCCGCCTGCGCGAATACCAAAAAGCCGGCAAATGCCCCTCCTCCACCGCCCTGCACAACTTAGCTATCGCCTCCGAGAGCATTTCCGATGCCGCCCTGCGCCTTTACTACCATTTCCCCAACGACCCCCTGCGCGATACGGGCAAGCACGCGGATGCGGTGCCAGACAACCGCCGCAGCCTGCGCGTCATACTGGGCAACACCCTGAAGGTCTGTCGCCTGGTGCACCCCTCAGAAGAGCTCCTGGAAGCCGCCGTCATAGAATGTTGCGGCGGCGGCAAATGCCACTGGATGAAACGGGTGGACGTGGTTGACGGCTATTTCCAGTTTGTCCCCGATGGGCATATCGACCTGATCGGGGAAATCCAGGAACTGTTGCAGATGCTGCAGAGCATTGAGGATGAAGACCCAAACAAGATCGTAAAGGGCAGGGCATTGCTGCGGGAAGACCTCTTTTTCAGCCTTCTGGCCAAACGCCAAACCCTCAGCACCCAGCTGGCAGAGGATGCCAAACGCCGCCGCCCCTACACCGATGCACGGGAGTCCATAGTCCGCTTCACCTATGCCTGCCTGTTCGGGGCGCATATTTTCGGCGATGCCGACGCGCGGGGAAGGGGCAATTCCTTCCTGCGCCTGGCATTGGAATATTTGCTGCCCGGGCTGCTGCGCGCCCCGGCGGAGGCCGAGGCGCTGGCCCTGCGCTGGTTCACCCTCGATGCCAACGGCTATGTAGCGGCCCACCCCGATTGTGCTGCCTATTCCTTCGACGTGCTGGGAATTGTGGAAAAAATCGTGCGCGACCACGCCGGCACGGCGGGCTGGATGCAGGTGCAGCCCAATATCAAAGAAACGGTTTACCAACAGTACGTTGCCGACACAGCGCAGCTCCACGAATCGGTGAAAACGCGGCTCGCCTACACAGATGTGCGCCGCATGAACGCCATAGACGCCCGCCGGCTGCTCATCGAGTGCTTACGCCGGTGGGTCGTCGCCTACAAAGCCGAGCCGGCTCGCGGGCTGGGATTCTTGGAAAACTGCGCCCGGGAAATCACGGGCGACGGCATCATGTTGTGGCTGCTGCACAACCCGCACACGTTGGTGACGCACCCGGAAAGCTCGGGGCTTGGTTACGATGCCCAACAGGAGCTGAAAAAGATACATGATTTGATGGCGCAACACCCGGAGGGTCGGGGCATGCACGAGGCTTACCTGCGGGAACGCATTGCCGAAAATTTGTTCGAAAAGCGCATCGCGCCTATCTACGAGACCCTGGCGAAAGGCGACGAAAGCCAGCGAGAAGGCATCGTTTGGCTGTTGCAAGAAACCCTGAGCAATTACAAACTGCACCCAAACCCGGCATATCTCGATTTTGTCTGGAAAGAGCTTACCGAAGAAATAAAGCTCCCGTGGATCGATATTTCGCTGGAGGGAAAGGCTATCCCCTACAAACGGGTGACAGGCTTCGACCCGCTCGACGTGCTGCGCGAGCTGCACCAAATACAGCCCTTCCAATACAGCCTACTGGATGCCCGAGAACAAATTGCGACCCGGCGCCACGCCAACCAGGTAGCCCGGTATTTCCGGGAAATCAGCGAGTACCGGCACGAGAACCGGCAGCCGGAGCGCAAAATCGCCATCGAAATCATCCAAAAATTAAAGGGCATCTACCTGTATTTCCCAAAAGCCGAATACCTGGAACTGGCCTGGGACGAGCTGTACGCCAAGCCGGGCAAGCACCGCATCCGGTGGAACAGCCGGGTGCTGGGCCTCCTCCCGCTCAATGGCGACCATTACGAGAACGAGTTCCTGAATTTCAACTACAAATTCGAGCGGTTCGAACTGAAGCGCCTGCTCGACAACCAGTACGAAGAAATGCAGCGCGTGCTCCGCGAAACCGGGCATTGATGCTCAATACTGTTCTTTGTCGCTCGGGAACTTTTTCGCTTTCACATCGGCAATATAGCGTTGGGTGGCATCAGCCATCACATCGAACAGCTCGGCGTAGCGGCGCAGGAAGCGTGGCTTGAAATCCTTGGTGATGCCCAACATGTCGTGCGTCACCAACACCTGCCCATCGGCATACTGGCCGGCGCCGATGCCGATGGTGGGGATGGAGATGCTCTCCGAAACTTCCTTGGTCAGCTGGGCGGGTATCTTTTCCAGCACCAAAGAGAAGCAGCCGATCTCATCGAGTAGCTTGGCGTCGTCGCGCAGCTTCTGAGCCTCCTGTTCTTCCTTGGCCCGCACGGTGTAGGTGCCGAACTTGTATATGCTCTGCGGGGTGAGCCCCAGGTGCCCCATCACCGGGATGCCCGCTTTCAGGATGCGCTGTATGCTCTCCTCTACTTCAGCGCCTCCTTCCAGCTTCACAGCATGGGCGCCCGATTCTTTCATGATCTTGATGGCGCTCGACAGCGCGATCTCGGAATTGGACTGGTAGGAGCCAAAAGGCAGATCGACCACCACCATGGCGCGGCTGACGGCCCGCACCACCGATTGGGCGTGGTAGATCATCTGGTCGAGGGTGATTGGCAGTGTCGTTTCGTGGCCGGCCATCACATTGGACGCCGAATCGCCCACCAGCAGGATTTCGATGCCGGCCTCGTCGAGGATGCGCGCCATGGAAAAATCGTAAGCCGTGAGCATGGCGATTTTTTCGCCCCGGTCTTTCAGTTCCTGCAGCACGTGGGTAGTGACGCGCTTTATTTCACCTGTTGCTTTTGACATGGTATTGAAATGCTTGTTCAAGGAAATGGTTTACAAAAACCGGCGAAAGGTAGGGGCATAAATGAAAAAAACCGCACCTCATTTGGTGCGGTCCGTAAAACAACAAATTATAATCCCATGAACATTTTCGGTTATTGTCATACGGAACGCGACAAAGGATGTTTTCGGGTCGGCCAATCGAAAGCCACAATGAAAAAAAGGTACAGCATGCCGTATGAAGGGTGCTTATACCAGGTCAGCAAGTCCCTCCTGCTAAGCGGAAGGACTTGCTCTCTCACCTGAAATTGTATAATCCCATGAACATATCTCAAACGATGATACGTTTACCATCGCCGTTCATGGTACAAAAATGGGGGCTGTGCACGAAAAGATTTGTGACATTTTTTTGTGGTTGTGAAATATAATTTTTTGCTTAAAAAATAAAAAAAAATATAAACAATTGATAATCAACAAAATAATTAAAATAATTTATTTATTTTGTGAAAAATAAATTATAGACAATGCCAAAGTTTTTTGAAAAAATCGTCGAAAACTTATAAATTATGAGTCTTCCCTAATTTTCGAAGGGGTAAAAAGTTATGGAAAAGTGCAGCATTTGTTTAAACTTGTTGGTCAGACCACGAAAATCAGCCTGACCGCTGTATTGACCCTGCAGGATGCGCATCCCGAACATCCTGCAATGCCCGGCGTGAAAATGGCTAAAGGATCCGCCGCCCTGGAGGGACATTGTGCTGCTTTTCAGCGGCAAAAGCCCCTTTAAGGCGCGGATTGAGGCTACAAATGTTGAAGGCAATGGGTTGCCGCGCACACCTCAATAGCTAAACTTCAAGCCCTGGGTCAGGGGGTGAAGTTTCAGCGAATCCACTGTTGCCGGCGTTATCTGGATGTTGCCTAAGGAAGTCAGGTTCTTGGCCGTGAAAATGCCGAATCCTTCCGACATATTGGTATAGGTAGGGTAAACCTCGGCGCCGGTCAGGCCAGAATTGGCAGAGGCCGTGATGTTGAACTCGCGTATCTCTTTGCCGCCGCCTTCCACCCGCACGGCCCCTTTTTCGAAAAAGCGGAAATTCGTGGTGGGTTGCAGCTTGTCGGCGAGGAAACGGAAGAATTGCGAGCCGCTCACATCAACTTTCCCGCGAAATTGGCCGCCACCGAGGTCAACATCGCCGCGCTCCACGTTGTTTCCCGCTTGCCATACCAGCGTGTCGCGGCGCAGCAGGGTGCCATCGGGCGCCTCCTCCCGGAAGGGAAGAACGTAATAAACGTTGAAATAAACGCCAAACTCGTCGGTGCGCCATTCAACCTTCGTCGTTTGGCTGTAGGCAAAGGTTACTTTCCGTACAATATCCGCGGGGTTTGGGGTAGTGATGACAAAATCTTTGGGGATGGTGGTCGATGCGGTGATATCCGCCCCGCCATCGGCGCGCTCGATGACCAGTTTGTACAGCTCGCCCGGCGTAAGCGAGCCTCCTTTTACTTTGTACAGCCAGTTGGGCTGGTTGGCGAAAATGCCCTGGTCGCGCACATAACCTTCCTTGTTGCCATCCACCCGGAACAACTGCAACCTGGCATGGGTGCTGGGGCGCTCCAGCCACACGGTGATGGCGCTTTCCGGATAGTACAGCGAATCAGCGATCTGCGCGATCTCAAGCGCATTTTTGTTTGGGTCGAGAAATGCCTTCTCCACCCGCACGTAATGGGCAGTGTCTTTTGGCGATATGATGGCGTAAGCGACCGGCACCTCTTTCCAGGGGGCAGCCACTTCAAATTCGTTGGAACAGGCGCTGGCAAAGGCGCTTAGCAGGAGTAGATAGAGCAGTTTTTTCATCTTTATTTATTGTAAAAGGAGCGCAAAAATAGGCATTTCAGCCCATTCCCTTCGCCGAAATAATTAAGAACGTCTTTTTTTAGCGAAGACGTGTTCCCTTTAGAGAAGGTTGGGTGCGGTTGCCCAAGCAGCGCGGGACAAAAAAAGCCGCCAAACAAACCAAACAACAGGGTTCAAGCCTGTTTTGCCCCAACGGCGCCCCCTTTTCAAAATTTTATTTCGGAAGATAAAAAGTTGAACTTATGCATTGTTTTACGCCAAAGTGCTGTACTTTTGCGCGGCTTTTTACAAAAATACTGTCCTGAGTTGCCTAAATCACTGGCCAAACCTGGAAAAAGGACATAAACAACCAAACATCATTTCGTTTTATGGCGAATATCGGTCGCATCAAACAAATTATCGGCGCTGTCGTCGACGTAGATTTCAGCGGGCCCAACAGTGAACTGCCCGAAATCCTCAACGCCCTGGAGCTCACCCGCCCTGACGGCTCATCGCTCGTGCTGGAAGTACAGCGCCACCTCGGCGAAGATGGCGTGCGCACCATCGCGATGGACTCCACCGACGGCCTCATGCGCGGCATGGAGTGTGTTGACACCGGCTCCCCCATCAAAATGCCCGTGGGCGAGGAGGTGCGCGGTCGCCTGTTCAACGTTATTGGCGATGCCATCGACGGTATTGGCGAAGTGAAAAAAAGCAAGGACGCTTATGCGATTCACCGCAAGCCGCCCGCTTACGAAGACCTATCGACGGAGCGCGAAATCCTCTACACCGGTATCAAAGTGATCGACTTGATCGAGCCTTACGCGAAAGGCGGCAAAATCGGCCTTTTCGGCGGCGCCGGCGTGGGCAAAACGGTATTGATCATGGAGCTCATCAACAACATCGCAAAAGCTTACGACGGCATGTCGGTGTTCGCTGGCGTGGGCGAGCGCACCCGTGAGGGCAACGACTTGCTGCGGGAGATGATCGAATCGAACGTTATCCGCTACGGCGAAGAATTCAAGCACTCGATGGAAGCCGGCGGTTGGGACTTGACCAAAGTGGACAAGTCAGAATTGAAAAAGTCGCAGGCTACCCTCGTGTTCGGCCAGATGAACGAACCGCCCGGCGCCCGCGCCCGCGTGGCCCTTTCCGGCCTCACTATGGCGGAGTACTTCCGCGACGGCGACCTGAAAGACCCCGCCGGCGGCCGCGACATCCTTTTCTTTGTGGACAATATCTTCCGCTTCACCCAGGCAGGTTCCGAAGTGTCGGCCTTGCTGGGCCGTATGCCTTCTGCGGTAGGTTACCAGCCAACTCTGGCCACAGAAATGGGTTTGATGCAGGAGCGTATCACCTCCACCAAACGCGGCTCCATCACCTCCGTGCAAGCGGTGTATGTACCTGCCGACGACCTTACCGACCCGGCGCCGGCTACCACCTTCGCCCACTTGGACGCCACCACGGTATTGGACCGTAAAATCGCGTCGCTCGGCATCTACCCGGCCGTTGACCCGCTCAACTCCACCTCGCGTATCCTCGACCCGAAAATCATCGGCGACGAGCACTACCGCTGCGCCCAGCGCGTGAAGCAGATTCTCCAGCGCTACAACGAACTGCAAGACATCATCGCCATCCTCGGCATGGAAGAGCTTTCCGACGAAGACAAGCTCGTGGTGAGCCGCGCGCGCCGCGTGCAGCGCTTCCTCTCGCAGCCCTTCCACGTGGCCGAGCAGTTCACAGGCCTCAAAGGCGTGCTGGTGCCCATCGACGAAACCATCCGCGGCTTCAACATGATCATGGACGGCGAGCTCGACGAATACCCGGAAGCAGCCTTCAACCTCGTAGGCACCATCGACGACGCGATTGCCAAGGGCAAGAAAATGCTCGAAGAAGCTTCTTAACTGCTGTTGGCTGTTGGCCATTGGCTGTTGGAACCTAAGTACTAGGTGTTAGTCAACAGCCAATGGCCAACAGCCAATGGCCAACAGCCAAAATTATGAACTTAGTAGTCCTTTCTCCTGAAAAAGAAATCTTCTCCGGCGCTGTGAAATCGGTGCAGGTGCCTGGTAGCGACGGCAGTTTTCAAATGCTTGATGGCCATGCCGCTATCGTGGCTTCTTTGCGCGAGGGAGCGGTGAATGTGCTGAAAGAAAATGGTGAAAAATTGTCGTTTGAGATCACGGGCGGGTTTGTGGAGTGCCTCCACAATGAAGTCGCCGTGCTGATTGCGGGCGTGAAAGAGTAAGTCAAGCCAGGATTCTGGTGATTTGCAAGATTTTAGGATAGATCATGTTGATTATCACCGATTTATCTCCTGATATTTTCGCAAACCACTTTCCGTTGGGCATATTTTTAGGAAGATTTTGAAACATGAGTCATCCCGAATTTTGACAGGCATTTCAAATAAAGAATGCCGCAGTAGCCCTTTTAGGGTAAAAATTGTCAACGCCTATTCGTCAGACCGCGAAAAGCGGTCAGACGATGACCCTTGGTCTGACCGCTTTTCGCGGTCTGACCAATAAGTATAAACAAATACTGGACTTTCCCACAACTTTTTATCCTTTCGAAAATTCGGGATGACTCATGTTTTTTCGTTGGCTTAATGACCGCCGAACAAGCCCCAAAGTCCCGACAGCACCAGCACGACCCCCGAAATAATGCCCGCGTTGTGCTCCAGGGCATGCCAGTTGCTGAGTTTCAGCCCCCGCCATACGAGCCATACCCAAACGGCCATGCCGCCAACGGTCGTAGCAAAATAAAGCCCGCTCAGTGCGAACACCGCGGAAATGCCCTGGGTGCCGGCCATCAGGAAGAAAGCGCCTATTTCTAAGCAGGGCGACAGGAACATCGCGGTGGCCAGGGCGAGTATCAGCTTGCGCTCCGACACCACCGATTTTATCTCCGCATGAAGGTGAAAGTGCTGGTGGAAATAGTGCCGCCAGATAAACAGCAGACCCAGCCCCAACAATATCAACGGGCCCAGGACCCTGGAAAATATCCCCACCCAGTCGGCCAACTGCCAGCCGAGCAGGCTCAGGCCAACCCCGATCAGGATAGTGCTAAGCGCATGGGCACTTCCCGCCAGCACCGTTATCCGCACGGTTTTGACAGCCGTCCACTGGGAGCGCCGCCCAATGGCCACGATGGGCAGCCAGTGGTTGGGGATGGCAGCGTGGAGGAGGCTGATGCTGAGGCTTGCGAGGAGGAGTTCGTTCATTTAAAAAGTAATGGGAGTAAAAGTATTCATACTAAATGGTGTCGCGGCATGGCATGGGCGGAAAGTATACCTGGATTTGGGTGGATTTGAAAGATTTATGGATGCTGCAATATTGATTTTCAATGGATTGCAGACTTTCGCTTTCACAACCATTTTGCGTTGACTATAAAACAAAGTTGGGTTCAATCATCCACCGGCTTCACCCTGCCCGCCAAAAACACGCACGCTACGATCAGCGCGATGGAGAACCAGCCCACCCAGCCATAGTTTTCGATGCGCCCTCCCGCGCCTTCCACCACGATGGCGCCACCGATATTGGCCGCCACGCCGCTCGCCAATTGCTGCACGGAAGAGTTGATGCTCATAAACCCGCCGCGCTGCTGGGGCAGGGTCACGCTGGAGACGATGGCCTGTGTGGGCACCATGCGCCCGTTCACCGTGATGAAAAACAAGCCCGCAATGGCCAGCACGGCCCACAAGGGCATGGGCCAGAGGTGGGTGATTAGCCAGACGGGGATGAGGGAGAACAAGGCAAAAAACACGAACACAGGGTATTTGCCCCTGCTGTCTGCCACTTTCCCGATCATGGGCGCCGTAAAGATGGTCAGGATGCCGCCCACTAAGTAGATCAGGAAAATATTGTCTTCGCTGTAGCCTACATTGCCCACCAAAGAGGGCGCAATGAAGGGAATGATAGAAAAATGCCCCATCATCAGCACGATGGAAAGGGTCAGGGCCCGCATCTGGTTGGGGGTGCTGAATATCCCCGTCAGCACGTGCAGCGGGTTCCGCTTTTCGGCGCCGGAAGCTTCAAGATGCCTGTTCACGGGCGGCACGAACAATGCGATTAACGCGGCGATGACCCCGCCCAGGGCGCCGATCACCAAAAACGGCGCGTGCCAACTGAAACGCGCCGCCAGCCACAGGCCCGTGGGCACGCCGATGACAGAGGCTAAAGAAAAAGAGGTCATCAATATGCCCATGGCGCTGGCGCGGCGCTGGTACTCGAAGGTATCGGCCACGATGGACAGCACCTGGGCGCCGATCATGCCGCCGAAAAAGCCGGCCAAAACCCGCGCCGCTACCAGAAACTCATAGCTGGGAGCCAACGCGCAGGAAAAAGTGCCGATGGTGAACCCGATGTAGGCATACAACAATACCTGCTTGCGGTCGTATTTATCGACAAAAAAAGCGGAAATAAAGCCGGTAATGCCCGCCATGATGCTGTAAGCCGAAACGGCGAATCCAAATTGTCGGGGGCTGATCTGGAAAAGCTTCATAAGTTGCGGCCCCAGGGGCATCATGATCATAAAATCCATGATGTGGGTGAAATTGACCGCGGCGAGAATGAACAGTAGGGCCCTTTCTTTTGAATTCATGGGCTAAGAACGGAAAACGCGGCAAAGGGTTCACCAAAGCGGGTCAACTTATTGGTATGATTTTAGATTTGAATTAATATATCGGGTGCCGTCCTAAGCTCAGGCGGCGACAGACAGACAAAAACAAACATAGCTATCTGCGGTACAGCACACCTGGCGCAGCGCGGGGTTGCCACAAACACTCCCCTTGCGACACGCCATTTATGTGAACTATGTGCGCTATGTGGTATACCTCACGCCGCTTGGTTTTGTGCATACCGATCTTTGTAATCAATTGAAGATCAGCTGAATCAATCATACTCAATCAAAAAAATCAGGCGAATCATAGTATAAATGGTCGCGCTCAAATGCCACAATCGAGAAAAAATGCCGGTTACGCGCTCCTGGAGAAAGGCTCCGGGATGCTGCTCTCTTTGGGCACCGCCATGCTGCTGCTGCGGGGCTTGTCGAAAGAAGATTTTGCCGCCTGGGGCTTGTTCCTGCTAGTCACCTATTTCAATGAAATGGCTAGGGCTGGCTTGATCCAGAACAGCTTGGTGCGGCACTTGGCCATACATCGGGACTCGCCCGCGGAATACGCCGCCATTAAAAAAGCGGCGCTTTGGCTCAATTTCGGCTTTTCTATCGCCTCTAACCTGACACTTTGGGCCATTATGCCCTGGATCGTTTCTACCTGGCAGGTGCCACAACTGGAAGCGGTGCTGCCCATCTATTTCGCCAGCAATTTCATGATGGCACTGCTCTACCATTTCAACTTCCTGCAACAAGCGGAGCACACGTTTAAGGGTATTTTTCAGGCAAACCTATGCTACAGGCTGGGGCTGTTTTCCTGGGTGCTGTTTTGCAAGGTATGCGCCATCGGCCTGGAATTGCAGTCCCTGGCCATCGCCATGCTGGCCGGGGCTGGTGTCGGCACGCTGGCATCATGGCGGGCCTTGCGCGGGCTGCCTGTGCCGCGTTTTGAAGGCGCCCTCGCCAAAGGGCATATTATCGAATGGGTAAAAAAACTGGCGTTTTACGGCAAATGGGTGCTTGGTACCAACATGAGCACCATGTTTTACAAGAATATCGACAAGCTGACGCTCGGCTACCTCGTCGGCCCGGCGGCCTTTGCGGTGTACGACGCGGCGGGAAAGGTGACACAGTTGGTAGAGGCTCCCTCGTTCAGCATAGCTGCCGTGGTGTTCCCCAAAGGCGCCGAGCGCATGGAGCAACAGGGCGCAGAAGGCGTGAAACACCTGTACGAACGCAGCGTGGGGGCCATCCTCGCCATCGTCATGCCGTTTTTGTTGCTGATCCTCCTGTTCTCAAAGCAAATCATGCTGCTGTTTGCCGGCCCTGCCTACCTCGATTCGGCGAACATACTGGTCATCACCGCCTTTTTCGGCATGTTCCTGCCCTTTGCAGTCCAGTTCGGCACCATCCTGGACGCCACGGGCAAGCCGGAGGTCAATTTTGCCTACACCTGTTTTACGGCTTTGCTGAACCTTGGGCTGAGCTGGTTTTTCATCCAGGAATTCGGTCTGATGGGGGCTGCGTGGGCAACGCTGTCAGGCTATGCCACCAGTTTTGTGCTGATGCAGGTTTATTTGAACAAGTATTTCAAGATCAATGCGTTGCGGGCGTTTGGGTATGTGCCGGAGTTTTATCGTATGGGGTGGGGGATGCTAAGGCGCCTGTTGATATAAGGATAACGAAAGGAAGAATTTACGGTGTTGAATTTTATTTTTATGGTACTTGTGAATAACAAAGCAAACTTGTATTTTTGTAAAGCATTAAACCAAAAATATGGAAACACGAAAAACTAGGCTCAAAAAACTTGAGGATGAACTGACCATTCTCCGAATATTGCTTGATTTTCATGCCAAGATAAATTTTGAGGAGAAACGAGAATATATTGGATACTCGACGAAATAAACTTTATTCAACGCGAAATCAAAGCACTTAGACGTTCAATTGAGGACGAGGCTAAATCTTGATACAAAGACTATTTTTACCATGACACAAAATTTGGATAATTTTTTGGAGAAAATCCACAACTGTGCAACTGAAGAGGAACAGCAAGTCCTTTTGAGTCAGGAAAGGACGCGCATTTTTGGTTTGGACAACAGGGATTCAATGTCCGAGCTGGATGCCATAGCCAAGCGAACAAAAGAAATCAGGGCCTCCGTAGAAACGTTAAAAAAAGAAAAACAGCTTCGGACCGCCATTGTGCAGATATTGAACGAGACCACGGATGTGGCAATATTGGAAAATTACCGCCAAGTCTTGCTTACACTAATCAAAAAGCAAGAACCATCCGTAACAGGCTGACATTCAACCAAACGCTGCATCCACCACCTCTGCCTGCTCCTTTTCATGCGCTTTCAAAAAGCCCGTCGCCGGTGAGGCCACAGCCTTGCGGCTCACACATTTCCAGCCATATTCTGGGTAATTCAAGGCAAGGAAGCCCCAGGCGCCCATGTTGAAGGGCTCTTCCTGCACCCAGTACAGTTCAGCCTTTGCGTACTTCTTGCGCAGGGCGTCGAACTGTTTTTTCGGGAACGGGTAAATCTGTTCGAGCCGGGCGATAGCCACGTCCGTACGCTTGTCGTCTTCCTGTTTTTTCAGCAATTCGTAGTAGATCTTGCCGGAGCAAAGGATGAGGCGCTTCACCTTTTTGGCGTCTGCATTGGCGTCGTCGATGAGCTCGCGGAAGCGGGTGCCGGTCTCGATCTCGTTGATCTCGCCGAGGTTGAAGGGCGCGCGCAGGCCCGATTTGGGCGACATCACGATGAGCGGCTTGCGGAAAGGGCGCACCAGTTGGCGGCGCAACAGGTGGAAAAAGTTGGAGGCCGTGGTCACGTTGGCCACGGTGATGTTGTTCTGGGCGCAGCCCTGCAAAAAACGCTCGAGGCGCGCGGAAGAGTGCTCCGGCCCCTGGCCTTCGTAGCCGTGCGGCAGCAGCATCACCAGGCCGTTCATGCGGTCCCATTTGCTCTCGCCGGCAAAGATGAACTGGTCGATGATGGTGCCTGCGCCGTTGGCGAAGTCGCCAAACTGAGCTTCCCACACCACCAGGGCATCAGGGGTTGAAAGCGCATAACCGTATTCAAACCCAAGTACGGCGTATTCGCTGAGCAAGGAGTTGAAGATGCGGAAGGTGCCTTGTTTTGCGGCGATGTTGTCGAGGCGGTTGACTTCCTGGTAGGTATTGGCATCTACAATACAGGCGTGGCGGTGGCTGAAAGTGCCGCGTTTTACGTCCTGGCCGCTCATGCGCACGTCTTTGCCTTCCAGCAGCAAGGATGCGTAAGCCAGGAGCTCTCCCAGCTGCCAGTCGATTTTCCCGGTGGAAACGAGTTGCTTTTTGCCTTCGGTTATTTTGGCTATCTGCGCAATAGGCGTGAACCCATCGGGGAACAGCAGCAGGTGCTTGAGCAGCTTGTCGATCGTTTTGCGCGGAATTCCGGTGGCGGGGCTTTCCTGAAAATCAGCGTCGCTGTTGGTCTTTTTCAACGCTTTCCAGGCGAGCTCTGGCTCCTGGTAGGTGTAGGGCAAGGGTTTTTGCCGCACATTGTCAAGCCGTGCCTGCAGGTTGGCGCGGAATTTAGCGGCCATATCAATGGCCAATTGCTCGTCCACATCGCCCCGGGAGAGCAGTTTTTTGTTGTAAACGGTGCGCAGGTCTTCGTGCTGCTCGATGATCTTCCACATTTTTGGCTGGGTGAAGCGCGGCTCGTCGCTCTCGTTGTGGCCGTTGCGGCGGTAGCATACCAGGTCGATGAACACATCGGTATTGAATGCCTGCCGGTACTCGATGGCCAGCTCGGAAACGAACACGACGGCCTCCGGGTCGTCGCCGTTGACGTGGAAAACGGGGGCCTGCACCACTTCGGCCACACTGGTGCAGTAGGTGCTGCTGCGCGCATCTTCCCAGCTGGTGGTAAATCCGATCTGGTTGTTGATAACTAAGTGCATGGTGCCGCCTGTGTTGTAGCCTTCCAGGGCCATCATCTGAATGCCTTCATACACGATGCCCTGGCCGGCGATGGCCGCGTCGCCGTGGATGAGTATAGGCAGGAGCCGGTCGAAGTCGTCGGTGTACAGCACGTCGAGCTTGCCGCGGCTGAACCCTTCCACCACGGGGTTGACAGCTTCCAGGTGGCTGGGGTTGGGCAACAGTTTTACATAGACCTTTTTGCCGTTAAGGGCAGAAACCTGGGAGGAATAGCCCTGGTGGTATTTCACGTCGCCGGAGCCGAAGCTGAGGTCGGGGATGGAAACGTCCTCAAAGGCGCTGAAAATCTGCTCGTAGGTTTTGCCGACGATGTTGCACAGCACGTTCAGGCGGCCGCGGTGCGCCATGCCGATCACTACCTCTTCGACGGGCACCGCTGTTTCTGCGGCGCGGTTGATCATGGCGTCCAATGCGGCGATTGCCGCTTCCCCGCCTTCGAGGCCGAAGCGCTTTTGGCCCACGAATTTGGTGGCCAGGAACTGTTCGAAGCCTACGGCGCCGTTGATTTTTTCGAGGATGCGCTTCTTCTTTTCTACGTCGAACCCATAATCGGGCGACAGGTCGCGGTGCTCGATCTTTTTGCGCAGCCACTCCCGTTTCACCTTGTCGAAAACGTGCGTGCATTCGAAGCCGATGTTGCCGCAATACAGCAGTTTCAGTCGTTCGATGATTTCCCGGAGGGTAGCGTTGGGCATTTCGATCTCAAAGCCTGCGGCGAAGCGGGTGTCCAGGTCGCCCTCTGTCAACCCGTAATCGGCCAAGTCGAGCTTGGGCTGCCTGTCTTTGCGGGGCTTGATCGGATTGGTTGTGGAGAGCGTGTGCCCGCGGTCGCGGTAGCCGTGGATGAGGCCCATCACCGCAAACTCTTTGGCGATGTCGATGCCGGTATTGGCGGCAACGCCGGCCGTGGTGCGCTCTCCGTTGCTGGCGGCAAAATCGAAACCTTTGAAAAAGACGTCCCAGTCAGCCTCAACCGATGCGGGGTCGAGCAGCCAGGCTTGGTACAGCGATTCTATGTATTGAGGGTGCGCGTTGAAAATGGCAGATAGGTCAGTCATTGATGTATGTTTTGGAAAGCCAAACCAGGCTGGCGGGAGTTTTTGTCAAAATGGCCGCAAAGATACGGTTTGAACAAAGTTCCTTGAATGAAGTTTATTCGTTTTAAGGCAATTTAAAGGGTATTTTTTCGCTTTTTGCCCCTTTGAAATATTTTTTTTCAAGCGCTCTTATTTTTATGGCGCTAAAATCCTACCTTTGCCCGCCCAAAAAGAGAACCCTTACACAGTTCAACAAAAATAGCATTTTTCGCTGTAATAAATATGGCACACCACAAGTCAGCGCTCAAGCGCATCCGTCAGAACGAAAAGCGTCGTTTGCAGAACCGTTACTACAAGAAAACGGCGCGCACGGCCATCAAGAACCTCCGCGAATTGACCGACAAGGCTGAGGCTGTCGCGTTTTTGCCCAAGGTGATCAGCATGGTCGATCGTTTGGCGAAGAACGGCAACATCCACCGCAACAAGGCCTCAAACTTGAAGAGCGGTTTGACACGCCACGTGAACACCCTGGCTGCAGGGTAATTTCAGTCGGGACAGGCAGCCGTGTTTGGGCAACTGCCAATGTCTGGGGCTTGAAAATCACTTGGGCCTTTTCTGGAAAATAGTACCCCGTGCATCTGCGCGGGGTACTATTTTTTTTGCTTTGATGGCAAATGTCTCAATAGGGGAACTCCAAATCGATCAGTTCCCTTCTTTATCCGACATCTTTTTCAACAGCCGCCTGATCGGGCCATCCTTTTTTTCCTTTTTTTCTTCGGGATTTTCGGCGGGGCTTTTTTCGTTCTTGCTGTTGCCGCCTTCCCCACCGGGGGTTTCGCCCGGCTCTGCGTCTTTTTTGTGCACCGAGGTGTAGTATTTGACCAATGAATCGCGCAGGACGGAATCTTGCACGTTGGTCAGCATGGCAAAGGTGTCGGGCGGCACATTGATCCAGGGCTGGCACCCCAGTGCGGCAAGCACTTCTGGTTTTGGGGTTGGGAAGCGCTCTGCCAGCAGTTTCTGGTGTTTGCCGCCTTTCGTGGCAATGTTATACCAGAAGTTGCCGACGATGGGCAATGCCATGGCTGAGCCTTGCCCCAAGTACATGGAGCGGAAATGCACTTTTGGGCTGGCAGCGCCCACCCACGCGCCGGTGACGAGGCGGGGGTTGAAGCAGATGAACCAGCCATCGGAGTTTTCCTGGGTGGTGCCGGTTTTCCCGGCGAAATCGCTGTTGTAGCCTACATAGCGCCTGAGCCGCTGGCCTGTGCCCCTGTTGATGACGTTTTTCATCATTTCCACCATGGTGGCGGCCTGGTTCACGGTGAGCGCTTCTTCATGGGCGCCTAATTTTGGGTTGACCGCCAGTTCGGCCTCGAAGTCGTAAATGACCTTGCCTTTCCTGTTGATCACCTTGAGCACGGTAACAGGCTCGGGGCGTTTGCCCTGGTTTGCAATGGTGCCATACACGTTGATCATTTCTTGCAGGGAAATTTCGGTGGCGCCCAGGCTGATGCCGAATTCCCGCTTGAGCTCGCTGGTGACGCCCATTTTCCGGGCCAGGTCAATGGTTTTTTGGATGCCGACCTTTTCGATCACTTGTGCAGCGATCACGTTGACGGATTTGGTGAGGCCGCCCGCCAGGGAGTACCACCCGCCGTATTGCTCATCGGCGTTGTGCGGTTCCCAATCGACGATCATTTTTATCTGGTTGGGGAAATAGGTGCAGGGCCGCATGGTGTCCTGAATCGCTGCCGCATAAACAATGGGCTTGAACGTGGAGCCCACCTGGCGTTTGGTGCCTTCAACGTGGTCGAGCTTGAAGTTTTTGAAGTTGATGCCGCCTACCCATGCGCGCACGTAGCCATTGGTGTGGTCCATGGCCATAAAGCCGCAGTTGAGCAGGCAGAAATAGTAGCGCACCGAATCGATCGGGCTCATGGTGGTGTCCACGTCGCCGCCGCCGTTTTTCCAGGAGAAGATGCTCATTTTCACCGGCTTCTGGAATTCCTCCATTATTTGCTCGCTGCTCAGCCCAGCTTCCGCCAGGCTGCCCCAGCGCGCACTGGCCTTTGCCTGTTGGTCGATCCATTTGTCGTCGCCCCAGGGCTTTTCGGCCTTGTACCCTTTCCAGTGCTTGTCGAACTGCGCCTGGAGCTCGCTCATATGCTTTTGAACGCCTTCTTCGGCAAACTCCTGCATCTTGCTGTCGAGCGTGGTGTAGATTTTCAGGCCGTCGGTATAAAGGTTGTAGGGCTTGTCGTCCTCGTTCTTGATGTTTTTTAGGATTTTGGGCATCAATTTCGTGCGCAGGTATTCCCGGAAGTACATGGCCCTGCCGTCGTTGTTGCCGTCGAGGTTGTAGTCTTTGGCGCCAACAGGTTTTTTGCTCAGCACGTCGTATTCTTCCTGGGTGAGGTGCTTGTTGCGCACCATTTGCATCAGCACAACGTTGCGGCGCTCCTTTGCCCGCTCCGGTCGCCGGACGGGGTGGTAAATGGAGGTGCCTTTCAACATGCCCACCAAGGTAGCGGCTTGGTCAACGCTCAGGTTTTTGGGCTTTTTGTTGAAGTATTGTTGAGCGGCGACGTTGATACCATAAACATCGCCGCCAAAGGGGACGGTGTTGAGGTAAAGGTTGAGGAGCTCTTGCTTGCTGTACACCCTTTCGAGGCGTACGGAAATAAAGTTTTCGCGCAGCTTGTTGATAACCAGGCTCAAGCCTGGGATATAGTAGTTTTTTCGGCCGAACAGGTTTTTGGCTAATTGCTGGCTCAAAGTGGAGCCGCCGCCCATGCCTTTGCCGGAGAGCACGCCATAACCGACGCGGAACCAGCTCATCACGTCGATGCCGCTGTGCTCGAGGAAGCGGCGGTCTTCAGTGGCGATAAGGGCGTTGATGATGTAGGGCGACACGTTGTCGATACTGATGGCGGTGCGGTTCTCGCCCTGGTAGAACTTGCCGATCAGTACGCTGTCGGCGGAATATACTTCGGAAGTGTTGGCTGTTTCGATGGTGCGCAGTTCTTCCGAGGAGGGAAGGCGGCCAAACAAGCCGATCCAGACGCCAAGGATGAGGAACAAAAGGAAGTACAGCCCCCATCGGAAAAACGTTCCCGCCCAGCCCAGGGCCCAGCCCGCGCGGGGAAACTTTTCGCGGAACTCGGCCCAACGTGTGCGCAGCGGCGCGGTATATTTTGCCCAGGTATTGGAAATAGGCATCAAAACAGGGCTTAACGGGGCCAAAAGCTTTGCCCATTGCGCCCGAATTGGTGCTGTTTTGTCAGATAGCCAACGACCGGCAGCTTGAACGGACTGAAGGATGGAATTGAAAGTTTCGCGCATAGCAGAGGCCAAAAATTGGCGGGCGAAGGTAGGGAAAAAGATTGGTTGGGCGAAAGGAGCATTGGATCATTTTGCTCCTTTCACCCATCGAAACCGTTAAATTTTTATGATTTCCCAAGCGCTGATATTCCTGAACCCCGTCCAGTTGTTTGGCCCATCAACTTTTTGAACAGCTTGAATGATACAATCCTTGCTGTTGTCCTTCCAACTGCCTCCTTTTGCTATACCGGGTTCAGTTACCAATTCGGCAACATTTCCAATGATATGCCACAGTCCGTTCACATTTTTGGCGTAGTCTGTACGCGCAGCCGGCCCGTCGCAGGTTTTGTTTATTTCCGCGGTACCGCGGTCTTTCCTGGTATTGTACAACCTGTTGTAGTTTTTGCGCAATACTTTTTTGTTGTAGCTTGATTGGCTGTCGGTGCCAAATTCATTGCTGGAGTTTCCTTTTGCGATCAGCTCCCATTCTTGCTGACTTGGAATTCTGAATACGGGAATTGCGACCTCCTGTTTTTTAATGATCCAATCGAAACCGCCGGTTTTGTACCGTTCAACGGAGAAGTAATTGGATCGATTTTGATCAGGGGAAATGGCAATCAGTTTTTGGCCCATCAAAAGCTTTTCTGCAACCCTGTCTGTGCGCCAAACGGTATATTTTTCTGCCTGCTCCAGCGTGATGCCAACCACCGGGTGCTGGGCATAGTCGGGGTGTTCAAAATAGTTTTCCTTGTTTGGGAACCCCTCCCATACCGATTTGTCTAATTGCGCATTCGCGTATTCCTCCGATTCTTTTCCCAAGACATGCGCAAGCCAGAACAAATACTCGTTGTAGTCAATGTTGCAGATTTCGTTTTTATCGGCAAAGAAATTTGCACTGACGGAAACTGTGCCTGGAGGCGTTTTTCCATCAGAACTTGTTGGTTCAGTGCTGGTGAAACCAAGCAAAGCGCTTGTGATCATTCCTGCAAGGGCATAGAAAGTTGTCTTTTTCATTTTGTTCAGTAGTATTTGGTGTATGCAGAAGATGCTGTAATGAACAAATTAGCTGCCCTACATCTTGTACTCCACTTCCTCTTTAACGTACACGGGAGCGCCCGCGCCTTTTTTCGTGCTTTCCAGACCGGCATCCGGCGCCGGCGGCTTGAGCGACATGGCGACCTTGGCAGCAAACGGGTCAACTTTGTTGTCGAACCAGTTGATCAATTCTTCTACCGAAAGATGGGAGCCGGTAGCGTCTTCGTACAGCAGCAAGTTTTTGATGCCCAGCACATCGGCGCCGATGAACTGGCCGAGCTGGAAATAGGCTTCCCACTGGATTTCGTCGAAGAACTGGTCGCTGGTAGGCTCGTGGGGAAAATCGGGGTGGTAAATCTTGTACTTGTAGGTGCCGTATTTCCTGCGGTCTTCCTCGCTGCCCTTCTCCGTGAGGGCGGGCTTTCCTGTCGGGGCAAGCACCGATGATTTCACATATACGAATGTCCCGATTTTGCGGGGCTCCTGAAAGTTGACTAGTTCTTTGGACTGTTCCTGGTTGACGGAAAGCACCACTTTGTCGTCTTCCCACCATTGGTATATGTCGGCGATGGCAAAGCGCTTTTTGGAATAGACCTGGGAGGGCCTTGGCCTGATCAGGTCTTCCGGCTGTTCGTCGTCGCGGAACCTGATCTCCAGTCCAAGCTCGTTGCGTGCCCGAATGATCAGGTTGTTCAGGTCGGCAAAACTGTACGTGTGGTCTTCCCCGGCATCTACGGCAATAATGAGCCGGCAACCGCGGCGCAGCAGCTCGTACACCCCCAGGTTTTCGATATGCCCCCCGTCAGAAATGTTGATCATGGTATTTCCGGAGCCGATCCTGCCCAACAGTTCCCTAAAAAAATAGACCGGCCACCAGACGATGGCCCTGGCTTTTTTCAAGATGAGCGGGTTGGATATCCAGAAGCCGAGCCGAGCGTTGAAAATGGTCATCAACACGCTGAGCATTTTGTTGGAGTACATGCCCATGCCGGGGTTCACGGCTGCGGCAGAGATCGTGACTGCAGCCGGCAAGGTCATTCTTTGGTAGTCCAAATACCGGTCGGTAGGCACGTACCCGACCAGCCCCGACCCGCAGTAGAGCGGGCTCAACAAAAAATAGTCGCTGGTTTTGGTGCCCTTGAACACCGCGTCCCCATCTGGGTTGAGCAGGTTGAGGCAAGTGTTTATCAGGGGGTATGGGGCAATGTAGTCCTCTTTTTTTTCAGAATTTATCTTGAAAACATCCTTCAGCGGCATGTTGTCGAAATCATGGCGGGCAAAACGGAGGAAAAGGTCGGAGAGCTGTTTGCGGTAATACCGGTGGAAGCTGATGGCATTGGGGTTGGTGAAAAACCCGATCAGGAACAGCAATACCACGTTGATGCCATAATCCATCATTTGCGCTGAATCGATGCGCGCGCCGCCCTGGAACCCGCCGATCATCACCCAGAGGTAGAGCAGTACCATGAACGCGGCCAGGCTCAACTCGGCATAGTTGAAGTCTTTTGAAATCCTCAGGTTGAAGTTCAGGGCGATGTTCGCCACAAAGTGCAGCACCATGAGCCCGCCCAGGACAATTGTGGCCCAATACATCACAACGTCGGCAGAGAAAAATTTCAGCCATTCGAACGGCATCTCCCCCAACAAGCCGGTGACGATCATGTACAGGTAGTAAACAATCCCGGCCACGATGGCAGGGCTCACCAGCGACATCACCCAACTGACCAAAAAAGCGATGGTGAGCAGCCACGCGTTGCCGGTTTTCCCCAGCCCTTTGCGGGGGATCATGTATTCTCCGTGCTGGCGCATGGAGTCGATATGCTCATCGGTGAACAATTTGTCGAAACTGCCTTCCTTTTTTGCCGTGCCTTGCACGTAAGCGTGGGTGTAGCCGCCGCCCGAGACCGTGCTGAGGTAATCGGCTTGCTGCAGGATGCCGAACTTGTTGAGGGTTTTGAGGAAGCCCAGGTTGATGGTAGCCGAGCGGATGCCGCCGCCCGACAGGGCAATGCCGAACCAGTTCTCCTCGTCGGGGGTGCCGTGTTCCATCTTGAGCTTGGCCCGCCGTTTGCGCAGTTGGGCCTTTTCTTCGAGAATGATGTCTTTATAGCATGTTTTTTCGGTCGATGCTTCTTTGCTCATGTTTGTCGTTGGTTGTTTCTTGTGCACTTGGCATATTTTGAGGTTTGCAGTAAAGATGGCAAAAATGGCAAATTTTGCGGTACTTCCTTACATTGTGGCAAAATTCATAAAATTGCAGCTTCTTTATCCAACGCCCTTTCATTTATTTCTGTCGGTATAAAGCCCCAATTATCAAATTATCACATTACCCTAATTATCACATTTAGAAATGCGTGTCCTCGTTTTCGGCAAACAATTCAAAGACAAAGACCAGGCTTTCGTCCAGGAGCTTTTCGACGCGCTGGCGGCAGAGGGGGCCGATATCTGTGTCTATGGCCAATACCTGAAAGATATCCGAAAGCAAGTGAAACTGCCTGCCGGGGCGGAGGCTTTCGACCGCTACGAGGATTTCAAGGCGCAGCGCATCGATTTTGTGATCGTGGTGGGCGGCGACGGCACCATGCTGGCCGCCGTGACCCTGGTGCGCGATGCGGGGGTGCCGATGTTGGGCATCAACCTCGGGCGAATGGGCTTTTTGGCCACCATAGACAAGCAGTTTATCAAAACCTCCATCCAAAAGCTTGCAGCCAACCAGTTCCTGATACAGGAGCGCAGCATGATCTACTTAGAAAGCAACCCGCCGATTTTCGGGGAGCTCCCGTTCGCGCTGAACGATTGCACCCTGCTCAAGCGCGACACCTCTTCCATGATTACTATCCATACCTTCCTGAATGGGGACTACCTCAATTCCTACTGGGCCGATGGCATCATCATCGCCACGCCTACAGGAAGCACCGGCTATTCGCTCAGCTGCGGCGGCCCGCTGATATTTCCCAATTCGGGCAATTTTATCATCACCCCCGTTGCACCCCACAACCTCAATGTGCGGCCCATCGTGCTTTCCGACGAATCGGTCATCTCCTTCGAGATCGAAGGCCGCGCCGAAAACTTTATTTGCACCCTCGACTCCCGCTTCGAGCTGATCGGCGCGCAGCACCAGATCGCCGTGCGCAAAAACGATTTCGGCATCAAACTCGTTCAGTTGCAAGACGTTACCTTCCTGAACACCATTCGGGAAAAGCTGGGATGGGGTGATGATATCCGAAATTAGTGATCAGTTATGAGCGATGAGTTATGAGAGGGCACAATATTTTGGCTTTTGCTTCGAAAGGGTTTTCAGCGCCTTATCCGAGGTTTTGAAATTGATGCTGAAAACCCCTCCCCAAACCTAAATAGGATGATGCACAAACTCATAACTCATCGCTCATCAAAAATGCGTATTTCCAACCTTTCCGACATCATCGTTGCCCTTGCCACGCCACCGGGGGTGGGCGCAATCGGGGTTATCCGGCTCTCCGGGCCGGGCGCTATTGCGTTGACCGATATGATTTTTAAAGGGAAAGTTTTGGCCAGGCAGGCCTCGCACACCGCGCATTTTGGCCGCATTGAATCATTGGATGGGCAAGCGATCGACGAGGTGCTGGCGACTATTTTCCATGAAAACAAATCGTACACGGGCCAGGAAACGGTGGAGATCAGTTGCCATGGCTCGCCGTTTATCCAGCAGCGCATTATTGAGCTTTGCTTGCAGGCAGGCGCGCGCATGGCCGAGCCGGGCGAGTACACCCTCCGTGCCTTTTTGAACGGGCGTATGGACCTCAGTCAGGCCGAAGCCGTGGCCGATTTGATTGCTTCCGAAACCGAGGCCGCCCATGCCGTTGCGCTGAACCAGTTGCGCGGCGGTTTTAAAAAGGAGATACAAGCGCTGCGAGAGGAACTGATCCACTTCGCCAGCCTGGTGGAATTAGAGCTCGATTTTGGGGAAGAAGACGTGGAATTTGCCGACCGGGACGACCTTAAAGCGCTGGTGCACAAAATCCGGGATCACCTGAAGCCACTGATCGCGTCCTTCGCGCTGGGCAACGCCTTGAAAACAGGTGTCGCCACCGTCATCGCCGGCCGGCCAAACGCCGGCAAATCGACCCTGCTCAATGCCCTGCTCAACGAAGAGCGCGCCATCGTGTCGGACATCCCCGGCACCACCCGCGACACCATCGAAGAGGTGCTGAACATCAAAGGCGTACAGTTCCGCCTGGTGGATACAGCTGGTATCCGCGAGGCGCAGGACCAGATCGAGGCCATCGGCGTTCAGCGCACGCTCGACAAGGTGCGCGAAGCGGCCGTGCTGCTCTACGTGTGGGATGTGGCCGGTGGCATGACCCTCGCCGAGCTTTTCGCCGACCTCGAAAGGCTGCGGCAAGACGGGCTCGCCCTGCTCGTGGTGTGCAACAAAATGGACCGAAACCCCTATTTCCAGACCGCCTGGCTGACCGAGCCCAGCCGCGCCGACATCCACCCGTACCTCCTCGGCGAGCCGCCCGCCGACCTGTCGGCCCACGCCGGCGCATTGCAGGAAGATCAGATTGTACCGATTTCGGCCAAAAACGAACAAAATATCCCCTACCTCAAGGAAAAACTGTTCGAGCTCGTATCCGGCGGCGAACTGAAACCGGGAAACACGGTGGTCACCAACGCCCGGCACCACGATGCCCTGCGCCGCGCCGATGCGGCTTTGGTGGAAGTGCTGACAGGCCTGGATTCGGGCATTACCGGCGATTTTGTGGCGCAAGATATCCGGCGCGCGCTGTCGTATTTGGGCGAGATTTCCGGGGAGATCGGGGTGGAGGATTTGTTGGGGAATATTTTTGGGAAGTTTTGTATTGGAAAGTAAGCAAGCCAAAAATTACCTGGAAGCCTATAATATGGAAGTTGGCTTGCTCATTAATTTTGGAAGTATTAGCCTCACATTCAAACGCCTGGAAAATAGCAAGTTCAAACCGAATCTGATAGAAAAGATCGATCCAAAAATCCTCTGAGCTGCCCAAATCTGGGTATGTTGAGAAAAGTGTTTTTCGAAGAAGTTTAACATTTTCAAAAATATTGTTTCGTTTATTTCGTTTATCTTTGTAGCTTAAGATGAAATCCATTTCACATGAACAACCTAGAAGATATAAAACGGCCGACAAAGCAAGAACAAGAAGCGGCAATGGAGTCGTACAATGCTTTGAATGCGATGCTTGAACAATTAAAATCGAATACCCCTGAGATCGAAATTGAAGAAACCAATGAAAAGATTAAAATTCCTTTGAGTGCTTTAAAGCTTTTGGCGAAGATCTTGAAAGTTACAAGCCAGGGGAATCCCATTTCCATTATTCCGATCGCCACTGAAATGACGACCCAAGCCGCAGCGGAGTTCTTAGGTTGCTCTAGGCCGCATCTTGTCAAACTGCTCGAAGAAGGTGCGATGCCTTTTACCAAAGTAGGTAAACACAGAAGGGTAAAGTTTGAAGATTTGGCGAACTATAAAAAGGCAAAAAGGGAAGAAAGGGAGGCACTTCTTGTCGAAATTATAAAGGGCGATGAAGAATTTGGACTGTATGATTCACAGCATTAAATTTACATGCGTCCTTGACACGAATGTTATCTACCCGATTGAAATTCGTGATTTGCTGTTTTGGTTTGCACATTATGAATTGTACACACCTAAATGGAGTGTGCATATTTTTGATGAATGGAAGGAAGCGATGGCCCGTAATGGCGTGCCTCAAGAGGAACTGTTAAGAAGGGTTGATAAAGCCAACATGGCATTTCCAGATGCTTTGGTTGTCAATTATGAAGGGCTTATCGAATCGCTCAATTTACCTGACTTAAAGGATCGGCACGTCCTGGCAGCAGCCATAAAGACCAATGCCAATGTCATTGTTACCAATAACCTCAAAGACTTTCCAGCGGAAGTTTTAGAGCCATTTGACATGTCCGCAAAAAGTGCTGATGATTTTTTAACCGATATTATCGATCTGAATCCCCAAACTGCAATGGAAGCCTTTAGAAAACTAGTTATGAATAGAAGAAACCCGGATTTGGATGAATACGAAGTATTGGCTGCTTTGAGAAAAAACGGCTTAAAAGATACTGCTGATTATTTGCACTCCCAGCTGTGACCTTAATTGCGGCGAGGTAGCTGTACCATGCACAAAGGACGGCGCTTGGATTTGGAGTGTTTTCTATCCTAAAAATACTCTGCCTATGAAAAGAGCAATCGCTTACCTAACGGCTAACCCCGCCCGATTTTTCCTTGTGGCGGCTATTTTTTGGATTATTATTATGGGCATCTTGAATGCCAAAGAGGGTATTCAGTGGGATGATATTTTGGTTGAAGCCAATGGCATGGTATTCGACTTGCTGGTATTTGGTGTTTTACTCTCAGTTTATGAGTCCCTGCGCCAGAAAAGGGATAAAATTGAACGGCTGAAGGAAGAAATTGATGATTATAGGCATTGGGATGAAAAAGAGGCAACATTTAGGATTATTGGAGCTGTTAAAAGGCTTAACAAATTAGGTATATCTGAAATTAATTTGGCTGGGTGTTTTCTTAGAAAGGTAAGGTGTTTCGAAATAAATCTTTCAAAGGCAACACTTGAAAACGCAAATCTTTCAAAGGCAATTCTCGTTTTTTCAAACCTTTCTAGGGCAAACCTCTCTAAAGCAAACCTTTCAGGGGCTGCACTTATGATTTGTGACCTATCAAATGCAAACTTATCGAATGCAAATCTTTCTGGGGCAAAGTTGAAAATTAGTAATTATTTTAAGAAAAATCAAAATGGAATGCTAATTCTTGAGGAGTTTACATTTTCAGGGGCAAATCTTACTGGAGTTAATTTGTTAAATGCAGAAGTAGATAAAAATTGGTTCGAAAAACTTGTAGAAAATAATGTCGAGGGCTGCTATGAGATAATTGATAAGTACTATATTGACGATGGAGGAATCATAAAGAAAAGGAGTAACCAATAGGAAAGAGAAAAAAAACGTGTTCACTTTGACAGTCGACGGAGGCATAAGATTATTTTCTAAAACACATAAAAAAATGAATTATTTTGAGTGAAAATTTAAAGTTATTACAGCCAAACTCCTACGTGGGAGCACTTGAAATTCAAGCAGGTAAAATTCAAAATGGCGAAAAAAACGAGAATCGGCAGGAAGAAGCAAATCTTGACCTATTAACATATCCAATACCACCCGGCATACAAAACACCGAAATCCTCATTTGCCAATCAGAAAACGGAAACGCCAAAGTAGAAGTGTGCATGGAAGCTGCGATGTCTGAAGCGGCAGCTGTCAAGGAATACTTGACAGTTCGACAGGAATGGAACATGCTTCAATAAAGGCCAACTTAAACTTGCAGCTCAAAAAAACAAAAATAAGGCTCAAAAATTTTACAATTTGAGCCACAACTGATAGCTTTGTGAGCTACAAACCAACCTGTTATGGCAAAAGCTCAAAACAACGTCAAGGAACGCATACTGGATTTCATCCAAACCAACCCTGCCTGCTCCTCCAAAGCTATTCACGATGCACTCGCCGACAGCATGGCCTATGCCACTGTAAAGCGGCTTATTCAGGAACTGCTGGCCGAAAACCTCATAGTGGCACTGGGGCAGGGGAAAGCTACCCGATACCAGGTGAGCCCTGCATTTGGCCTGTTTTTACCCATCGACATTGACCTGTATTTTGAAAAGGAAATTGATGAACGGGAAATAATTCCCCAGTTCAACCAAACCTTGCTTCAGGAAACATTGCCGCATGTTCCGCTTTTTACAGCAGCGGAAAACGCCCTTTTGAATCAGTTGCAACACCAATTCCAGCAGAATATTTCAACCTTGTCGGCCCAGGCTTACAAAAAGGAGTTTGAGCGATTGGCCATTGACCTGAGCTGGAAATCCGCACAAATAGAAGGTAATACCTATTCTCTGCTCGAAACCGAGCGGCTGCTCAAGGAACAAGAAACCGCGGCCGGAAAAACCCGTGACGAAGCGACCATGCTGCTCAACCACAAGGCAGCGCTCGATTTTATTATGGAACATCCTACCTACGTACAACCGCTGACGACTGCCCGCATCGAAGATATCCACAGCATTTTGATCAAAGACCTGGATGTTGTCAGGAATGTGCGAATCCGAAAAGTGGGCATTACGGGTACAAATTACCAACCTTTGGACAATGAATTTCAAATCAAGGAAGCCTTGAACGATACCTGCACCCTGATTAACCAGAAAAGCAATGTTTTTGAAAAAGCACTGCTGGCACTCGTGCTGATTTCCTACATACAGCCTTTCGCCGATGGCAATAAACGGACAGCCAGAATCATCAGCAATGCCCTGCTGATACAGCACCAGTATTGCCCCATCTCGTTCCGCACCGTGGATTCGCTCCACTATAAAAAAGCCATGCTGCTATTTTGTGAGCAGAATAATATCAGTGCGTTTAAACGGATATTTATGGAGCAGTTTGCGTTTGCGGTGCGGACGTATTTTTGAAGTTTGGCAATTTGTCTGGACCGGGATTTGGGGGGATTTTTAGATTTTAGGATTCTATATTTCGGGATTTTAGATTTTAGATTTTTGATTTTTTCTGATGAAAATTCCGTATCTTTAAATATAACAATCCAAAAATCCAATAATCCCCCCAAATCCCGGTCCTCACTTTATCTCCTTATGCTCCCCCGAATGCACAAACAGCGTGTTCCCGATCTCGTTCAGCTCCATCAGCGCGTCGCAGCCCTTGTGCCGAATGACCTCCTCCCGTAGCCCGACGATGGTCAGGTCGGCATCTTGCGACTTCTCGGTGATCACCTCTTTGAGGCTGCGGTCCTTTGGCCTGGAGATGATGTTGATGTTGTTGAAGGAGATGGGCAGTTGGCCGGCATCGATGAGCATGTACAGGCGGTTGCTCTCCTGCTCTATGGAGTCTTCCGGGTACACGGCGTAGATGGATATCTTGCCGCCGCGCCAATCGGAATGACCCAGGATGATGTAGCCCAGCAGGATCATCAGGCTGGCATTTTCGTAATCGTCGGAAGTGAGCCAGATATGTATGTCTCGCTTCAGGCCGTACCCGCGTTCGGTGGAGCCGAGTATGGCCACGTCATAATTGAGGGCTTTGATGAGCTTAAAGTTATCTTCGATTTCGTCTAAATGTTCAGGCGACTTTTTGGAAAACTCCAGCAGCAGCAGGTTGTTGTCGGTGCCGGCGATGCCGGGCAGTTGGATCACCTGCGAGATGCTCTCGTGGAAAGAGGGGCTGATGAGCGAATCGACATACACTTTGCTGTTGCTCGATTCTGCCATGCCGATCAGCCGTTCTTTGATCTCTTGCCCCAGTTTCCCCGATTTTTTCGACACATAACACCGGCGGCTTCCACGACGGCTTCGACTGGTTCACCTCGGGCGGCGAGCAGAA
>CAZULM010000060.1:0-36431 GCA_964621185.1 uncultured Saprospiraceae bacterium | reverse complement strand
AGGCTTCTTGCGTGACTGGGCAACGCAATATGGTGGAGAGCTGTTTAAAGTCAATTTTGAGGGGTAAAACCAAATGTACACTAATTTCTACACTTTATTTTTTGCCCGAAAAGCTGCAAAGTACTGATTTATAATGAATTAAATATTTTTTGCCCTACAAGCCAATAAAAACCAACAAGTGCATTCCCATACACACATAGATCATTTTAAGGCCGCAGAACGCAAATAAATGGCTCAAATGTGCATTCGAGCCGCAATAGCCAAGACAAAGACAGCTTAGAAGGTGAAAAATGACGCAAAATAGTGTACATTTGGTTTTAGGGTAAAAATGTCCTCATTGATTGTCCTCATTTAAAATGAGGACACTTTTTTGTACATTTGGTTTTGAAAAAAGTAAAGTTCAAGCGCTGAAACGAGGCGTTTTGTGAAGTAAAACACCTACTTAATGTGGTCAAAAAGTATGGAGGTGCGCTTTAAGACCATCATTACCGTCAGCATGAAAATGCCAACAAGCCAATAAATGCTGATATCGATCAATTGCTTGAACCAATGATATGGAAAACAGTCGTTTTCATATTTGAACAAAGAAATATAGGAAAGCAAGATCGACAGAAGAGAGATGAAAATCAGGAATGAGATATTGGCGAGCGTTTGCCCTTGCACATTTTTGGCCGAATCAGACCTCAGTTTGACAGGGTCTATGGAGATCAGTTGTATGGACACCGACAAAAAAAGGCCTGCAAAAAGAGCCAGTCCCGTATTGATAATACCAACCATATCCTGGTCTAAAAAAGCCCCGCACCACTTGATGGCGATAGCGGCGATGAGCGGCAATATCAAAAAAGTGAAATAATCAGGCCAGTGTGGCTTGTTTCTGCCGTCAACAAATGTTGCCAAATGGTCTTTGATGATCCATTTAGGGCTGATCTTGGTGGATACCGGGTTTGAGAATATCTTGAGCATACCGTTTGGCGATTCGGTTTATCTGCTCAAAGATAGGGTGTCCAGAATCTTTTTCCAACAGTTCTTCGTCATGAATATCGATGTATGGCCTGATCTTCCCAGTGTCCGAAAAATCGATCTCCCGGATGGTACCGTTGACGTTTATTTTCACGGTTGTCCGGTGCTCTCCATCTAGGCCGACCTCTGCCAACTGAGGCACCACAAATACCGCTTTCTCGTTATCCAGCCAACGGTAGAGCATGGCATGTTCAATCAAGCCAGACCCGGTCAATTTTACCGTAATTGTCTTGGGATTGTTTTTCAAGCCCCCGGCCCTAAGCCTTTCTGATTCATCATGGGGTATATCGGTGCGCCTCAGCGTTATTTCTTCAACACTGCCCTTTCTGATATACTCCCTGATTACCTCAATTGGGGTAAGTGGCTCTATTTTGACCTTCAGATCATATTTTTCCGCCGCGAATTGAATCAGCGAGTGTTTGAGAATGGTCAGCATTGCCACAACTCCATAACGTTGAAGAACCAGGACAGCCCTGCTTTCGTCTTTTGGGGTATAAACCAGAAAGTAAAGCGGATATACCTCTGCTTCCTCCCTTGTCTTGGGGTGCGTTTCCTTCCTGGTCCTTACATTTTTGATGGAATTCGCCACGCCAAACTCTCCGTATTCAAAACGACCGGCCAAAAAATATTGCCCTTCTTTTAGGTCAGTTTTTGAACTGTCAAATGCGAATACTTTCTTCGTGGTTTCATCAGCATAGCTCTTTCCTTCCAACCATGTGATGTACTGCAAAAATAATTGTGGTAACGTAAGCCCATTGCCATCTATGTTCCATAGGTTCAAGGGGGCTTCATTCGGGTGACCTTTTTTGCGAATTTCAATTTCGTGGGTTTCAAGTTTTATCCTGGCCATTTTTTGAGCTTTTTTGAGCGTGGTTAGATAGGTGATTAAAATATACAAACAAAATGTTTTGAAAATTAAGTTGGGCAGCTATTTTTGCCCTCCCGGCCTTGCTAATCTCATACTTATGCCCAAATCTGTACCAATACAAAAACCTACGGTGCCCGCAAGGCTAAGGTTGCTGACTATTGTCAAGGCTGTCATCGTTTTGGAATCCCAACGCTGTGATAATATCCACTTGCGGGAGCCGCTCCAATAGCTTAAAATAAACCCTGGCAGCAAAAGCTAATTCACTCAAATTTTGTGCATCAGGGAAGTCAACAAAACATTGCGCACATGCCAATTTCAGCTTGTATGATTGGTGAACTCCTACCGTAGCGCTCTCTTTCTCTAGCACCATTTTGTATAGTTCCTCTATTTGCTCTTCAGTTGGCTCATTTAAAGCCAACTCCATGTTAGACTTTCCCATAAACAGATCGCCTTGTCCAGTCAAAACCCAAACAGGGTTTACGTTTGCCTTTAATAAAAGGTTTTCGAGGTGTTCAATTCTTAAATTTCCCTTCCCATTTCCCTTTAGTATGTGCTGATAGTAAGATTGGTCTATGCCCAAAAGGTTAGCCATTTCGGTCTTATTCAATCCCAAAACTGATCTAATTTCCTCCAAATGCTGCTGTCTTGTACCCAAAATGTGGTATTTTTTTGTAGAGTATGAAAATATCTAACTAAAATCTTGTGTGAAAGTTAGACATTCCCATACATTTGCCCAAGCAATTTAATTAAGCCAATAACAAAGCGATGCGCAAAAGTAACAATGTAAACGAGACGCGGAAACAACTCTACGAAAATTTCCAACAAACACGTGGAGCCAGCGCAGCCTTTTGCAGGGTAAAGGGAATTACCCAAGAGTGGATGCGCCTGGTGTTCAAAGGCGAATACGAAGACCTCGACCTGCTTATCGAAGCAGCCGACTTTTTAAAAGAATTTAAGGAAAACAAGCAGGCAGAGATTGAGCGCAAAAGCGAAATCCTTCAGGGCAAAGTTTCAGCTTTAGAACTGGCCTAAATAGTCAAATCGGAAAGAACATGAAAGAGATTATTGAAATGCTCCAGGTGCTTCGGGGGAAAAGGCTTTTCACCTCCAAGCAAGAAGAAAAAGTCCAACAAATCGTGGATGAGGCCATAGAGTTTCACCAGAAGGAACGTAAGAAGGATTTTTTCTTGAAGGCTTTTGGGGTAAAAATCGATTAACCTTCCAAAGCGCAAACTGAACCGTATGAGCCACGCTCCTCGCCTTCACCACTTTGACCCCTCCGACCTGCTTTGCCTCCCTGAGCGCAAGCAAGGCTCCGTGATCCGGTCTTGGTGGATCAGCCAGGAAGCGCTGCTCAGAATCTTGAACGGACTTTCCGAAAAGCACTTAAGGACTGTTTGTCGGGATAGGTACCATCAATCCGTCTCCCCCGCCAAACGCTCAAAAGACATCCTCCCCGACACAGGCCGTGCCTGGCGCTGGGCGCGTATCAAAGGACGGTTTTACTACGCTTACGACAACATCCCCGACCAGGCGCCCGCCCGCTACAAGAGCCAATTGCCGGTGCAGACCGATCTGGAGGACTTGCGGAAAAAAGCTGCCAAAAGCAGCCGGCTGAACGCCCTTGAAAGCATGGTCAAAGAGCGTTTAAAAGACCTTGAAACAGCCTACCTGTCACGCTATTACAGCTACACGAGCCAGCAGATGCAAGACCTTTCCAGGGCATGCGCGGCGCTGGAAATCCTGATCGAGGCGGGAGCTGCCGAGAACTACAGCGCTTCATGGCTTACCGATATGGGCAAAGTGTTCCAGGCACTCGAAATCCGCTACCTGCCGACCAACTGGCGCAGGCTGAAAGAAAAGGCTGCGGCAGTCCTCGACGAAGGTTCGCACATCTGGCAGGTGGTCGACCTGCCGCGCCGCGACAACCAGAACGCCCGCAGGCTCGACGACACCGAAATGGAATCCTGGGTGGTACAGATGCGCGGGATGCCGCAGAACTTCAGCAACGCGCACATACAGCGGAAAATCCGCCAAATGTGCGCCCTGACGGGCAAGCAGGTGCCGAGCGAGTCCTGGCTGGCACAGATGCTGGCACAGCCAGCGGTCAAGTTCCTCTCCAGCGCAGGGAGGTACGGCGAGCGCGGGCGCTTGGGCCAGGTGTACAAGGAGTACACGCCAGTGGCGAACGCGATTTTCGCCAACGATGCCTGGCAGCTAGACGGCACCAGGGTGAACTTCATACCCTGGACGGGCGAAGATGGCCGCGAAAAGTTCCTGTACATGGTCGTTTGCCGGGATGTCCACAGCGGCGCGGTACTGGGCGCTTCGTTCAGCCTTGCTGAAGACAGGTGGATGTACATAGAGGCTTTGCGGATGGCCTGCAAAAGGGCCAATACCCTGCCTTATGAGGTGGCCGTTGACCGGTTCCCCGGCCACAACACAGAGGAATGGCAGACGGTACAGGCGCGCATGGAAGCGGTCGGCGTGAAGGTGAGCTACAAGCACACCGCAGCCGGGAAAGCGCAACTGGAGCGCTGGTTCGGCACCCTCCAGTCCGTCTTCTTCCAGGAGAGCGCCTACTACTACGGCGAGGGCATACAGAGCCGTCGCGCCGCAGCCCACCGGAGCGCTGAGTACATAAAAGCGGTAAGGAAAGTGGCGAGGGCCGACGGCTGGGGCATGGACACGGCCACGCGCGAAGCGCTCTGGTGCATCGGGAAGTACAACTCCACGCCGCTCAGCGACTACAGCCGCAAGCACGCGTCCATACCGCACAGCCCCGAACAACTCTACCAGATCAGCGAAAAGCCGCACTGCAAGACAGTGGCCGACTGGCAGCGGGCCATGCTGTTCGGCCTGATGAAAAAGGTCACCATCCGCAACTCGATGGTGCGCACCGAAATCCAAAAAGCAGAATACCACTACGCGGTACGGGACTACGAAGTGATCAAGAACCACCGCCAGGTGTGGCTCGGGTACGATACAGAAGACTTGGGGAAAGCCTGGATTTTTGAAGACGACGACAAGCGCCTGACAAACCCCAAATGCCTGTGCGAAGTGGAATTGCTCCCACGGGTGCAGGTATTCGGGCCGAACGCGGACTACAAGGCTTTGGGGAGGGACGAAGCGAGGAAGGGACAGACAGAGAACAAACGCAAGGCCGAACTGGCCGAAATCCGGGGCCAGGGCAGCGAGGTCGGGCTGCTGCTCAACGGCTTCGGGCGCAAGGCGGAGGCCGAGGCATCGGAAACGGCCTGGGTGCTGGATCAGATGACAGCGCAGGAAACGGTACGAATGCTGCCAGGAGAGGCAGACCAGCCGTACCAGCAGACAGCGATAGACATCGCGGACTGGGCGCTGAACCAGATGTGATAACGGTTGAACATGGTTTGCCCGGGGGAGCCGCTGTAACCGGTGCCGGACTCGACTTCCGGGTGGCGAATCAAGGCGAAGGCCCCGCGATGGCGGGTGGCAAGTGCGGCCAGGTGGTGCCCCGGGCTCATAATCCGGGGGATGGGTTTCGATACCCACCGCACTACAAATCTTTTCACAATCACAAATCAATCAGAGACACATGAAAGAGCTCACAATGATCTTCCTGCTCATGCTTGCCGCCTTTGTGGCATTCGGGCAGCCCAAGCCAGAACACTGCAATGTCGCAGTGGGCAAAAACACGGTCATGGCAGTGTACCCCGACCAAGCGGAGTTCCTGCTCATCGCGCCCTACAACCGCCTGATGGTCGTCACTTTCGACGAGCATTGCCAGGACTCGACAACGGCCTATGCAGCCAAGCTTTCTAAGTTGGCGCCGGACATATACCGGGCAGAGGTAAGCCCCGATTTCTGGGTCGAGGTGTATGTGGCCACGGGCACCACCATTTTTTCAAACGGCTCCGTCCAGGCATTTTTCAGGCCAAGGTTGACGGGCAAAGACTAAAGCCCTCCCCTCCCATTCGGGGCAAAACCGCCAGTAGGGAAAGCGGGAAAAGAATGGACGCGAGCCTACCCACCACCACCACCGGTACCACCACCAGAACATCATTGCCTCTTGGCCGCTGGAGAACAGGGAACGCCAGGGACATCAAACCAGCCAGCCAGACACGCTGCGAGTGCCTATAATCCTAATCCCCCCAACTTTTTTCACCCACCCGTAAACATGAACAGTAGGAAAAAATAACGCGACATGACACACACACAGAAAAACGACGTAACCGCCCTCATCGCCCTCGAGATCAGCCGCCTCGGATCACAGGAGCGGGTAGCAAAAAAATGCAACGTGAGCGCCGCCACGCTCAGCCAGATGCGCGCGAACAACTGGGAGAACATAGCTGACGGCATGTGGTCAAAGGTGGCCTCCGCCCTCGGGTACCGGCCACAAGGCTGGCAGATGGCAGAGATCACCAACACCCGGATCGTTCACCACCTGCTCAACAGCGCAAAGTCAGAGAGCCTTTTCCTTGCGGTCAGCCACCGTGCCGGCAGCGGCAAGACCGCTGGCCTGAAGGCTTACGAGGCGGCCAACCGGACGGCCTCTGTGTTTTACCTCTCGTGCCGCGAATGGGCAAAGCGCGAGTTCCTCCAGAACCTGGCGCAAAGCCTCGGCCTCGACGGCTGGAACCGCGCCCAGAGCATGGACACGCTGCTGATGGCCATAACGGACTTTTTCAAGGCCAGGCACATACACCGCCCCATGCTGATCCTCGACGAGGCCGACAAGCTGAAAGGGCCGGCGCTGCGCAGCCTCATAACGCTGTACAACGAGTGCGAGGACGCGCTCGGCGTGGTGATCGTAGGGACCGACCACCTGGCGAAGCAGATGCAGGCCGATGCCCGGTACAACCGGAAGGGCGCCGAGGAACTTCTGAGCCGCTTTGGCCGCAGGTTCATCACCCTGGTCGGCGCGACGGAAGCCGATGTTCAGCAGATATGCAAAGCCAACGGGCTGACAGACCCGGCTTCGATCAAGTCGATATTCAAGGAATGCGAGCCGGTGCGCCGCATGGTCGGCAACGAAAGCATCGAGGTGGTAGAGGACCTGCGCCGCGTAAAGCGCGCCGTACAGCGCGAACTGCTCAAGCTGGCAGATGCCAGCGAATTACTGGAAACTGGATCAAATTAAGCACATACAAATCAGCAGGATATGACACACCTGAATCTCGAACTGTTTTCGCCATCCACATCCGATCCGGAAGAATTCCACCCCATCCTTTTCATCCTCTGCGACGGGAAGGTCAGGCACGGTTCCTTCCACGCCGGGATATATTACAGCAACGGGACATTCTACCGGGCAGACGAGGTGGCCTATTGGGCGGTATTGCCGACATCAGTGGATTTAGGGAATGGCTGATTTTCTAACATTTTAAAATACAAGCACACATGAAAAAGGCAACAAATGCTGTACAGCTCAGCCCGTTGGAACTTGCACGGGTCAAGGCACAAGCGATGCTCGAGCTCGACAACAAGAAAGCGGAGCTCGAAGCGCAGATCAATGCCCTGAAGGAAGAGCTCAAAGGGTTCGTAAAGGAATCCGGCGAGCGCGACCTCGGCGCTTACACCGTCACCGAATCCGAGGCAAAGCCCGTCCTGAACTTCGGGGCGCTCACCGCCAACGCGAAGTCGCGCGTCCTGGAGCAGCTGGCCCAGGAACTGCCAGACTACCTGAAGACCAAGACCGAGCTCGACATCGAGCGGCTCTACTACGCGATGCCGAGCACACCCGCAGTGGTCAATGCGCTGAAAGTCCGCAACCTCGAGTTTGAACTGACCACGACGCTGACCTTCCGCAAGGTGAAATGACCGAACCTGGCCGCGCCGGCCAGTGCCGGCGCGGCCCAACGACGTAGACATGGCCTTCATCCTATGCAAACACTGCCAGCAAATTGTGAAAGACGGCGAACAGTTCGATTGCAAGCAGAATATCTGCCCGCTGGAACAATTCGAGATCGTCGACGAAATAACCATAGAGCAACTGACCGGGAACAATGTGCAGGGCTCGACCGAAGGCGGCCCCGCTCCAAGCGATTCACCAATTAGAATCAAGATGTATGAACAATAGATACACAATCTTTTTCCTTGGCAAAGCCCAAACAATCGAAGTGCAGGTGGAATACAGCGAGGCAAATTGCCTGAACAAACTGACATTCCCGGCCGACCTGAGCCGCGAAGCCGTAGAATATTGCTACAACAGGATACCGATGGACGAAAAAGACCTGGTTGATTATCCGGGAGCCTGGCGGATCGAAGCCGTGCCGATCGACCTTTCGTTCAACGTGTTCTGGGAATCGTATGGCTACAAAATAGGCGACAAGACGCGCACCATGAAGCTTTGGGCAGCCTTGAACGAAGGTGACCGCATCAAGTGCCTCCGCGCCGTACCAAAGTACAACCAGTGGCTAAAGCTCCGCCCCAACATGGAACGGCTCTACCCGGAGACATTCCTGAAGCAGGAGCGATTTCGCAACGAGTTTAAAGTCTGATGCCATGCTGAGCGTACAATTTGAAATAAGGACAAATACCGAGATGGACGCCCATCGGTTCGAGGCAGCCATCAGGAAGCAAAACCCAAAAATGGGCATTCGGAAAGTCCGTAGAACCCCCCAGAACGGAATCGTGTACGAAGCCACCACGATATTCACGGAAGACTTGGTAAGGCTTGGGATGATAATTCAAATTCAACTCGATGAAAGCAACACAATCCCCGCTCCTGAAGAAACGCCAGTTGGCAGGAGCCTTGATGTCTGAACGCGGCCTGATGCCGCACAAGGCCGATGTCCTTTCGCCCTATGGCGTAGAGCGCATCCGCGACCTGGATGCCGGGCAGTTGGATCAATTGATCGACGGCCTGATGAAGCTGGACCGCAAAGCGCCCACAAAGGACGTTGCCCCCGAAATCCGAAAAGCACGCTCCATCGTGCTGAGCTTGCTCGACGATCTGGGCATTAAGGCCAAGAACGGCAAATGGAATGCGGTAAACGATTACCTGTTACAGCCCCGGATTGCCGGGAAAGTGCTGTACGAAATGAACAAGGAAGAACTAAAAACATGCGCCAAACGGCTCCGGGTGGTAAAGCGGTGGAAGGCAGTGAAGCTGGAGGAGGATGAACGGTTGGCGCGGGACAACTAAATTTATTATGAAAAAAGTAATTCAACACGAAACCCACATCACCCCTTGGGGGAAAACAGCGCTACAGATTGCGTCTGATATAAGCGGGTATATGACAATGCTAAACATGCCTGCACCCTTCGAAACTGAGCCGCCAAGTGTATGGATGTCATCAGTCCTGGACGAAGTGAAACTGATCTGTGAACGAGCCACCACATCAGTGCGGGTAGGAATGATGATTTCAAGCAGTTTCAGGGTAGAACTGGAAGGTGACCAAATCAAGGTTTATCATGTAAGGAACGAAAAGGAACCACGGCATTTTATTGCCATATCAAAAGTGTAAATCATGCGCAGTATCGGTATTTCGGAATTTCTCGAACGCAAGTTCATCACCTACGACTTTGACGGCGAATGGGCTGCAACATTTGGCCAGCCAGAACGGAACATGAAAGTGCTGATCTGGGGCGACCCAGGACACGGCAAAACAGAGTTCTGCATCAAGCTGTCCAAGTACCTTGCCCGGTTCACAAAGGTCTATTACAATTCCTTTGAGCAGGGCATCTGCAAAACCCTCCAGGATGCGCTCCGCCGCAACGATATGCAGGAGGTTTCCGGCCGGGTCATGTTCGGCAACCAGGAATCCTTTGAAGAAATGATGCAGCGGCTTTCCGGCAGAAACAGCCCTATGGTCTGCGTCATCGACAGCCGCGACTACATCAACCTCACCACAGAGCAGTTCAAGCGCCTGGTCGACCAGTTCCCGCGCAAGTGCTTTATCGTGGTGTGCTGGGAGAGCGGCGGGAAGCCGCGCGGCGAATATGCAAAACAGATCGCCTACATGTGCGACGTGAAGGTTCACGTCCAGAACTTCAAAGCCTTCCCCCGCAGCCGGTTTGGCGGGAACAAGCCTTTTGTAATATGGGAGAAACGCCCCGCACCAGGTGCGCAAACAGCCTTGGAGCTATGAAGCTAGAAAAGATAAAGGTCAAGCTCGGCAACCACGAGATACAGGCGCTGCGCGCCTCTATGGAGATATGGTCTGTCCGTTCATCCGACTTCATTGAGCACATGCCCGTGGAGTATGAGCTGATGCGCGAAGTCGCCCACAAGTACAGGTTCGAGTTCACCCGCACCAACCCATGCCTGAAGATGAGCTTGGAGCGCAGCAAAGGGCTGGCGCTTTACAGGATGCTGATGTGCACCGAGCTGTCAGAAGAGCACGACGTTTTCCGCAACTCGATAGCCCACAGCCTTGAAAAACAGATAGTTTCTTGTTACGGGAGGTTGCCGCTCGTATAACGACCGGAGCCTTAAAATGACACAAAATGTTGAAATATAAAACAATGTGTTTATTTTTGTACCGCGATGCGACTCACAAAACGACAACATACCATCAAAACCAACCACCTCAACAGGGTGATCGCGGTTCAGGAGATGTACCGGGAAAAAAAGGTGGAGGGCCAGCCAGACGCTTACGTGTGGCGCACACACATCTGGCCGAAATTCTTCATAAGCCTCCCCACTTTTTACCGCTACCTCCAAACCAGCGCGCACAAAGAACTGAAAGCCATAGGCGGGGTACAAGGCACCCTGTTTTGATCGCCGCGCACCTCATCTGGCTGCTGCACACCATACTTTTCATTGCGCTCATGCGCGCCACATTTTAAAACATGAAACAAACACTAAACCGGGTCAGCAACGCGCTCCTGACCATCCTGTTCCTGAGCATCGCCATGCTCCTGGTCGCATCTCTGACAAGCTGCTCCCCAAAGGTCGCGCTGAAAGCGCCCGATGTCCCGTTGCCGTCCTGGTTCCCAGTTGACGACCCCACCGAGATAGGCCAAACGTACTATGACTACGACACTGTTCAATGGGTCAAGTTCATGCAGCGCAACGGCAACATCATCAAGATCAACCTGGACTCGCTGATGAACAGCGGCAAGGTCGTCGTGGACACGGTCCTGTTGGCGGCAGAGGAGGTCGTCATCCATGATTCCATCCCTTGCCCTGGAGGGCTGGACGGCGAAACGATGGTCTCCTTCCGCATCGTAAAGCAACTGCCGCAAAGGCCTGCCCCGGTCTCGTTCACGGTCTTGGACACGGTATGGCTGGCCAGGCCTTGCCCACCGAAAACTGCCGCAACGGTCGCTGGCCAACCCAATACCTGGGGAGAACGCGCCGCATGGCTTCTCGGGATACTGACCCTCCTGTTGGGCTACTTCAACCAATGGCGAAAAAAAGGCCAATCTAAGGCCAGTTAAAAACCGGCAGCGGCGGGCGACCGCCGCTGCTCCAAACGAAACCAGGTATGAACCAGTATGATTTTGAAGAGCATAATTATGACCGGAACTGGTACGTTGCAGTTGCTAGGGCAGTTGTGGGTGCCTTGATCGTACTGGCCTTACTTTGGATTTGTTACTGAGGCTCCTCAAATGCGCCATAACCGAAGGGATCAAAAGAAACCATCTCATTGAGGTTAGCCATCAGCAAGTATTGACAAATGACTCCTTTCCTTATCGATTCTGAACCATAAAGTGTTCCATCGCTAGGAGGGCTAAAAGTTCCGACTTGATCTAGAAAGTGGAGTGTGACTGGAGGTTTATAGTTCTTAGCCTCTTTTTTCCCAAAGGCACGTAAGTAGGAGTAACAGTCCTTGTTTTTCAAATCGAAATGCACAACGTTATAGTAAACATTGTTTCCAGATTTGGTCAAAGTTGAAACGGTGCATGAGCAAGTGCCTTTTTTAACAGGATCACTGCCACACGAGAAAAGAATGACAAGCGCAAATGGCGCAACCAATAATCTAAAAGTATCCATATACCTGCTGTTTTAAAGTCAGAAAAGTAAAGCATCCGACAAACATCCACTTTAGTATTACATGAAATTAACACTTTGCACATACCTTTGCCCCCGACTGTTACCATTTGCATCCTTGGGGCAATTTTCTATAAATCAGATTTGCCGTTAAAAACTCCCGGATGGGGGAAGTCCGTAAGGCTCCCCGGCTATCTGCGCCCAGCGCAAGTGGTGACAGTCACATCCGGGTTTTACTCACTTTTTAAATTTGTTGTGCAATGACTGTCACCACGAATTCAAACAAAACCCATGACGGAAATTCTGTCACACTTGCAGTATCTGATAAGCTATCAGTTACTGTTGTCCGCGACTCAGGTCGTGGATGGCTAATGAGCATTGATGATGTAGCGCAAGGCTATGGAGTATCATCTAGTACAGTTCGAAGCCATTTAAGCAATCACAAGGACGAGCTGAAAGAAGGCACTCACATTCTAAAGGGTGTCCAAATTTTGGACACCCTTCCAAATGCTCAGCCTCATCAAATTTGGGTTACCAAAGCTGGTGTTGTTCGCCTTGGCTTTTTCATCAAATCCGAAAGGGCTAAAATGTTCCGTGATTGGGCAGAGGCAGTGGTGCTTTCCGTCACGGCGCCCACGGTAAACTTGCCCAAAGCAGTCCGCAGGAACCACAACAGGCTGAGCAAGGATAGGCTGGTAGAAATCCTTTCCCTGGTGGCCTTGGTGGATGACAAGGACGTGCGCACTGCACTGGTACAAAAGCTGATGCCCGATCTCAACATCCCGGCGATACAGCTTCAACTGCCTTTTGGCGGGAAAGGAGGGGACAAGCAATGAAACGTATTCCCGCCATCTGCCCCCCTTTAGAACCCTTTGAAATCCTTCCCTTGCTACAATTGGGCCGCGCTGCCATGAGCAGCCCGGACCGCAGCCCGGACGCGCTCACGCACGAGGGGATGGTGATGCTGATGGACATCATCGAGGATCGGCTTTTCCCGAAGCAGCAAACGCCGCCCGATGACAAGGAGGCCAAGCCCTGAAACCGAAAGCCCCCGCCGATCACTCGGCGGGGGCTTCTTTTTAGCGCCTGTTGTCGAACAGCAGGCTCAACGCCCAGCCAAGCCCGGCCAGGATCATCGCGATCAATAGTATCATACAACCGGATTTAAACAGGTGAGCAAATCAAAGTTAAAGGCTGGGGAAAGGTCACTTTTATCCTCGCGCACATTCCTGTGGCTATAAATGGTAGCCCTGTCCGGAGTGTAAGGATTGAAGTCCAGCCCTGTGTAAAATGTTGGCTTCAAATCGAAACGGGAAAGCAGGTATGGGATAAGCTCATTCAGCGCCGCATATTGCTCAGGGGTGTATTCGGCCCACCATTCGTAGCCACGCCAAGCACATTTGATACCATTCCCTACATACTTCGCCCCTTTCCCTCCGGGCGAAAAATTCCATCTGAACCCATCTGCCCCATGTTGCAAGGGCCCTTCGTTTACGATCTCTATGCCAATGCTCCTGCGGTTAAGGTCAAGGTTTCGGGCGGTTTTAAGGCCAAGGTGATAAGCCCAATAAATTGGGGGAAAAGCTTCGTAAATCGTCCCGTCTTTGTCAATGACATAGGCAGTGCCGATCCTTTCAGGTGTCATGCCCCACCAGGTCAGGGCGCTTTTGGCGGTGCTGCTCACTGTATGGTGCAGCACTATGTTGGCCTTTTTGTACACGGATTTAAAGTACTGGCCTGCTTGCAGTTCTGATTTTATGATATTCATAGCGTTTGTTTGTGGAGGCGCCACTAAGGCACATCCGGGTGAATGCAGAACCCTGGCCCAACGCCTATGCCACCGCCATCGACCCAGGGGACGTAAGGGTCTTCAGCAGCAGGTGGGAAGCTGGAGCAGGTGAAAGTGAGGTGATAAACCCTGTAGTCGGCGCGCCGGTCGCGGGTAAAGCCCGAATAAGTCATCGCGTTGAAAGTCGATCCGCTAAGGCCATCGAGCGCCGCGCGGACGGCATCTACAACATCGAGGTGGCCGAGCGCCTCGTCTTTGAAATTCGTGGCTGCCTTCGAGTGCGTCCGCTCGCGCAGCTTGAAACCGATGGTGACCTCCACCACCAGAGTCTCCGTAGTGGTGGCATCGCTGGTCGGCTCCACCGTGGAGGCGTACATGTCGATGAGCGCACAGGGGAACGAAACCGGGGGCGGTGCGGCATCGAGCTGGCCCAGGTCAAAATCGACCCAGCGCACTGCTGTCACGTCTGCCGTTATTTTTGCCTGTACGGCGTTGAAAACTTCTTTCATATCTTCTTTAAATGGTCTGTGATCAGCCTTTCAGCCTTTTTTTTGATACGGTCGGTCAGCACCTTGCTCTCGCCGACAAACTGGCGCTTGGGCATCTTAAAGCCCTTGCCCCGCCCTGCCTTCAGCCCTTCATTGTGTACCTTTTCGTATCCCAGGGGAAACACGAACTCGACCGCGCCCTTCCTGGTGCGGCCTTTGAGCGCGTGGCCTTTGAGCGTGGAGGTCTTCACCAGGAGCGCCCGGCTCGGCTTGTCCTCTTTCTTGCGCGCTGGCCACTTTTGCGGCGGCGTGTCGATGAATGCTTCTGCCCGGAAGTTCTCGGCATGGATGCGCTCTGCTTCCACGGCTATCACGTCGCGGACGATCTGTTGCTCCAACCCTTGTATCGAATTGGCAAGCCTCCTGAAATAATCGCTTGCATTTTTAGCCATAATTCCTTTACCTTTGTATCGGCTCCATGCGAGAGCGCGGTTTGCACAACCGCGAAGCAGCATGGGGCTTTTTTGTTTTAAGGCCCCCCAAAATCAGGCTTGGTATCCGTGATCGCATGGATGCCAAGCCTTTCTGTTCCATCGTCGAGCATCAGCCTCCAGATATTCAGGAAGTATTCAACCGCCCCGACTTTAAGGCTGTAGTAATGCCAGGCTTTTACCTGCCTGTGCGAACCGTCGTCCGCAGCTGAACCCAGGTACCGCAGCTTGTCGCCCAGCAACGCCAGCACATAGAGCAGTTCGTTTCGGCCTGGCGCATTGTGGTGCGGCTTGCCCGTAATGGTTTTCACCTCGCGCTGGCTCATGGTGACAGGAGCTTTCAGCTGGGGCAAGCGCAGCGAGAACTCGGCAGCCTTCGCCCAGGTGCGCACATCCTCGCGGCTTATCTTGGCATGAAGGCGCTCGGCGTTCTGGCTGATCCGCTCCGCATCGAGCGGAGCCTGGTTGAAATAGGGGTGATCTTTCCCGAACAGGTTTCCTGTTTTGCCCACATTATCCCTGAAGCCTTTTGGCGGGTCAAAGTCAACCTCGCCACCTTCCGTCACCGCTTCATCCGTTTGAATCACCTTGCACCTGCAACGCCACCCGTTTGGTGGGTAATACAAATCCCAAAATGGATCATCAACCGCGCGCACTTTTCCATCGAGTGCCCGGTGGCTTTCCCGCACCCTTTCATCGCCCGCCGTCTCGTACCGCAGGTTTGGGTACAGGTATTTTCGGCGTTCAAACTCTTGCCAGCTCTCAGCGGCTTGTGCTGCCTGTGTGGCCGTTTCCAGCTCAGCCCGCAGGTAAAGCCCGTTGTGGCGCTTCACGATGCTGGATGCTTCCTTTTCCCACTCTTTCCGGTCTCGCTTTGCGCCATCGGCACCGACAAGTAGCGTTCGCAGGTCGCTTGTGATGGCAGCATGTTTGTGGGCTGCAAACTCCCGAAGGTTGCGCTCGATGCGCTGGGTAAACTCCCACTCTTCGGCTGTCCCGGCATCGCTGAAGCGCCTGCCCCATCCGGCCTCGGCATGGTTCTTCATCCTGGAATAGTATTCCCTGAAAAGCCCTTCGTGCAGGTCCGTCCTGGTGATCCGCTGGGTATAGACCGCTTCCATAAAATCGGCCACCACATCAGCCGGCATCCGCCGGATACGGATGTCAAAGCCACTGTCTGCCAAGGCCACAAGCCCGGCACAGCCCTTGCAGGTGCAGGTCGGCGGGTGCCTGTCGTCAAGGCCGTAGAGCGCGATCAAATCCAGCCCGCGCTGCGCGCTACGGCTCAGGCTTTTTTTCCCTTCTCCTTTTTGTCAGACCCTTTTTCAGGATCGGGAGGGTTTTCAGCGCTGTCGTCTTCCGGCGCCTCTCCCGGCTTGGGCTTGGGGATGGAATACTTTTCGTACCAGTAATCGGTGCCGATCGGCACACCGAGCCCTGCGATCCGGCTGTCGATGTTCAGGCGCTCGGTCAGGCTCAAGCCGTCGCCGTCCTCAAATGCCCAAACGCCGCCCTCGACCTTGTACCCCAAAGATGCCAGGTAAGGGTTCAAGTCCTCATTGAGGATGGACAGAACGAACTCGCGGTCGTCGGCATGTATCTCGTCCTGGGTCAGCATCTGCGTCTCGCTCTGCGCATACCCGGAATGCTTGGCCTCCTGGGTCGTCATCGTGTTGCCCAGGATGGTGATGGCGAGCTCCTGGTTGCAGGCATCGATCAAGAACCTGAAAATATCGTTAGACTGGCTCCCGGCAGTCGGGTTGAAGAACTGGAGCTTTGCGTCTTCAGGAGCCACCACATACCCGGCGCTGCCAGCTTCCTTAAGCGCAGACTCCAGGATGCCACGGCTCTGCTCGTTGTTGTAGGTGGCCCAGCGGAACGGCATCCCGAAAACCTCCGCGAACTCAGCCCAGTCGCCAAAGCCGCCGCGCTTGTAGATCACGTGCGGGCAGGCTTCGAGTATCAGCCCCAGGTCGTCTGGCTCCCCGACCTCGATGCAGTACTGGTTGTACGGCGCCTCGCGGTACGGCAGGCCCTCTATGCCCCAGGAATCCTTGGTGACGATGCCCTTTTTGGGCTTCACGTGCTTGCGCGGGATGAGGTTGGTGGCGCCCTTGTCGCCGCTGCCCGGCGCTGGCCAGTACAGCTCGAGCAGGGAGTGGCCCCAGAACCTGGAGTAAAGCGCCTCTGTGATGAACTTCCTGAAGCAACGCTTGGTGGCCAGGTCGGCCACCTCGTCCACCGTCTCGCCGCCCACCGTAAACGACAGCGGCGTGTTGGTGATCCTTGCGGCCCGTTGGAACAGCAGCGCTTTCAAGCGCCCGTCCAGGAGTATCTCCGAATACAGGTCATAGAGCAGGGTGCGCTGCTCGTGCTGCTGCTCGGCAGCGATCAGCGCCGTGCGCCACTTCTGGATGTCCTGGCTCTGCCGGTTGACAGGCCGCACCGTCACATGGTTGATGACGGTGTTGCTCGGCGGCTTTTGAACCATCAAATCTTTCAAAAACAAAAGGTTTGATTTTAGCCCTGATTTAAAACTTTTTATGTCGAGTGCCATATTGGTACGGGTGGAGCCGACGCGTCGCCGTTTAAAGGAGTTTAAAGGGCTTGTCGGCGATTGTGTCAATAATAGTTAGACCGCTTTGGGTTGCTCCCGGTGATAATGTGGGTCTGTTTGGTCTCTGCCCGCCGGGGCAGGTCTGCGTACAGGTCAGTTTTCGCGGCCGACTTCAACCAGGCAATAGCCCGGTCGTAGCGGCTCTTCCGGTCGTCGAAGTCTTGCCCGCCCTGGCCACTGGCCACCAGGAAGTAAATGGATATGTCCGCCCCGTACTGGATCAATAGCGCATGGCGGCTGGAACCGGTTGCGGAGAAAACGGTGTCCACGTCGAAGGTGTCGTACAGCCATTGCCGCATTTCAGCTTCAGCGGCGACCATTGCCTGCGCCACGACCGCATCATCCCCGCGCGTTATCTCGTCGAGCTCGTCAACAAGGATGGAAGGCTTCAAATCGTCTTTGGTCAAGAATGCCATTTTACCACTTTTTTGAAGTGCGCCTGTCATGGCCCACGTTGATGGGCATCAGCTGGCGCAGCTTGTTATTGATTATCCATACCCCGCCCTCGACGGCATCAGGGCCGTCATCGTGCGCGGGCAGGTTGGGTTCTATTGCCTTGAACTGTTCTTCGAGCCGCATCATGTGCGGGTCGTTGCGCTCGGCCTCGTTGAAGATCAGGGAGCCACGGCGGTTGATCGGCTCGAGGTTGCCCTCGATGCGGCTGAACTTGTCGGGCTTGTCCCGGTCGTCGGGGGATACGGCGAGCGTCCCTTTGGACTTTTCCATGTTCCGGAGCGCGGGCATGAACACGTCCTGGTACCAGGCATCCTGAAAGCCGTTGCACTCGACGTAATTGTACACCTGTGTCCTTTCCGCCACCAAAGCCTTCAGGTCGTAGAACCAGGTGAGCATCTGGTTCAGCACCGTTTGTTCCAGGTACGCCTTTATGATGTAGTAGTCGCCGTTCAGCTCGCCGATCAGCGGTATCGCCTTGAAGTCGTTTGTCCGGCTGTTCTTGTACGACGCGTCGCAATAGGCCACCAAGAACCTGAACTTGGAGAGCGGCGGCACCTTGCCCCACTTGATGTCGGTGAACACCGTGCCCTCGTTGATCGGGTTGTTGAAATATTCCTTCTGCCCTGAGGCGTAGGAAATCTTGGAGAGCATGTACTGCACGTCGGCGAGGGAATACCGCCCGCTCCAGGAGGGCTGCCCATTTTTGTCGAGGATGTTGATCTGCTCGAAATCGTCGGCCATCTTGCTGGCGCGCACGATGATGCCGTCCTTGGCGATGATGTTGCCGACGAACACCAGGCGCTTGCGGCCGCTGATGCTCAGGGTCGGGAAAAGCGCCTGCTCCACCCAGTCCCATTTCTTTTTGAGCCGCACCGGGTTCCTGGCTTCCTCATCGGTGTCGATGTCGTCCACGAGGATAAAGTCTGGCCGCTTCTCTTCGTTCCGGCTGCCACGGGGGGACTGGCCTGCGCCGATGGCACGGAAGGAGCAGCCATTTGCTGTCACGAACTTGCCCATTTCCCAACCCCGCCAGCTTTTCTGCTGGCCGTGATCGTACAAAAAGCGTTGGTTGCTCTCCAGGTTGATCATGAGCGGCATGAGCAGCTCACAGGCATTGTCATAGCTGTGCGATACGAGCAGCATGTTGAACAGCCGCCCGTTGACCATTTCAAACAAAGGGATGAACAGGCCGGCCACGACGGACTTGGCATGTTCCCGCGCCCATGCCCTTACCATGTATATCTGGTCTGACTTGGCCAGCTTCTTGGCAAACTTCACCTGGAACGGGGCAAACGGCGCCGAGGCATAGTTTGGGAAATAATACCGGCAAAACTCCTCGAAATTCCCCTTCAGCTTTTTTATCCGCGCATTCTTGTCCGCTTCGGTCTCGCCGTGCGGTGCCGGGGTCTCGCGCTGGAGGTTTTGCCGGAACGCTTCCCAGCGCTCCAACGTCTGCTTTTCGCTGCGCTGGCTCATTTGCGTATCCGGGTTTTGATGTAAGCGTCAAACAGATCTACCACGTCGCCGACCTTGTCCGGGGCGTTTCCGCGCACATAGTCGCAGAACTCCATACCGATCTCGACGCAGTCGCCGATGTTGATCTCGGTCTCCAGGTTGCGGATGGCGGCTGTCAGCTTTGTATAGATATCGGCCTGTTTGCTGTTGGCGACTTTCTCTTCCTGAGCTGCAATGATCTCGCTCAGCGCTTCCAGTTGTGCGTAAAGCTGTGCGATCTGCTCCTGTTTGGTGACCAGGAGCGAGCGGCGGAGCTTGTCCCACCCGTTGTCCTTCACCCAGCGCCCAAGCGCGTGCTCGCCGATACCGACGCGGGCGGCCACCTCCTTTTGGGTGAGCCGCTCCTTTATGTAGAGGAGTTTCGCGAACTCCTTTTTCTGCTCGTTTGTCATAGGCTTGTGGTTCGCCGAACGGCGAACTGTTTGGCAAAAGTAGGTGCGCGTATAGGCCAAACACGACAAAGGCCGACAGGGTGCCGGAATGTGCCGGCACGGTGATAAGGGCGCTTTTTTATGACCTTTTTATGCTATTATGTTTGTGGCATCAATCGCAGCAAAAAAATGTCAAAGCGTTTCCGTGTCCAAAATGAAAGCCTGAATTCTAAGGGCTTCTGGGTCAAGACCAGCGGCATCGACCTTTCTGATTTCAAGAAGAACCCGATCTGTTTGTGGAACCACAACCGGGGCTTTTTGGGCAGTCAAGAAGACATATTGCCCATCGGAATCTGGAAGGACCTGAGCGTCAGCGGTGAGGAGATCACCGCCGTGCCTGAACTTGACACAGAAGATTCGTTTGCGGAGAAGATCGGGAAAAAGGTCGCAAAAGGCCATATCATGGCTGCCAGCATCGGCATACAGGTGCTGGAGTGGTCGGAAGACCCCAAGCTGCTGAAGCCTGGGCAGACCCGCCCGACGGTGACCAAGAGCCGGCTCCGGGAGATCAGCCTGGTCGACATACCCTCCAACAAGGATTCGGTCGTCCTGTATGATGTTGACGGAGAGCTCTTGAACCTTTCTGATGCCGGGACGCTGCAAAAGCTGCCAACAATCACGTCACAACTTGTAAAAAAGGAAATGGAAGAACTGAAACTTTTGGCCGCCACGATGGGGCTGCCGCAAACCGCCACGCTCGCAGAAGTGCAGGGCAAGATTGTCGAGCTCCAATCGCTCCGAGCAGCGAACGATCAGTTGAAGGCCGAATTAAAGGCTTTTAAAGATTCTCAGGTAGAGTCGCAAAAGGCTGAAACTAAAGCCCTGCTCGATGCTGCCGTCAACGAAAACCGCATCGCTCAAGCACAGCGCCCGGTTTACGAAAAGCTGTTCGATGCCGATTTTGAGAGCGCAAAGGCGGTACTGGACGGCCTGCCCAAAAGTGTCAAGCTTTCCGAGTTTGCCGCAGGCGCGCCTGCTGGCCAGGCAAAGTTCGCATACAACGGCAAGACGTTCTCGCAGCTCTCGAAAGAGGAGCCCGCGACATTGGAAACGTTGAAGGCAAACGACTTCGAAACCTTCAAGCAGCTCTACAAGGCCGAGTTCGGAAAGGACTACAAAGTGACCGTGTGACCCGGTCTTTGAATTCACAAAAATCAAGCACTAGCAAACTGTAACAACCAATGGCAGTCAACAAAGAAATCTGGCGACCCGACATCATCGAATCGCTGTACAAGAGCAACGCATGGCTCAGCCGCGCATTCAACGCAGACGAGATGGTCGTCGGCGGAAGGGTGGTTCACATCCCCCAGGCCGGCGCGCCGTCAAACGTGGAGCGCAACCGCGTAAACCTCCCCGCCCCGATCGTGAAGCGGACGGACACGGACATCGTGTACGCGCTCGACGAGTACACGAGCGACCCGCGCCTCATCACCGACATCGACAAAAAGGAGCTGTCCTACGACAAGCGCCAGTCGGTCATCCGTGAGGACACGGGCAGGATGATGGAGGTCGCCGGCGACAACATGCTCTACAACTGGGCGAAGAACGCCCCGGCAGGCAGCAAGATCGCCACGACGGGCGGCAACGCCGCAGCCACCGCACCGGGCGCGACCGGCAACCGCAAGATCATCACCGAGGCGGATATCCGCAGCGCACAGACGCTTTTGAACAAGCAGAACGTGCCAAAGGAGGGCCGCGTGATGGTGCTGCCGTCCGAGTTCCTCAACCAGCTGATGTCCGACAACAACCTGAAGTACGCGTTCCAACAGGTCGTCAACCTGAGAGAAGGCGCTGTTGGCCGCCTGTACGGCTTCGACCTGTACGAGCGCTCTACCGGGCTGATCGAGACCTCCGGAGCCGCCGTCAAGCTGCCCGAGGCCGCAAGCGCGACCGACGACAACGAGTGCGCCCTGTTCTACTACGAGAACCATGTCGAGCGGGCCCTGGGCGATGTGGAGGTTTTCGACAACCCGATGCAGGCAGCCTACTATGGCGACCTGATCTCCTTCCTCTTGCGCCTCGGAGGCCGCAACCGCAGGGAGGACAACAAAGGGGTCGGCCTCATCTGCGCCCGCCCATAACCTTATCCATCGCCCATAACCTTATCCATTCAGCATTAAAACTCGACCAACGCCATGAGCAACGGAGTAAAATATCCATTTGGAAAGGCCGACGTCCGCACCGTCACCACGGCCACCACCATCGCCGATACTGTCAGCGATCAGATGACGTACCTGAAATTGTCGGCGAACCTGACGGCAGCCACTGTTATCAACATCACGCCAAACGGCGTGGTGGACGGTGCCAGGCTCAATATCGAAATCCCGTGCGGCGGCACTGCCTTCAACACCACGTTCGGCAGCACTTATGTTACCAGCCCAGGTGTTACGGGCGTCATCAACAAGACGCAGGTCGCCAGCTTTGTCTACGCAAATGGAAAGTTCGTCCACACGGGCACTTTCCAGATCAACTAGGCCTGCTGCATGGCCAGGCCAAAATTGAGCGACCTGAGCGAGCGCGAGCTCTTGCTCCTGTTGAACGAAAAGGTGGACAGGCTCGAACAGGAGGTGGCAATGGGCCGGGCCAACGCCGACAAGATAAACCAGTTGGAGATGCGCATCCTAAAAGGTGAAGTCCAAATCAGGATTTGGGGAACCGTCCTCGGCTTTGTCGCCGGGATCGCGGGGAGCCTGATCGCAAAACTTGTAAATCTGTAATGAAAGACAAATATCAATCAGTTTTCGACTGCAACCCGACCGCAGAATATGTCTACGTCGTTGACGGGATGCCATTTCTGAAGGCCGAACATGCCCAAGGGCACAGCATCACGACGGGCAAGCCCGTTGAGACGATTGCGCGCCCAATACCAGCTCAAGCAGAAGGCGAGGCTGGAGAGCCTTCCGGCGCGGCCCCAAAAGCTGCTGCCAAAAAAGGCAGATCGAAAGCTAAATAAACAACCGCCTGTTGGCGCAAACTTTTCAGACGCACATGAAAAACAAATTCGGCCTGTGGCCAAAAATCGCGCTGTTCGTATTCCTGGCAGCAATGACCTTTCAAAAGTTCCAAGCTGCCGACAACGACCTGAAGCCCGACAAATCGGGGCAAGCGGTCGAATTGCAGCCGACGGCGACCCTGCCCGTGGCCTACGCACAAGTTGCCACAACCGACACGCTCGACGTGGGCGACCCTGACCGGTCTGGGAACGGCAGCGACAGCGGTGGCCTTTGGGCGATCATCAAACAAAACTGGGGCCTGGTCGTGACAGCCTTGCTTGGGCTGCTGGAGGTGATCGTGAGGCTGACCCCTACGGAAAAGGACAACAGCGTGTTCAATTTCCTGAAATTCCTGCTCGACAAAATCATTCCGAACCGAAGCCAAGAGGGCGGGGCGCACTGATTGTGTTCCCTGTCCCTCAAAGCGGCACAAACAACTGACACCACATGGCACTTCCAGGAGTATCCATCACACTTACCACGGGCGCACTGGGGCTTGTCGCCCCAGGGGAAGACGGCGTCGTTGGCCTTGTGGCCAACGGTGTGGCAGCGTCGGGGCTTGCGCTCGGCGTGTCGAAACAGGGCTTTGGCCTTGACGAGTTCGAGGCTGTGGGCATCGGTGCCGCATACGACACGGCCAACGCCGTCGAGGTTTGGCGGCAGATAAAGGAGTTTTACGACGGGGCCGGCGACGGGGCCGAGCTTTGGGTGATGCTGGTCAGCCAGGCCACCAACCTGACCTCGATCCTGGACAAGACGCAGGCATTCGCAAAAAAACTGCTCGACGATGCCGGGGGCCGCATCAAGCTGCTCGGCGTGAGCCGCAACCCGGCCGGCGGCTACACCCCTAACACCACGGCCAACCAGGTCGATGTCGACGTGATCAATGCGCTGACCACCGGGCAGGCCCTGGCAGACGACATGCAGGCGGCTTTCCGGCCGGTCCGCTTCGTCATCGAGGGCTATGCCTTCACCGGAACTACCTCGACGCTCGCGAACCTGAAGGCACAGACCAAGCCGAACATGGCCGTCCTGATCGGCGACACCAAGTCCGGAGCCCGCGCCGCGATCGGCATCCTGCTCGGACGGCTGGCAAAGATTCCCGTCCAGCGCAACCCAGGCAGGGTGAAGGACGGCAGCCTTCCGATCATATCGGCCTTTCTCGGTGCGGCCACGCTGGAGAGCAACGAGGGGGCCGCGACAGCGATCCACGACAAGGGTTTCATCACGATCAGGAAATACAGCGGCAAGGCCGGGTATTATTTCAGCGACGACCCGACCGCCGTTGCGGCGACAAACGATTTCAGCAGCCTGGCGCGAGACAGGGTGATCGACAAGGTGATCCGGATCGCATACGCCACCTATGTCGAGGAAATCCTCGACGAGGTGGAGATCAACCCCGCCAATGGCCAGATCGCGACCGTGAAGGCAAAATACTATCAAGCGCTCATCGAGAACGCCGTGAACACGGCCATGACGGCCAACGGCGAGGTCAGCGGCTTTGAGGCGTTTGTCGACCCGGCCCAGAACGTGCTCAGCACGAACAAGATATGCGTCGATGCGCGCATCGTGCCCGTGGGCTACGCAAAGGCAATCGAGATCAAACTCGGATTCTCTAACCCTGCACTCAGCTAAGACATGGCATTCAACAGCAAACAATACGCATTTTCCGACATCAAGGTGATCCTCCTTGGCCGCGAGCTGGAAGGCTTCCGTGGGGTAAAGTACAAAGTCACCACTGAGAAAGAAGCCCTGTTCGGGCGCGGCAAGAAAGCCCTCAGCATCCAGAGCGGCAACGAGGCGGTCGAGGGAGAGCTGATGCTCCTGCAAAGCGAGGTCGAAGCCTTGCGCGCAGCGGTCAAGGCGGTGAACCCGCTGTACAAGCTCACCGACGTGTCGTTTGACATCGTGGTGACCTATGGCGACACGACATCCGTCACCGACATCATCCTTGGCGCGGAGTTCACCGAATACGAGAAGGGCATGGAGCAGTCCGACAAGTTCATGGAGGTATCGCTCCCGTTCCTTGCGCTGGACGTGAAAGAAGGGGCATAACATCAATTCATAACGACTAGTAAAAGGGGCGGGGCTGAAGCAGCGCCCGCCCTTTTTCAGTCTTTAAACACCTTTAAAATGGCAACGGTAACCCGGAACGAGATCGGCAATCTGGCCGTGAGGTTCAAAGACGGCCTGACGGTCGAGTTTAAGCAGCCCACCGACCTGGTGCTGGCACAGGCACTAGCAAGGACACAGCGCGACCCGAACGGGAGCGCCGACGTGCTGATTGACCAGTGTTTGGTCAAAGGCGACAAATCTTTGCTGAAAGGCAGGGTAGCCTACCTCCGTCAGCTTCAGGAGGCCAGCAGCGAAATCTTCGGCGAGCAGTCCTGCACCCTGTCCTGGACAGAAGGATTGGCATCTGTCGAATTCCTTGACGGTAAAATGTGCGTCCTGAACCCCGCCACCAGGGAAGTCTATGGCGAGGCCCAGGCGAAGTCCAAGCAGAACCCGATCAACTACATCCGGCACATCATGACGGCCTGCTGGCACAGCGGGGACGAGGACATCCAAAAAAGCCCTGGGCACCTGCTCGGCCTCACGGCTGTCCTCAACGATTTCCTGGACGAAACGGGGAACAAGCTGGGAAACTGATCAGCGGGGCAGACGGCAGCCCCGACGAGAACTGGGTGGAGTACCACAACACGCTGCTCCAATATTACCTCCACATCGCCGACCCGGGCAAATTGTCCGATGAGGTGTGGGCAATGAAGATCAAGCAACTAGAACACATCCGCAAACAAGAGGCGAAAAATGTCCGGTTTTAACTATCTCATCAACCTTACGGTCGTCAACGGCGGCGCTTTTGGCAAGCTGGCCTCGATGGCGGGCGGCTTCGAGAGCAAGCTCGATGCCGTGCAGGCCGAGCTGGGGCAGACAGAGAAAAAGCTGGGGCAGCTCGGTGCGAAGGGCAAGAGCACGTTTGACGGGCTGAAGTCTTCGGTAGGCGGCTGGATCGCCGGGCTCGGCATCGCGGCTGGAGCGCTTGCCAGCTTGAACACGACCGCCGACATTTCGAGCCTGGACACTGCCATCACGTTTGCAGGCGGCAAAGATGGCGCTGCAAACCTTGCGTTCATCGACGAAACGGTCGCACGTCTGAACACGCCGATCATGGCCGCCAAGGAAGGCTTCAAAATCCTTTCAGGCTCTATGATCGGCACCAGTATCGATGCCCTGGAGCAGCGCAAGATTTTTGACTCTGTCGCCGTGGCTTCGCGCGTTATGGGCCTTAGCGCCGATAATACCACAGGCGCTATCCTTGCGCTCGGCCAGATGGCCAGCAAAGGGAAAGTGCAAGCGGAGGAGCTTCGCGGCCAGCTAGGGGAGCGGATACCTGGTGCGTTCGGGATCGCGGCCAGGGCGATGGGCGTTACAACAAGGGAGTTGGACAAGATGATGGAACAGGGGAAGCTCGTTGCCGAGGATTTCCTGCCAAAGTTCGCCGCAGAGATGCAGCGCACTTTCGGCCCAGGCTTGGAAGCTGCCATGAACTCGCCAAGGGCCCAGTTCGACAAGTTCAGCAACTCGGTGATCGCCCTTAAAGAGACGATCGGCACACAACTGATGCCGACGGCAACGGCGCTGATCAATGATGTGTTCGTGCCATTGGTCTCGTGGGTCGGAAAGAATATCGAGGTACTCGGTTTTTTGGCCACAGTGATCGGAGGGCTGTACTTGGCGGTCAAAGCGTACAATATCGTCGTAGGCATCCAAACCCTGCTGACAACGGGCTTCACTGGGGCTGTATGGGCGCTGAACGCTGCTTTTTACGCAAACCCGATTGGGTTCATTATCGCTGCCGTCATTGCTATCGGCGCGGCGGTAGTCTATGCCTGGAACAAATTTGAGGGTTTCCGTGGCTTTATTTTCGGAATGTGGGAAGTCATCAAGGAATGGGGCTCTATGCTCTTTGAGTTCCTCATCCAGCCGTTCATGTCGTTCGGGAAGATCATCGCGGGGATATTCACCTTTGACGGCGACATGATCGCTTCGGGGATCACCGATGCCGTCAAGGTTGCCGAATCGTTTACCACCAAGGCAGGGGAACGGTTGGGGGGTGCCTTCGACCGGGGCTGGAATGACGGAATCGCGAGCTTTGCGAGCGACAACCCGGTTGAAAACCTGACACCTCCTGGTGCAGCCCCCGGAGGCTTGGGTGGAGCGAAGTTTAACTCGTCCCCGACAAATGGTGGCGGGAAGGAGAAAGCACAGGCAAAGGAGCTGTCCAACAGCATAACCGGAGGGGGGCAAAGGAATGTGACGATCCAGATCGGGAAGCTGACCGGTGTCGAGACCCTTCACACCGTGAACTTGAAAGAAGGCGCCGATCGGGTCGGCGAAGAGCTGTTGAAGAAACTGCTCCAGGTGATAAACGGCGCAAACCAACTACAAAATGGCTGAGTTCAACCTTGACATCGGAACATTGCTCAACCGGGCATTCGGCATCGGCAGGGGGAAGCCGTTCGACCCTGGCCAGGCGCGTGAGCCAGAAGTCAGGCATGAGCTTGATTTTGAGGGCCTGCCTGCCTCAAGCGATGAGGAAGGCACCGAGTTCGTGCAAGTGCGCAACTCGCTGAATGCCAACCTGCCTACAGGCAGCCCCGTGTTCATGCCAATGAAGCTCGGCGGGCTTTTGCTGCCCAACGAGCCGACCATCATCATCAACAGCCGGAAAAACATCGTGGAAACGGCTTTGGCCGGGAGCACCCGGCGCGGCACGGTAAAAGAGCTTATCAGCATCGAAGACTGGAGCGTCACGATCCGTGGGGTGGCAATCAACTACAAATCCAAGCTGGTCTATCCAGAGGACGAGGTAAAAGGGCTCCGAGACCTGTATGAGCGGAACGAATCGCTTGAGGTTCAATGCGCGCTGACAAACCTGCTCGGTATTTACCGCTTGGTGATCCGCGAGTTTGAGCTTCCTGAAATGACGGGCATCCAGCATGCCCAGGCGTATCAGTTCATCTGTACCTCCGACGAGGACTTTATCCTGGAGCTCTGATGTTCGTACTTGGCGCACATATAACTATTGGGGGCAAAACCTTCACCAGGGTGAACCAGGTGGAGATCGAAAGCTCGGCAAAAGTGCTGGAGGACAAAGCCGTGATAAAGCTGCCGACCAGCGCCAGGCTCGAACGCGAGGGCGAATTCATAAGCGAAGTGGAAACGGCGAAGACGTTCAAAGTGGGCGATGAGGTAAGGATAAACCTTGGATATGACGGCGAACTGAAGGAAGAGTTCAGGGGATTTGTGAGCAAAATAAAACCAGGGACGCCATTGGAGATCGAATGCCTGGACGCGGTTTGGCTGCTTCGCCGCAAGAACTGCAAAGCCAGTTTCAAAAATACGACCCTGAGATCATTGCTCCAGTTTATCCTGGAAGGAACGGGCATAGAGCTGAAGGGGCAAATACCAACGATAAACTACAAGGTTTTTTACCTGAAGAACGTCACCGCAGCATCGGCCTTGCAAAAGCTGAAAGACGACTATGGCCTGACGCTGTTCTTGAAAAATTTCAATCAGCTCTATGTCGGGCTGACCAGTGCCACCGACAATGTGATCGTAAAATACGGGCTTGGAGAGAACATGATCGAAAACGACCTGGAGTGGGTGAACGATGGGGATACCCGGATCAAGGTGAAAGCGGTCCACATAAAAAAGGACAACACCAAGATCGAAAAGGAATTCGGAGATGCGGACGGTGAATTGCGGACGGTGTTCTTCTATGACCTCGACAACCCGGCTGACCTTGAAAAAATGGCGCTGGCTGAATCGAACAAATACAAGTACGAGGGCTACAAAGGTGGCCTGGAGACATTCCTGATCCCTTCCGCCCAAGTGGGCAATGTGGCCAGGCTCCGCGACAAGCAATTCGCAGATAGGGCTGGGGATTATTTGGTTGACAAAGTGGTGACGACGTTCGGGACGGGCGGAGCTCGAAGGAAAATTGAACTTGGTTTAAAGGTGTCCTGATGGCTGACGTAGCAAACGAAATCAACAATGCCCTGAGCACTTTTATCGGGCGAAAGCAAACGGTAACTGTTTTTCCGGCTAAAGTGACCAGCGTGGACGAGGCCAAGCTCACTTGCGACGCGGTTGATTCAGAGGACATCGAGCATTTCGACATTCGGCTGAGGGCAACGGTGGACGGGAGCGACGAGGGATTTGTGCTGATCCCGGAAGTTGGAAGTTGGGTGCTTCTGGCGAACATAGGGAACAGCGCCAGCGAATTTGCTGTGATCGGGACGAGTGCGGTCACAAAGGTCATGTGCAAGGTTGGCCAAACAGTGGTGGGCATTGAAAACGACGGTGTACTGATCGAGCGCAATGCGCAAAGCCTGAAGGCGATGCTCGATGCGCTGATAGACCAGATAAAGCTAATAACTGTGACCTGCGCCGCACCAGGAAGCCCCAGCACACCGCCGCTTAATTTAGCGGCATTTGATGTTATCAAAACACAAGTTGCACAAATACTGAAATGAACGACCTGTTGCTTGACACAAACTTTGACCTGAAGTTCGCCGGAGGCGACTTTGTTGTTGGCGAAAGCACCCGTCAGCACCAACAGTTGCTACTGCTCGCCGAAAAGGGCGAGTTCCGGGAATTCCCGGCTCGAGGTGTTGGTGCCCAGTCTTGGCTGGTCGACGATATCCAAGCAGGCGACTTTGCCGCAGCGGTCAAAAAGGAATTTGAGGCTGACGGCATGAAAGTGCTGCTGGTCAAAGGGACACAGGCGGGCAAACTTCAAATTGAGGCAAGCTATGTATAGGAAAGCGATCGTAAAGTCGGGGCAAACGCTCCAGGATATAGCGGTACAGTATTGTGGCGAGCTGAGCGCGATGTCGCAAGTGGCAGCCCTGAACAGTTTGGCACTGACGGCCGAGCTTCAGGCGGGACAGGAATTGGTCTTGCCCGCGATTGTCGATAAGCGCATGGAGGCGGTTTATAGGGCTGGCGGTCATTTCCCCGCCGCTGGCAACAACGCAAACGAAGGGTTTGAGGGCGTTGATTATTGGGGGATCGAATTCGACTTTATTGTTTCATAATGGCACGTACAATCGCAGAAATACAGGCACAGATCATCAGCGCCGTAGGGTCAGACTCGACCCTGGGATCGCAGCTCACGAGCACGAGCGCGACAGCGCTTTGGCGCTTGTGGGCCTATATCGTTGCGGCATCGATCTGGGCTTTAGAGACCCTTTACGATCAGTTCAAGGTCGAGATTGCCGAACTTGTAGCGGCCCAAAAGCCGCATACCCTCCGCTGGTATCAGCAAAAAGCACTCAGCTATCAGCACGGGGGCTCGCTGGTGCCGGGTGAGGACATTTATGACAATACGGGCTTGTCGGATGACGACATCGCGGCACAAAGGATCGTGAAACAGGCTGCGGCAGTGGAAAATGGCGACAAGCTCGTGATTAAGGTCGCCAAAGAGTCCAACGGGGCGCTGCAGCCGCTAAGTACCCCTGAAGTGGACGGAGTGGCTGCCTATTTCTTCCAGATAAAAGATGCTGGGGTACATGTTCAAGTGCGGAGCGTCAACCCTGACCACCTCAAGGTCGCGGTGGACGTTTACTATGACCCTACTATACTTGGCGCAAACGGCGCCAGGTTGGACGGCACTGATTCGACCCCGGTACAGTCTGCCGCAAAGGCATTTCTGCGGGCTTCGCCTTTTGACGGCGAGTTTGTAAAAGCGCACCTGACGGATGCGATGCAGTCTGTTGAAGGTGTGATAGTCCCCGAGATCAGGCTTTGCCAGGCGCGCCGTGATGACGACCCCAGCTTTGCCAATGTGGATGTGTTCTACCAGCCGTTTTCCGGCTTCATGAAAATATATGACGAGCCGTCCGAGCTCGTGTTGACATTTATCCAAGCTTGATGTACGCACTCGACATAAACAGGTTCATCCAGTGGCTTTTGCCGGCCGCGACGCGCAAGGCTGCCCATGTGGCATGGCTCAACGCGCTGCTCGCCCCGCTCAAATGGCTGCACACGCAGTTCCTAAACTGGTCGATCTCGGCCAGGTACGACCTCCGGATCACGGGCCAGGTGCGCAGCCTTCAGTTCCACATGAACCGGATATGGTACAACGGCGGAACCAACATTTTCATCACCGACACTGTGGTACAGGACCAGGTGTTCATTTACCTGGAGAGCGAGAACCAGCCCCTGTACCTGCCCGATTTCATATCGGGCAGCGCATCCGACTTCATTGTCCATGTGCCCAATGCCATTGTCGACCAGTTCCCGGCCATCCGGGCATTCTTGAACAAATACAAACTGCCGAGCAAGCGATATGAGGTCGTCGGCTATGGCCCATTTTTTTAGAGCATGAACTATGCAGATTTCAACACCCAGCCCAACGGGTTCCCGCTAGAAAGCGATGCGACCCTGGGATTTATGCAAGCAGACTACCAATCGGCAATCAACGGGATTGGCAAGTATTTTGGGGAGTCAGTCATCCTTTCTGGCATGGCTGAGGCGGCTGGCAATGTGGCCGATGGCTGGATTTTGCTCAATGGCGAGGTCATATTTTTTCAAGGCGGCGCACAACAGGCAACCTTCGTGATTACCGAAACATGGGTGCAAAAAGCCAACGAGAACGGCTCGTTGGTGAACCGCTACAAGACAAAGAAAGCACAGTTCGGGACAGGAGGCACAACCTACCAATACTCTAGCCTCCAAAGGCTTGCAAGCCTGCAGGCGCTGCAAAACCACCTGATCGACACTATCGTGTTTGAACCGGAGGTCATCATAAGCGGGTGCGCAGTGTCAAGCGTTGATACCGGGAGTTCAACCTTGGCGATATCCGGTGGGGTAGCGGTCATCAACAGGGCCTTTGTCGCCGCGCCGGCCTACAGCGGGGGATACCCCGTTTACCTGAAACAGGACGGCACCTGGACAAACACCGCCCCACCGAGCAATTTCATAAAATTCGACCCTTACACATCGCAGCGCCTCGCCGATGTGGCCGCTCGCGCCACTTCCCCGCTCGGGGACATCAGGATGCGCGCGGCGCTCAGTACCGACTTTGACGGGACCGGCCTGGGAAAGTGGGCGTTGAAGGGTTGGGCATTGTGCAACGGGGGGAACGGCACTTTTGACATGCGCAGCCGATTTGCGGTGGCCTATGACCCTAGGAACTCAGACCCAGGGGGCAATTTTTGGGATGTTGCTTACAACACCCCTGGCAGCTCCGGGGGCGAGAAAGCCCATACGCTCACCATGCCAGAAATGCCAGCCCACCGCCACACGCCTGATTCGGTCGGGCCTGGCGATTTTGGCATGATCCGGAAAAGCGTGGCTTCGGAGCAGACCACAGCCTCGAACCCCGATGTTTTCGGCAGCGGGACAGAGCCGAACATTGTCGGTGCCCCCGAGCCCATGCCGTTGGCCGGCGGCGGGAATGCGCACGAGAACAGGCCGCCGTTCAAAGTGTTGGTGTTCATTCAAAGGATTTAAACCATGGCCATACAACTTGTAAGCACGATCAAAAGCTGGTTTGAGACCGGCGACAAACCGACGCAGACCCAATTTTGGGACTGGATCGACTCGTTCAGGCACAAAAACGACCCCGTCGCTATGGGCGACGTGGCCGGACTCGACGCGGCCCTGTCAGGCTTGGCATCCCAAGCGAGCCTTGATGCCCTCAAAGCAGTCTCTATCGATACTGCTTTGACAACGGCAACCCAGATGATCCCAGCCGGAACGATCATCAACAAGGTTAGGGTCAAAAGCGATTCAGCGATCACGTTCAACCTTGGCACCTCGCCGGGAGGGAGCCAGATTCTTTCGGGCGAATCCTTGCCTGGCGGGCAATTTGGGATTTATTCTGTCGATTTTGACTGCGAGTCCCTTACGACAGTTCATTTCAGCGGGCTTGCTGGCAACACAAACATCAAAATCTATCTATTGCAATGAAGAACAAACGCTTGATTCTGTTTTTAGCAGCGCTCTTGATGAGCGCAGGCGCGTTTGCGCAGACAAGGACTCTCATCACGGATATCCTGAAGGCCAGCACGGAATGCTGGATCAACGGGAGAAAAGTGACCTCGATCATGGTTGACACGGCATTCGCCGGGGTAACAGACAACATGATCCCCTCCGCGCTCGCGGTGAAACGGTATGTCCTCAACCATTCAGGTGGCGGCGGTGGCGGCGGCGGAGACGATTGGGGGATGCAGGTAGTTGAAACAGGTGCCAACCTGATCGGCGACGGCACAGTTGGCAACGAGCTTGATTGGGCTGGGGCAAACGTTTCGTCTCCATTGACAGGTTCGGGCACGGCCTTGTCGCCGCTCGGGATTTTGAACGCTTCGTTGGACAGCGTCAAGATCAAGAACGGTGGCATATCGGTGTTTGATATTGGGCAAAATGGAGCCTCGAACGGTCAGGTGCTCAAGTGGAACGGGAACATGTGGCTGCCGTCAACGGACAACACCGGGACAACTTCTTTGACCAACGGCTATATTTTTGTCGGCAACCCTTCCAACGTCGCTACCGGGGTGGCCATGTCTGGAGATGCGACCATCTCCAATACTGGCGATCTCCAAGTGGGCGCCGCACGGCAGTATTTTCAGTTGACCAACGTAAACGTATCGACCGTCGATTCCGACAAGAACGATTTGACAATGAATGCATCCAGGATGTATTTAAACGTGACTGGCAACTATAACATCACTGGGTTCAACAGCACCGGGGGAACAAACGGTCGAATCCTTTTTGTGTACAACCTGAGCTCATCTTTCAGCGCAACGCTGAAGGATGAGAATACCGGGTCAGCTGCCGCAAACAGGTTCGGGTTTGGCGCAGACTACGTTCTAAGGCCACAGGGTGGCTGTATCTTGATTTACATCAACAGTCGGTGGCGCATAATGTCCATGACTGGATGGGGGGCTCAAGTGGTTCAAGCAGATGCGACGCTGATAGGAACGGGTGTTACTGGAAGCCTTCTTGGATTGGCCGATAATGCTGTTACGAATGTGAAGATGGCCGACAATGCCATCGGCAACGCAGAGCTGGCCGACAACGCTGTGAACACAGCCGAGATCGCAGATGCGGCGGTTACAATGGCCAAGCTGAACCAGTCTTCCGCCACGAATGGGCAGGTGATCAAATGGAACGGCACTGCTTGGGCTCCAGCAGTAGATGCAACGGGTGGTGGTGGTGCAACCTGGGGCGGGATCGCTGGGATCCTGGCCGATCAGACGGATTTGCAAGCGGCCCTTGACGGCAAGCAAGCTTCAGATGCGACATTAACGGCATTGGCCGGCCTGAACTCGACTGCAGGCCTTGTTGTCCAGACGGGAGCAGACGCATTCGCAAAGCGCGCCATCACCGGAACCACCAATCGGATCGCAGTGACGAACGGCGACGGTTCTGCCGGCAATCCGACGATAGATATCGGATCGGACGTACTGACGCTCACTGCGACGCAGACGCTTACCAATAAAACGCTTACCAGCCCCACGATCAACACCCCGACGCTTACGGTAAACGACAACGCGTTCACCGTTCAGGATCAAACCGATAACACCAAGAAGGCCAATTTTGAGCTTTCCAGCATAGGCACCGGTGTGACCAGGACACTGACCATACAGAACAAAAACCAAACGCTGGCCGCGACTGACGATCCTGCCGGCGGCGACCTGAGCGGCACGGTTTCCAACCTGCAGTTGGGGGCCAATGTGGTGGGCAACACCGAAATGGCCGACAATGCCATCGGCAACGCAGAGCTGGCCGACAACGCTGTGAACACAGCCGAGATCGCAGATGCGGCGGTTACAATGGCCAAGCTGAACCAGTCTTCCGCCACGAATGGGCAGGTGATCAAATGGAACGGCACTGCTTGGGCTCCAGCAGTAGATGCAACGGGTGGTGACAATTGGGGTGCGCAAGTGGTCGCAACTTCTGGCAGCACATTGAGCGGCAACGGCACTAGCGGAACGCCGTTATTTGTTGCCGCCCTTGGAATTGGTACAACGCAATTGGCTGCTGGGGCTGTTACAACGTCCAAGTTGGCTAACGATGCTGTTGGGTCTACGCAAATTGCGGATGGGAGCGTATCCAATGCGGACTTGGCTAACATGTCAGGGAATACATTCAAGGCAAATAATACTGGCGGATCAGCCGCCCCTATAGACATTACGGCGGCACAAGCCAAAACGATGCTCAACCTGGCTGGAACAAATACTGGTGACCAGACGATCACGCTCACGGGCGATGTCACTGGTTCCGGCACCGGGTCGTTCGCTGCCACCATCGCGAACAATGCCGTGACCTCCGCCAAAATACTCGACGGCACGGTGGCCAATGCAGATATGGCTAACATGGCCACACAGACCTTCAAGGGTCGAACCACGGCGGGCACGGGTGTTCTTGAGGACTTGACGGTATCCCAGGCAAAGACGATGTTAAACCTCACGGGGACGAACAGCGGTGACCAGACGATCACGCTCACGGGCGACGTTACTGGTTCCGGCACCGGGTCGTTCGCCGCCACCATCGCGAACAACGCCGTGACCTCCGCCAAGATACTCGACGGTACGATCCTTGTCGGCGATCTTGCCCAAAACGGAGCGTCGAGCGGTCAAGTGCTTAAATGGAATGGCTCGGCTTGGGAAGCGGCAAACGACAATACCGGAGGTGACGATTGGGGATCGCAGACGGTTGCTACCTCTGGTAGCACCTTGAGCGGAAACGGCACCAGCGGAACGCCGTTATTTGTTGCCGCGCTTGGAATCGGCGCCACTCAATTGGCTGCCGGGGCCGTTACAACGTCCAAGCTGGCTAATGACGCTGTTGGGTCTACTCAAATTGCGGATGGCAGTGTATCCAATGCAGACCTGGCCAACATGTCAGGGAACACATTCAAGGCAAATAATACTGGCGGATCAGCCGCCCCTATAGACATTACGGTGGCACAAGCCAAAACGATGCTCAACCTGGCTGGAACAAATACTGGTGACCAGACGATCACGCTCACGGGCGATGTCACTGGTTCCGGCACCGGGTCGTTCGCTGCCACTATTGCGAACAATGCCGTGACCTCCGCCAAGATACTCGACGGCACGGTGGCCAATGCAGATATGGCCAATATGGCCACGAAAACCTTCAAGGGACGGGTCACGTCGGGCACAGGTGTGCCCGAAGATTTGACACCGCGTCAAGCACAAACCGTGTTTAACATGATAGGTGCGACGGCACCATCATTTACCATCGCATCAGGATGGGGAACTGGTTCTAGTGCATCTATTTCAGGGACAGATGTTGCTGGAGAGATCACAATAAATTCAGGAACGGGTACCATTACCTGTACTAATTTTGGAACGCTAACGTTCGGAACCGCATTTACTGGGACAGCCAAATATGCGGTCATTTTTCACCCGTCGGACGGTCAAGGCGATTCAATTAACGCTTACTTGGGGTATGCTACATCAGTTGGATTGTCGTCGTTCGTTCAGGCCGGAGGGGCCGGCCTTGCTGCCAGGATTTCTACTTCTACCACGTACAAATACCAGTATCTCGTGGTTAAATATGCAGATTAATTTCCAACGAACGATAGAGGTTTTAGTGCGAAATTTCTGACCAAAGTTGTGAAGGATTTTTCTACGCGATTCTCAGGGGCTTTAAACCGCTTTTAAAGTCCCTGATAATTTGCACTTTTGCCGGGAAAATTCGGCCAAAAAGTGCAAATTTTTATGCACTTTTGGTTTTGTGGATTACACAATCATAATCGGAATTGGGCATAATGGCAAGAATTTTTCATTCAAAAATACTGC